>JAWWPG010000014.1:0-99720 GCA_033850885.1 Nocardioidaceae bacterium
TTTGGGTGGTGCACCACCCAGGTTGCCCTCACGCCACCCAGATCTGGGTGGCGTGAGGTGTGTTTGGGTGGTGCACCACCCAAACGCCCCGTACACACATACCCAACCAGGCGTCAACTCAGGGCGCGGGCGCGCAGCACCGAGATCACCAGCCGCTCGCACGCCCACATTCGGTCTCCGGCCGCGCCCTTGACGTCGGCGTCGGCGGTGGCCGCAGCCTGGATGGCGGCGGCAAGACCGCGCGCCGACCAGCCGCGGGACTGGCTCGCCAGTGACTTCAGCTTCCACGGCGGTACGCCGACCTCCCGCGCGAGATCGCCCTCACGCAGCCCGCGCGGCGCCGAGGTGTAGCGAGCCAACGCACGGAGCCCACCGGCCACTGCGCTCGTGATGAGCACCGGGTCGACGCGTCCGGCGAAGGCCCAGCGCAGCTGCTCGAGCGCCTCGCTCGCCTTGCCCTCGATCGCCGCGTCGGCGACCGCGAAGCCTTTCACCTCGGCCCGTCCGCCGAAATATCGGCGGACCAGCTCCGCCGTGACCGGCTCACCGTCGGCGACGGCCGCTAGCTGGTCGGCCGCACCCGCGAGCGCCCGCAGGTCCTCACCGACCGCATCGACGAGGGCGGCCGCCGCCGACTCGTTGATCGACGTGCGGAAGTGGCGGAACTCCGCGACGACCCAGCCCGGCAGCTCCCACTTCTTGAGAGGGAGCGCCTTGATCTCGGTGACGGGGGCGGCGCGAAGCTTGTCGAGGGCGGCCTTGCCCTTGACGCCCCCGGTGTGGTGCAGCACCAGCGCAACGTCGGGTGCCGGCTGGTCGACGTACGCCAGCAACGACTCGACGGCATCGGCAGGCAGATCTTCCAGTGCGCTCACGATCACGCACCTCATGCTCGCGAAGAGCGAGGGGCTGGTGATCTCGGCCAGCGCCCCCGGCCCGAGGGTCGAGGCGGGAAGCTCGGAGACGTCCGCGTCGTCGTCTGCTCGGCGGATCGCGAGCCGGATCCGCGTGATCGCGCGCTCAGCGATGAACTCGTCGCCGCCCGTGACCAGCGTCGTCGTACCGAGGAAGTCTGCAGCAGTTGGGCTCGCCATGATGCGTCCAGCCTGCCACCACCATCCGACGAGTCACTCGACGCTCCAGGAACAACCGGGATCGGAACTCTCGACGCCGGTCCGGCGGCGCCCGTACCAACGGGGCGGTCAGCTCGATCGCACGCCGGCCGCGGCATATCCATTGGCTCGATCGTGCCTGCTCTGAGACCCTGTCGGCGTGAGCTGGCGTGATCGCGTGTCCCGGCTCCGGCTCGACACCACTCCCCTGCGGGAGTCGCGAGACTTCCGGCTACTGACCTTCGGCGGCACGGTCTTCTACCTCGGCGGGATGGTGTCGTACGTCGCCGTGCCGTACCAGCTGTACCACCTGACCGGGTCGAACTTCGCAGTCGGCGCCCTCGGGATCGTCGAGCTGTTGCCGTTGGTGGTTTTCGGCCTGTACGGCGGGGCGCTCGCCGACCACGCCGACCGGAGGGTGATGCTGGTCACGACCGGAGCGACCCAGGTTGTGCTCACAGCGGTGCTGCTGGTCAACGCGTTCCTGCCGAACCCGAGAGTCTGGCTGATCTACCTGGTCGGGGGGTTGCTCGCGGCGGCTCAGTCGCTCCAGCGACCCTCGCGCGAGGCGCTCGTCCCACGGACGGTCAGGCACGACCAGCTTCCCGCGGCGATGGCGGTCTCCTCGCTCGGCCGCGAAGGAAGTGTCCTGCTCGGTCCGACCGTGGGCGGCGTGTTGATCCAGCTGGTCGGCGTCGGCTGGTGCTACGCCGTCGATGTGACCGGTCTGGTCGTCGCCGCCACCCTGTTCGCGCTCATGAGGTCCTATCCGGCGACCGACAGGTCAAACCCGCCCAGCCTTTCCGGCATCATGGATGGCCTTCGCTATGCCGTGAGCCGTCGCGACCTGATGGGGACCTACGTCGTCGACATCGTGGCGATGGTGATGGCGATGCCGATCGTGCTGTTCCCCGCCCTCGCTCTGCACGTGTTCCACACCCCGGCGATGTTGGGTCTGCTGTACTCGGCCGAGAGCATCGGCGGGCTCATCATCACCGCCACCTCGGGCTGGACGTCGCGCGTGCACCACCACGGACGCGCCGTGGTGCTCTCGGCCATCGTGTGGGGCGGTGCGATCGGCCTGGTCGGGCTCGCGCCCAACGTGTGGTGGGCACTCGTCGCACTCGTGGTGGCCGGGGCCGGGGACATGGTCAGCGGGATCTTCCGCGGCACGATCTGGAACCAGACGATCCCGGACTCGATGCGCGGCCGGCTGGCAGGGATCGAGATGCTGTCCTACTCCCTCGGCCCGCTCGGCGGCCAGGCTCGATCGGGACTCGTGGCCGATGCCTGGAGCGTGCGAGGCGCCATCACCAGTGGCGGCCTGCTCTGCGTCGGTGGAGTTGCGCTCACTGCCGCCTTGTTGCGTGGCTTCTGGTCGTACGACGCCCGTACGGACGAGTTCGCCGTACGCGAGCGCCTGCTTCGACGGGCCGCTGAGGAAACCCCACCCTCCCCGGCCCCGCTGAGATCAGACGGCGGCACCAGCAGATGACCGTGTGCCGCCACGACTACCGCTCCACCGACGACTACGGACGAGCCAGGAGTGAACCTGGCGTGCCTGCACGCGATGCGCGACGCGGACGCATCACAGCGCACCGTCGCAGAGTGTCGGCCGTGACTGGCAGGCTTTGGTCATGACAGCCGACGAGGCCGCTTACGCGGCCGCCCTGGAGCGAGCCGTCGTCCACACCCGCGAGTGGCTCAGCTCGATGCCCCAGCGCACCGTATCGCCGCGTGCCACGGCGGACGAGATGGCGGCAGCGCTCGGCGGACCGCTGCCGGCAGGACCCAGCGACCCCGCGGCCGTCATCGACCTGCTCGCCGAGCAGGCGGAGCCCGGACTGATGGCGATGCCCTCGGGTCGCTTCTTCGGCTGGGTGATCGGCGGCGTCCTCCCGGCCGCCTTGGGCGCCGACTGGCTGACGAGCGCCTGGGACCAGAACACCGGGCTGCGCTACGCGACGCCGGCCGCCACCGCGACCGAGGAGGTCGCCGCGCGATGGCTGCTGGACCTGCTGGGCCTTCCCCCGGAGGCGGCCGTGGGCTTCGTCACTGGCGGCACGATGGCGAACTTCACGTGTCTGGCCGCAGGCCGCCAGCAGGTCCTCGCCGACGCCGGCTGGGACCTCGGTCGGCTGGGACTCTTCGGCGCGCCGCCGGTCCGTGTCCTGGTCGGCGCCGAGCGGCACGACACCGTCGACCTTTCGCTGCGCTATCTCGGGCTGGGCGCCCCTACCGTCGTACCGGCTGACGCCGAGGGACGCATCCGCCTCGACGCGCTCAGTGCGGCGCTCACTGGTTCGACACAGCCGACGATCGTGTGTCTGCAGGCGGGCAACCTTCATTCCGGCGCTTTCGACGAGGTCGAGGCCGCGGCCGGGATCGCCCACGAGCACGCAGCATGGGTGCACGTCGACGGCGCGTTCGGGCTCTGGGCCGCGGCATCTCCGAGCCTGCGGCACCACCTGCGGGGCCACGACAGCGCGGACTCATGGGCAACCGATGCGCACAAGACGCTCAACGTTGCCTATGACTGCGGCATCGCGATCGTCGCTCGAGCGACGGCGCTGCAGGCGGCAATGGGGGTCCATGCCGACTACCTGATCCACGCCGGGCCGGGCTCCCTCGATCCGCTGGATCGAGTGCCAGAGCTCTCTCGGCGCGCCAGGGGAGTCCCGGTGTGGGCCGCGCTGCGCTCCCTCGGCCGTTCGGGTGTGGCCGACCTCGTCGACGGGCTGGCGGCACACGCGACGAGCATCGCCCACGGAATCGCCGCGATCGAGGGCAGCGAGATCCTCAACGAGGTCGTGTTCACGCAGGTGTGCGCGGCGTTCGAGACCGACGCCCGCACCCGCGAGGTCACGTCTCGGCTGCTGATGGACGGGACGACGTGGATGTCCGGCTCGCGTTGGCACGGCCGCGACGTGATGCGGGTCTCGGTCAGCAACTGGTCCACGGACGACGACGACGTGCGTGCGTCCGTCGACGCCGTACGGCGAGCGGCTGCTAAGCGGTGACCGCCGATGCCGGATCCGGGCCAGCTGGCCCGCTTCGCAGCCGTCGCGCTGACCAAGAACGCCTCGACCGGCTATCGAACCGGCTCAGTGGTCGGTGACGACGCTGAGCCGATGCTGCCGTACGACGAGTGCGATGTCGCCGTCCTGGTCCGTGCGGTAGACCGCCATCCCCAGCTGGTGCAGCCAGGTCAGCGTCTGCGGCGCCGGGTGCCCGTAGGGGTTCCCGGCGCCGACCGAGATGATCGAGACGGCAGCATGGGTCGCAGCGAGGAAGGCAGGGTCCAGGGCCGCCGACCCGTGGTGCGGCTCCTTGAGAACGTCGACCCGGAGGTTCGCGCCGCTCGCCAGAATGGCGTCCTGCTCCTCCGGCTCGGCGTCCCCGCCCAGCAGGATCCGGATGCCCGCAACTCGAAGCAGCATGATGACGCTGGCGTCGTTCGGCCCGGTGCCGTCGTCACCGCCCCCGTCTCCGTGCTGGGTCGCCGGTGGTGGTCCGAGGACCTGCCACGACAGCTGTCCCACCCGGCGGCGCTCGCCCAGCACCGCAACCGTCACCGGAACTCCCGCGGAGGCGGCCCAGCCCAGCACCGCGTGGTAGCGGTCGACCGGCACGTCGTACGGCGACGTCTCGATCTCTCCGACCGAGCGGCCGTCGAGGACCGCGGGCAGGCCATCTACGTGGTCGGAATGGAAATGGGTCAGCACGACGAGCGCGATCTGCTGGATGCCGAGCCCGTCGAGACAGCGGCTCATCTTCGCCGGATCCGGCCCCGTGTCGACGACGACGGCGACGCCATCTCCGGCGTTGAGGACAAGACCGTCCCCCTGCCCGACGTCGCACATCACCATGACCCAGCCGTCGGGCGGCCAGCCAAGTCTGCCGAGAGGATGGAACAACGCGAGCACCAGCAGGCCCGCAACCACCAGGCACGGCAGCCGTCTCGGCAGGACGACCGGAGTCACCATGGCGATTGCCAGGCAGAGCATGGCTAGCATCGCGACCGATGCCAACCCTGCTCCCCACTGCATGCTGGCACCGGAGACCCGCGCTCCATGCTCGGCGACCCAGACGATCCACCAGAGAGGTACGTCGGCCACCCGTCCGGCGAACTGTCCGAGGTGCGCGTCTCCCACGGCACAGAGGCCGGCCACCAGACTGGCGATCGTGGCGGGACCGACTGCGGGAGCAGCGGCCATGTTGGCGACGACCGCGATCAGGCTAACCTGCCCCGAGATAGCCGCGATCACCGGCGTACAGACGACCTGGGCGGCCATCGGCACGGCGATCGCCTCGGCTAGGGGCTTCGGCATCCAGCGGGCAAGCAGGTCACGCCAGGTGGCGGAAAGGACGAGGATCCCGGCGCTCGCAAGGGTCGACAGCAAGAAGCCGACCGACCTCGCCAGCCACGGATCGAGCAGCACGAGGGCGACCACCGCCACGCACAAGACCCGGATCCCGCGGGGTCGGGAACCGGTCGAGAGCCCCGCCATCGCCACGACTCCCATCGCAGCCGCGCGGAGGACGCTCGGCTGTGGTCGGGCGAGCAACACGAAGAACACCACCGCGACCATGCCGACGACGGCGATCCCGTAGCCCCTGATGCGCACCCACCGTGCCACGAAGAGGACGAAGCCGAGGACGAGTGTCAGGTTGGAGCCGCTCACCGCCAACAGATGCGTGAGGCCTGTCGTCTTGAAGTCGGCGGTGGTCTGGTCCGGCATCGACGACACGTCACCGTCGACGAGGGCCGGAAGAAGCGCCCGCTCGGGGGGTGCCAGCGGGGTGGCGGCCTCGGTAAGCCCGGCCCGAACCCGCGCCACCCCACCGTCGACCCAGCCCGGGCCTTGCGTCACGGTCGGAGCACCCGACGCCACCAGTACCGCCGCCAGGTCCGGGCCATCGGCCGGCTGGAGGTGCCCGAAGCCCTCCACCTGTGCGCCGAACGCGACATCGAGCCAGCTCGGCGGCCCGATGACAAGCACGGGTGACCTTACTGCGGTCATGATGCCTCGAGCGGTGACGCTGCGCACCGTCAAGGACACCAGGACCATGGGTCCGAACTGGCCACGCTTTCGCACCGGGTCCGTGGTCACCCGGCCGCTGACGTGGACGGCCGCCCGTTGCGACGCAAGGGCACCCAACGGACCCGCACGGACCGCATCTGCTCGAAGTCCTGCCGACGCCAGCGCTCCTCCGGTCACCAACAGCGTCGCCACCACTACCAGCCAGCGTTGTCCCGAGACCCGCGACCTGCCGAGCACGGTGGCCCCGGCCATCCAAAGGAGCAGCGCTGCCGCGACCGCTCGCCCCGGCGTCCATCCGATACCAACGGCGGCGCCTGCCCAGGCTGCCAGAGCAAGCGGTACCAGACGCAGATCGAGCGGCTCGGATCCACCCATCGACGTCACGCATGGCCGTCATACATAGACGTAGGGGCGGATGTCGGAGAGGGTCGCGTCTCCGATCCCGGAGACGTCCAACAGGTCGTCCACACTCGTGAAGGGCCCGTTGTCCGTGCGCCACTGCAGGATGGCCTGCGCGGTCACCGGCCCGATGCCCGGGAGGGTGTCGAGCTCCTCAGCGGTCGCCGTGTTGAGGTTGACGGGGGCGATGGACCCGGTCGAGGAACCGGGTGTGCTCCCGTCGGTGGCTGTCGCCCCACCGACGACCGGCACGTCGATCCCGACCACGATCTGCTCGCCGTCGACGAGCACCTGGGCCAGGTTGAGCGACGTCAACCGCACCCCAGGCCTGGCACCACCAGCGGCTGCGATGGCATCCACGATGCGCGATCCTTGCGGTAGCTCGACGATTCCGGGGCGCCGAACCCTCCCCGCAACATCGACGACCAGACGCGACGATCCCGAGGTCGCGGTCTGCCCGCCCTCCGTGGCCGTGGGGGCGGAGACGGCCACGGTGGAAGGTGAGGGGCCTGCTGTCGGCGGCGTTGGCAACGACCGCTGGTTGCTGAGCATCACCGGCTGGGAGTGCGGCTCGGACCGCAGCGCCCACCACGAGACGGCGACGACAAGACCGAGGACGAGCAGTGCGGCCACGGTGACCTGCTGTGCCGTCAGTCCCCACCTGCCGAGCTCGGCACGTCGCGCCGAGGCGTGCCGCCCGGACGCGGAGGCGGGGTCCGCGAAGGCCGGGACGGCGACCGTCTCCATCGGCTCCGCCCCCTCGTCTTCGGCCGGCGGTGTCTCGGCAGATCTGACGGGCACATGGTGCTGGGCAAGCGCAGCCAGCCGCCGCTGGGCGGCAGCGACCACGTCATCATCTCGGAGGCTCGGACGGCGAAACATGGAGCGACGCTAGGGCGGTCCGCCCGCCGCCGACCAGCACCTGTCGCGTCCCTGTGGACAACTTCGTGGCCGGTCGCCACCTGGGGACGAGCCGATGGAGACAACGACCAGCGGGGAGACGCCCGCGTCGCGGAACCTCGTTCGCCCCTCCACGAGCCGGACGGGCCGGACACATCCACCAGGGGACGGTCAGCGGGCCAGCGGGGAGACCACGACGCCGAGCATCCCCGGGCCGACATGCGCACCGATGACGGCACCGACCTCGGTCATCACGAGCTCGGAGACCTTGGGCACGCGGGCACGGAGCCTTTCCGCCAGCGCGGTCGCACGCTCGAGATTGGCCAGGTGTGAGACCGCGATGTCGACTTCCTGCTCACCCGCCGCGTCGACAGCGAGCTCCTCGAGACGGGCGAGCGCCCGAGTGGACGTGCGCACCCGGTCGAGCTGGACGATCCGTCCGTCCTGCACCTTCAGCAACGGCTTCACCGAAAGTGCTGACCCCACCAACGCGGCGGCGGCCCCCACCCGACCGCCACGCCTCAGGTACTCCATGGTGTCGACGTAGAAGAGTGCCGTCGTCCGGAGCGCCCGCGCCCTCGCCACCTCCGCCGCGTTGGGAGCCGCGGCACCCTCGTCGAGGGCCCTGGCCGCGGCCGCGACAGCGAACCCCGTTGCCATCCCCAGCTGTCGGGAGTCGACGACGATCACGTCGAGCCCCACCTGACGCGCCGCCGACATGGCCGACTCGACGGTTCCCGAGACCTCGCCCGAGAGATGGATCGACACGACCGCCTCGGCGCCCGCGTCCGCCGCCTCCCGGTAGACCCTCGCGAACCGCTCGGGGGCGGGCCGGCTGGTGCTCACCGGCTTCCGTTCCCGCAGCGCGCTCGCGACCATCGCGGGCGAGGCGTCGTCACCCTCGTCGTACGACGACGATCCGATCACGACCTGCAGCGGGACCACGACGACGTCTAGCCGCGACGCCATCCCCGGGTCGACCGACGTCGAGTCGGAGACGAGCGCAGCGCACCGAGCCATGACACGCGACCCTATCGACGGCTTCAACCGACGACGATGTTGACCACCTTCGGGGCGCGAACGATGATCTTGCTCACCGGCCGGTCACCGATCGCCCGCTGGACGTTCGGCTCGGCCAAGGCCAGCGCCTCCAGCTCGCTCACGCTGATGTCGGGAGAGACCGTCAGCTTGGCCCGCACCTTGCCCTGCACCTGAACGACGCTCGTCACGCTCTCCTGCACCAGCAGCGCCGGCTCTGCCACCGGCCATCCCGCCTTGGCCACTGTCGGGCGGTGCCCCAGCCGTTCCCACATCTCCTCCGCGGTGTACGGCGCGACCAGGCTCAGCCCGATGGCGACGGTCTCGACCGCCTCCCGGACCGCTGGGTCCGCGGGCCCCGGACCGTCGTCCGAGTCCACCGCCTTCCGGGCTGCGTTGACCAGCTCCATCAGCCGGGCCACCATCACGTTGAAACGGTGACCCTCGATCAGCTGGGTCGCGTCACTGATCGTGCGGTGCGTGACCTTGCGCAAGGCCTCATCGCCCGTCGAGACGTCAGCGCCCGCCGGGCTCGTGACGTCGCCACTCAGGCGCCAGGCCCTTTGCAGGAACTTCAGCGACCCGGCCGGTGACATGTCGGACCAGTCGATGTCGTCCTCGGGCGGACCCGCGAACACCATCGTCAGGCGGATCGCGTCGACGCCGTACCGCCTGATCTGTTCTCCCAGGTCGACGCCGTTGCCCAGGGACTTGCTCATGCCCTTGCCCTGGTTGCGGACCTCGCCCTGGTTGATCAGCGCGGTGAACGGCTCGACGAAGTCCAGGTAGCCCATGTCGTGCAGCGCCTTGGTCACGAACCTCGCATACAGCAGGTGCAGGATCGCATGCTCGACGCCGCCGACGTACTGGTCGACCGGACACCACCGCCGCACCGCCTCGACGTCGAAGGCCTGCGTATCGTCGTGCGGCGTCGGGTAGCGCAGGAAGTACCACGACGAGTCGACGAAGGTGTCCATCGTGTCGGTGTCGCGCCGGGCCGGTCCCCCGCAGACGGGACAGGTCACGTTCACCCAGTCGGTAGCGGCTGCCAGCGGCGACTCACCCTTGGGAGCCAGGTCGGACCCCTTCAGCTCCGGCAGCTCAACGGGCAGCTGGTCCTCCGGCACCGGGACCTCGCCGCAGGTTGGGCAGTGGATCACCGGGATGGGCGGACCCCAGAAGCGCTGCCGCGACACCAGCCAGTCGCGCAGCCGGTAGTTGACCGTGCCTCTGCCGCGGCCGGTCTTCTCCAGGTAGGCGATCATCGTCTTCTTGGCATCCGCGACCTCCATCCCGTCCAGGCTCACCTCGTCGTTGGACGAGTTGATGGCCGGGCCTTCGCCCAGGTAGGCGTCGCCTTCGAAGTCGTCGGACGGTTGCACCGTGCGGACGATCGGCAGTCCGAACTTCTTCGCGAAGTCCCAGTCCCGCTGGTCCTGGCCTGGAACCGCCATGATCGCCCCGGTTCCGTAGTCGGCCAGCACATAGTCCGCTGCGTAGACGGGCATCCGCTGTCCGGTCACCGGGTTGGCCGCATAGACGCCCAGGAACACCCCCGTCTTCTGACGACCCTCGGTCAGCCGCTCGATCTCCGTGGTTCGCTGCACCTCGTGCAGGTACGCCTCGAACTCCTCGCGCAGGTCAGGGGTACAGACCGCCGCGGCCAGCGGCGAGTCAGCGGCGATGACGAAGAACGTCGCGCCGAACAGGGTGTCGGGGCGGGTGGTGAACACCGTGACGGTGCGGCCCTCGTCCTGCGCATCGGCTTTGATGACGAAGTCGATGTGCGCGCCCTCGGACCTGCCGATCCAGTTGCGCTGCATCGCCAGCACCCGCTCGGGCCAGTTGCCCTTCAGGGCATCCATGTCGTCCAGCAGGCGCTGCACGAACTCGGTCACCTTGAAGTACCACTGGGTCAGGTTTCGCTTGGTGACCTCCGCGCCACAGCGCTCGCAGCGACCGCCGACGACCTGCTCGTTGGCCAGCACGGTCTGGTCGTTCGGGCACCAGTTGACAGCCGACGCCTTGCGGTAGGCCAGCCCGACGCCGTACAGCTTCAGGAAGAGCCACTGCGTCCACCGGTAGTACTCCGGGTCGGAGGTCTCCAGCCGTGTCGACCAGTCCACCGAGGTGGCGTATCGGCGGAAAGACTCCGCCTGCGTCTCGATGTTGCGACGCGTCCACTCGGCCGGGTGCTCGTTCCGCTTGATGGCGGCGTTCTCGGCCGGCAACCCGAAGCTGTCCCAGCCGATCGGGTGCAGCACGTCGTACCCCTGCTGGAACCAGTAGCGGGCGATGACGTCGGCCAGCGCGAACACCTCGCCGTGACCCATGTGAAGGTCGCCCGAGGGGTAGGTGAACATGTCGAGCAGGTAGCGGCGCTCACGGGTGCCGTCGTCGGCCGCGCGGAACGGGTCCAGCTCCTGCCACACCTTCAGCCACTTCTCTTGAACGGCCTCGACGTCGTACGCCGACCGCTCGGCCGTCTGGTCGGTGACGTCGCCGGTCGTCTCGTCGCCCTGCTGCGCGCTCATGTGCGCTCTCCCCTCATGCTCTGTCCTGCCCTGACTGCTGGTCGCCCGCGGCCGGTCCGGGGCACAAAAAAACCCCTCGAGGACGAGGGGTAGCCGCGGTGCTCGGACCGGTGAGCAGCGCGGCTAGCTAAGAAGCAGGGACTTTCGCATGCACCCAGGATACCCTACGGCGCGCGTCCGGTGTCGGGTTGGTTGTCGTGACGCTGGCTTGGTGCGACCCCTCCCCGCGGCTTGGTACGACCCTTCCCCGCGAATTGCGGGAAAGTGCACCTCACAACCCCCGCTCGGAGGTGAACTTTCCCGCAGTTCGCGGGGAATCGGCACGTCCTGGAGGCTGCGGGGAAGGCCGCTAGCGGGCCGTCGTGGTCTGTGTCGAGGTGGGCGTTGTCGTGGTCGGGCCGGTCGTCGTCGGCGAAGTAGGACCGGTGGTCGTCGGGCCCGTCGTCGTCGGTGAGGTCGGCTGCGTCGTCGTCGGCGCGGTGGTGCCCGGTGAGGTGGTGACCGGGAGGGTAGGCGTCGATCCGGTGCCCGAGGGGGGCGGGGGCGCGGGTCCCGTCGGAGTCGGCTGCGGACTGGCACCGTGGCTGCCGGACACGAGCGAGCCCAACGTGGTGCCGCCCTGGCTGCTGGAGCCGGTCAGCTCGGCGGCCGACTTTCCCGTCAGCAGCTCGAACCCGGTCAGCAGCGCGAACCCGAGCACCAGGGTCGCCACGCAGCTCACCAGGACGGTTGCCCAGTTGATCGGTGGGCGCCGCGGCTCGGCTGTCGCGGTGCTCAGCTCGATCGTCTCGGGGTCATCGGTCTGGTCACGGTCGGGCCACTTGCGGATCGGCCCCATCGGAAGGGTCTCCTTGATGACCTGTTGGCTGCGCTCGAGGGAGTGCGAGTAAACCGTCGTTGCGACGGTCGCCAGGACGCTGAAGAAGACGGCGCCGAAGACGGTCCCCGCCACGCCCAGCCAGGATGACGCAACCGCCGCGGAGGCGGCAGCCAGCGCCCCGGCCAGAACTCGCGGAACGCTCAGCTGAACGGCGGGCTGGGAGGTTCTCTCAACGGCGGGCTGGGGGGTTTGCGGGATTGGCGGGGAGGACTGCGGCATCACCTCCACGATAAGGATCCCAAGCACGGACCCCAAACTCAGATGGCCGCTCAGGACGTGAGTCCAGCCACACCTCTCCCGCGAACTGCGGGAAAGTGGACCCCAGAGCCCCCGGTCGGAGGTGGACTTTCCCGCAATTCGCGGGAGGCGGGCGCCGTGGAGGCGGAGGCGGGGGGCGAGGCAGGGCGGGGTCACCGCCGCCAGGGTTGTGGTCGTCGTACGCACAGCGCGCATGGTTGTGAGGACCCGCGACGCACGCCGAGACAAGAGGGCTCGCCTGCCCTCGTGGCGAGCCCGTCCTCAAGGTGCCCGTTCTCAAGGTGCCCGTCTCCAAGGTCCCCCTCCTCAAGGTGCCTGTCTTCAAGGTTCCTGTCTTCAAGGTGCCCGTCTTCGAGGTGCCCGGTGTCGTCCTGCCTGAGTCGGCGTGCGAGGACCCAGCCGTTGAGGAAGATCTCGCAGTCACAAAAGCCCCCATCTCGAGCCAGCCGGTGTTCGAGCGCGGTTGCCCGGGGTGCTCGCAAGTCCCGCCACCGCCTGGCCCAGCGCACGGTGGCGTTGCACCCGAAGCCGTCAAGCATCCGCCGGACGTAGCACAGCAGGCACTCGACCGGTAGCGGGGCGGTCAAGGCGACGGAGAGGGTCCGCAGCTCGATCTCCATCGCGTCCGGTGTCTCCATGGTGGTCACCACTTTTCGTCGGTGACCACCTTCGTACCCCGCCAACGGAGATTGTGGCCTGCCGGTTCGGCCGGCTGTGGATGCTCCTGTGCAGGCGGACGGTTTGTGGATAGACGCCTGCCCGGGAGGCGTCCCGGTCCCGCTTCGCCACGATCCAGGTTCAGCAGCCGGGCCTCAGGAGGGGGTGTCGAGCCGCTCGCCGGTCTCCGAGTCGAACACGCGCACGTGCTCCGGCTGGGCAGTCACCCAGAGGGTCGTCCCGCGCTCGATGGCACGCCGGGTCTCGATCCGTACGACGACATCGGGCGCGTCCGTGATGGCGTCGCTGTCGGTTTTCGACGTCCCGGCCACGCCGTAGACGTAGGCATCGGCGCCGAGCTCCTCGACGACCGAGACGGTAATCGGCAGTCCTTGTCCGTCGGGTGTGGGGCGGAAGTGCTCGGGACGGATCCCGATCGTCACCGCACCGGTGTGCTGGCGCCGCTGGGCCGCGGTCAACGGGACGTCGATCGTGTGCCCGTACACCGACGCCCCCAGCTCCGTGAGCGCGCCCTCGAGGAGGTTCATCGCCGGCGAGCCGATGAAGCCGGCAACGAACAGGTTCGCCGGGTTGTCGTAGAGCGCGAGGGGGCTGTCCACCTGCTGCAGCAGACCGTCCTTGAGCACGGCCACCCGGTCGCCCATCGTCATCGCCTCGACCTGGTCGTGGGTGACGTAGACGGTCGTGACACCGAGCCGCTGCTGCAAGGATGCGATCTGGGTTCTGGTCGAGACCCGCAGCTTGGCGTCAAGGTTCGACAGTGGCTCATCCATGCAGAAGACCTGAGGGTTTCGGACGATGGCGCGCCCCATCGCGACCCGCTGACGCTGGCCGCCCGAGAGAGCCTTCGGTTTTCGCTCGAGGTACTCGGAGAGACCGAGCAGCTCGGCCGCCTCGCCGACCCGCTTCCGCCGCTCCTGCTTGCGGGTCCGGCTCAGCTTGAGCGCGAACCCCATGTTCTCGGCAACGGTCATGTGGGGGTAGAGGGCGTAGTTCTGGAAGACCATCGCGATGTCCCGGTTCTTCGGTGGCACCGTCGTGACGTCGCGTTCGCCGATGTAGATGCTGCCCTCGTCCACCTCCTCCAGGCCGGCGAGCATCCGAAGGGACGTCGACTTGCCGCACCCGGAGGGCCCGACCAGGACCATGAACTCGCCGTCCTCGATCGCGAGGTCGAGACTGTCGACGGCCGGCGACGACTGTCCCGGGTAGACGCGGGTGGCGCCTTCAAAGCGAACCGTTGCCATGCTCAGGTACCCTTCACCGGCACGCAGTCGCCGGACAATTCATACTGAGGACTGATGTGGTCACTCGTACCCTCGCACGGAATACCGGCCGGCACGCGGCGGACGGCTCGTGCTGAGGACTGATGTGGTCACTCGTACCCTCGCACAGGGTCAGGCCTGATTGCTAGGCTTCCAAACGGCTTGGCAAATCGATTCACTCAACGAGTCCGAACCCAACAGCCGAACAGGATGGCGAGATGAACGACACTCCGTCCAGGGTCGCCGCGCCCACCCGCGCGGACAAGTTCTCCTTCGGCCTGTGGACGGTCGGCTGGCAGGCGCGAGACCCGTTCGGAGACGCGACGCGGCAGCGCCTCGACCCGGTGGAGACGGTCGAGCGGCTGGCGGGCCTCGGTGCGTACGGCGTGAGCTTCCACGACGACGATCTGATCCCCTTCGGCAGTGACGAGGCCGCCCGGGAGTCAGAGCTCAAGAGGTTCAAGGCTGCCCTCGACGCCACCGGGCTGGTGGTTCCGATGGTCACCACGAACCTCTTCATGCACCCGATGTTCAAGGACGGCGCCTTCACCAGCAACGACCGGGGGGTACGCCGCTTCGCGTTGCGAAAGGTGATGCGCAACCTCGACCTCGCGGCCGAGCTGGGGGCCAGGACGTACGTCTTCTGGGGCGGACGAGAGGGCTCCGAGGTCGACTCGGCCAAGGACGTCCGGTCGGCCCTGGACCGCTATCGCGAGGGCCTAGACCTGCTGGCGGACTACGTCGTCGACCACGACTACGGGCTCCGCTTCGCGGTGGAGCCGAAGCCGAACGAGCCGCGCGGCGACATCCTGCTGCCCACCGTCGGGCACGCGCTCGCGTTCATCTCGACGCTGGAGCACGCAGACGTGGTCGGACTGAACCCGGAGGTCGGCCACGAACAGATGTCCAACCTCAATGTCGTCCACGGCATCGCACAGGCCCTGTGGCACGGCAAGCTCTTCCACATCGACCTCAACGGCCAGCACGGCCCCAAGTTCGACCAGGACCTGGTCTTCGGTCACGGCGACCTGATCAGCGCCTTCGGCCTGGTGGACCTCCTCGAGTACGGCGGACCCGGCGGGGGGCCGGCGTACGACGGACCGAGGCACTTCGACTACAAGCCGCTGCGGACCGAGGACGCCACGGGCGTGTGGGACTCCGCAGCCGCCAACATGCGGACCTACCTGCTCCTCAAGGAAAGGGCGGGCTCCTTCCGAGCCGATCCCCAGGTGCAGGAGGCGATGGCCGCTGCCGGGGTGCTCGAGCTCGCAGTACCCACCTTGGCACCTGGTGAGACGCACGTGGAGCTGGCCCGTGACCGGTCGGCGTACGAGGAGTTCGACATCGACGGGGCCGCCGAGCGTGGCTACGGGTTCGGACGGCTCGACCAGCTGGCGATCGAGCATCTCCTCGGCGCGCGCTGAGGTCCGGACCCGGGTCAGGAGAGGGTCTTCAGATGGCGTTGGTCGCAGGTGTCGACTCGTCGACCCAGTCCTGCAAGGTGGTCGTTCACGACGCCGAGACGGGCGCGTTGGTGCGCTCGGGTCAAGCTCCGCACCCGGAGGGGACACAGGTCGACCCGGAGGCCTGGTGGCAGGCGCTGCTGGCCGCCGCGAAAGATGCGGGCGGCCTCAACGACGTCCAAGCGGTCGCCGTGGGCGGGCAGCAGCACGGCATGGTCTGCCTCGACGAGGCAGGCGCCGTCGTGCGCCCCGCCCTGCTGTGGAACGACACCAGGTCGGCCCAGGCCGCGACCGACCTGGTCACCGAGCTCGGGGGCGAGCCCGCTGGTCGGGCGGCCTGGGCAGCCGCCGTGGGTTTGGTGCCGGTGGCATCCTTCACGGTCAGCAAGCTGCGCTGGCTCGCCGACCACGAGCCGGACAACGCGACGAGAACCGCTGCCGTCTGCCTCCCCCACGACTGGCTGACCTGGCGGATGGCGGGGTCGTCCGGCCTCGACGCACTCGTCACCGACCGCGGGGACGCAAGCGGGACGGGCTACTGGTCGCCCTCGGACGGGCAGTACCGCCGGGAGCTGTTACGGATGGCGCTGGGCCACGACGTCGCCTTGCCTCGGGTGCTGGGGCCTGCCGAGCAGGCCGGGGAGGTCCCGTCTGGCGCCGCCCTCGGCCCGGGGACCGGCGACAACGCGGCGGCCGCCCTGGGCCTCGGCGCCGAGCCGGGGGACGTCATCGTCTCCATCGGCACGTCCGGCGTGGCGTGCGCCGTCACGGAGTTCCCCGTCTGCGACGAGTCAGGAACCGTCGCCGGGTTCGCCGACGCGACGGGCCGCTATCTTCCCCTGGTCGCGACCCTGAACGCGGCCCGGGTGATCGACGCGATAGCAAAGCTGCTCGACATCGGGTTCGACGAGGTTTCGCGGCTGGCCCTCGAGGCCGGTCCTGGTGCAGAGGGGATGGTGCTGGTGCCCTACCTGGAAGGCGAACGGACCCCGAACCGTCCGGACTCCACCGGAGCGGTGCACGGGTTGCGGCTGGCAACCGCGACGCCGCAACACCTGGCCCGCGCGGCGGTCGAGGGGATGCTGTGCGGCCTCGCCGACGGGCTGGACGCGCTTCGTGAGCAGGGGGTCCGCGTGCAGCGCATCGTCCTCGTCGGTGGCGGCGCGCGGTCAGCTGCCGTACGCCGGATCGCGCCGGCAGTGTTCGGCTCACCGGTGGTCGTCCCCCCGCCCGGGGAGTACGTCGCGACCGGAGCCGCCCGACAGGCCGCCTGGGTGCTCGCCGGGACCGACGCGCCGCCACCTTGGCAGTCCGAAGGCGAGGAGCGGTACGAGTCACCGCCGTCGCCAGAGGTCAGAGCGCGCTACGCCGCTGTTCGTGACCTCACCGCGAGCCGAGCTTTGTTATCGTGACGACCCCGTCGGGAGACCACATGCAGGATCGACCAGCCAGGCGGGCGCTCGTCGTACGCGGCGGATGGGAGGGACACTCCCCCGTCGAGGCCACCGGGCGCTTCATCCCGTTCCTGCGCGACCATGGGTTCGATGTCGAGATCCACGATTCCCCTGAGGTGTACGCCGACGCCGACACCATGGCGCGAATGGACCTTGTCGTGCAGTGCTTCACCCAGGGCACCGCAACCGTCGAGCAGGTCAACGGCTTGTCCGCTGCTGTCCGCGCGGGAGCGGGTCTGGCCGGCTGGCACGGAGGCGTCGTCGACTCGTTCCGCGCCTCTCCGGACTACCTGCACATGACCGGCGGTCAGTGGGCGGCGCACCCAGGCGGCTTCGTCGACTACGAGGTCTCAGTCGTGCCCGAGCGGGCCGGCCACCCGATCGTCTCAGGACTCACCCGGTGGGGGCACCACACCGAGCAGTACTGGTGCCTGACGGACGGGCTCAACGACGTGCTGGCGACCTCCCGGTTCCGCGTAGGCCCGGACACGCCCTGGCGTGACGACATCGTCGTGCCCGCCGTCTGGACGCGCCGGTGGGGGTCGGGTCGGGTGTTCGTGTCGACGATCGGCCACCGGCCGGAGGACCTCGACGTTCCGCAGACGCGAACCCTCACGGAGCGCGGCCTGCTGTGGGCGAGCCGATGAGGCGCATCCTCCTGGACACCGACCTGGCCATGGGGACCCCGGGGTCGGACATCGATGACGGGTTCGCCCTAGCGCTGGCACTTGCCGACCCGGAGCTGACCGTCGAGCTCGTCACGACCGTGAACGGGAACACGGATGTCGAGACCGCCACCCGCCTCACGCTCCAGCTGCTCGACCGGCTCGGGCGTGCCGACATCCCGGTGGTGCGCGGTGCCGCGAGCTCCCTGCGAGGCTGGCGCCACGAGTCGCCGTCGGGACAGGCCGGCCCGAGCGAAGTCGCCCGTCAGCCGGAGCCCGGGTACGCGGCGGTGCATCTGGTCGAGCGCGTGATGTCCGAGCCCGGGTCTCTCACCATCGTGGCGATCGGACCTCTCACCAACGTGGCCCTGGCGCTGGCCATCGAGCCGGCATTGGCCGAGCGGGTCCAGCAGATCGTGGTGATGGGCGGCGTGTTCCTGGAGCACACCAACCGGGCGTCCATGCCTGGTGAGTTCAACACCTGGGCCGACCCCGACGCAGCGGCTTTGGTTCTTCGCAGCGGCGCCCCACTTCGCTACGTCGGCCTTGACGTGACGCTCCAGGTTCGGCTGACGCGGGGGGACGCGGAGGCGATGGCCGAGTCCGGCAGCGACTTCGGCCGCTTCGCCGGCCAGTGCGCGCGGGAGTGGATCGACCACCTCGGGCGCACCTTCCCCGGCGAGCAGCTGGAGAGCGGCAGCTGCGCCCTGCACGACCCCCTCGCCGTGGCCGCGGTGACCCGCCCCGATCTCGTCACCTGGCGGCCGGCGTTCGTGCAGGTGGAGACGTCCAGTCCGCTCACTCGCGGGGTCATGGTGGCGGACCTGCTCGCGGCCCACCAACCGCATGCAGCAAACTGTGAGATCGCTACCGGCGTGGACGGCAAGGGGTTCATCGACCTCTTCCTCGACCGCATCTCGAGTCTCTAGCCGGGTCGCTTCGATGCCTGACGCGAACGGCAGCCCGGGACAAGTGGAGGAGAAGTCGTCCCACGCCATCCTGGTCGTGGGTTCCGTCAACCGCGACTACGTGTGCCGGGTCGAGGCCATCCCCCGAGCCGGCGAGACCGTCCTTGGCGCCAGGCTGAGCCTCGGGAGCGGCGGCAAGGGCGGGAACCAGGCGGTCGCCGCGGCGAAGATGGGTGTCCGGACGGCCCTCGTGGCATGCGTGGGGTCCGATCCCGACGGCCGGGCGCTGCTCGCCGACCTGACCGCCGCCGGGGTGGACGTAGACGACGTCGCCACGGTCGACGAGACGAGGTCGGGGGTCGCGTTCGTGATGGTGGCGAAGGACGGCGAGAACTCGATCGTCGTCGCTCCCGGAGCGAACGAGCGGCTGGACCCGGGGTCTGTCCGGGAAGCGATCGCCCGGGGCCTGCGCCGCGGTGACGTGCTGGTGGTCCAGGCCGAGATCCCGCTGGCCTGCATCGTCTCGGCGGTGACCGAGGCCGAGCGAAGCGCGGGCCGCGTCGTCTTCAACCTGGCCCCGTACCGTGACGTCCCGGCCGATGTGCTGGCCGCCTGCGACCCCCTCGTGGTCAACGAAGGCGAGGCGCGCGCGCTACTCGGTATCCGGGAAGCCGACCGGGACGGCGACGCTGCGGAGATGGCCGCCCTGATCCGGCGGCTCACCCGGTCGGCCGTCATCACGCTCGGCGCGTCGGGAGCGGTCGTCGCGTACGGCGAGGAGGTTCGACACGTGCCGACCAGCGAAGTGGCCGCCGTGGACACCACCGGAGCCGGTGACGCCTTCACCGGCGCGTTGGCCGCAGCCCTGTGCCGCGGAGCGGGCCTGGTACCCGCCGTCGAGCTGGGGGTGGCCGCTGGATCGTTCGCGGTGGGAAGGCCGGGAGCCCAGTCGAGCTTCCCCACCCTGGCGGAGCTGTCCGGGTAGCCTCGATTGGCTCTTGAACATCCCGAGAACCTCCTCTAGCGTCATCAGAGCAGCCTAGCGAAATCGATTTGCCACCCCTCCAGCGCCTACCATTTGACCCGGAAGGCACCGTACGTAATGGAAAGTGCAGCTGCCGTTCCCAAGCCGACGCTGGGAATCGCCATGGTCGGGTACGCCTTCATGGGCGCCGCCCACTCCCAGGCCTGGCGCAACGCCCACCGGTTCTTCGACCTGCCCCTGGTGCCCGACATGAGGGTCCTGTGCGGCCGTACCGAGTCCACGACCGCAGCTGCGGCGGACAGGATGGGCTGGTCGACGTACGTCACCGACTGGCGCCGGCTCCTCGACCGCGACGACGTCGACGTCATCGACATCTGTACCCCGGGTGACTCCCACCGCGACATCGCGATCGCCGCGCTCGAGGCAGGCAAGCACGTGCTCTGCGAGAAGCCGCTGGCCAACACGGTGGCGGAGGCCGAGCGGATGACCGAGGTCGCCGCGGCGGTCCAGGGTCGCGGCGTGCTGGCCGCAGTGGGCTTCAACTACCGGCGCGTCCCGGCCCTCAGCCTGGCCAGTCTGCTGATCTCCGAGGGCCGCGTCGGAACCGTCCGCCACATCCGGGCCCAGTACCTGCAGGACTGGATCGTCGACCCCGAGTTCCCGCTGGTGTGGCGGCTCCAGAAGGACAAGGCCGGTTCCGGCGCCCTCGGCGACATCGGGGCCCACATCGTCGACCTCACCTATTTTCTGACCCGCCAGCGCCTCGTCGCAGTCTCGGGCCTGCTCGAGACGTTCGTCCACCAGCGCCCGCTGCCGGACAGCTCGGCGGGTCTCTCTGGCACCGGAACCAGCGGAGCCGCGGTGGGCGACGTCACCGTCGACGACGCGGCGTTGTTCTTCGGTCGCACCGACCACGGCGCCTTAGCGACATTCGAGGCAACCCGGTTCGCCACGGGTCGGAAGAACGCGATGCGCATCGAGGTGAACGGGTCACTGGGAAGCGTCTCCTTCGACTTCGAGTCCATGAACGAGCTGCACGTGTACGACGCGACCGTGCACGCCACCGACGCAGGCTTTCGCCGGATCCTCGTCACCGAGGCGGAACACCCCTATGTCGGTGCCTGGTGGCCGCCCGGTCATGGTCTGGGCTACGAGCACAGCTTCGTCCACGAGATCGTGGACTTCGTCCGCGACGTCGCCGCCGGGACTCTGACGTCCTCGACGTCGTTCGCCGAGGGGCTAGCCGTCCAGGACGTCCTCGATGCCGTCGAACGGTCCTCGGACAACGGCTCCGCGTGGACACCGGTGCAGGCCCGGCGATGAGCCCCACCCTTCCTCTCGTCGAGCCTTCGCAGCCTTAGGAGCGCCCATGCCACGACCCGTCACCCTCTTCACCGGACAGTTCGCCGACCTGCCGTTCGCCGAGATCTGTGCCCTGGCGTCGGACTGGGGGTATGACGGCCTCGAGATCGCCTGCTGGGGCGACCACTTCGACGTCGACAAGGCGGTCACCGACCCGTCGTACGCCAAGGGGCGGCGGGCCATCCTGGATGAGCACGGGCTGTCTGTGTATGCGATCTCCTGTCACCTCACCGGTCAGGCCGTCTGTGACCATCCGATCGACGAGCGCCACCAGGGCGTCCTTCCCGCCCGGGTCTGGGGCGACGGTGAGCCGGCAGGCGTCAGAGCTCGCGCGGCGGAGGAGATCAAGAACACCGCCCGCGCCGCCGCGGAGCTCGGTGTCGAGACGGTCATCGGCTTCACCGGGTCGTCCATCTGGCACACGGTCGCGATGTTCCCGCCTGTCCCGGCCAGCATGATCGACCGGGGGTACGCCGACTTCGCCGAACGATGGAACCCTATCCTCGACGTGTTCGACGAGGTCGGCGTGCGTTTCGCCCACGAGGTTCACCCTGGCGAGATCGCGTACGACTACTGGACGACGGTCCGGACGCTGGAGGCGATCGGCCACCGGGAGTCGTTCGGCCTGAACTTCGACCCCAGCCACTTCGTCTGGCAGGACCTCGACCCAGTCGGCTTCATCTGGGACTTCAAGGACCGGATCTATCACGTGGACTGCAAGGAGTCCGTCAAACGCTTCAACGGCCGCAACGGCCGACTCTCGTCACACCTGCCGTGGGGGGACCCGCGCCGAGGATGGGACTTCGTCTCGACCGGCCACGGGGATGTGCCGTGGGAGCCGATCTTCCGGATGCTGAACTCGATCGGCTACCCGGGGCCGATCAGCGTGGAGTGGGAGGACGCCGGGATGGACCGCCTCACCGGAGCGCCCGACGCCCTCGCGTTCGTCCGTCGGCTCACCCAGATCGAGCCGCCGACCGCATCATTCGACGCCGCGTTCTCGTCGGGCGGCTGAACGGTCACCACTGACAGCAAGGTTTCCCTCAGGAAGGTCGCGGTTGTGAGCAAGCTACGGGTCGGCGTCATCGGTCTCGGCGAGGTCGCCCAGATCATCCACCTTCCGGTCCTGGAGTCCTTGGCGGACAGGTTCGAGGTCTCCGCGATCTGCGACATCTCCCCCACCCTGCTCCAGGCGATGGGCGAGCGGTACGGCGTCGCGGCCCGGTACGCCGATGCAGGGCAGCTCGTCGAGAACGAGGAGCTCGACGGCGTCCTCGTCCTGAACAGCGACGAGTACCACGCCGAGTGCACGATCGCCGCTCTGGACCATGGGATCAACGTCCTGGTGGAGAAGCCGATGTGCCTCAGCCCGCGGGAAGCCGAGGCCATCATCGCCGCCCGGGACCGTTCGGGTGGTGCCCAGGTGATGGTGGGGTACATGCGGCGCTTCGCCCCGGCGTTCCTCGAGGCGAAGGAGCGACTGGCGTCCCTCGGGCCCATCAACTACGTACGGGTCCACGACATCATCGGTCAGAACGCCCTTATCATCGACCAGGCCTGGAACGTGCACCGCCCGGGCGACATCCCGCAGGACATGGTCGCCGACCGTTGGGAGCGAGCCGGCAAGCTGGTTCAGGAAGCGCTCGGGTCGGTGCCCGAGGAGCTGGTCTGGACCTACCGGCTGCTCTGCGGCCTGGGCAGTCACGACCTCTCGGCGATGCGCGAGCTCCTCGGCCGGCCGCAGCGGGTGCTCGCCGCCCGCCAGTGGCGAAACGCCGGCTTCATCACGGCGCTGCTCGAGTACGACGGCTTCATCGCGACGTACGAGACGGGGGTCGACACCCAGGTGAGGTTCGACGCCCACCTCGAGGTCTATGGGCAGGCCGCGCAGATGCGGGTCCAGTACGACACCCCGTACCTGCGACACTTCCCGACTACGCTGGTGCTGGAGCAGACGAACGGCGACGCCCTGCAGCGGTCGGTCAGCCGACCCCACCTCAAGGACCCGTACACGGCGGAGCTGGAGTACTTCCACGACATGGTCACCGAGGGTTTCGTGCCGAAGACCAGCCCTGAGGACTTCGTCGAGGATCTGGAGCTGTTCGCCGAGCTGATCCGGGTGATGGCGGAGACCGGGGAGTGACCGGGCGTTCCGTCGACAGCACCGAAGATCCGCGGAGCCAGCCGGCCAGCCGCCTCGTAAAGTCGATCAGAGACCAAGCAGCGAAGCAGAGGAGAGGTACCAGTGCAGCTGAGCGAAAGTGACGTCGACTTCTTCCGGGCGAACGGCTACCTGCTGCCACATGTGCAGATGTTCTCGGAGGAGAAGCTGCAGTCGCTCGAGAGGATCTTCAACGAGCACCTCGCCGACAAGGGCGACAAGCTGTCCGACGAGCTGGACACCCCGCACTATCGCGACCACCGGCTGCTCGACTTCCTGCTGTCCGACGAGGTCCTCGACACGGTGCAGCCGCTCATCGGCCCGAACATCGCACTGTGGTCCAGTCACTTCATCTCGAAGGACCCGTTCACGGGACGCGAGACGCCGTGGCACGAGGACAGTGCCTTCTGGAACGGCCGGTTCAGCGCATACGACGGCATCGTGACCGTGTGGCTGGCGCTGGAGAACGCCAGCACCCACGAGAACGGCTGCATGCGTGTCGTGCCAGGCACGCACCTGAGCTTCGGGGCCTCCGAGTACATCCCGGCTGACATGAGCGTCAAGACCTTCCACGCGGAGATCGCGGCGGTGGACGAGAGCACGGCGGTCGACTTCGAGCTCCAGCGTGGCGAGTTCTCGATGCACGACGGCCGGATCGTCCACGGCGCGCAGGCGAACCGCAGCCCCATCCGGCGAACGGGTTACACCATGCGCTACTTCCCCACGTCGGTGCGCATGTTCGACAACGAGATCAATGCGGGCTGGAAGATCTGGTTGGCCCGCGGCGAGGACCTTGCCGGCAACACCTATGAGAACGTCCCAGCGCACGCGTGAGGCTGGGATTCCTCACGGCGTGCCTGCCCCGCAGGCCGCTCGACGAGATCGTCGGCTGGGCGGCAGCTCACGGCTTCCGCGGCCTCGAGGTCGCCGCCTGGCCGGACGACCCGAGCCGCCAGTGGGAGGCCAGTCACCTCGACGTCGCCTCGCTCGACGTCGACGGCGCCGCGTCGGTGCGACGACTCTTCGACGACCATGCACTCGAGATATCGGCCCTCGCGTACTACGAGAATAACCTCGACGCCGACCAGGCCCGGCGGGAGTGCGTGCACCAACACCTGCGAAGCGTGATCGACGCGGCTGCGCTGCTCGGATGCGGCCTGGTCGGCACGTTCGTGGGAAGGGACGTCACCCGCAGCGTCGCGGACAACCTCCGGCTCGCGGAGGAGGTGCTGCCGCCCCTCGTGGACCACGCCTCGTCCCGCGGCGTCCGGCTCATCATCGAGAACTGCCCCATGGAGGGCTGGCACCCCGACGGTTACCCCGCGAACCTGGCGTACTCGCCTGAGCTCTGGCGGTGGATGGCAGATCTGGGCCTCTACCTGAACTTCGACCCGTCGCACCTGGTGTGGATGGGGATCGACCCGGTGGCCGCCTTGTCACCGTGCATCGACCGCGTCCTGCACGTGCAGGCGAAGGACGTGCAGGTCGACGAGATGGCCCGCAACGAGTACGGCGTCTTCGGACGCGTGATCGACAAACCCTCGCCCTGGGTGAGCGGCTGGTGGCGCTACCGCATTCCCGGCCTCGGCGACGTCGACTGGCGCCGGCTGGTCGACCGGCTCTACGAAGGCGGCTTCGAGGGGTTCGTCTCGGTCGAGCACGAGGATCCCGTCTGGTCGGGCAGCGAAGCCAAGGTCCACCAGGGCCTGGTGATCGCCGAGCGCACCCTCAACCCCCTGCTGGTGGGCTGAGATGCAGCGCGGAGTCTATTTCGACGCCTGGTTCCCGCGGCAGCACTGCTACCACCCGAGCCTGCCTCCGCGGCGACTGCGGATGGTCGACGACCTCGTCGACTACCGGGCCACGGTTCTCGTCTGGGCCTCCCTGGGAGGCGGGTCGCTGTCCCTGCCGTACCTCGAGCAGGAGGCGTTCGGCGAGATCGACGCCAGGGCACGCTTCTACGGATTCGTCAACGACAGTGAGTTCATCGCCGAGTGCCACAAGCATGAGATCAAGGTCTTCGGCATCGTCTTCGAGGCGCAAGGGTGGGAGTTCCCCGTCGAGCTCAGCGATGACGAAACCTCGATCCTCGCCCTGAACGAGCTGCGCGACGTCGGGAAGCGCGACTGGATCGGGCTGCGGCAGTTCTCCCAGGACCGGTATCCCAAGCTGTGGAAGCCTTTCGACCACTACTTCCCTGGTGGCTTGGTCAACAGCGACGGCCAGCAGGTCGTCGACCTGATCGAGGAGTGCTGCTCGCGCGACATCGACCAGGTGGCCCTGCACGCGCAGTGGGTCGAGTGCCCCGACCGGGAGCACCGGTGCTTCTACATGGATCGCAACAACCCGGTGTGGCGCGAGTACCTCAAGGCCGTCATCCGCATCCAGATCGACGCCGGGGTGGATGGCGTCCAGCTCGACGAGGCCGAGCTCCCGATGGGTTCCTTCCAGTACGGCGGCTGCTTCTGCAAGGACTGCATGAAGGGGTTCCGTCGGTACCTGCTTGAGCTCGACGGGTCCGGGCTCGATTCGACCGAACGCGGCGACCTTGCCGACGTTGATCTCGCTACCTTCCATTACGGCGACTGGCTGCAGCAGCGGGGATTCGACTTCAAGGTCGATCGAGAGTCGACACCGCTGTTCGGCCTCTACTACCGCTACCAGTGCGCCGCGATCCGGCGGCATTTCAACGAGCTGGCGACCTATGCACGCGAGTATGGCCGAAGCCAGGGACGAGAGGTTCTCGTCTCCGGAAACTTCTTCAACGTCGACCCGCAGTATCTCGCCCTGGCCGACGACGTCGACATCGTGATCACCGAGATGCGGAACACGACGTATCGGCAGCCGGAGTGGTTCAGGTACGTCGCCGCGTTCGCCGGAGACAAGGACGTGCTCGTCGTCGAGAACCCCTACGGCGGGGTCGTTCCCGAGCTCGTCGACAAGCTGCACCGAGGTCGCGGCCACGACCTCCTGCGGCTCTCGCTCTTCGAGGGTGCGGCGTTCGGTGCCAACATGACCGCGCCGTACGGTGCCTGGATGGGTGCGACCATCCAGGACTCGTTCTACGCCCCCCACGAGGTCGTCAGCGAGGTCCAGTCGTTCCTTGCCGACCACGACGACCTGTTCAGCAAGGAGTCCTGGAACAGCGTCGCCGTCGTGTTCAGTGTGGAGAGCACCAGGGCTCTCATCAGCCGGCAGGACCGGAGCGACAACATTCGCAATGCGCGAGACGAGTCGATCGAGGTCCCCTACCGGGTCGTGACTAGCGCCCTCGCCCGGTCGGCCGTGCCGTTCGACGTGGTCATCTTCCCCGACGGCGTGACGGCGGACGACCGGGTGCACGCCGACCACCTGCGTCGCTATCGGACGCTCGTCCTGCCTTCATGCGAGTACCTCACACCCGGCCAGGCGGAGGCTCTCCGCGACTACCTCGACATGGGAGGCTGCTGCGTGGTCGTCGGCGGCGTCGGCGACAACCTCCCCCAGGAAGTACAGGACACGTTGTCGAAGCACCCGAACACGCGCCAGGGCGCGATGACCAGCATCACCAGCTTGTTGCCACTCGGGCGCCAGGTGCTGGTTGACGCCGACTGCGGGGTGAACATCCAACGGCTGGCGGACGGCGCGGCCGCCGTACACCTCGTCAACTACGCCTATGACGAGGAGCAGGACACGGTGACCCCTGCCGTCGACGTCGACGTGGTGGTCCAGCTCGACCGACCAAGGTCGCTGGCGACGGCCTACGGCTCTGACGGCAGCCTGCAGCGGCTGGCCACCCAGGTAGACGGAACACGTCACTCGCTACGGCTGCCCGTACTCGGTGTGTACACGATCGTCGTCCTCGCCGATGGTGACCGAGGAGCGACTTCCGACGGTGGCGGACCGACGGTGGTGGCATGAGAATCGCGGCGCTGAAAGGGCCCTCGGAGTTCGTGATCGAGGAGGTGCCGGCTCCACAGATTGCCGCGGACGAGGTGCTGGTTCGGGTTGCCGCCTGTGGCGTCTGTACGTCGGAGCTCGACACCTGGCTGGGTGGTGGGCAGCCCGACGACCCGCTGTACCTTGGCCACGAGGTCAGCGGGACAGTGGCAGACGCAGGCTCTGCGGTGAGCGAGCCGGCGGTCGGGGACGGCGTCGGGGTCTGGGTCACCTCGAGGGGTTTCGCGGAGTACGTCGCGGTCAAGGCCGCCTACTGCCGGCCGGCCGGCGATGTGCCGCTGGAGCTCGCGATGGCTGAGCCACTGGCCTGCGCGGCCAACGCCGTCGAGCTCGCCGACGTCAGGCTTGCCGACGACGTTGTGATCGTCGGCGCAGGCTTCATGGGCAACCTGGTCCAGGAACTGGTCTCGTTGCGCGGGATCCGCCGGCTGGTCGTTGCGGACACTCGGCCGGACGCGCTCGAACGCGCGACCCGACTCGGCGCGACGCGCGTCGTCCAGGTGGGCGTCGAACCGCTCGCTGACGTCGTCTCGGAGCTCACCGGCGGGCGGGGTGCGGATGTCACGTTCGAGTGCACCGGTAGCCAGGGGGCGCTGGTCAGTGTCGGCGACGTGACCCGGATGAGCGGCAAGATCGTGCTTGTCGGGTTCCACCAGGGCGAGCCACGGAGCATCCCGCTTGCGCTCTGGAACTGGATGGCATTCACCATCGTCAACGCGCACTTTCGAGAGGTGTCGACCATCATGCGCGGCATGACCGTCGGCATGCGGCTGCTGGCGTCGGGCATCGTCTCGCTCGAACCCCTGGTGACGCATCGGTTCGCCCTCGACGACATCGGCGAGGCGTTCCGGACCTCACTCGAGAAGCCTCCCGGATTCGTGAAGGCCGTGGTGACCTTTGCGAACGCCCCCCGCGAATTGCGGGATAGTCGACCTTCCGGGTCGCCCCACCGGGTGCACTTTCCCGCAATTGACGGGTAGGTTAGGCCGACTCGCGCACGACCAGCGGGCAGGGCAGGATGACGGTCCGGCCAGCGCCGGTGTACTCGCCGAGCATCCGGCTCAACAGCAGCTGGCCCGCCGTCTCTCCGGTCTCATAGGCGGGGTTGCGCACTGTCGTCAGCGGCGGGCTCACGATGGTGGCCGCGTCGACATCGTCGAATCCCACCAGGGCGATGTCGTCAGGAATCGCCAGCCCCAGCTCATGGAGGACGTCGATGGCACCGATGGCAGTCAGGTCGTTCGCGCAGAACACCGCATCCGGTCGCGTCGGCAGCGCCATCAGCCGCCGCATGGCCTGCCGACCGCCCTTGCGAGTCCAGTTGCCGCGCACCATCAGTCGAGGGTCGCATCCGCGTCCGGCGGAGGTCAGCGCCCGTCGATAGCCGTCGTCGCGCGCCGTCCCGGACTCCGACGGTCCCTGGATCATCGCGATCCGGGTGGCCCCGCGCTGGATCAGATGCCGGGTGGCCGCATGGGACCCCACCTCGTCATCGGCGGCGACCAGGTCTACCTGCGGGTGGTTGAACGCTCCGCCGACGCAGACGACGGGCGTTCCGTACGCTGACGGACCCGTGCTGCTGCGGTCGGCGGAATCCACCGAAGCCATCACCACGCCGTCGACGCCGCGGTCCAGCACATCCTCGAGGAACGTGTTCTCCCGCTCCGACAGGCCGTCCGTGTTGCAGACGTAGGCGCCGTACCCCGCTTTGTCCACGCCGTCGGCGAGCCCGCGGGTGAGCACCGCATAGAAGGGGTTGGTGATGTCGGGGACGACGACGGCGACCATCCTCGAGCGGTTGGTGCGCAGGCTGCGCGCCACGTTGTTCGGCCGGTAACCGAGCTGGCGGATCGCCTCTTGCACGGTTCCCTTGGTGGCCGCCCCGACCAGGCGCTTCCCGGACAGCACGTGCGAGACGGTTGTCGGACTCACCCCGGCCAGGTCGGCGACCTGAGCGATCGTCACCCGGTCCTTGTCGACCGTAGCGGCACTGCCGTCTTCCACCATCCCGGGACCTCTCATCCAGCGGAGCAGCGAGTGGCACGGAACCGCGGCAGACGTCGCTGATGGTTCGTAGGCTACCAAACGACTGGCCAAACCGATTTGTCAAACGTCCCACCCTCATCCCCGGTGCTGCTCTCCATCCTCGGCCCCCTGCTCCGACCCGCGGTCACGAGTTCATGAGAATCTCTTGACATCGTCCCCGCCTGGCGCGAGGGTGTCGGAAACGTGCCAAACGATTTGCACTTGCGGTGCGAGCCGACAGGCGGCTCGGGTGGCACAGCTTCGATGAGCAGCGCCCAGGCGACAGCCTGGGTGGTGACCGTAACCGAGGGAGCTGGTCCGGTGAAGAGTCTCTTGTCCCGCAAGTCGGCAGTGGTCCTCGGACCCGTGGTAGTCGCGACACTCGTGCTGGCGGGCTGTGGCGGTGGCAGTTCCGGCGACAAGAATGCCGGGAGGGGCAAGGGACCGGTCCCTGAGCCCAAGAGTCCCGTCACCATCACCTTCGAGTCGTGGGTTGGCAACTACCCCGAAATGAAGCAGCTTGCCACGGAGTTCCACAAGGAACACCCGATGATCACGATCCAGTTCATCAACGCCTCCTCCGACAGCGAGAGCCAGAAGCTCACCACCCAGGTCGCAGGCAACACCGCACCCGACACCGCCTATGTCAATGCCAGTGACACGTCGGACTTCGCCTCGCGGGGCGCGCTCGTCAACCTCGACAACTACATCAGCCGAAGCACCATCGTGAAGTCGAACGACTATGTCCCTGCGTTCAAGACGTTCGAGACCTGGAACGGGCATCTGTGGGGTCTGCCGTTCGACGGCGAGTCGACCGGGCTGTTCTACCGCACCGACAACTTCGCCGCCGCCGGCATCACACATCCGCCGACCACCTGGGCGGAGTTCACGGCCGACGCGAAGGCTCTCACGGATCCCAGTCAGAACAAGTTCGGCTACGAGATCTTCGGTCCCGAGGCGGCGTACTACTGGTACCCGTGGCTTTACCAGGCAGGTGGGGACCTGCTCAGCCAGGACGGCAAGAAGATCGTCTTCGACAGCCCGGCGGGAGTGAAGGCGGCTAACCAGTACATCGGGCTCGCCAAGTACTCGCCCCCGGACTACTACAACTCCAACTCGTACGACGGCCGCGTCGCCTTCGAGAACGGCAACGTGTCGATGTACGTCGCTGGTTCTTGGCTGGCCGGAACCATCCACTCCGAGAAGCCGTCCATCGACAGCAAGTGGTCGACGGCTCCCCTGCCCAACGGCCCGGCCGGATGCAAGACGACGATCGCGGGTGACTCGCTGATCATGTTCAACCAGACAAAGAACCCGGACGCGGCCTGGAAGTGGATCGAGTTCCTCTCCAAGCCCTCGAACGTCGCCCTGTGGACGTACAAGTCCCCGAACGGCACGGAGCTTCCGCCGCTGACGTCTCTGTTGAACTCGCCGGACCTGGTGAAGACCAAGCCCGTCCTCAAGGGGTTCGCCGCCCTCATGAAGTGTGGGGTTGCGAGCACGGTCTCGCAGCCGAAGTTCCCGCAGGTCGAGACGATCCTCAACACCGAGCTCAGCAAGGCCATCTACGGCAACGAGACGCCGGCAGCTGCCCTCCAGAACGCCGCTCAGCAGGGTCAGGCCATTCTCGACCACTAGGCACGGACCAGAACCCCTCGGGGTTTGCGCGCCGCTGGGTCCCGAGCCCTCGCCCCAGCGGCCGCACCTTGACAGCCTGATACGGACCCGCACCGTCTCGGATCGAGGAGGAGCAGAGCTCTATGGCGACGTCGGCGGCGCCGGCCCGAAAGGCACTCCGAGGCCGAAACAAGCGGTCCATCCTGTCCAGGATGCGGCAAGACGCGTCGGCCTATCTCTTCATCGCGCCCGGGTTCATCATCTTCTCGGTCTTCACGGTCGCCGCCTTGATCTTCGCCTTCTACCTGACGTTCCACGAGTGGAGCATCATCTCGCCCGACAAGCCGTTCGTCGGGCTGGACAACTACCGGCACATGCTGAAGGACCCCGACTTCCGCACGGCCGTCTTCAACACCGCTTACTTCACTCTCGGATCGGTCCCCCTCTCGATGGCGATCGGTCTGCTCCTGGCGCTGCTGCTCAACCAGCCGCTCAAGTTCCTCGGGCTCTTCCGGACGATGTACTTCCTCCCCGTGGTCACCCCGTTCGTGGTCACGGCGCTGTTGTGGAAGTGGCTGTACAACGGCGAGTTCGGCCTGTTCAACTACTACCTGCTGAAGACGCACCTGATCGACCAGCCTCTCCTCTGGCTGTCCAGCCAGAACCTGGCCATGCCCGCCGTCATCTTGATGAGCGTCTGGGGCGGTGTCGGCTTCTCGATGGTGATCTACCTCGCGGGGCTGCAAGCGATCCCTGAGGAGCTCTACGAGTCCGCCAAGCTCGACGGCGCGGGGCCGCTCGCTCGGCTGTGGTACATCACCATCCCGATGCTCGCGCCGACCACGCTCTTCCTGCTCGTCATCGGCGTCATCAGCAGCTTCCAGATCTTCACCCAGATCTACATCATGACCAGCGGGGGGCCGCTCAACAGGACGACGACCATCGTCTACTACATCTACGAGTGGGGATTCAAGTTCTACGACCTGGGCTACGCGAGCACGCTCGGGATGGGTCTGTTCGTGCTGTTGCTGGGCGTGACGATCCTGCAGCTGCGGCTCTACCGGAGGGCGGACATATGACCGAGCCGTCCGACCCCGCGATCCAGTCGGCTGCGATTGCCGCCCCAGTTCTCAACCCAAGCAGGGGGAGACGGCGATCACCGAAGTACTCGACCAAGGCGAGGGTTGCGACGTACCTCTTCCTCGCTCCGCTGGCTATTCTGTTCGTCGCCCCGTTCGCCTGGCTGGTGACCGCGTCCTTCCAGCCGCTCTCGGAGATCTTCCAGAACCCGCCGTCATGGATCCCTCATCACCCGACGCTTGCCGGGTACAAGGGCTTCCTCGACGTCGGACATCTCACGAAGGCCCAGGCCGGCACGGGGCATGGCGACTGGCGGTGGTTCGCGAACAGCGCCTTTGTGGCGGGGTCGATCACGGTCCTCCAGACGTTCTTCAACTCCCTGTGCGCGTACTGCTTCGCCAAGCGGGACTTCCCCGGCCGCAACTTCATCTTCGTGATCTTCCTGGCCACGATGATGGTGCCTGGTCAGGTCACGCTCATCCCCAACTACATCATCGTCAAGCACATCCCGCTCTTCAACGGCAACGACTGGCTCGGCAACGGCGGCCATGGCTGGCTGGACTCGTACTGGGGCCTGATCATGCCCGGGACCGTGAGCGCCTTCGGCATCTTCCTGCTCAGGCAGTACATGCTCTCGATCCCCAACGAGCTGCTCGACGCGGCCCGTATCGACGGCGCCGGTGAGTTCCGGATCTACTGGAGCGTCGTGCTGCCGCTCTGCCTGCCGGCACTTGCGGCCAATGCGATCTTCACGTTCCAGGGCGCCTGGGAGGACTTCTTCTGGCCCCTCATCATCATCGACAGCAGTGACCGCTACACTGCCCCGTTGGGTCTTGCGCTCTTCGTCACCCAGAACAAGACTTCCTGGAACCTGCTGTTCGCTGGATCCGTGATCGCGACGCTTCCAATGATCCTGATCTTCATCATCTTCCAGCGCCGGTTCATCCAGGGCATCGCACTCACCGGAGTGAAGGGTTGAAAGATGAACTCTGCGTCTCCATCGGGCGACACGGCCGGCGTCCGGGCATCCCTCGACCGTCTGTTGGAGTCGGGCGACGGTGTGTTGCGGCTCGAAGCGGCCTGGGTCGCCCGCGACTTCCTTCCGCCGGGCCGTCGGCTCGGACTCCCCGAGGACCAGTACGACGTCGGAGAGCGGGGCTACATCTGTGAGCGCTGGTTGGGCTCCACCACGCCGGCTGACAACAAGACCGGACCTCCCGACGAGGGGCTGAGCCACATCATCGGGGACGACGAGGAGCACCTGCTCCTCAAGGACGCCGTGGAGGCCGACCCCGACGCCATCATGGGCAGCGAGTATGCGCGTCGCCACCCTGGAGGCCTCGGTCGTCTCGCCAAGCTCTTCGACTACGGGGCCCGGCTGCCGTACCACATCCATCCGCCCCAGCAGTTCGCCAGCCTGGTAGGGAGGAAGTCGAAGGACGAGGCCTACCACTTCCCGGCCGGCGTCGACATGGGTGCCCATCCCGAGTCGTTCCTCGGCGTGCACCCGTGGATCGTGCAGGAGCGCGCGTACGACACCCTGCTGCCGTATCTGGTCGACTGGGACAGCGACCTGATCCTGCGGCACGCGCCCGCCCATCTGCTGGTCGCGCACGAGGGTTTCATGATCCAGTCCGGTGTCCTGCACGCACCGGGCACGGCTGTCACCCTCGAGCTGCAGGAGGACTCGGACGTGGGGGCGATGTTCCAGGCTCTGAACGCGGGGCGGATCATCTCCAAGGACCTGCTCTTCAAGGACGTGCGTCCCGAGGACCGACGTACCCATGGGGAGCGCTTCCCCCTGGGCTTCGTCGACTGGGAGCTGAACGGCGATCCGTTCTTCTACGAGAACCACCACCTGACACCCCAGCCGGTGGCCGGCGACCCCCAAGCGGGTGCCGAGGAGAGCTGGATCTTCTACAACACGACGAAGTTCAGCGGGAAGAAGCTCGTGGTGTCACCCGGGATGCGAGTCGTGACCACCGAGCTCGGCGTATACAACCTGCTGGTCTGGGCCGGCAGTGGGCGGTACGCCGGTCACGACGTGCGAGGTGGCGATGCGCACTTCGACGAGCTGCTGATCAGCCATTCGGCAGCAGTGACTCCGCTCGTCGTGGAGAACACCGGGGCCGACGACCTGGTGATCTTCAAGTTCTTCGGACCCGACGTCAACCCCGATGCCCCGATGAGTCGCGCGTGGAGCTGAGTCCACCTGGCGTCGCTCGTCGCCACGTGGACCGCCGTCCCGGACGGGTCGGCGAGAATGCATGAGCTGAGAGTCGGGATTCTCGGCGCCGGGTTGATCGGATCGGTACACGCGGCCGCGTACGCGGCAACACCTGGTGTGAAGGTCGTTGCCGTCGCCGACCCGGTTGCCGCGAAGGCTGCCCGGTTGGCGACCTCGGCCGGGGCTGCAGCCGTCACCGGCCTCGACGGGCTCCTCGACCGTGGCCTTGACATCGTCAGCATCTGTACGCCATCGACATCCCATGCCGCCGCGACGGTCCGGGCCTTGGGCGCCGGTCTCCACGTCCTCTGCGAGAAGCCGATCGCGCGTTCGCTCCCAGATGCCCGCCTCATCGTGGACGCCGCCGCTCGGGCCCCCGGAATCCTGATGATCGCCCACGTCACGCGGTTCGAGCCGGACCATCGACAGGCGAAGCTCGTCGTGGAGTCGGGTCAGCTCGGACAGGTGCAGATGATGACGCACTCGCTGACAACGTCGCTGCCCGGATGGAGCGAGGGGGGCTGGATCTCGGAAATCGAGCTGTCCGGCGGCCCGCTCGTCGACCTCGCTGTGCACAGCTTCGACTACCTGTCGTGGTTGACGGGCAGCCAGCCCGTGCGCGTGCATGCGGTGGGCCGCGACACCGGCGCGGGGGCTTCGACGTACGCGATCGCTCATGTCCGCTATGCGAGCGGCGCCCTCGCGCTCGTCGAGACGAGCTGGGCGCACCCGGTCTCCCAGGGCTTCAAGCTCTCCGCGGAGTTCGTCGGCACCGATGGACGCCTCAGCTGGGACTACGACCACATCGCCGGCGGGTTCCTGCACCGGGTGGAGGGCGGCACCGTGCGGTTCGACCCGCTCGGTGACAACGGGTACCGAGCGGAGGTCCAGAGCTTCGTCGAGGCGGTGCGGAGCACGGGCCCGACGCCGGTACCCGCGGAGGACGGTCTGGCAGCTTTGCGTACGTCGCTGGCAGCTCTCGAGTCCGTGCGAACCGGAACCACCATCGACCTGACCACGTGGGAGCTGCCATGACCTCACCCGTCGGAGTGGCCCTGCTCGGGTGCGCCCACACCACGCACGCCTGGTCGTACGCCCGTGCCTTGACGGCCTCGCCGAACGCCCGCCTGGTCGGCGTGTTCGACGAGGTGCCCGCATTGGCAGAGCCGATCGTGCACGACTTCGGCACTGGATACTGGTCGGACGCGGCGGAGCTGGCTGAGTCGCCGGACGTCTCCGCCGTGGTGGTCTGCAGTGCCACCATGCAGCACCGGAAGTTGGTCGACCTCGCCGCACACCGAGGGCTGCCCGTGCTGTGCGAGAAGCCGATCGCCACCACGCTCGACGACGCCGAGGCGATGGTCGCGGCCTGCAGCAAGGCCGGAGTCCAGCTCCAGATGGCGTTCGTCACCCGCTTCCTTCCCCTCGTCCGGCAGGCCGGTGCAGCCCTCCAGGAGGGCGAGCTCGGAGATCTGGTCGCCATGGTCGGCGCCAACCGCGGGCGGCCGCCGCTCCCTCCGCGGTATCCCGAGTGGATCACCACACCATCCATGTCCGGCGGGGGCGCCTTGATGGACCACTCGGTGCACCTGACCGACGTCATGCGTCATCTCAGTGGCCAGGAGGTGGTCAAGGTGGCCGCCGAGGCCGACTCGCTGCTCTGGAGCGCCGGGATCGACGACGTTGCCTTGATGTCGCTGGAGTTCGAGCGCGGCATGGTCGCCAGCGTCGACCCGTCCTGGTCGGTCCCGGCAGACAGTCCGTGGGACTACGACTTCTCGCTGCGCATCCTCGGAACACGCGGATCCCTGGTGATCGACGACCTGGCCGGCTCCCTCCACCTCGTCAGCCGCCGGTCCCCCGGCGGTCTCCGGCTGGTTCCGTTCGGCGTCGACGTCGATGCGGTGATGCTCGAGGCGTTCCTGGAATCCGTCCGTGCCGGCGAGGCGATCCCACCGGTTGCGGACGGCGAGGACGGCCTCCGGGCGCTCGAGGTCGCGCTTGCCGGCTACGCGGCGGCGAAGGCCCACTCGCCGGTCACTCTCGCCCGGTGAGGGCCGCCGTCGCCACCTGCCGGTCGCTCATTGCCGGCCGGCGCAGTAGCGAGCCGTCCTGGCCTGTTCCCCCAACGCCCGGCGTCAGGCGCGCGGTGGCTTCCACAGCGGCCGGCGGGCCGGCGCCCCCGCCAACGCGTTTCGCAGTGCCCAGTAGGCGGGCTTTCGATGCAGATGGACGTCGTACGGCAGCGGGCGGCGGTGGGCGCCGTCGTGCCGCGGGTAGTCCTCCTGCAGCCAGGTGTAGCGGTCGGAGAGGCCGAAGGTGAGCAGCGCCTTGACCACTGTCGCGTCGAGGGCTGCTTCCAGGTACCGCTTGTAGACGTCCGCGACCGCCCGGTCGCGGATCCGGGGATCCGCGGGCAGTCCGTCGTCGAGGACGTCCATCTCGGTGATCAGGACGTGGACCCCGCGGTCCGCGATCTCCCTCAAGAACCTGCGGTAGTTGGTGGGGTTGAACCGCTCCGGGAAGCGATCCGCGAGCAGATGAGCCTGGACGCCGACGGCATGCACCGGTACCCCCTGGGCCAGCAACGTGTCGAGAACCTGGAGCAGAGCCTTCTGTCGTGGCCCCGGCTGGTCGCCGTACTGGTTCACCGTCTCGAAGCCGAACTCGTTGAGAATCAGCTCGGCCTTGGAATCCTGGTCGTGGGTGATGTGGAAGGCCTCTGCGACGTAGTCCGGCCCGATCGTGTTGTACCAGGGGACGTTCGTTCGGAAGCCGTTGACTCCCTCGGGGTCGGTGACCTCGTTGGCCACGATCCAGGCGGTCGTCCGGCCGTGATAGTGCTTGACCTCGGCCTTGACGACTCCATAGAGCAGGTCGGATGCCTGGCGGCGGTTGAGACCCCAGAGATCCTTGTCGGTCCAGCCGGGGCCGAAGCCCTCGTCCCACACCAGGTGGCAGGCCAGCACAAGCTGGTCGTCCCGCTCAGCGTGGCCGTAGAACCTGTCCCCGTGGGTGAAGTCGAGCTTCGCGTCCGGGTATGGCTTGAGCTTGTACCAGAGCAGGTCGTCCTCGCTGAACAGGATGGAGGCGTCCCGGTCGATGAGCGCCGAGTACGCCCGGTCGGAGGAGAGCCTGGTGGACCAGGAGCTCCCGAACACGATGCCTCGGTCGTAGCCCACCCGCCACAACGGCGACGGGGCCAGGCTGCTCGAGGACTCAGCAGCCGCGGCCGGCCTCGCCCCTCCGACCAAGCCCGTCGCGGCCACCGCGGCCGCACCGAACAAGACCGATCGGCGCTGAATGGTCCTGTCTTCGCTCATGGGGCGCGCTCCTGAAGTCGGCAGCCATGACCCGCGCCAGATGCCACGTGTCGGTGGCCATGCAAATCGATTGCATCAGAGCGTATTACCTCGTCCTCGCGGGCGGCAAGACCCATGGACGGGTTTGTCAAAACGGTTTGCAGGATTTCGACGTCCCACGCCGGGAAGGCCGCTCGGTACAAAATAAGTAGCCCGCCCGACAAACTGGGGTGCCATAACTCACCCGACAGCCCGGCAGACGGAATAACCTCGTCACGACAGGAATTCCCAATGAAGGAGGCGGCATGCCGCTGTACATGGACGTTCACACCATCACCGGCGGAGTATCCGCCGACGACGTGGCAGGCGCCCACAAGGCAGACCTGGAGACGCAGGGCAAGCACGACGTCAACTACCTGCGGTACTGGGTCGACGAGAAGGAGGGCAAGGTGTTCTGCCTTGTCGAAGCGCCCTCGGCCGAGGCGGCGTCGACCGTGCACCGCGAGGCCCATGGCCTCGTCGCTGACGACGTCTTCGAGGTGAAGGAAGGATCCTGACCCAGCTCGCCGGGCGGGGTCAGCACAGCGCCTGACCCGCACCTTCCTGGTGGAGCTGAGGGGACTCGAACCCCTGACCCCCTCCATGCCATGGAGGTGCGCTACCAGCTGCGCCACAGCCCCGCGATGTGCGGATCCCGCGCGGTCCACCCGGCGGGCCAGAGAAGTTTAGCCAACCCTCGACACAGCGCGAAATCCCGTCCGAGGCGGGGTGGTCAGGCGTGCGGATCGTCGGCCAGGTTCACGGGCTCCGGAAGGGTCTGGGCGTTGTAGTCGATGATCTGCCAGCCACGACCGCCACGATGCTCGAGCACGGCCCAGGCGCAGTTCGCCATCCCGGCCAGGATCTCGTCGAGGTGGTCAGGAACGCCGAGGAACGCGAGCAGGCCCGAGCGCAGCGAGGCTCCGTGACCGACGACCACGCCGGTGTCCTCAGGGCCTACCGCCTCCGCCACATCCGAGAGCGCCTCGAGCATCCGGGCGACCACCTGCTGAGTCGTCTCGGCTCCCGGCACAGCGGTCTCCGCACCGGACATGAACGCCGCGTAGACCTGCGGGAACCGCTCCTCGAACTCGGGGAAGGTCAGACCCTGGCGGATCCCGAGGTCGTACTCCCGCAACCGACGGTCGAGGACCAGGTCGACGCCGGGCAGGAGCGCGACGAGCGTCTCGGCGGTTTCGCGGGCGCGCGTCAGGTCACTCGACCAGACGAAGCTCGGCTGGTACGACGCCAGCAGCCGGGCCGCCCGATCCGCTTCAGCGCGCCCGACGAAGTCGAGGCAGACGTCGGCGTGGCCCTGGGCGCGACCGAGCGCATTCCACTCCGTCCGCCCGTGCCGCCAGAGCACGAGCCGCCTGGTGCTCCGACCCCCGGGAACCCAGATGTCGCGCGGGGTCAACGGCCGGTGTCTACCGCGCCGGGTCCACCGTCCGTCGCCCACCCGTTGCCGCGCTCACCTGCTCGCCCTCGAGGATCACCATGCACCCCTCGACCGCTGGTCACCGCCTCGGGCAGCCCGATCGTCGGACAGTCCCGCCACATGCGTTCGAGCGCGTAGTAGAGCCGCTCCTCCTCGTGCTGGACGTGGACCACGATCTCGCCGTAGTCCAGCAGCACCCAGCGGCCGTCACGTTCACCTTCCCGGCGGACCGGCTTGGCGCCCGCCGCACGCAACCGGTCCTCGACGGCGTCGACGATCGCCTTCACCTGCCTGTCGTTCGGCGCCGAGCACAGCACGAACGCATCGGTGATCACCAGCTGCTCGGAGACGTCGAAGGCGATGATGTTGTCGGCGAGCTTGTCCGACGCTGCCAAGGCGGCGGCCCGGACGAGCTCGAGTGCGTGGTCGGTGGCTGTCACGAAGCGTTGCCCTCCACAATCCTGGCTGAGTCGGATGCGCCGGGCCGGTAGAGCCCGCGCTTGGTGATGTACTGGACGACGCCATCGGGGACCAGGTACCACACCGGCTCGTTGGCGCTCGCGCGGGCTCGGCACTCCGTTGAGGAGATGGCCAGCGCCGGGACCTCGATGATCGTGACCCGGTCGGGCGGCAGTCCGGCGAGGGTGCTGTCATCGATCGTCGTACCCGGCCTGGTGCAGCCCACGAAACGCGCCAGCTCGAAGATCTTGTTCACGTCATGCCACGTCACGATCTGCGCCAATGCGTCGGCGCCGGTGATGAAGTACAGCTCGGCTCCGGGCCGCTCGCGGTGCAGATCGCTCAAGGTGTCGATCGTGTACGTCGCACCACCGCGGTCGACGTCGACCCGAGACACCGAGAAGCGGGGGTTGGACGCGGTCGCGATCACCGTCATCAGGTAGCGGTCCTCGGCGGGCGAGACCTGGCGGTCTCCCTTCTGCCACGGCTGGCCGGTGGGGACGAACACCACCTCGTCGAGGTCGAACCAGGCCTGCACCTCGGACGCCGCCACCAGGTGACCGTGGTGGATCGGGTCGAACGTGCCACCCATGATCCCGACCCGCTGGGGTGGCTGGGTCATCGACGCCTCAACAGCGGCTCACCGCAAACACGGCAATCGGCCGAACGCTCATGAGACCCCGGCCATCAGGCGTGCGGCCGTCCCTTGCCGAACATCAACAGCGCCGCCATGGCGAGGCAGAAGAAGAGGAAGATCGAAACCCCGACGACGTACGGCGACACCGGCAGCTTGTGCGTGTGGTCCGCGGCGAGCGTGGTGAGAGGCATCGGCATGGGCCAAGGCTAGCCGGTCTCGACGCCGGACGCGTGCCGGCCCGGCATGACGCGGAGCACCATCGCAGCAACCGTCGTCAGAACCTACGCGGCACCACGTGGCCGATGTCCGTCGGCACCTGCACCTCACGAAGCTGGTGGGTCTCACGGTCGACGACCTCGAGCCCGACGATCCGCCAGTCGGGCAGGTCCGCGGATGTCTTGTGCTCGTTCCACAGTCGCAGCGCCAACGAGGCCGCATCGACCATCTCCTGCGACTCCTCCCAGTAGCGGACCTCCGCGCGCCCCTCGCCGTACCGCACCGAGTGGATGAACGGGCGCTCGGCGAGCAGCCTGAGCAGCGCCGCGTGCGTTTTGGACGGGTCTTGCGGTTCACCCCCCACCGTTACGGTGATGTGCCACAGCTGGGTCTCATGGTTCATCGCGGCTCCGCTGACCTGGGAGGGTGGACGTTCCTTGGTATGCCCGTCCAATTCTGCTCCATCCGGACGCTTCGGGGCAGCAGAACGGGCGAATCCCCCAGACCGCTGGCGTCTCAGCGCGCGCCGAGGCGGGGGTCGTGGCCACGCCGGCCGAGCCTGGTAGCGGCTCCGGCCTGGACCTGCGGGTCGAACTCGAAGACGACGGCGTTGTCGTCGTCGCCGATCACGACGTCGTCGCCGATCTCCGCGCCGAGCGCAAGGAGCCGCTCCTCCACCCCGAGGCGGTTGAGCCGGTCAGCCAGGTAGCCGACCGCCTCGTCGTTGCCGAAGTCCGTCTGCTTGATCCAGCGCTGCGGCTTCTCGCCCCGCACGTGCCAGGCGCCGTCAACCTCCCGAACCGTGAACTCGGCGTCGTCGACCCCCCGCGGACGCAGCACAATCCGGGTCGCGACAGCCGGGTCGGGCGAAGACCTGGCCTCCGCCACGAGCTCGGCCATGGCGAACGTCAGCTCACGCAGACCTTCGTGCGTCGCCGCGGAGATCTCGAAGACTCGCAGTCCCCGCGACTCCAGCTCGGGCCGGACCATGTCGGCGAGCTCGCGTGCCTCGGGTACGTCGATCTTGTTGAGCGCCACCAGGCGGGGTCTGTCCTCGAGGCCACCGTGGGCCGCCAGCTCCGCCTCCATGACATCGAGGTCGCTGAGGGGGTCCCGCGCTGGCTCCGCCGTCGCACAGTCGACGACGTGCACCAGGGCCGTACACCTCTCGATGTGCCGCAGGAAGTCGTGCCCGAGCCCGCGCCCCTCGCTGGCACCCTCGATCAGACCCGGGACATCGGCCACCGTGTACGTCGTCTCGCCGGCGGTCACGACGCCGAGGTTGGGCACCAACGTGGTGAAGGGGTAGTCGGCGATCTTGGGGCGGGCCCGCGAGATCGCCGCGACCAGGCTGGACTTGCCGGCGCTGGGATAGCCGACCAGGCCGACGTCGGCGACGACCTTGAGCTCGAGGATGACGGTATGCGCCTCCCCCGGCTCCCCGAGCAGCGCGAAGCCAGGCGCCTTGCGTGACTTGGACGCGAGTGCCGCGTTGCCCAGGCCACCTCTACCACCAGCGGCGACGACCAGCTCGGTGCCTGCACCGACGAGATCCGCGACGACCTGCCCGTCCGGCGTCGACACGATCGTGCCGTCCGGGACGAGCAGGACGATGCTCTCGCCGTTGGATCCCGACCTGTGGTCGCCGAGACCCTGGGTGCCGTTGCCGGCGTTTCGGTGCGACTCGCGGTGGTAGTCGATCAGCGTGGTGACGTCGGGGTCGACACGCAGGATGACGTCACCGCCGTGTCCACCGTTGCCGCCGTCCGGGCCGCCGAGCGGCTTGAACTTCTCCCGGTGGACCGACGCGACGCCGTTGCCACCCTTGCCACCGGCCACGTGCAGGACGACACGGTCCACGAACGTCGGAACAGCCATCAAGGGGGGTGGAGCGTCAGCTCCGGGTCAGTTCGCCGCAGGAACGATGTTGATCACGCGTCGGCCTCGCCGGGTGCCGAACTCGACGCTGCCCTCGACGAGGGCGAACAGGGTGTCGTCGCCGCCACGTCCGACGTTCGTGCCTGGGTGGAAGTGCGTGCCGCGTTGCCTCACGATGATCTCGCCGGCGTTGACGAGCTGGCCGCCGTACCGCTTGACGCCGAGGCGCTGCGCGTTGCTGTCGCGGCCGTTCTTGCTGGAGCCGAGACCCTTCTTGTGTGCCATGACGTTTCCTCGCCTCGTTCAGGTGGTCCTGGTGGTGCCGGCTGCGGCCGGCGCTCGGCCCGCGCTCACTTGGTGTTGATCGCGGTGACCAACACCTTCGTGTAGTGCTGACGGTGGCCCTGACGCTTGCGGTAGCCGGTCTTGTTCTTGTACTTCAGGATGTGGATCTTCGGGCCCTTCGAGGGACCGACCACCTCGGCCTGGACGTCGACCTTGGCCAGGGCGTCGGCGTCGGTGGTCAGCGTTTCACCATCGACGACCAGCACCGCGGACAGCGAGAGGCTCTCGCCGGGCGTGCAGTCGAGCTGGTCGATCTCGATGACGTCGCCGACGGCAACCTTCGTCTGACGTCCGCCGTTGCGCACGATCGCGTACACAGCGAGCTCACTTCCTCGTCGATTCCTCATCCTGACGGCCAGCCGTTCCAGTCCGACGGAAGGCGTCGCCGACCGCGCCGAGGCGCGAAGATGCCGGTGCACAACACGCACACCGACGCTCAAGTCTACGGACCACACCCCGCGCCGGTCAAAACGCCGACCATCCGGCAGTTCCGGTCCGGTCAGGAGGCGGCCACCGGGTCGGGCGCGGGCGCCGGCTCGGCGTCAGCGGCGGACCGCCTCCTCGACGTCGACCGCTTGGTCGCGGTTGCCCTCTTCGCGGTGGCGGCCTTCTTCGGGGCGCTGGTCTTCGCGGTTCTGCGGCTCTTGGCCGGCTTCGGCGGCTCGACCCCGTCCCCGTCGAGCGTCGCAACCTCGGGGTCCCGGGCACCTGCCGGCGACGTACCCACCCCAACCTCGACGCTCGGCTCGACGGTCGGCGAATCGCCTTGACCGACGTGTTCTGCGTCGCCGGCCCCCAGGTCGGCGGTCCCGACCTGCTCGGCGTCAAGCGCCTGGCCATCCACACGTTGGTCCGCGTCGTGGTCTGACTTGGGGTGCAGGGCCGCCGCAATGGCGGCCGTAGCGGCAGCGGCCGCGCTGTGCCGCTCCGCCGCCAGGGGGTCGACGTCCGGCGGGGCCTCCGCCTGACCGGTCGACCGCGAGCGGCCGCTGGCACGCTTCGAGGTCCGGCCGGAAGGCGCCGGCTCGTCGGTCCTGGACTTGACCGGCTCGGACTCGATGACGACGCCACGCCCGTGGCAGACCTCGCAAGGGACGCTAAACGCCTCCACCAGGCCGGTCCCGATCCGCTTTCTGGTCATCTGGACCAGGCCCAGTGACGTGACCTCTGCGACCTGGTGCCGGGTCCGGTCGCGGCCCAGACACTCGACCAACCTGCGCAGCACGAGGTCGCGGTTGTTCTCGAGGACCATGTCAATGAAGTCGATGACGATGATGCCGCCGATGTCACGAAGGCGAAGCTGCCTGACGATCTCTTCCGCGGCCTCCAGGTTGTTCTTCGTGACCGTCTGCTCGAGGTTGCCGCCGGAACCCGTGAACTTCCCGGTGTTGACGTCGACCACGGTCATCGCCTCGGTCCGGTCGATCACCAGCGAGCCGCCGGACGGCAGCCACACCTTGCGCTCGAGCGCCTTGGCGATCTGCTCGTCGATCCGGTAGTGGGCGAACACGTCACCCTGCCCGTCGTACCTTTCGAGCCTGTCGGCGAGATCCGGCGCGACGTTCGACACGTACTCGTCGATGATGTCCCAGGCCTCATCGCCGGAGATGACGAGCTTGGTGAAGTCCTCCGTGAACAGGTCGCGGACGACCTTCAACGTCGTGTCAGGCTCGGCGTAGAGCAGCGCCGGCGCCTTGCCGTTCTTCATCAGCTTCTGGATCTCGGCCCAGCGCGTCGTGAGCCTCGTGACGTCGCGGGTGAGCTCCTCCTCGCTGGCTCCTTCGGCAGCGGTCCGGATGATCACCCCCGACTCGTCAGGGAGGATCTCCTTGAGCAGGTTCTTCAGCCGGTTGCGTTCGGTGTCCGGCAGCTTGCGGCTGATCCCGCTCGACCCGCCACTCGGGACGTAGACCAGGTAGCGACCGGGCAGGCTGATCTGGCTGGTCAGCCTGGCGCCCTTGTGACCGACCGGGTCCTTGCTCACCTGGACCAGGATCGACTGGCCCGGCTTGAGAGCATTCTCGATCCGGCGGGCCTGGTTGCGGTCGCCGATGAGGTCCCAGTTGACCTCGCCCGCGTAGAGCACGGCGTTGCGTCCCTTCCCGATGTCGATGAACGCGGCTTCCATGCTCGGGAGAACGTTCTGTACGCGACCGAGATAGACGTTCCCGATCAGTGAGCCTTGCTCCTCGAGGGCGACATAGTGCTCGACGAGGACGTCGTCCTCGAGTACGCCGATCTGAGTGACATCTTCGCGTTGGCGGACCACCATGACCCGGTCCACCGACTCGCGTCGGGCCAGGAACTCGGACTCGCTGAGGATCGGCGCCCGACGGCGACCCGCTTCGCGCCCCTCACGCCTGCGCTGCTTCTTCGCCTCGATCCGGGTCGAGCCTTCGACGCTGGTGATCGAGTCGGAGGCGCGCTTCGGCTCCCGTGTCTTGGCCGCTGACTTGGCCGCCGGCTCGGAAGCATCAGCCGCCCCGTCTGCGACGCTGTCACCGCTGCGCCGGCGGCGCCGCCGGCGACGGGAGGAGGACGACGTCGAGGTGCCGTCGCCCGCCGGGTCGCTCGGGTCACCGTCGGCGGCAGTGTCCGAGCCCGAACCGTCCGCTGACGTGCTGGTCGTGACCTTGTCCGTGGTGTCCGTGGTGTCCGTGGCCGCCGACTCGGGCGACGCCTTCGACTTGGCCTTGCTCGACTCGCTGGACTTGGTCGACTTTGACGTGCTGGGCGCGCCTGGCTCCGTGGCGTCGAGCGCGTCGGCGGGCGACAAGGAGTCCCCGGCGGCCCCGGCGGCTGACTCCCCACCTGACTGGTCCGCGCCCGACCCGTCGCTGGGTCTACGGCGGTTACGACCGCCCCGGGAACGCCGCCGTCTCGACGACGAGCTCGGCTGTTCGGGACCGTCCTGGGGCGCCCGATCCGACTCACCGGCTGCGCTTCGCTCACCAGGCGCCGCCGCGTCCGACATGGCATCGAGGTGGCTGTCGCCTGCCGGGGACGGGCCTGGCTCCGAGACCGGCTCGGCGCCGGCCGGTGTCGAGAGCTGCGGCGCCTGGAAGACCGGGGACACTGCGCTGGTCGCTCGGTCGGCAGCCGATCGTGGTTGTTCGAAGCCGGTGTCTCCCGGGCTGCTCGCCGAGGAGGCATCCGCGAACGGGTCGTCGACAGCAGTCGCTCGGGTGCGCCTGCGCGGACCGGACGGCTTCTTCGCGGGGGCAGCCTCTGGTCCGGCCGCATCTGAGGCGGCCGGGGTCGGCTGCTCGGCGATGCCAGGCGGCATGGAGTCGGAAGGCGGTGTCGCGCTGGTCTCGGGAGTCGATCCGCCGGTCGCTGACTTCTTCGTGCCACGCCTCGGGTTCTTCTTTGCGGTCGGCGGTGTTCCTGTCGACGCAGGCTGCTCGGCGGACGATGGTGCCGCAGGAGACGTGGTCTGGTCGGTGGACGACGGTGCCGCGGGCTGTGCGGTCGACACCTGTGGCGGTCCGGCCGGTCGGCTTGCTGATCGGCGGCGGGTACGACGTAACGGAGCGTCCGAGGAATCCGGCGTCGATGGGGTGGAGGCGGGGGACACCGTGGTGTCGTCGCTGGCCATACATGCTCCTCAGTGCCCCCGGGCGCTAAGCGCCGCGCGGAGGCGGGTCGGTCGCTGAGGCCGTCATCACTGACGGGCCGCAGCGCAAGCTGTCGGTTTGCCTCCCGGTGGATGTGCCACGTATCTGGGGGTCCTCCACCGGTGGGCGGCGGCGACCTCCCCTGCGGGTGGCATCTCGTGATGGACTCGACCCTCAGCGGTCGCACCCGTCAGGGCGCGTCGCGATCTTGGTCTAGCGGGTCAATCACCGAGCCGGTCAGGGGGTCAAGCGGCCCCTGCGCGATCCGGAGCTGCAAAGACGGAACCGGAACGACGAGGCCAGCCATCGCACGGAGACCGGCGAGGATGTCGTCGGGTCGCACGGCAGGTGTTCCATGCCTCACGACCAACTCAAGTATCGCACATGGGACCGAATCCTCCGCATCACCGCGCACCGACATCTCCACGACCGCCTGTCGGCAGTCGAAGCGACGCATTCCGCGCTTCGTCATCCGCTCGACCTCGACGACGTCCCGGTCGAGAAACTCGGTGACTGCCCGGCTCGCCACCGCAGGATCGACCTGCGGCAGCTTCACCTGCCAGCGGCTGGCCTGCAGACGGTCGGCCAGCGCGCCGGTGCCCGCCACCACGACGTCGATGATGTCCAGGCCCTTCGGCAGCGCCTCATCGAGGACCGTCCTAACGGCGACCGGGTCCACCGCCTCGACCAGCGAGATCTCCAGGTACTCCGCCTCGCTCGCGGCACCTGTAGGTGAGGCGTTCGCGTAGGAGATCCGGGGATGCGGGCTGAACCCGGACGAAAAGGCGACCGGCAGCCCCGCCCGCCGTACCGCCCGCTCCAACGCGCGGGCGAAGTCGCGGTGACTGGTGAAGCGCAACCGGCCGCGCTTCGCGTACCGGAGCCGCAGCTTCTGCACCGCCGGAGGTTGCTGTTGGGCGGGCTGGTCGGGCATGGGCCCGACAGTAACCCCGGTCCGCGAGCCGCGCCCGGGACGCCTCCGGGAGCCTGCACGCCGACGCGCCGTCGGGCATCATGGTCCGGAGACCACGCAGCCGCGCCCCATGCCCCGCCCCGGCGAGACGAGGAGATCTGGCATGACGTCCGCCACCCCGCCACCCCTGGATCCGGACGAGGGTGGGCAGCAGCCTGCAGACCCGAACGCAGCCGACTCGTCGCATCCGTCGCCGCTGGGCAGCATGCCTGCCTACCCCCAAGGCAGCGAGCCGACGGTTCCCGCGGTGCCGCAGCCGCAGCCGAAGGACAGCCGTCCTGCTGATGCGTGCCGGTGCCGTGTTGAGCCTGCTCGCTCTCCTGGTGGGTCTGCTGACCCTGGGCTCGCTGAAGGACAACATCAGGCAACAGCTCATCGACAGCAACAAGCACTACACCCAGTCCGACATCGACACGGTGTACAACGTTGGCGTCGCCTCCGTCGTGATCGTCGGCCTCCTCGGGGTCGCGCTGTGGCTCTGGATGGCCAAGGCGAACGGCGAGGGCCGCAGGTGGGCACGCATCGTGGCGACTGTGCTGGGAGCCCTCAACGTCATCTACACGGTGATGTCACTTTTTCAGGGGCAGGCAAGCGCGGGCTCGCTGATCCTGTCAGTCATCGGCGCCATCCTGGCGAGCATGATCCTGGTGTTGCTCTGGCGCAGGGAGTCGAGTGCCTACTACAACGCGCGGTCGACCCGGCAGTACGCCTGATCACAGCGCTGCGACCGCGCCGCTGACCGGGCGATTTCTCCACTGGCTACCTGAGGCAGGACAATCTCTGCTCGTGTCCGGTCGTCATCGTGCCTTCGTCGTGATCGGGATGGTCGTCCTGGCACTCAACCTGCGACCTGCCGCGGTCAGCGTCGGACCCGTGCTGGACGAGATCCGTGGCGACCTCGGCATGGGGTCGACCACGGCCGGACTCCTGACGACCCTCCCGGTGCTGTGCTTTGCAGGGTTCGGGTACGTGGCGCCATGGCTCGGGCGAAGGCTCGGCATCCACCGGGTGATGCTGGCGGCCCTGCTCGTCACGGGCCTTGGGCTCGCGGCCCGGGCAGACGCACGTTCCCCACAGGTCTTCCTGGTTGCGACGCTACCGGCCCTGGCGGGGATGGCCAGCGCGAACGTGCTGCTGCCGTCGCTGGTGAAGCTGCACTTCCCTGACCGGATCGGGACGATGACCGCGGTCTACTCCACGGCGCTGGCGATCGGGCTGACGGCAGCCTCGGTGTTGACCGTCCCACTCTCGGAGGCGACCGGCTCCTGGCGCGGAGGGATCGGAGCATGGGCGGTGGTCGCTTTCGTCGCCGCCGTGCCATGGCTGGGCCTGGTGGGGCATGACGTCAAACCCCCGGACGAGCACTCAGCCACGATCACCACCAGGGCTCTCGCGCGCTCGCCGCTCGCGTGGACGATGGCGCTGCTCTTCGGTATCCAGTCGCTGCAGGCTTATGCCGTCTTCGGCTGGCTGCCGCAGATCTTCCGCGACGCCGGCTTCTCGCACGGCGCGGCGGGCCTGTTCCTGGGCGTGACCACCGCGACCAGCATCCCGATATCCCTGGTGCTGCCCGGCATCACAGCCCGTGGCCGTCACCAGGGCCGTATCATTCTCGCCCTGTGTGCGGCGTACGTCGCCGGCTACACCGGTCTCATCGTGAACCCCGCCACACTCCCCTGGTTGTGGGCGCTGCTGATCGGGATCGGCACCGGGACCTTCCCACTGGTGCTGACGCTGATCGGGCTAAGGGCCCGCACCAGCGAGGGCACGGCCGCGCTCTCCGGCTTCGCCCAGAGCATCGGCTACCTCATCGCCGGTATCGGGCCGTTCATGATGGGGGCGCTCAACGGGGCGACCGGAGGATGGACGGTGCCCCTCCTCGTCCTGCTGGTCCTCGTGGTCCCTCAAGGCGTGACGGGTCTGATGGTGGCTCGGGAGCGCTACGTCGAGGACGAGCTGGTGGCTGCCTGAGTGTCCGCGACGGACGTGAGGGCACCCTAGGATCCCTCAGATGGAGCTGATCGCCAGCGGACGGGAGGCCGACGTCTTCGTCATCGACGGCAACCGGATCCTGCGCCGGGTCCGGAACCGTGACACGAGCTGCGAGCGCGAGGCGGCGATGATGGAGTGGGTGCGCCGTCAGGGCTACCCCGTGCCGCAGGTCTTCTCGGTGGCTGGACCCGACATGGTGCTGCAGCGGGTGGACGGGCCGACCATGGTCGACTCGCTGCTGAGCGGTACGACAACCCCGGACGACGCCGGGCGGACCATGGCCGAGCTACACGAACGGCTGCACACGCTGAAGCCCCCGTCGGGGAGCAACCCCGACCACGTGGTCCGACACCTCGACCTGCACCCGTTGAACATCCTCACTGCGCCGTCCGGAGCGGTGCTCATCGACTGGCACAACAGCGACGTAGGCCCCGGCAAGGTCGATGTCGCGCTGACGGCTGTCATTCTGGCCCAGGTGGTTCTGTCGCCGCCGCCGGACGCCGGCGTCGCCGAGCGGGTTCCGATAGTACGGGAGCTGCTCGAAGCGTTTCTCCGCCATGCCGGCCCGCTCTGGGCATCGGACGTGGAGGCGGCAGTCCGCTACCGCTCGCACGACGCCAATCTCAGACCCGCCGAGCGGGCAGCGCTCGCGTCCGTCCCCGGGATGCTCCTATGAGCGGGCATCCCGGGTCGTTGTCCTGGTTCGAGCGGCAGCCCCCTTCGCCGATCGCCTGCCGCCCGTAGCATGCAGCCTATGGCCCAGCCGGAGAGTGTCCCGCGCGAGTTCGACGTCCGCACGATCGTGCTGCTGGTACGCCCGGATGACGCGCCCGACCTGCCCGAGGCGGAGCTCGACCGGCTGCAGGCTGAGCACCTGGCCTTCGGTTCCGACCTCTTCGCGCGAGGCCTAACCGTGGTCAACGGTCCGCTCACGGACCAGAGCGACATCTCGCTTCGAGGGCTCGCTGTCTATACCGTCGATGCCGCCCACGCCCTCGAGCTGGCCAGCCAGGATCCGACGGTGCGAGCCGGGCGGCTCAGGCCAGAGGTGGCGCGGTGGTGGACCGGAGCGGACCGGATCGCGTTCCCTCAGCACGACGGTCGGGTCGGCGAGCGGCTTTCGTTGGAGGACATGGCCTGACGGTGGCGGCCCGACGCACTCCCCCCCGCCGCGAATTGCGGGAAAGTTGCCCCTCCGGCCGCCTTGACGAGGTGCACTTTCCCGCAATTCGCGGGAAAAAGAGGGTGGGCTGCGGGGCCGCCGCGTTCATCGGGAGCTGACCGCCCAGTTGAACGGCGGCGCATCCATGCCGCGGGCAACGCGGACGCGCAGCCAGATGGCCATCATCATCTCGACCGCGGCCGCCGAGTCGATCCCGCCGATGTCGAGAAGCTGCTGCGGACGCCAGCCGAACGCAACCAGCAGATCCTTCACATCCGCCTTCGCGGCCGCATTCTCGCCGCTCAGGAATGCCACATGGTCACCCGGGACGATCGTCGGGTCGGCCATCACCTGGCAGTTCATCGTGTTGAGCGACTTGACGACGCGGGTGTCGGGGTATGCGGCCTGGATCCGCTGGCCCAGGCTGTTGTCGACCGTCGCCGCCGGCTGCGGGAACCCGTCCTTCACCGGGACCAGCTCGTTGGCGACGTCGAGCAGCGTCTTGCCCGCCAGGTTTTCTGCGCCGGCGAGGTCGAGCGCTTCGAGGGAATGGAGCCCGTTCGTCGCGTTGATCACCAGTACCTGAGCCGAGGCCGCGGCATCGGCGAAAGACCCCGTCGTCACACCTTCACGATGAGCGAAGGGCTCGAGGCTCCCCGAGGTCGCCGACCTCGCGCCCACGAACACCGAGTAGCCGACCTCGGCCGCGCGGAACGCCAGCGTCTGGCCTACCACTCCGGTCCCCAACACTGCGATCTCCTGCATCTCGTGGCCTCCTGATGTTCTGGCTCACACAACCGCGAGCCCGCGAATAGCGGGAAAGTTACCCGCTCAGTCCTTTCGTGAGGTGCACTTTCCCGCAATTCGCGGGAAGGTCACCGGACAGCCAGCGGGAGAAGCGTCCGACCCGTTGGTCCAACTTGTATCTCGGTCCCCATCTCCGGGCACACCCCGCAGTCGAAGCAAGGCGTCCAGCGGCAGTCCTCGACCTCGACCTCGTTGACCGCGGCCTGCCAGTCCTCCCAGAGCCACTCACGGTCGAGACCGGAGTCCAGGTGGTCCCACGGCAGCACCTCGGCATAGTCGCGCTCTCGGGTCGTGTACCAGTCGAGATCCACGGGCTCGTCGGCCAGCACCCGTTCGGTAGCGGAGACCCAACGCTCGAAAGAGAAATGTTCGCTCCACCCGTCGAACCGCCCCCCGTCGCGCCACACCTGCTCGATGATCGCCCCGACGCGACGGTCCCCGCGAGACAACAGGCCCTCGATGGTGCCTGGCTTGCCGTCGTGGTACCGGAAGCCGATCGACCGGCCGAACTGCTTGTCCTGCCGTACGGCGTCCCGCAGCTTCTTGAGTCGGGAGTCGGTGGTCTCGTGGTCGAGCTGGGACGCCCATTGGAAAGGTGTATGGGGCTTGGGGATGAAACCCCCGATCGACACGGTGCAACGGATGTCACGGCGGCCAGAGACCTCCCGGCCGGTGGCGATCACCTTGCGCGCCATGTCGGCGATCTCGAGGACGTCCTCGTCGGTCTCCGTGGGCAGACCGCACATGAAGTAGAGCTTCACCTGCCGCCAGCCATGGGAGAAGGCAGCGGCAACGGTGCGGATCAGGTCCTCCTCCGAAACCATCTTGTTGATGACCTTGCGCAGCCGCTCGGAACCGCCCTCAGGCGCGAACGTCAGACCGGATCGCCGCCCGTTCCGTGAAAACTCGTTCGCCAGCGTGATGTTGAAAGCGTCCACGCGAGTCGACGGCAGCGACAGGGAGATGTTCGTGCCCTCGTAGCGGTCGGCCAGACCCTTCGCCACCTCGGCGATCTCGCTGTGGTCGGCCGACGAGAGCGAGAGCAGGCCGACCTCCTCGAAGCCCGAACTGTTGACCCCGTTCTCGACCATGTCGCCGATCGTGGTGATGGACCGTTCGCGCACCGGGCGGGTGATCATCCCCGCCTGGCAGAACCGGCACCCGCGCGTGCAGCCGCGGAAGATCTCGACGGAGTAGCGCTCGTGGACGGTCTCCGCCAACGGCACCAGCGGCTTGCTGGGATACGGCCAGCTGTCGAGATCCATCAGGGTGTGCTTGCGGACGCGCCACGGGACCCCGGACCTGTTGGGCGCGACCCGTCTGATGCGCCCGTCTGGCAGGTAGTCGACGTCGTAGAACTTCGGCACGTAGACCCCACCGGAGGCCGCCAACCGCATCAGCAGCTCGTCGCGACCACCTGGACAGCCCTCAGTCTTCCACTCGCGTACGACGTCGCTGATCGCCAGCACGATCTCCTCGCCGTCCCCGAGAACGGCGGCGTCGAGGAAGTCGGCCACCGGCTCCGGGTTGAAGGCCGAGTGGCCACCGGCGATCACGATCGGGTGGGTCTCGTCGCGGTCGACCGCGTGGAACGGGATGCCGGCGAGGTCGAGGGCGGTCAGCAGGTTGGTGTAGCCGAGCTCGGTGGCGAACGACACCCCCAACAGGTCGAACGCAGCCACCGGCCGGTGCCCGTCGACAGTGAACTGCGGGATGGCGTTGTCCCGCATCACCGACTCCATGTCGGACAGCACGGCGTAGGTGCGCTCGGCGAGGATCCAGTCCCGTTCGTTGAGGATCTCGTACAGGATCTGCAGGCCCTGGTTCGGCAGGCCCACCTCGTAGGCGTCCGGGTACATCAAGGCCCACCTGACCGATGCCGAGTCCCACTCCTTCGTCACCGAGTTCAGCTCGCCTCCGACGTACTGGATCGGCTTCTGGACGATCGGGAGCAGGGGTTCGAGCTTCGAGAAGACGGACGTGACTGGCATTGCGATAACGGCTCCGATGTCCGGTTGGCCTGGCTCATTGTCGACTGCGGTCGCCTCTAGGGTACGACGAGCCCACGGTTGCGTTCGTGCCTACTTCGGCGGCAGGGTGGCGACGTAGGCGACGGAGCGGCCGACCCACTTCGTGAGCAGGCTGTCGCGACGCTTCGTTGACACCGGAACCAGGATCCAGCCCTGGCTGGTCCGCCCACCCATCACCATGGGCCGAGCCGCGTCCTCGCCCAGGAACGAGCCGCCGTCTTCCTTCGAGACCCGGACCAGCAGGTCATCACCCATCACGCCGCACAGCAGGTTGCCCCGCCACATGAAACCCGCGCCGCCGAACATCGTCTTCTCCTCGATGCCGTCCATCCCGGCCAGCTGCTGGCGCAGTGCCTGTCTCAGCTCTTCGTCGATCGCCATGGCGGGCTAACTCTCACCTCCTCTTCTCACCATCGCACGATGTCTGGCGGCCCGCTCAGGTCTTCTGCGGAGCGCGAACCCGGCCTCCTGGTCAGAACGCGGCCACGGACGATGGCGCACGCTCCTTGCGCGCAAAGGCGCGCAGCACCGCGGGCTGGCCGTGCCGTTGAACGGCGAGCCCGGCCAGCAAGGTCAGAACGGGGTCGAGCACCTGGTCTGGCAGCCGCGGCGGCTCGACGCCGATGCTCACCGCGAGGTCGTCCGAGTGGACCGCGATCTCCATCATTCTCGTCACGAGGTAGTCGTGCAGGGTGAGTGCCCAGCCCTGCCAGGGGATGACGAAGACCCGGTCGAGTGGCTGCTCGTCCAGCGTGACTGCGACGTCGGCGCGAGCCTGCCGCGTCTGCGCGAGCAGCTTCGCCGGACCGGCCGCCGAGACAGCGTCCGCGGAGGCCCTGATCGAGACGTTGACCTCGTCGTCGACATCGGCACGCACCCAGGCGGCCCGCGCGTAGTGCTCGAGCAAGGGGATGGGTTGCTGCCGGCCGGCGGGACTTGCAAGGACCCGGGCGGTCAGGGAGACCTGGCTCGCCAGGTGGGCGGCCAGCCCGCCCACGGACCAGTCGGCAAGGCAGCTCGGTCGACCCCACTGGTCGGCTACCGGTTGGGCCGACAGCAGGCCGATGGCGGAGTCGACCGCCTCGAGATAGGCGTCGCGCATAGCCAGCACAGTAGTACGGGCCCCGGACAGTCGTGTCTCGTCGGAGACGGCCCGAGCTCGTCGTTCTGTCAACCCTGTCGTGCCGACGAGGCGGCACAGATGCGGGCCTTAGAACCGCCTGGAGCGGGCGATCCGGCCGCGGAGTACGACGCCGATCCCGAGGGACCGTTCAGTCCGCAGGTGGATGTTCAGCAGCAGGCCGATGGCCATCAACGACGCGAACATGGAGGTTCCGCCGTAGGAGACCAGGGGCAGCGGAACCCCGGTCACCGGCATGATGCCGAGGCACATCCCGATGTTCTGGAAGGACTGGAAGCCGAACCAGCACGCGATGCCGGCGCCCGCCAACCGGCCGAAAGAGTCGTCGGAGCGGCCGGCTATCCGGATCGCTCGCCACAACAGCACCAGAAAGAGCCCGACGATCGCCGCAGACCCGACGAAGCCCAGTTCCTCGCCGGCCACGGTGAAGATGAAGTCGGTGTGCTGCTCGGGTACGAAGCCGGACTGGGTCTGCGAGCCGTGGAACAGTCCCTGACCGAAGAGCCCACCGTTGCCGATCGCGATCCTGGCCTGCGTGGTGTTGTAGCCGGCGCCACGCGGATCGAGGTTCGGGTTCATGAACGCCTCGAAGCGCAGGAGCTGGTAGCCCTGCAGGACTCCGAGCCGGATGGCGGCGAACCCTCCCCCGACGGCCAGCCCGATCAGCCCGAAGATCCACCGCTTCGGCGCACCCGCCACTGCGACCAGCCCGAACACGGTGACGGCGAGCACCAGCATCGTGCCCAGGTCGGGCTGCGCCATGATCAGGGCAGCCGGTACGGCGGCGATCGCCAGCGCCGCCACGACGTCGACGTCGCGCAGCGTGTCGCGACGTTTGGTCTCGAGCCGCTCGGCGAGCAGGAGCGCCATCCCGGCGATCACCCCGAGCTTGGCGAACTCGGCGGGCTGGATCGACATTCCGCCGATGAGGATCCACGACCGGGACCCGTTGATGACCGAGCCGAACGGCGACAGGACGAGGCCGAGACCGAGGACCGCACCCAGGTAGACGACGGGGGTCCAGATCCGCACCCACCGGTGGTCGGTCGCCGCGACCAGGACGGCGAGGCCGATCCCCATCACGATGTTCGTCAGATGGCGGGTGACCAGCGCCGTGCTGTCGCCGCCGGTGAGCGCAGGGTCGTGGCTCGTCGACGACCACACCAGCAGGGTGCCGAGGACGAGCAAGGCGCCGCTGCAGCCGACGAGCAGCCAGTCGACCCGCTGCCAGACCGCCCGGCTCTCGGTGACGTTCACGCGACGCGATGACCGGGTGGTCGTCGAGGGGGAAGCCAGTGCCATCATCGGCGCCGTCGATCCTCGGTGACGGGTGGGCTCAGCCGACTGTCATAGTCGCGGCCGGGGGCACGCAGCACCGGCGGCGCGATCGTTCCGTTCGACTCGAAGACCGGCAGGCTCCTGGGCGGCTTCGCGCCCGGCTGGTCGCCCTTCGCGCGGTCGACGGTCATCCCGTGGATGCCGTACAGCGACTCCCAGATCTTGCGGATGGCGTCGCCCGAGGTGCCGGACCCGGTGCCCCCCTGTGATATCTGCATCAAGACGACGTACTGCTTGTTGTAGGTCGCTACCCACGAGGTCGTCTGCTTGCCATAGACCTCCGCGGTTCCTGTCTTGCTGCGGATCTGCACCTTGTCGAGGGGGAAGCCGACCATCTTCCAGGCCATGGTGCCGACCTTCGCCGTGCCGAGCAGCGCGGTGTCGATGTAGCGCAGGACGTGCGGGGGGACCTTCACCTTGCTCGCCACCTGCGGCGCGATGCGCTTGACCACGGTGCCGTCGGGACTGACGACAGCCTCCCCGATGCGCGGCTTCCACAAGGTGCCGCCGTTGGCGAGCGCGCCATAGGCGACCGCGAGCTGCAGCGGTGTGAGCAGAGTGTCCCCCTGGCCGATCGCGAAGTTGACCGCGTCGCCAGCCCGGTACTGCCATCCGTCGACGCAGAACTCGCGGGCGAAGACGTGGATGAAGTCCGTCTTCGGCGACCTGCCGAGCCGGCAGTAGTAGGCCTTGTTGGCCTTCCAGTAGGCGAGCTTCCACCGCCGGTCGGCGATCCGGCCGGCCACCTCTCCGGAAAGGTCGATCCCGGTCGGCCTGCCGAAGCCGAACATCTTCGCGTTGTCCACGAGCGGGTCGTCGGCATGGACGTTTCTCGGGTTGGCGCCCGAGCGCACCCACTCGGCGTACCCGACACGGTAGAAGAACGTGTCACAGGAGACCTGGAGCGCTTGCGCGAAGCTGATGTTGCCGAAAGCCTCCGACTCGTAGTTCTTGAACGTCTGGCTGCCGACCTGGAACGACGACGAGCAGTCCAGCCGGGTGCGCGGCGAGAACCCGTGGGTGAGCGCGCCTGCCGTGTTGAACGGCTTGAACGTCGACCCGGGCGCGTACTGACCCTGGTCGGCGCGGTCCAACAGGGGAAGTCCGGCACTCGGGCTGTAGAGCGTGTTGAGGTCCTTCTGCGTGATGCCGCCGACCCACACGTTCGGGTTGTACGACGGGTAGCTGGCCATGGCAACGACCCGGCCGTTGGTCGCGTTGAGCACGATCGCCGACCCGGAGTCGGCGACGAACTTGCGACCGGTCACCGGGTCGACGGTCTTGCGGGCGTTCAGAATGGCGCCCGCAAGCTGATGCTCGACGACGGACTGGACCTTGGCGTCGATGCTCGTGACGAGGGTGTCACCCACGATGGGCGCGGTGACGCTCTTGTCGCCGATGACCCGGCCCATGGAGTCGACCGACACCTCCTTGACCCCTGGCGTGCCCCGCAGGTAGTCGTCGTACGTCTGCTCCATGCCTGACCTGCCGACCATGGACTGCCCGTTCAGTCCCGTCTCGCCGCGTCGCAGGTCGGCCTTGAGCTCCGGACCGGTGATGGGCGAGACGTAGCCGAGCACGTGGGCGGCGTTGACGCCGTACGGCGCCGGGTAGGCGCGGACCTGCTGCGCCGTTGCTCGAACGCTCGGGTAGTCCTCCGACCGCTCCAGGATCGCTGCCGCCACCTGCTGCCTGACGTCCTCCGCCACCGGCACCGGCGCGTACGGCGACCCGTTCCAGCACAGCGGCGCCCTGGCGGCGCCCGGCTCCCCACAGGTCTTCGTGCGCTGGACCAGGGTGGACCGGCTGATGCCGAGCGTGCCGGCGAGCCTGCTCAGGACCGTGTGGCGGGCGTGGTTGCTGAGCTTGTCCAGCACGCTTCGGTCGACGGTCACGACCCACGAGGTGCGGTTGGCGACCAGGGGACGGCCCTGGTCGTCGACGATCAGGCCGCGCGGGGCAGCGATCTCGACGCCGCGAACGGAGTTGCTCACGGCCGCCGCCTGGTAGGTCTGCACCCCGGCCACCTGCAGGTACCACAGACGGGCGAGCAAGGTCGCGAACAGGGAGAGGACCATCACCTGGATGACGAGCAACCGGGTCCGGCTGCGGTTGTGAAGGGGACTCATCGGCTACCTGTCCCGCTACCAGCGCTCGGCCGGCTCGAGCCGCCGGAAGACGACGAGCAGCAGAGGCACCACGAAAGGCGTCAGCACCACGTCGTACAGGATCGCGATCGGCACCACCTGCAGTGCCGAGCTCACCGTGACGGACGGCTCACCGAGCACGAGTCCCGAGAGCGCGAACAGGGAGGTGCCGATGAACGCGCCCGACGCCACGATCGTGAGGGTGCCGATCACCGACTGGGCGCCGTCGGCCTTCGCCAGCCCGCTCACGTAGCCGACGACGACGAGCGCGAGGGCCCAGCGCCCTGCCGTGTGGTCGGCCGGCGGGGCAAGGTCGAGGACCAGTCCGGCCGCGAACCCGACGAGCGCGGCGTACGTAGGACCGCGTACCAGCGCCGCACCGATCACGAGCAACAGAGCCATGTCCGGAGCAACTCCGTCGAACGCGAAGTGGCTGAACACGCTGACCTGCAACGTGACCGTGAAGACGATCAGCAGCGCGACGACGAACCCGCGCAGGAGTGTCCTCACCTGGCGCCGCCGCTGGCCACGGTGGTTCCGGAGCCGGCCTGGGACGTGATGACGCCGACCACGTCCAGGGCGGAGAAGTCGACGAACGGCTGGACGTTCGCCGTCTCCGTGAGCTCGGCCGGTGAGGAGTGCACGCTGACGACCTTGCCGATCGGGATACCCGGAAGGTACGGCGCGCCGTGGATCGACCCCCAAGAGACGACCGTGTCGCCCTGCGCGGGCGTCACCGTGTGGTCGACGAGGCTGAGCGTCAGCCTTCCGCCGCCGTTGACGTCCCCGGTGCCGTCGAGGAACCCGAGCTCCATCGAGCTGGCCAGCCGGCCGCCGATCGTGGAGTCGCGGTCGATCGCCAGCAGCACGGTCGACGTGGTGGCGGACGACTCGATGACGCGGCCGACGAGGCCGTTCGCGTTGATCACCGTCAGGTCAGGCCCGACGCCGTCCCTGGTGCCGGCATCGATCGTGACGGTGCGGGAGAACGACTGCGCCGGGCCCATCGCGACGACCTGAGCCTGCACGACGCGGTAGCCGTTCTGGTCGGCGAAGGCGCCGATCGTGTCCACCTCGAGGTTGCGGTTGGCGTTGGCCCGCTCGGCGCGCAGCTGTGTCCTCAGCCGCGCGTTGGCCTGCTGGAGCGCTGCGTTCTCCGTGCTGAGGTTGGAGACGGTGCGGAAGTGGTCGGGCACGGCGGTCAACGGCGCGGTCGCCGCGGAGGCGCCGTCCTCGACCGGCCCGAGGACATCACCCACCGCGGCTCGCATCGGGTCCACCGGCGACGCCGAGGTGCCGTGCCGTGCGTCGATCGTGATGATCGTGACGCAGGCCAGCAGGAGCAGGCCGATGACGGCCCGCGATCCCCGGGAGTCATGGTGGCGCATGGAGGGGCTACCTGCGCTGCTCGGAGACGAGGACCTGCTGAAGCGCCTCGAACTCCTCGACGCACTTCCCGGCTCCGAGGGCGACGGAGTCCAACGGGGTGTCCGCGACATGGACCGGCATCCCCGTCTCGTGGCGGAGCCGCTCGTCGAGCCCCCGCAGCAGGGCACCGCCCCCCGCAAGCACGACGCCGCGGTCCATGATGTCACCCGCCAGCTCAGGTGGGGTCTTGTCGAGTGTGGTCCGGACCGAGTCGACGATCGCGTTGAGCGGCTCCTCAAGCGCCTGCCGCACCTCCGCCGACGAGATCACGACGTTGCGTGGCAGCCCGCTGACCATGTCGCGGCCGCGGATCTCCGCCTCGGGCTCCTGCGGCCTCGGGAACGCCGACCCGAGCGCCATCTTGATCTCCTCGGCGGTGCGCTCCCCCAACATCAGGGAGTACTCCTTCTTCATCCAGGTGATGATCGCCTGGTCGAGGTCGTCGCCCGCTGTACGGATCGACTGGCTCGTCACGATGCCGCCCAGGCTGATGACCGCCACCTCGGTCGTCCCCCCACCGATGTCGACGACCATGTTGCCGGTGGCCTCGTGGACCGGCAGCCCGGCACCGATCGCCGCTGCCATCGGCTCCTCGATGATGTAGATGCGGCGGGCGCCCGCCTGATAGCCGGCCTCCTTCACCGCCCGCTGCTCGACCGCGGTGATGCCTGAGGGCACACAGATGACCAGCCGCGGCTTGGCGAAGTACTGCCGCCGGTGGACGCGCTGGATGAAGAAGCGCAGCATCTGCTCGGTCGCCTCGAAGTCGGCGATGACGCCATCCTTGAGCGGCCTGATCGCCGTGATGTTGTCCGGTGTCCGCCCGATCATGCGCTTCGCCTCGGCGCCCACGGCGAGGATCTCTCTGGTCTGCGCGTTCATCGCGACCACGGAAGGCTCGTTGAGCATCACCCCGCGGCCTCGCACGTAGACCAGCGTGTTCGCGGTGCCTAGGTCCACCGCCATGTCGCGGCCAATGATGCTGTTCGCCATCCGCTCGGCTGAGTCCTTTCACGCCACGAAGACGTGCCAGCCATGCCCCGTGGCCAGGCGACGCCGGCAACCTGGACTCAGGCTAAAGCGGGGGACGGCCCGGATCCGGGAGACACTTCGGGGCGCCCACACATTTCACACTGCGCGCGGCGGGGGCCGCGGCTCAGTCGGTCGTGACGGTCCAGCAGGTCGCCGTACGGTCGCCGAGGAGCCGCCAGCCGTTGGCGTCGGGCCACTGGTAGGCGATCCCGCCGTCGTCCTTGCCCTTCAGCCATCTCCGCACCACCGGAAGGCAGCCCTTGGCGCTCGCCGCCTTGAGGGCGGCCTTGCCGGGGTAGCTGATCCGGTCGGGCAGTGATGTGGTCCCGACGGCCCGCAGCACATGCGGGCGTGAGCAGGCCACCTGGTGGCCGCTCTGGAAGTCTGGCGCGGTCCGGCAGGCGCGGAGGCTGTCCGGGAGGGGTCCGTCGAGGAGTCCCGCAACGTGGGCAGGAAGGTCCCGCAGACGCATCCCGTCCTGGCCCCCGATGACGAGGTCACAGCGGTACCACCGCGCGCCCTTGGAGAGCTCGGCCGACGTGGGGAGGTAGTAGGCCAGGCCGACGACCGACAGGTCCTGGGTAGCCGTGTCGCCGCCCACGGTACGTCGCCAGCTCGCCGTGCATCGTTTGAGAGCGTCGTTGCCGAGCGTGCCGTCGCTGAGGTTGGCGTTGGTGACCCGCGACCGAAGGAACCCGCCCACGCTGATGGTCACGGCCGTGTGCGGCGAGCGGCAGGAGACGGGCGGTGTCTGGTTCGTTGCGGGCGCGATGTCGGCCAGTGTCAGAACCCGGCAAGCCCCGACGACTGGCCTGTCGGGGCCCAGTCCGATCTCCGCGGCCGAGCTCGCCCCCGAGGAGCAGCCCGCCGCGAGGAACCCGATGGCGAGCAGGCCCGCAAGCGTCGCGACCGACGGCGCGACGCATGTCCCGCCTGCCGACCCGTCGGGGGTCGGGCCGCGACGGACCTCGTACCTCAACGGTCGCACGGTCGTGCCCCTTGTCTGCCTCTGGGCTGCCACGCTACACCAGGCGACCGCGCGTCACATCGCAGTTGAGCCGTCGCAAACTTGCCGTTCAGCCGTCGCAAACTTGCCGTTCAGCCGTCGCAAAGCTGCCTTGAGCCGTCGCGTTCTTGTGGGCTGACGCTCACGCCGGCGGTTGCGGGAGCCCCCGGCACGGTGCTCGCTAGCGTGAGGCCGTGCCTCTTGAACCCAGGGACCATCCACGGGTAACCGCGCTCGATGCAGCGGTCTTCCTCGACGAGCTCCTCCTGCTGGCCGTCTTTGCCGCCGGAGGCTATGGCCTCGTCGACAACCTCCTTCTGCGGATCGTGCTGGCGTTGCTGCTGCCGTCGACCGCTGCCGCCGGTTGGGGGCGGTGGCTCGCGCCGAACGCAGCACGGCGCCTCGAGCATCCCCGTCGACTTGTCGCCAAGCTGGCGCTGGTCGCCGTGGCGGCGGTCCTGCTCGCCGCGACCGGTCACCCTTGGTGGGCCTTGGCCTTCCTGGTCATCTCGGTCGCGCTGGTGACCGGTGGCGAGCTGGTCGACCAGCGCAGGCGACAGCCGCCGCCTAGGCCGTGACATCCGGGAACCAGATGGCGATCTCACGGGCCGCCGACCCCACGGAGTCCGAGCCGTGCACCAGGTTCTCCCGGTTCGACAGGCTCAAGTCGCCCCGGATCGTACCCGGTGCCGCCTTGCGCCCGTCAGTGGCTCCGTTGAGCGCCCGGACGACGTCGACCGCGTCGTCGCCCTCCAGCACCATGGCAACCAGCGGCCCGCTTGTGACGAACTCCCGCAGCGGCGGGTAGAACGGCCTGTCCACGTGCTCCGCGTAGTGACGGTCGGCCGTGTCGGCGGTGATGGTCCGTTGGTCCATCGCGACGATCGTCAGGCCCTTGGCCTCGAAGCGGGAGAGCACGGCGCCGACGAGGCCGCGCCGGACGGTGTCTGGCTTCAGCAGGACGAGGGTGCGCTGGGTCATCTGCAGACTCTAGCGACGCCTGGCCCGGGTCAGGCGCGGGCCGCCTGCTCGATCTCGATCTTGCGCCCCAGGACGTACGCCGTCGTCCAGAGCGCTCCGAAGACGAGCCCCAGGACGAACATGACAGGTACGACGACACCGAGCGCCAACGCGGCGACCTGCAGGGCGAAACCCGCGTAGTAGGCCCACTCGACCCGCAGCAGGCCGGCGATGACGAGCGCCGCAGCCGCCAGACCCAGCCCGACGGCCAGCCCAATTGGCGTGGAGACGTCTTCAACACTGATCAGGACGATGCTCGACAGAGCCAGCACGATGCATTCGAAACCGAGCACCGAGGCGCACATCATCCGACGGGGCGACCGCATCAGCCGCGGCCCCCGAGCAGGGTACGGGCCTCGCCGGCGGTAATGACGGATCCAGTCACCACCACCCCACCGCTGCCGAAGCCGATGCCCTCGCCGATGCCTTCCTCGGCAAGGGCGATCGCGCGTTCCAGCGCATCGTCCAGCCGGGGCACGACATCGACCCGCTCAGCGCCGAAGATGCCTCTCGCGATCTCGCCGAGCGCCTCCGCCGGCATCGCTCGGGCGGTCGAGTTCTGCGAGCAGACGACGGCCGAGAGCACCGGTTCGAACGCCTCGAGCACCCCGACGACGTCCTTGTCGGCCATCAGGCCGAGGACACCGATGAGCGGCGAGAAGGAGAACTCCTCCTGGATCGCCTGAGCGGCGGCCCTCGCCCCGTGGGGGTTGTGGGCGGCGTCGAGGATCACCGTCGGCGACCGCCGGACGACCTCGAGCCGCCCCGGCGAGCTCACCTCGGTGAACGCGGCGCGCACGACCTGCGGGTCCAGTCCGCCCTCGAGTCCCTTGCCACCCGCGAAGGCCTCGACCGCGGCCACCGCCGCAGCGGCGTTGTGTGCCTGGTGGGAGCCGTGCAAGGGCAGGAAGACGTCCTCGTACGTCGCTCCGAGGCCCGAGATCGAGATGAGCTGGCCGCCCACGCCCGGTGAGCGCCGCGAGACGCCGAACTCCAGTCCCTCCCGGGCCACCGTCGCCCCGACCTCGGCGGCTCGACGCAGCAGCACCTCGGCGACCTCGACCTCCTGCAGCGCGAGGACCGCGAAGCTGCCCGGCTTGATGATCCCCGCCTTCTCGACGGCGATCTCGGCGGGGGTGTCACCCAGCAGCCTTGAGTGGTCCACCCCGACCGGCGTGACCACGGCGACGGCCGCGTCGGCGACATTGGTCGCGTCCCACGTGCCTCCGAGCCCTACCTCGAGTATCGCGGCGTCAACGGGGGCGTCCGCGAACGCGGCGAAACCCATGGCGGTGACCGTCTCGAAGAACGACATCGGGTGGTCCGACGAGGCGTCGACGAGATCGACGTACGGCGCGACCTCGCCGTACACCTCGACGAAACGCTCGGGCGTGAGAGGAACGCCGTCGATCGTGATCCGTTCCGTCATCGACTCGAGGTGCGGGCTGGTGAACCGCCCGGTGCGCAGACCCAACGCGCGGAGCAGGCCGTCGATCATCCGGGCGGTCGACGTCTTGCCGTTGGTGCCGGTCAGATGGACGACGGGATAGCTGCGCTGGGGTTCGCCGAGCAGGTCACAGATCGCCCGGATCCGTTCCAGCGACGGGTCGATCGTGCTCTCGGGCCAGCGGGCCAGCAACGCCTGCTCAACCTCGGCGTACGTCTGGGCGCGCACGGTTTCTGACATCGGCTGGAGTCTAGTGCTCGGCGGGGACCGACTCTGATGCCGAGGTGAAGCGCGGCGTGACCTGCCGAGCAGCAACCGTCGCGGTCTTCGGGTCCGTCCGACCTGGCTCGGCGGCTTCGGCCTCGGTCGCTCCGCCGAACCTGGTCGGCAAACTCGTTCGCTGGCGGCTGCGCGCCCCCCGTAAGATTTCGAGGCATGGCAGACACCCCTCCCCCAAGCGCCTCTGGTACGCCGAAGCCCGCCTCGCGCCGGGTCGTCGTACCGGAGCACGCGGCGCTGGAGGGGCTCGAGGACAAGTGGGGCCCGATCTGGGAGGAGCGCGGCACCTATCGCTTCGACCGGACCAAGTCCCGTGACCAGGTCTACTCGATCGACACGCCGCCCCCGACCGTGTCCGGTTCCTTGCACGTCGGGCACGTCTTCTCCTACACGCACACGGACCTCATCGCTCGCTACCAGCGGATGGCCGGCAAGGCGGTCTTCTACCCGATGGGGTGGGACGACAACGGGCTACCCACGGAGCGGCGGGTGCAGAACTACTTCGGCGTCCGCTGCGACCCGTCGATCCCGTACGACGAAAGCTTCACCCCATCCGAGAAGCCGGACGCCAAACGGCAGGTCCCCATCTCGCGCGGCAACTTCATCGAGCTCTGTGAGCACCTGACGGCGGAGGACGAGAAGGCCTACGAAAGCCTGTGGCGCCAGGTCGGCCTGTCCGTCGACTGGTCTCTCATCTACACGACGATCAGCGACGAGTCACGTTCCGTCGCCCAGCGTGGGTTTCTGCGAAACCTGTCGCGCGGCGAGGCTTACACGGCCGAAGCGCCGACGCTGTGGGACGTGACCTTCCAGACCGCGGTGGCCCAGGCCGAGCTCGAGCCGCGCGAGTACCCGGGCCACTACCACCGGGTCGCCTTCCACGGGGCCGACGGGCCGGTCTACATCGAGACGACCCGACCGGAGCTCATCGTCGCCTGCGTGGCGCTCATCGCCCATCCTGATGACGAGCGCTACCAGTCGCTGTTCGGTACGACGGTCCGCTCGCCGCTCTTCGACGTCGAGGTCCCCGTGTTGGCGCACCAGGCAGCCGAGCCTGACAAGGGCGCGGGCATTGCGATGTGCTGCACCTTCGGTGACCTGACCGACGTCCAGTGGTGGCGGGAGCTGCAGCTTCCGGTCCGGGTGGTCATCGGGCGCGACGGGCGGCTGCTTCGGGACACGCCGGCCTGGGTCACCAGCGAGGGCGGCAGGTCGGCGTACGCGATGCTCACCGGCAAGACGACGTTCAGCGCGCGCGAGCTCGTGGTGGGAGCGCTGCGCGAGTCGGGCGACCTCGTTGGCGACCCGACCCCGACCCAGCGGATGGCGAACTTCTACGAGAACGGCGACCGGCCGCTGGAGATAGTTGCCAGCCGCCAGTGGTACATACGCAACGGTGGGCGCGATGGCGAGCTGCGGCAGACCTTCGTCGAGCTGGGTCGCCGGCTGCGGTGGGTTCCCCAGTTCATGCGGCATCGCTATGAGAACTGGGTGGAGGGGCTCAACGGGGACTGGCTGATCAGCCGCCAGCGCTTCTTCGGCGTGCCGATCCCGGTCTGGTATCCGTTGGACTCGGACGGGCAGCCCGTGCTCGACAAGCCGATGCTGCCCGACGAGACCGAGCTGCCGGTCGACCCGGCGGTCGAAGCACCGGCCGGGTATGAGGAGGCGCAGCGCGGCGAGCCGGGCGGCTTCATCGGTGACCCCGATGTCATGGACACCTGGGCAACGTCCTCGCTGTCCCCGCAGATCGTTTGCGGCTGGGAGCGCGACCCGGACCTGTTTGCTCGGACCTTCCCGATGGACCTGCGGCCGCAGGCGCACGAGATCATCCGCACCTGGCTGTTCGCCACGGTCGTGCGCGCCTACTACGAGCACGGCGTGCTGCCGTGGCGGACCGCGCAGATTTCCGGGTTCGTGGTCGACCCCGACCGCAAGAAGATGTCCAAGTCCAAGGGCAATGCTCTCGTGCCCAGCGACGTGCTGCAGCGGTACGGCTCCGACGCCGTGCGGTGGCGAGCCGCGATGTCTCGTCCAGGCCTGGACTCGCCGTTCGACGAGACGCAGATGAAGGTCGGGCGCCGGCTGGCCATCAAGGTGCTCAACGCGTCCAAGTTCGTGCTGGGTCTCGAGAACATCGACGTGGACGCGGCGATGAGCCACCCGGTTGACCTCGCCATGGTCGGGCAGCTTCGGCAGGTCGTCGAGCTGGCCACCGAGTCTTTCGACGCCATCGAGTACACGTCCGCGCTCGAGGCCGCCGAGAAGTTCTTCTGGACCTTCTGCGACGACTACCTCGAGCTCGTGAAGGAGCGGGCCTACGGAGCCCGCGGGGAGGCCGGAGCCGCCTCCGCAAAGGCGTCCCTGTCGGCTGCCCTCTCCGTCCAGCTGCGGCTGCTGGCCCCGTTCCTGCCGTACGTGACCGAAGAGGTGTGGTCGTGGTGGCATGACGGCTCGATTCACAACACCAGTTGGCCGAAGGCCGCCGATCTGCCCGGGGAGGAGGGCGATGCTGCTGTCCTGACGGCAACCTCCGAGGCGCTGGCCGCGATCCGCGGCGCCAAGTCGGTCGCCCGGGTGTCGATGCGCGCCGAGGTCACCCGCGCGGCGATCAGCGGCCCGGCTGAGCAGCTCGACCTGGTACGGCGCGGGCTGGACGACCTGGTCGCAGCGGGCCGCATCACCGGTGAGGTCGTGTTCTCCCCGACCGACCCGAGCGACGGCGCCGCCGAGATCGGTGTCGAGGTCACCCTCGCCGAGGCCTGAGCGAGGCCGGCAGCAACGGGCGCATGAACGTGCGGTCGAAACGCAGCACGCAGCCGCTGTCGTCACGGATCCGGTCGGCCTCGACGAACTCCGGGTCGGATCCGAAGCGCCCTCGGTACTCCTCGTAGCCGGCGAGGCTAGGGAAGCTGAACAGGGCGAGCGCCCGGTCGCTGGCACCTTCTGCCGGCAGGAAATAGCCATGGTGTACGCCGCCGTGCTTCTCGACCAGCTCCATCCACCGCTGCGCGAAGCGCTCGAAGTCCCCGACCTTCGCAGGGTCGATGACGTAGTCGACCACGCAGGTGATCATGGCCGGCCTACTCGGTGTCGTCGTGGATCCACGGGGCATACGACAGGCCGACGATGACTCCCTCGAGAGTCTGGGTCCGGGCCACCGTCTGGCCCCAGGGCTCGGTGCGGGCCGGATGGAGCAGTACGTAACCACGACCCTCCAGCTCCTGCGCCGCAGCGGACAGCGCTTCGATGCTCTCGACCTCGAACTCGACGCTGGCCTGCGGAACCGGATGGTCACTCGGCCACTCCCTCGTACCGAAGCAGGCTTCCGCCGCGTCGGACAACGGCCAGACTCCGAAGTGCTTGCTGCCTCCGACCTGGTCGCTGAACACGTAGTCCCCCTCCCCGCCGGCCGGCTCGAGAGGCAGCCCGAGGGTCTCGATGTACAGCTTGCGGCTGGCTGCCGGATCGGGGGTGATCACGGCGACGCTCGCGATGAACTGCACCTGCATGGTTGCTCCCGTCTTATCGAGATGGTTCGGATCCTCGGTCTACCCTGCCACTGCCCGCCGACAGCCACCGCTACCGTGAGCCGGTGACCACGAGCTCTCCCCGGCGGAACCGTGTGACGCCGATGGGCGAGCTGGTCGCCGTACCCCTACGAGGAGCCTGGTGCGGCAACCGCGGGATCCTGCACCGCGGGACGGATGTGGTCCGCTTCCATGCCAGCGACCTGTGGATCACCTGCGCGCTCACCTTCAAGGACTGGCGGCTGCCGCAGTGGGAGCCCGGGCATTTCACCCTGCTGTTCTTCCACGACGAGGCCGTCTCCTTCGCCGCGGGGCACCGACCATGCGCACTGTGCCGACGCAACGCCTACAACGCCTATCGCCAAGCGGTAGCGACCGTGCACGCCACGGCGCCCCGGCTGGCCCGAGATCTCGACCGAAGGCTGCACGCCGAGCGGATGCATCGCGGCACCCATCGCCGGCGGTTACATCGCCTCCCCTGGGCCGAGCTGCCCGACGGGGCGTTCGTAGCGCTCGACGACGGCCCCGCGATCGTCCTCGGTGGCAGCATCGTGGCCTGGACCACGAGTGGGTACGGCGTACCGCGGCGTCGACCGACACGCGGTGACGCCGAGGTGATCACGCCTCCGACCAGCGTGGCCGCTCTCCGCGGAGGCTACCCGCTGCAGGTCGACGAGACGGCGTTCCCCGGCTGACCCGGGTCAGGAGGCCTGACGGCGGCCGCGCGGAAGGCGCCGCCAGGTCGAACGCCTCTGCGCCGTACCCGGCAGCCGGGGTGGCGCAGACTGCGTCCACACCCGCCGCCATTGGGCGACATCGGGGCCGGCCGGGTCAGGCGTGGCGCCCGCGGCAGCGCGGCGCCGGGCGTCCCACCACGAGGTCCTGTCCTCGTCGAGCAGGGCCGCGACGGCGTCCCGGATGCGTGGCGCGAAGTCACGTGCCGACTCGCCCTGCCCGGGATGCAAGGGCTCACCGAACCGCAGCGTCACCGGCCGGCGACCCGGGCTCGGCCAGCCCTGTCCCCGGGGCATCGCCGCGAACGTGCCCCGATGCGCGACGGGGATGACGGGAACCCGGTTGTCGATCGCGAGCCAGGCCGCGCCCATCCGGAACTTTCCGAGCCACCCGTCCGACGAGCGCGTGCCCTCCGGGAAGACCACCAGGTTCCATCCGTCTGCGAGCACCTCTGCGGGCGTGGCGGCCAGCGACCCGCCGCGGCGCTCGATGGGGAACGTGTTGAAGAGCACCGCCGACCCGACCGCCCGCCACCAGGTGTCGAAGAAGTAGTCGGCCGCGGCGGCAACGGCGGTCCGGCGTCTCCACTCGTCCGGCAACGACAGCAGGATGAGCGGGGTGTCCAGGTGTGAGGCGTGGTTGGCGACGAAGATGACGGGGCCGCGCACCCGGGTCAGCACGTCGAGACCTTCGACGTACGGCCGGACCTGGGAGCGGAACAGCGGCTCGAGAGCGCCTTTCTGAGCGACCTCGCGGAGGGCGATCGCCGGCGTCCTGCGTGACCAGGCCGTCGGGAAGACGGACGACTCGGCATCTTCGACGTACTGCTCGGCTGAGCGCGGGACCATCGAACGCCGCCCCCAGCGCCAGCCGCGGGCAACCTGGCGGACGTCGGCGACCGCGCCGCCGAGGGGTCGCGACGACCGGGAGGCCGTGACCATCAGTGGACGTCCGCAATCATGTGCGGCGGGTTGCGGAGGTACGTGATCGATGGCGAGCTGCCGACGGTGCCGGATGCGATCTCCAGGGCGTCGGCCAGGCTCGATGCGGCACGGAACCCCAGTCGCTGCACCGCCCGCCGGTCAGCGCCGACCCAGATCACGTCGCCCACATGGTCCATCGCGTGCGCCGCCCAGTACCACATGTAGAACGGGTGGACGCCGTGGTAGGCGTGCGACGTGCGGTACAAGTGGATGTACCACGGGTCGGTCGCGTACTGCGCCTCGAACTTCGCCTCGATCACGGCCGGGTCGGTCGACTCCGAGAGGACCTCCTCGTAGAAGTCGACGTAGCTCGGGTGGTGCAGCTGGTTGAAGTCCGGCTTGACCGGGTGGTACAGGATGACCGCGCCACCCTTGCGGACCAGCGGCTGGCCCCGGTAGGAGTTGAAGTAGTACCCGAGGCCCATGCAGGTGGCGAGGATCGGGTTCATCGTCGAGCTGACGTTGTAGGGCCCGAGGTACGGCACCCCCATCACGAGCACATCGGTCTGCCCCTGCACGTCGACGAGTTGCTGGCGGTGCACGTTCGCGATCGTCTTCTCGTGGACCGCCTCGGTCTCTCCTGCATGCACACCCGTCAGCCCGTACGGCGCCCGCAGGTCGTGGAACATCTTGTGCTTGAGCCGGTCGGGCGCGACTGCCAGACCGCGGCGGATCGCCAGCATCGAAGCCTGGTCCTTGACGCTCCACTCCCACTCGCGCTTGAGCAGGAACTCGTAGGGCGGTGGGAACACGTTGTTGTTGAGCGTCGTCTCGATCGTGAAGATCTTCAGGTGGTCGGCGAGCATCCGCCCCATCCGCCACGCGGAGTGGTGCAGATGAGACTTCGTGTGGTCCATGAACGAGTGCGAGTGCACCATGGTCTTCGAGTTGTGGTGGTGCTTGAGGCTCTTGTACGACGCCAGCCCGATCGGCACCGACTTGTGACCGCCGTCCATCGCGACGAGGTTGACGTTGACGTACACGAGCAGGTCCGACTCGGCGGCGCGGCGGTTGATCTCGACGTCCTCGCCCTGGTCGGTCAGCCCGACATGAAGGAGGTTCGCGTGGTCCTCAGCGTCGTGGTTGTAGAGCAACCCCTGCGGGTAGAACGAACGGAAGACCCGCTCACCGACGATGGACTTCAGCTCGGCGCCGGTCAACCGCCGGTGCAGGGCGTTCGCGCTGATCAGCTCGACGTCATCCACGCCAGCGTCGGCCGCCATCGTGAGGACCGCCTCGATGATGCGCTGCCGGATGTCGGGGCTGCGCATGGGCGGGAGGGGGATCGAGATGTCGTCGAACGCGATGGTGAGGCGCATCCCCGCCGTGAGGAGCTCCGGCAGCGGCGCGGAGCCTTCGGGGTTGAGCAGGGCGTGCCGGATCGCGGCCTCGACGTCGGGTAGGGCGGGCAGCGACTCGGGGGGGTAGATGACCCTGGTGCCCAGCGGAAAGTCCTCCAGCCGGAACCCCTCCCCCTCGTGGACGATGATCGGCGGAGTGCGATCGTCGACCTCGAGAACGAAACCTGGACGGCTCACCTGGTGCTCCTTGGGTCGAATGCGACTTTCACCGTGCCGAGCCGACCTGCCGAGTGGGCGTGGTCGAGTGCCTCGCGCCAGCGATGCAGGGGATAGCTGACGACGGCTCCCGCGATCTCCTTCAGCATCGCCTCGCCGGCCAGCTCGGTCGCGATGTCGAAGGCGCCTCGGCCGTCGGCTCCCGGCTCGCGCCGCGCCGATGCGTAGGCGCCGATGACCTCAAGCTCGCGGAACCACGCCGCCGAGAGGTCGGCCCCGCGGGGCATCCCCGACATGACCACTCGGCCGCCCGCCTTCGTTGCATGCAGGGCGGTCTCGAGCGACTGCTTGCTGCCTACCGCGTCGATGGCCACGTCGACGCCGCCGAGGAGGTACGAGCTGCCGAACTGGGGCTTGACGTGGAAGGCCTGCGTACTGCGACGTACCCCGCGCAGAACCTCGTCGGGCGCGACCACGTCCGTCGCGCCCAGGGCGCGCGCCAGCTCGCGCTGGTGCCCGTGCTTGGCGACCACGGTGATCTGGCCCGCATCGGTCAGCGATCGGAGCGCGAGAGTCGCGAGCAACCCGACGGATCCGGCGCCGCTGACCAGTACGTGCTCGCCTCGTCCGACCTTTGCCCGCAGCGCGGTGTGCACCGCGCAGGCGATGGGCTCGATGAGGACCGCCTGCTCGTCGGACAGCTCGTCGGGTACGCCGTGCAGCTGGCTGCGATGTGCGGTGAGCTGCTCGCCCCAGCCTCCCCCCGTGTCGGCGCAGAACCCGGTCTGCAGACCGGGGCTGAGGTGGCCGACGGTGATCCGGTCGCACCGGTTCGTCGAGCCGACCCGGCAGGCGTCACAGGGGTCGACGCCGCGGGCGGCGCACTGCAGGATGGGGTCGACCACGACCCGCGTACCGGCGGGAATGTCCTCGCAGTCGGCGAGCAGCTCGGCGACCACCTCGTGCCCGGGCACCAGCGGAAGGGACACGAGGGCAGAGAAGTAGAGGCTGGTCCGACCCGACAAGGCGCCCAGGTCCGAGCCGCAGACGCCCGAGAGCCGGGTCCGTAGCGGGGCCCACCCCGGCTTGCCGACCGCGGGCTCCTCGATGGTGACCAGCCGCAGCGGCGCGACGGGACCCGACAGCACACCCGGGATGCGTCCGCCCACTGCCTTCGCGGCGACGTGGCGGGGAAGGGACCGGAACATCTCGAGAGCGAGCATCAGCCGCCACCGCCTGCCGGCGCGAGGGTACGGGAGACGCTTCCCGCGGTCGACCAGTCGACGATCGGCCACCTGCTCTTCCTCGCGTGACGAAACAGCGTGATGTCCGGCTGTACGGCGACCGGGTTCCCGACCGTGAGCAGCATCGGCAGGTCCGAGTGCGAGTCGGCGTAGGCGAAGCTGCGTGACAGGTCGAGTCCGTGGTCCTTGGCATAGGCCCGTAGCCAGCCGGCACGGGACTCCCCCACCAACGGCGCGTTGACCAGGAAACCGGTGCAGATGCCCCGCTCGTCGACTGCCAGCTCGGCCGCCTCGATGTGGTCGAAGAGCGGCGCCAACGGGCGCGTGAGCGGTGCGATGGCGCCGGTGACCAGTACCGTACGGTGACCCGCCGCCCGGTGCTCCCGAATGCGCCGCACGGCCGCCGGCGACAGCCGGGCGAGCACGTGGGACGTGAGGACCCGGTCGGAGATGTCGTCGAGGTCGTCCAGGCGGGCTCCGGCGTACTCGCGATAGACGAGCCTCAGGAAAGCGGCCCGCTCACGGCGCTCGGCTCGGATCAGGCCCGGCAGCCGGGCTGCGGTCCTGCCGATCACCGCCAGCCGTTCGGTCGGGTCGAGCTCCTGCATCCGCATCCACAGGTAGGTCTCGATGACGTTCGAGGAGAGCAGGGTCCCATCCATATCGAAGACCGCGACCACCTGGTGGGTGCCCTGGTCCCCCGAGACGATGGAGCGCGGCAGCGCCGTCGTGCCCTTTCGGTTGCGACGGACCACGTCGTACTGGCGAAGCGGCTCCGTGACCGCGGGGATGTGCACCTCGCCGAGGTAGTGGTCCCAGTCGATGACCGCCGTGTCGAACCCGAAATCGAGCTGGTCCTGAGGGTGGAGCCGGCAGAAGAGGGCGAGGGTCTGCGCATCGGAGAACCGCAGCTCCGCCTGGGCGTACTCCCAGTACAGGTCGAGGTAGCGCCGCAGGAACTCGAGCCGCCGGCGCTGGAGCTCCAGCTTGCGCGCGAACTCGCGGGTCCGGTCATGCCGCGGTGCATGCGTGACCATGTAGTCGGCCAGCTTGTAGGCGCGCTCGCTCGTGACGAGGAGCCGTTCCACGTGCTGGGCACCGGGGAACCGCCACTCCGGGAGCCTCGCCGCGCCGCGGTCACCCATGTCGAACGGATGATGGTCGAAGTAGTCGCGCACGATGAGGTAGAGGTGGCGGAACGACAGCGGGTTCCGCGAGCCGGAGGCGATGTGGTACCAGCGGGGCTTGCCGGCCTCCGGGGTCTCACCGAGTACGGCGACGATGGCCGCCACCACGTGGTCGACCGGCACGATGTCGACGACCATCTCCGGCGCCGCGGGGAACTCGGGCAGCTCACCTCTGCCGTAGGCGAGAATCAGCGGCTCCGCCATCTTGAAACCCTCGATCCACCCGGGATGCGGGGTCTCGAGAGCCGACTCGATGATGCTGGGCCGCAGGACCGTCACCGGCGCGGTGGCGGCGTGTGCCTCCACGACACGCTCGCCGAGGGCTTTGGTGAACGTGTAGGTGTCTGTCCAGCCCAGGCTGCGCGCGCGCTCGCTGCCGGTCCGGACCAGCTCCTCCTGAACCCAGCCCCGACGCTTGTCCTCGCTCGCGGCCGCGGACGTGATCGGGCCGGCGCGGCCGTGCTCCTTGTCGGCCGACTGCCGCAGGCGGGAAAGGTGGTCGGCGCTGCGGGACCGGTGCTCGACGAGCTGGCGCTGTGCCAGCCCCCAGGCCAGCTCACTCTCCAGGTCGACACTGTGCTCGACGGGGCCCTCGTGGATCGCCCCGCGCCGGCGCCCGGCGACGTACGCCGTGGAGATGTGCACGTAGTGGACCGGCGTCTCGAGCTCGGCAACCCGGGCCAGCAGGTTGCGGACGCCGACCACGTTCGTCGTGAACGCCTCGTCGACGGGCGGGTCGAAAGAGACGTCGCCGGCGCAGTGGACCACCGCGTCCAGGTCGCGCGGCAGGGCGGGCACGCGGGCCAGGTCGCCCTCGAGGACCTGCAGCCGGGACTCCAGGAGCGCGTCGACCCCACCCGCCGCGTCGGCGACAACGGCGAAGATCGGCTTCTCGAGCAGGCCCTTGACCCTCTCCCTGCCTCCCGCGGCGTCCTTCGGTCTGACGAGTACGGCGACCGACGTGTCGGTCGCCTGCGTCAGCAGCCGGTGCAGCAACGCCTCGCCGACGAACCCGGTGACACCGGTGAGCAGGATCTTCTTCCCGCGCAGGCGCTCAGCCAGCCGGGTGGCTCCGGCCTGCTCGCTCATTCCCGCTCCCTCACCTCACCGACGTCGGGGCGCGAGCCCCGGTATGCAAATGCCTATCCTGCCCTACTTGTGCGTCGACTTCGGAGACCGGGTGAAGGTCCGCTGCGAACCTGTTGCCGCGGGCTACGCCGTCCGATCGCGGTTGGCGAGCCGCCAAGCCGACGGGAACGCGACGGCTGCCACCACGAGCTTGAGCGCGTCGGTGGCGAGGAACGGGCGTACCCCGATGTCGAACGCCTTGACCGCACCCAGGTGCAGGTCGGCCGCCAGCCACACCGTGCCGACGGAGTAGATGATGACGCTGCCCGCAACCATCAGCAGCAAGGTGCTCACCAGGTGCCGGTCGGCACCCCGGCGCGCCAGTGCACCGACGACCCCTGCTGCGACGACGAACCCGAGGAGGTAACCGAACGACGGCCCCCCGACGCCGGACGAGTGGGCGGCGAACCACGGAAAGCCGGCCATCCCGACCAGCAGGTACAGACCCATGGACAGCAAGCCGCGCAGCCAGCCGAGGGCGGCCCCGCATACCAGGACCGACAGCGTCTGCAACGTGAACGGCACCGGGGACAGCGGAGTCAGGATCGACACCTGGGCCGAGAGTCCGGTCAGTGCGGCACCGCCGGCGACGAGGACAACGTCGCGCGCCAAGGCGCCCGGCACCAGGTCGGCGAGGACCCGGCGATCCGCAACGGCAAGAGACGACGACATGGGGTGCTTCCTTGGTGGGTCAGGCGGGCCGAGTGCAGCGAATTCGCGCCGATGCTACCAGCGGACTGCACGCGGACCGGCCAACTAGGCCCGCCCGGTCCGCACCGTCTCGCTGGTGTGACGGGCTCGCCCCGGGCGAGGACCGCTAGGCCGACTTCTTCTTCTTGGGCGGCTGCTCGCGGGGCACCAAGGTTGGGTTGACGTTGTCGCACACGACCTCGCGGGTCACCACGACGCGCGCGATGTCGTCTCGCGACGGCACGTCGTACATGACGTTGAGCAGGACCTCTTCGAGGATCGCGCGCAGGCCGCGGGCGCCGGTGCCGCGCAGCATCGCCTGCTCGGCGACCGCCTCGATGGCGTCGGAGGTGAACTCGAGGTGAACGTTGTCGAGCTCGAACAGCTTCTGGTACTGCTTCGTGAGGGCGTTCTTCGGCTCGGTGAGGATCCTCATCAGGTCCTCCTCCTGGAGCTTGTCGACGGTCGCGACAACCGGCAGCCGTCCGACGAACTCGGGGATCAGCCCGAACTTGAGCAGATCCTCGGGCCGGACGTCGGAGAACAGCGCGTCGATGTCGGTCTCCGCCCTGATCGACAGGTCCGCGGTGAAACCCAGGGACTTGCGGCCCGCCCGCTGAGCGATGATGTGCTCCAGCCCTGAGAAGGCGCCCCCGACGATGAACAGGATGTTCGTGGTGTCGATCTGGATGAACTCCTGGTGCGGGTGCTTGCGGCCGCCCTGCGGGGGAACCGACGCGGTGGTCCCTTCGAGGATCTTCAGCAGGGCCTGCTGCACGCCCTCCCCGGACACGTCACGGGTGATCGACGGGTTCTCCGACTTCCGGGCCACCTTGTCGATCTCGTCGATGTAGATGATCCCCGTCTCCGCCTTCTTGACGTCGTAGTCCGCCGCCTGGATCAGCTTGAGCAGGATGTTCTCGACGTCCTCACCGACATAGCCGGCCTCGGTCAGGGCGGTGGCGTCGGCGATGGCGAACGGCACGTTGAGCATCCGGGCAAGCGTCTGGGCGAGATAGGTCTTTCCGCACCCGGTGGGCCCGATCATCAAGATGTTGGACTTGGAGAGCTCGACGGTCTCGTCCTTGCCCGGTCGCGCGGCGATGCCGGTGCCGGCCTGCACACGCTTGTAGTGGTTGTAGACCGCGACGGCAAGGGACTTCTTCGCGGCGTCCTGGCCGATCACGTAGCCGTTGAGGAACTCGTAGATCTCCCGTGGCTTCGGCAGCTCCTCGAGCCCGAGCTCGACACCCTCGGAGAGCTCCTCCTCGATGATCTCGTTGCACAGGTCGATGCACTCGTCGCAGATGTAGACACCGGGCCCGGCGATCAGCTTCTTGACCTGCTTCTGGCTCTTCCCGCAGAAGGAGCACTTGAGCAGGTCTCCGCCGTCTCCGATGCGTGCCACCCGCCCGGTCTCCTTCCGCTCGGCTCACGGTGCGCCGCACCGATACCTGGCTTTCCAGTGTTGACGCTACCGGTCGACCGAGTCAACCGCTGGCATCTTTGCTCACGTCCTGGCCGGTGTCGCCTTCTGCGACTCGAGGACCTGGTCGATGAGCCCGTACTCGATCGCCTGCTGCGCAGTCAGGATCTTGTCCCGCTCGATGTCCCGGCTGACCTCTTCCACGGACTTGTTCGTGTTCTCGGCGATCATCTGCTCGAGCAGGGTGCGCATCCGCAGGATCTCGTTCGCCTGGATCTCGATGTCGCTTGCCTGGCCGTAGCTGCCCTCGGTGTAGGGCTGGTGGATGAGGATCCGGCTGTTCGGCAGCGCCAGGCGCTTGCCCTTGGTCCCCGCGGCGAGCAGGACGGCAGCCGCTGACGCCGCCTGGCCCAGGCAGACGGTCTGCACGTCGGGCTTGAGGTAACGCAGGGTGTCGTAGATCGCGGTGAGCGCCGTGAACGAGCCGCCGGGGCTGTTGATGTAGATGCTGATGTCCCGGTCGGGGTCCATCGACTGCAGGCACAGCAGCTGGGCCATCACCGCGTTCGCGATGTCGTCGCTGATCGGGGTGCCGAGGAAGATGATGCGGTCCTCGAAGAGCTTTGCGAACGGGTCGATACGACGCACGCCGTACGACGTACGCTCCTCCCACTGGGGGATGAAGTACTCCGCGCTCGGGGCGGTCAGCTGGTGCAGGGGCGCAGTCGGGGACGCCGGGGTGAGCGGTCGTGTGGTCATGACGGATCCTTCGGGTTCCTTGGGAGCGCGGTGCAAACCGCTTGGAGGCTCATCGGAGTGCATCGAGGCTCATGCGAAGCCCTTCGGACCGTCGCTCTTGCCGGCCGAGACCTGGGCGCCCTGTTCGACGACGTGGTCGATGAAGCCGTACTCCCTGGCCTGGTCCGCGGTGAACCACCGGTCACGGTCGGCGTCGAGCTCGACCTGCTCCAGGGTCTGGCCGGTGTGCCTGCTGATCAGGTCGAACAGGACCCTCTTGATGTAGAGCGACTGCTCGGCCTGGATCTTGATGTCGGACGCCGACCCACCGAGCCCGCCAGACGGCTGGTGCATCATGATCCGGGCATGGGGCAGCGCGTACCGCTTGCCCTTGGCTCCGGCACACAACAGGAACTGACCCATCGAGGCGGCCAGTCCCATACCGACGGTGGCGACGTCGTTCGAGATGAACTGCATCGTGTCGTAGATCGCCATCCCGGCGTCGACCGAGCCGCCGGGGCTGTTGATATAGAGGAAGATGTCGTGGTCCGGGTCCTCGGCGTTGAGCAGCAGCATCTGCGCACAGATCGCGTTGGCGATCTCGTCCTTGACCTCGGAGCCCAGGAAGACGATGCGCTCCTTGAGCAGGCGTTGGTAGATGTGGTCGTCGAGGCCGGCTGAGGTGTTGCCGCCGTTGGCCTCGATCGTCGAGTCGTGGTCAGTCACGTAGCCGACACTAGCGGCCACCAGGGACAAAGCCACGAGTCTCGAGGTTCTGTTCGCGCACAGCGCAGCGGCCCCCCGGACCGTCGTCTCGTACGACGCCCACGAGGCGTCCGGACGGGGCGGGGAGCCGCTCCTGGTCGGGTGCAGGCTCGTCGGGTGCTACTTGACCTGGCGGAGCGGGCCGCGCAGGTCGCCGAACTGCTTCGTGCTGAGCGCCTGGACACCGGCGTTGTGATGTCCGTTGAACGGGGTCACCGTCGTCGGGCAGCCGGCTGCCGCTGCGGCGGTTGGCGAGCCGAACCACACACCCACGTGGTACTCGTGGATAGGCGGTGAAGCCACGTTCTGGTTGCCGTCACCGCTGAAGACGACGGGTGCCGGCGCGACCCCTGGCGCGACCGCAAAGGTCTCGATGCTGAAGCGGCCGCGGAAGTGACCGGTCGCGTCACCTTGGGCGTTGCTCTCGAGGTCGCCCTGGTACCAGGAGACACCGAACGGCGCGTTGGGCACCTGGATGACGAACACGTCGAACTCCTGGTTCGGCGGCAGCTGGTGTGCCGAGATCGTCATGGAGTCGGCGATGCTTCCCGGTGTGACCGTGACGTCCGCCGACGCGCCCAGCAGGCAGTTCGCCGCGACGGCTCCGGAGGACCTCTGAAGCTTGAAATGCAGCTGTGCGGCGTTCTGGGTGTGGTGCGACGCGGCAGTGAGGCCGCTTGAAGGTTGGACGGCGGTGAGCGCGAAAGCGGCGCCCAGCCCGATCACGGATAACGCGGCGAGAACGTGGCTCTTCATGACAGCTCCTGGTTGCTTGACCGCGGCTTCCGGAGGGCCGCCGCAGAGGATGAGACGAGGTCGGATGGCCTCGCCCAGGCGACCCGGCTGGCCACCTGACGTTACCGTGCCCGCGCGCACGGGGTCCTGGCATCGGGGAAACCCCGCACATCCGGTGCGTCCGAAGGAGGGGTCAGCGACGGGCCGGAGGCCGACCCGGTGGTCGCACGGGGCGTTTGTCGTCGACCGGACTGGCCAGGCTTCTCCCGCGCGGGTCCCCCGCCGGCTCGCCCGGCTCTGGTTGCCGCTGGGCGACAGCGGCGGCCACCGAGGCTCGAGAGAGCACGTCGAGCTTCACGAAGATGTGTCCCAGGTGGCTCTCGACGGTCTTCTCGCTCACGACGAGCTCGCCGGCGATCTGCCGGTTGGTCATGCCCGCCGCCACGAGCTCTGCCACCTGGCGCTCGCGGGCGGACAGGGCTGTCAGCGCCAACCCGTGCTCCGCCTTGCCGGTACGGCGCCCCGGAGCGCCGTACGACGACGCGGACACGCGCCTGCCCAGCCGGCGGAGCTCGACGCGCGCCTCGGCTCGTAGCCTCCCGGCGCGGCACCTGCCGAAAACGGCCTCGGCGTCGGCGAGCAGCCGAAGCGCGCCGCCCCGGTCGCCCGAGGCCGCGCGAGCCAGCCCCTCCACGCACGCCGCGCGCGCGCCGTCGAGCCGGTTACCGACCGCGGTGAAGTGGGTCAGCGCCTGTGCCGCCAGTCCCGCGGCCTCGGTGGCTTCGCCCTCCGCCAACCGCACCCGGGCCTCTGCGAGTGCCGCGAAGCCCTGGGGGCCGCGAAGGGGCAGCCCCTCGGCGCACTCGCGCGCGCGGAAGCTCAGGTCCCGGGCCATCGCGAGGTCGTCCTCCCTCACCGCGGCATGGACTGCCACCTCCCACCAGTCGCATCGTGAGGCGGGGTCGAAACGGGGGAGGCCGGGTCCGCCGCCCGCATGCAGGATCGCGTCGACGCATCCCGTGGAGTCCCCGCCGGCCAGCCGCGCCTGCGCGAGCAGTGCGGCGGCCACCGAGGCGAACCAGTTCGCGCGATCCGACGCGCCGGCGATCGCCTCCGTGCCGAGCCGCTGCGCCGCCTTGACGTCGCCTCGCCAGGTGGCGGCCCGACACTGCATGGCGATGGCCATGGTGGTCAGCTCACGGCTGCCGACCCGTTCCGCCGACTCGCGAGCCTCGTCGTACGCCTCAGTCGCCTCGTCAAGGTCGCCGAGGACCTTGAGGACGCTGCCCCAGCCGACGAGCAGGTGGACGAGCAGGTGCTGGTGGGCTCCGCTGCGGGCGATCGTCAGGCAGCGTTCGAGGTGCCGTCTCGCGTCGTCGACGTACTCGAGGAACATCTCCGCCCAGCCGAGCCAGACCCCGACCTCGAGAGCCCTGGCCAGCTCCCCGTCTGACAGGCCGTCGACGAGCCTGGCCGCGGCGTCGCGCTGCTGCAGGGCCAGGTCGACGTCGCCGCTCGCCGCGCCGCTGAGCGCGATCGTCGAGGCGGCGCCTGCGACCGTGAGCTGCTCGGAGGCCGGCGCGTGCTTGAGTGCCCGCTCGGCGGCTTCCCGGGCACCCGGGAAGTCGGCATTCATCAGCCGCGAGGTCGCCAGCTCGACGTGCAGAGCGGCCATGGCCTCGGGCGGCCAGCAGACGTCTGACAGCAGCTCCCGCTGCAGGATGGCCTCGGCCTCCTGGTGCTGACCCAGGAGGTACGCGACCCGGGCGGCCAGGGCCGTCGCCGTGATGCGGTCCGGGTTGCTGGCGGGCGACGTCGCAAGATAGGTGTGGAGGATCGCTCGGGCTTCGTCCAGCCGCCCGACGGACGCCAGTGCCCTGGCCCGGGAGAGCCTGGTCTGCTCCAGCCACGGCACATCTGCCTGCGGCGCGATGTCGAGCGCGACGGCATACCAGGCGGCGGCTTGGCCGGGTGCGTGACCAGCCAGCTGGTCGGCCGCGGCCGCGATCGTCTTCGCCGATGAGATGTCCCCCCGGGTGCTGGCGACGACCAGGTGCTGGGCCCGCTCGGCGAGCGGAGCGGATCGTCGGGCGAGCTCCAAGGCCGCCGCCTGGTGGGCCCGGAACCGAGACGACGTGGGTTGGGCGTCGTACGCGACGCGGGCCAACATCGGATGACGGAACTGCCATCGTCCCGGTGCCACGGCACGGCATATCATCCCCGCGGACAGAACGTCCAGGGCGTCCAGGACGTCGCCCATCGCCATCCCGGCGACGCGAGCGAGAAGGTCCGGGTCGAGCACTCCCCCGACCACTGCCGCCGTGGCGGCGACCCTGCGCGACCGCGGGTCCAGCGCGTCGAGCTCGGCGGCCAACGCCGCCCTGACGGCTGCGGGCAGCCAGTCGGCCCCCTGCTGCTCCCGCACCACGATGTCGGTGCCGGTCGCGTTCACCGCCTGTAGGTAGAACGGGTTACCGCCACAGGCGGCGTAGAGGGATCTTCGGCGCGCAGCGGTCGCGTCGGGGAACAGCTCGGCCAGCTGCGACTCGCTCAGCGCTGACAGCTCGAGCCGATGCAGGCTGCCGACAACCGGGCCTTCGATCCGTCCGGGCCGCACGTCCGCGAAGGACCCCAGGCGGGAGACCGGCCGGTAGCCCAGCACGATGACGACGCCCGCGCGCGGCGGATGCCGGGACAAGGCGGCGAGGATGTCGAGTGAACCCTCGTCGGACCATTGGACGTCGTCCAGGCAGAGCAGGACGGGCCGGTGGCGCGCCATCTCGGTGAGAGCTCGTCGCACGGCATCGGACACCGCTCGAGCACCGACATCGGCGGTCTCGTCGCTGGACTCCTGCGCGAGCGCCACCAGCCGCAGCAGGTCCGGGTCGTCCATCGGTGTCGCTCGAGGAGGGTGGCGACTCCCGGGTCGCTCCGCGACGTACGACGCGAACGGCTCCGTGATCGCACCGAACAGCCGGCCGGACTGCCGCGTCTCCCCCAACCCCGCCAGAACCAGCATCCCGAGGGCCCGGGCTCGCTCGCAGGCCTCACCGAGCAGCCGTGTCTTGCCGAGGCCGGGCTCGCCCACCACGTGCACGATCGCCGGCCGGCTCCGCGCACCCGCCGCGAGGACAGCGTCGACGACGCCCATCTCGCGCTCGCGGCCCACGAGCGGTGCGTTTGCGTCCCACCCGTCGACTGGCCTCACATCCAATTTGTACGCCGCTTTCGCTCCCGCGTCAGCCGACTTCCAAACCGCGAATTGCGGGAAAGTGCACCTTCCCCGGCGCCGGATGAGGTGCACTTTCCCGCAATTCGCGGGGATCGGGGCGGGGAACGCTACTCGTCGACCACGACGTAGTCGCCCGCCACCACGACGTCGGCAGCCGCGTCGGTGGCGGTGGGCAGGTGACTACCCTGTCCCTCCTCCCCCGGCTCGACCTCCTCGACGTCCGCATACGTGCCGTCGGGCAGCAGCCGCTGGAGCTCGACCCGGTTCCCCGAGGCGTCCTTGACGGAGGCGCTCTCCACCACGTGGGCCAGCGCCTTCCCGCGCCGTACCTCGCCGATGATCTCGGGTAGGTGGTTGTGCTCCATGGCGTGCTGGATGTACTGCTCGGGGCTCACCCCCGCCTGCTGTGCCCGTCGCATCAGCTGCGCCGTGAGCTCGTTCTCGTCGACCCCCATCTGCTCGACCTGCGCGATCTCCTCGAGGACGAACTGCGCCACCATCGCGTCGCGGACACGCTTGTCGAGCTGCTCGGCGAACTCCTCGGGGGTCTGACCCTCGGATTCCAGGAACTGCTCCTCGCTCATGCCGGCGTACGCGAGCTGGTCGGTGATCGTCTCGCGGCGGTTGGCCTTCTCGACCTCCACAGCGGCGTCCGGCAGCGGTACGTCGACGAGGCCGAGCAGCTTCTCGAGGACGGCGTCGCGGGCTGCGCTGGCCTGGTCGAGGCGCAGCGCTCGCAGGACCCGGTCCTCGACGTCGGCTCTGAGCTCGTCAACCGTGTCGAACTCGGAGGCACTCTGCGCGAACTCGTCGTCGAGATCCGGCAGCTCCTGCTCCTTCACCGCCGTCACCTTCACCGTCACGTCGGCGGACTGGTCCTTGTACGGACCTCCCACCAGCGTCGACGTGAAGGTCCCCTCGTCGCCGACCGACATCCCCTCGAGCGCCTCGTCGAGGCCGTCGAGCAACGTGCCGCTGCCGATCTGGTAGCTCATGCCCGATGCCTGAGCCTCCGGCATCGGCTCGCCGTCCTTGGTCGCGGACAGGTCGATCGTCACGAAGTCGCCACCTGCCGCCGCCCGTTCCACGGGGGTCAGCGTGGCGAACCGCTGCCGGAGGGTCTCGAGCTGGTTGTTGACGTCATCCTCTCCGACGGAGATGTCCTCAACCTCGGCCTCGAGCCCGTGGTACTCGGGAAGCTCGATCTTGGGCTTGACATCCAGCTCGGCCGTGAACGTGAAGTCTGCGCCGTCCTCGATCTGGTCCAACTCCAGCTCGGGCTGGGACAGCGGAGTGAGCTCGTTGTCGTCAAGCGCCTTGGCGTAGAGCGACGGCAGCGCCTCGTTGACCGCCTCGATCAGGACGGCCTCGCGGCCGACCCGCTGGTCGATGATCATGGCGGGCACCTTGCCCTTGCGGAAGCCCGGAACCGAGATCTGCTGGGCGATCTTCTTGTACGCCGCGTCGACGTTCGGCTTGAGCTCGTCGAAAGGCACCTCGACGCTCAGCTTGACCCTTGTGGGGTTCAGGGTCTCGACGGCGCTCTTCACAGTTTCGGACTCCTACGTCGACTGGCGGTGAGGGTCGTTGGGCGCATCACGGTCGGGGCGACCGAGGCGACCCGTCGGGGCGACAGGACTCGAACCTGCGGTCTCCTGCTCCCAAAGCAGGCGCGCTAGCCACTACGCTACGCCCCGGTCGTTCAGCGCCCGAGTCTAGACGAGGCGGCCGGGAATCTCCCATTCGGCGGGAGCTGCGCGGGGGCCTCGTGAGCGTGCCGGTCAGCCCTGATCCGGACGTCAAAGTACGACGCTGGGCCGGTCGCCGAGGCTGCGCGCAAGGCGATGCTCCTCCAACGGATCTCCAGCACCGAGCCATTGGCTGACAGCCCCGTCCGGCCGCCAGCCACGTTCGCGGTACCACCGGGTGGTTCGAATGTTGTCGCGCAGCACCCAGAGCGCAGCAAGCGTGAAGCCTCGTTCCGCAAGCGCGTCGAGAAGGCAGTCGTGCACGGCGGACCCGGCTCCTTTGTCCTGCAGGTCCGGATGTGCATAGATCGCGTAGAGCTCCGCCCAGCCGGTCGTGGTCTCGGGCTCGGCGTCCTGCTGGGTGCGGTAGGGACCCCCGACCGCATAGGCCGCGACGACTCCCTCTATCTCTGCGACGAGACAGACCCGGTCGCCGGGCTCGCCGATGCGACCCAGCCATCTCCGGCGGGCCGTTTCGACGTCCAGGGCCTCGAGGTACGTCGTTGGCACGATGCCGTCGTACGCGCGCCGCCAGGTCTCGACGTTGACCTCTGCGAGCCGCGGTGCGTCCGTCACGAGAGGGGCTCGCACGAGCAGGCCGGCATCGCTCATCCGGCGGCGCCGACCTGGATCGCAGCCGGCCTGGTTCGCCCTGGGCGCTGTCGGCATGGGACCATATTGCCCGAGTCCAACTTCCAGGTCGCGCCGGGAAGCGCTGCCTCGCGGGTGTAGCTCAATGGTAGAGCCCCAGCCTTCCAAGCTGGCCATGCCGGTTCGATCCCGGTCACCCGCTCCCAGTAAAAGCCCAGGTCAGAGCCACTTTTGGACTCTTCTCGTCTTGTCCTCTGGAGACCCGTAGAACCCCTTTTTGACCCCTGTTTAGCCCACGGCTAGCCCACGGCTAGCCCACGGCTAGCCCACGGCTAACCCACGGCTAACCCACGAAATCGGCATTTGAGGACGACGCTCCGCCGCTCTCGCTCGGGAGATCGCGATAGTCCCGCGGCTCCAAGCGGTAGCTGATGGGTTGATGGGGCGTCGCGCCTACACACGGTGACTCGTACCCGGGTGCGCGGGAATTTGGCCCGCCCAATTTCCCGTCAGAAGTTGAGGCTCGCGCTACGGCCGCGCGTTGTACCTGGCAGCGGCACCTGGGCGCAGGAGCGAGACGCCGGGCTCAACCCGGCCCGCTGCGACGAAGGCTTCGACGTCCACGGCGTGGATCCGGACGAACTTGCCCACCTTAGTGAAGGCGATACGCCGTTCGGCGACTAGCCTGCGAACGAACCTCGGGGACGTATGCAGCCGCTCCGCGACCTCCTCGATCGTCAGAAGCTCATCCACGGTTGGCTCCGATCTCGAAGATCACCCGCGTGACAGGAACTGGCGAGCCGACGCGACGCACGCCCAGCGGCCCAACAGCGGCCACATTCGACTCGTCCGATTTCGCGGCACCCTTCAGATACTGCGTCGATGAGTGCTGCACGGTGTCCATGCCTTGACGCTCCTTCTTGCCTACTGGGGGTGCCAGGCCTACCCGGGCTGCGATACACCATCGGTTCACGGGGGGACAGCGTGCGGGCCCGGCGAGCATTGGTGTCGTTGGGCTACAATGTAGTCATGAGTAGTAGCTCGCCGCGTTCCATTCGCTTTGACGATCACGTCAGTGCGCGACTGACCGCCTATGTCGCAAGGCATCCAGGCTGGTCTGGCTCCTCGGCCGCGAACCGGTTTGTCGATGAGGCCTTGCGGATGGAAGACCACCCGGGCGTGATCTTCCGTGACGGCGCCACGGGTCGGCGTGCTGTGCTTATCGGAGGCCCGGACGTGCGCGAGGTCATCCGTTCGGTCAAGTCGGCCCGCGCGGCAGAACCGGACCTGGGCGCCGAGGCAATCCTTGACCTGCTAGAGATCAACACCGGTGTCCCCCGCCGGCTCGTCGAGACCGCGATCCGTTACTGGTCGGCGTTCCCCGACGAGATCGATAGCTGGATCGAGGACGTCGAAACCGTCGAAGCGGAATCTCTGGCCACCTGGGAACGCAGGCAAAGCCTACTCGCGAAGTGACAACTGGTCCGAAGCTTCTGCTGGACGAGATGCTCAGCGGCCAGATCGCGAGCCAGCTCCGCGCGCGAGGCTTCGACGTCATCGCCGTCGTCGAGGACTCCACGTTGGTTTCGATGCCCGATGAGGACCTCCTCGCCCACGCGACACGCGAGAGCCGATGCCTTGTCACAGCCAACATCAGCGATTTTGCCGCCACTACCACCGCCTGGCATGCCAGCGGCCGCACCCACCACGGTCTCATCTACATCACCAACCGAGAGTTCCCCCAGGACCGGTCCTTCATCGGAGCCGTCGTCAACGCACTGGGTCACCTGATCGAAACGGGCCGAACCCCGGCTACTGCCACTGAGACGTACATGCGCCGCGCCGGCGCCTGACCCACGGCCGGCTACCCGCGCGCCGTAATTCCGCTGACCCTTGAGCGACGAGACAGCTTAATCTCTTACGAATCAAGCCCTGCGGCTCTTCCGTCCAGGCCAACAGGTCCGAGCCGCACAAGGGCACAACCTCCTGATGTGCACTCTCTCGACTGCCATCGCCGTCCCCTTGATATGAAGCGCCTTGCCAACCACTAATCAGCAATCGGCACACCGTTGGCATCCGAGGCGGCGTAGTCCCGATGGTGTACCGCGGCGCCGGTATTTCCCGTACGCGCGGATGATCCGACGTCTGCGCCTGTGGACCCGGGAGCCAGTAAGCGATGACGATGTCGATCCGGCGGATGACGTTGGGGTCCGGGTACCGGTATTTGATGTCGTCGGTGGCGCAGTCGGACGGCGCCGGGCTGCACACGTCAGCGTTGACCCGCTACTACGCCGAGACGGGTACCCCGCCAGGTCGGTTCCTTGGCGCCGGGCTGGCCGGTCTTGCCGACGGGGCCGGTGTTCCGGTCGGCGGTCGGGTCAGCGAGGAGCATTTGTTCCGGATGCTCGGCAAGCTCCAGGACCCGGTCACCGGGAACCCGCTGGGCAGCCCACCTCGGACCTTCGCACACACGAACCGGGGTCAGGCCACCGGCGGGATCCTCACCGGAAGCCTTGCCGGGATCCTCACCGAGCACTCCCGGGACCGCTCGGAACGACTTGCACGCAGCAAGGCAGCGACGCAACCCGCGCAGTCGCGCTTGCCGCAGCCGGTGGCCGGGTTCGACCTAACCTTCAGCCCAACGAAGTCGGTCAGCGTCGCTTGGGCACTCGCCGACCGCGAGACGCAGGCGACGATCTATGGGGCCCACCAGCGAGCGCTCGATTACGTGATCCGCTATGCGGAACGGCATGTGTTGAGCTCCCGATCCGGGCGGAACGGGGTCGTGCAGGAAGACATCCGCGGTGTGGTCGCGGCAGCGTTCGACCATTGGGACTCCAGGTCTGGTGATCCGCAGCTGCACACCCACGTCGTGATCATGAACCGTGCCTTATGCGACAGCGACGGGGTGTGGCGGGCGTTGGACTCACGGGGACTGTTCAAGGCCACCGTGGCGTTGTCGGCGATGTACAACGGTGTCCTGTCCGACTATTTGACCGCGGCCCTCGGGTACGGCTGGCAACCCCAGGGGCGGAAGCACTCCACGACACCGAAGTGGGAGATCGCCGGTGTCCCCGCGGAGTTGCAGTCGGAGTTCTCCCAACGATCTATCGACATTGAGGACACCACGAACAGGTTGGTTGCCGAGTTCGCTACGGCACACGGCCGTCCACCCAGCAGCACGGAGGTGCTGCGGCTTCGGCAGCAGGCAACCTTGCAGACTCGCTCCGACAAACACGTCCACCCCCTCAACGAGCTTATGAACCGGTGGCGGCAACGAGCCGCCGACCTGCTGGACACCGACCCCCAGTCGTGGGTGGCCACTCTTGGGGCACGAAACGACCAGCCGCTGCTGCGGAGCACCGACGTCTCGAACGAGATGCTCAACGAGGTCGGTCGGGTCGCCGCCGACACGGTGGCAGGGAAACGGGCCACGTTCACTCGGTCGAACGTGTTCGCGGAAGTACTACGTCAGTTGCACGGGGTTCGGTTCGCTTCGGCAGACGACCGGATCCGAGTCGCCGAATCCACCACCACCCTCGCTCTGACGCACAGCCTGCTGGTCAGCCCACCCGACCTGATCCACACGTCGGCCGGGTTCCGACGCCTGGACGGCACCTCCCGGTTCCAGGCACGCGGCCATGAGATCTACACCACCGAAGCCCTGCTGGACGCCGAAGCACGGCTCCTGGACGCCGGACGGCCCGATGCCGGTCCCCGGCTCCACCCGCAAACACTGGCCAGCCTCACCGACGCCGCTTACGACCAGGGTCGGCAGCTGTCAGGGGAGCAACTGCTCGCCGTCCAACAGATCGCCAGCTCGGGACGTGTCCTCGATGTCCTGGTGGGTCCGGCCGGGACCGGCAAGTCCACCACCATGGCCGGCCTCCGCACCGCCTGGGAGCACCAGCACGGCCCCGGCTCAGTGATTGGGTTGGCTCCATCAGCCGCCGCGGCGAAGGTGCTCGCCGACCAGGTCGGGATCCCGACCGAGAACACCGCCAAATGGCTGCTCGAGAACACCCGCAACACCGAACGCCTCACCCGGATCGACACCCTCCAAGCTGCGCTGCACCAGACACGCCTCATAGCACGCACCCACAGCCTGCACCGACAGATCGAAACCCTCCGCGCCGAGGTCCGCAGGTGGTGGCTACAACCGGGTCAGCTGGTGATCGTCGACGAAGCCTCCCTAGCCGGCACCTTCACCCTCGACACCCTCGTCGGGCAGGCCAGGACCGTGGACGCGAAAGTGGTCTTGGTCGGCGACTGGGCCCAGCTTTCCCCCGTCGAAGCCGGCGGGGCATTCCACATGCTCGTCCGCGACCGGCGCGAGGTGCCTCAGCTGAGCGATGTCCACCGGTTTACACAGCGGTGGGAACAACAAGCCTCGGTCGACCTGCGAATCGGAATCCCCACCGCCGTCGACACCTACCTGGAGTATGGCCGGGTTACCGGCGGTGATCGCGACACCACGCTCGAACGGCTCTACCAAGCGTGGGCCAGCGACATCGCCGCCGGGAAGCGATCACTCATGATCGCCGGCGACAACAAGACTGTCCTGGCACTCAACCAACGCGCCCGGACCAACCGGGTCACCGCTGGCCAGGTGCAACCCCACGGAGTCCGGACCGAGTCCGGGGCCGTCATCGGGGTCGGGGACCTGGTCGTCACCCGGCAGAACAACCGCCGGCTCGGCACCGCGACCGGATGGGTAAAGAACGGCGACCAATGGGTCGTCACTGCCACCAGCCCCGACGGCAGCATCACCGTCACCCGCCCCGGCCGCAAGGGGACCTCCCACAGGCCGGTCACACTGGCAGCCGACTATGTCCGCGACCATGTCGACCTCGGATATGCCACAACCGCCCACGGCGCCCAAGGCCGCACCGTCGACACCGCTCACGCCTACATCACCGCCAGCACCCGCCGTGAAGTGCTGTACGTCGCCGTCACCCGCGGCCGCTGCTCCAACCGGCTCTACGTCGACACCTGCTACGACCCCGACACCGACACCGCACACGGCCCCCCACCCGCCAGGGAAGCCGCCGATGTGCTCCGGCAAGTCCTCGCCACCCCCGGCGCCGACACGTCCGCAACCGAAGTCATGGCTTCGGCGTGGGCCGACCGGTACAGCATCAGCCAGCTCTGGGCCGAATACCAGACCCTCGCCGCGACAGCCCTCCGCGACCGGTATCACGACCTGATCACCACCAGATCCGGCCTCACCGCCCACCAGGCCGAGACCGTCCGCGGATCCGCATCGTACGGAGCGCTGGTCGCGGCCCTCGAGAATGCCCAGACATGCGGCCTCAACATCAACGCCATCCTCCCAACACTGGTGGCAGCGCGGACCCTCGCGGATGCTGATGACATCGCGGCCGTCCTACATCAGCGCGTCGACCGATGGATTCGCGCCACACGTGGCGGACACCAGCCAGGCCCCGATCGGATCGTCGGACTCCTCTCCAAGATCCACACATTTGCAGACCCGGACACGCAACGGGCCTTACAGGAGCGACAGACACTGATTGAGCAGCGGACCCGCCAACTCTCCGAACAGGCGGTGCGCAGCCGCGAACAGTGGGTGACGCGACTCGGCACACCACCGGCAAACCCAGCGCGCCGAGAACTCTGGTACCGCCACGTCGACACCGTCGCCGCATACCGGGAACGCTGGAGCATCGCCGGCCAATACATCCTCGAGCAGGAGAAACCCAGCTCACCCGAGCAACATTCGCAACGACAACTCTGTCAAACGGCGATCAAGGCCGCACTACGACTCCACCACCAGACCCCCCGACAGACTCGACGCCCAGAACAGAGCGCGCAACACCAGCCGAGCCGACGGCGACCAGACCTCTAACGACAATCAGCAGCACCCACCGATCCAGATCCACCCGACCCCACACGGCCACGGCAGGTCACATCCAAGGAGCCACCGCCCTTGCCGTCGTCCCATGGACGAAGGTCGGGATGGACCTCCGGTTTCTGCGGCGGAATCGGCGGCCGCGGGTCCGAGCTGCTCCCTGCGTGCTGAAACCGCGTTGGATCGAGCCACCGCCGAGGCCGCGACCGTAATGATCAGGGCACATGTCTGCGGGAGGATAGGTGACAGCTGGCTCGCCTGGCTCATTGAACCGGGCTGGAATGATGTCGCTGGTGTCCGGCACCCGGCGCACGCGGCGTGTCCAGCTGCATGTTGGGTTCCATCACGTCTCGATGCAGGTGACGACCTGGAGTTCGCGTGCCCCTTTTGTCGACCCTGCCCGAATTCCGTCAACCAGGACTTCCGGACATTATCAAGTCCGTCCACAAGGCTGCAGCAATTTGCTGCAACCTGCTGCCTATCCCTCGCCTGTATTCAGTTGATGTGACCGCGGGCTGCGGCGTTCCACTTCCTCCTCAACGCTCCATCCGGAAGGCACCTACACCGCTCGATCAGAAGGGAGGCACCTATGCCATGCAAGTGGCCCCTCACGGGTCTAACGAGCTCCGGTTTGAGGCGTCCGCCGACCGCAAAGCGCAACTTCTCCAAGGAGGGCAAATGAACAAACGAACCATACTCGCGCTGCTGGCGACCTGTGCCGCGGCGGCTCTTCCGGCATTTACCGGGCTACCGGCGACGGCGAACCCGATCCATCCGAACGGGCAGATCGCGTTCGGTCGCTACGACCCTACTCCCGACGACACGGTGCTCTTCAGAATCAACCCAGACGGGACGCACGAGCAGCAGGTACTTCCCTTCGCCCTTGAGGGCGCAAACTGGTCGCCGGACGGCACCCAACTAGCGGGCTCCGGCGGTCCAGACGGAAGCGCGGCGACCATCGTCGACGTAGATACCGGAAGCTACCGCACGTTGCCGATGCCGGACCCAAGTCTGCTGACCTTCTGCTCCCTCTGGACGCCCAACGCCAAGCGAATGGCCTGCGACGGCTTCAGCGACAGCGACCCCAGCCGCAACGGCATCTACACGATCCGGACCTCCGACGGACAGGACCTGCAGAAGGTGGTGTCGAACCCGGACGGCGACGTCGCACCGATCGCCTACTCACCGAACGGCAAGCGGCTCGCCTTCATTCGCCTTGACGCAGACGGCAACTCCGAGGGCCTCTTCGTCGTTCACAGCGACGGCACCCATCCGCGCCAGATCGCTCCCGCCGGCGTCACCTGCTGCGACGGTGGCTGGTCCCCGCACGGCAACGAGATCGTATTCTCCCGGCACCTGACGCCGGATGTGCACAGCACGATATGGATTGTGCACGCCGACGGCACCGGGTTGCACGAAGTTCCGGCACACCCGGCTTACGGGTGCGGCGGACCAAACGCCGACCCAAACGCGGGTGGTTGCTTCGACCCGCGCTGGTCACCCGACGGTACGCAAATAGTCTTCGGCAACGGCGACGACGCGCTCGGCCGCAACATCTACACCGTCAGGCCGGACGGCAGCGGACTCGTCCAGGTCACCCACGGCAACACGTCACAGTCCAACGAAGCGCCGGATTGGGGCAGCCACCCCCTCGCGCACTAGCCCGAGATTCGCTCTACACATGGTGCAGCCCATAATTCGCCCCGCGGGTTCGCGATCCGCACAACTGTCGGCCACGATCGAGGTCGTGGACCAGCACGAGAGCTGTTGGGTCGGCCCGGTGCCGCATTGGCGAGGATGGCCGTCCGCCTTGATGTGACCTTGATGTGACAGGGCGCGGTCTTGTCGCTGTGTTGACTTGACGGAATCGCTCGCGTTCCGCTGCTACCGGACGAGCGTGAAGGGAGCTGCGGTCCAGGCGATGAACCGGGCGGTCTGCACGGGCGCTGGTTGGCCGCGGGTGTCGACGTAGTGCAGATGGAGCTGGTTGCCCGCGAGGTGGTAGGTGAAGATCCATCTGGTTGTGGGCCGCAGCGGTGTGACGACGATTCGATGATGCGGCGCTACCCGGGAGGTGAGGGTGTTGTTCACCTGAAGGGATGGGATCGGCCGTCCAGGGTTCCAGGTCTCGACGACCAGTGTGGTGCTGAACGTCAGTTGGACGACCCACCGTCGGGCCCTACCCAGAACCTTGTCGGTGGTCGCCCGTCCGGTCCCGGCGGCTTCGAGAGCCGAGCGGACGTCGCCGACAGGTACCGGCGATGTTTGCCACTCCCCGTTGAGCCCGGCGCTATGACCGGGAAGGATCGGGTTGGGCGGGGTCGGGATCTTTGTCGTCGGGTTCGGCTTGACGGGTTCCGGAGCGCCGCTCGGGTGGACCACGTCGCCCCAGTAGGCCGCGGACCCGGCGCTGACGAGCAGGAGACCGGCGAGCGCGACGCCTACGCCGCGTCTCCGTCGTTGACGCCGTCGGGCCGTCTCTACCACGCGCTCCAACGCAACGTCGACGTCCGGCTGGACCCGTTCCGCCGATCGGGGCAGCTCGTCGTGGAGCCGCTCGTCAAGCGCCATCAAGATCACCTCGCTCCTCGCCGAGCAAGGTTCGCAGCGCCATCCGCCCACGATGGAGATGAGACTTCACCGTGTTAGCCGAGCACTCCATAACCAGCGCGATCTGGTCCACCGGTTGGTCCTCGTAGTAGTGCAGCACGATGGCGGTGCGCTGCCCGGCCGACAGCCTTCGGAGTGCTCCCTCGATATCCAAGGGGCACTCGCTGGGCTCGGGCACGAACGCGCTACGGCTCTCGAGCAGGGTACGAAGCCGCTCGCGCCGGGCATGTCGGGCGGCCAGCCGGATCGCGACCCGTCGTACCCAGGCATCCGGCCGGTCGTATGCCGACACATTCTTCCAGTGACGAAGCAGTTGAATGAAAGCCTCCTGGGTGAGCTCTTCGGCTCGGTCGGCGTCGCCGACGACGAGACAGACCGTTCGCACGACCCTGGCGTACTCTCGCCGGAAGAACACCGAGTAGTCGGGCGACCTGTCCTCGAGCGCCCTCGATGCAGTCGCCTGCCCGGTCCCCGATGAACGGCTGGTCATCGACGGACCCGAAATTGTCGTGACGCCGGCACCACGGCTCCTCGTTTCGCTCTTGTCTCGTAGACAGACCCGACGGGTGGCGAAGGTTGCAGCAGTATTCTGCAACCTTCGCGGCCTGTCCCGCCTGTAAATGGTCAAGAGACGGCCGAGCACGTGATGTGCGGGCCAACCATCGCCAGCACAAGGAGGACGCGTGCAATCACATCCTCGAAGACTTCTCGCCGCATCGTCTGCAGCAATGGTCGCGGCCCTGTCGTTGACCGGGTACGCCGCGACGGCCGCAGTACCGACGAAGGCCGGACTGCCGAGTAGCCAGGTCAACGGCCGGATCGCATTTGCCACCGAGGGCGACCATTCACAGATCTACACGGTGAACCCCGATGGCAGCGACCAACGACAGCTTACCCATGCCAGCAACGGCGTGCAGGTCGATGCGCCGGACTGGTCGCCGGACGGCAGCCAGATCGCCTACTCCAGCGACGCGTCCGGGTTCGGCGACGTCTGGGTGATGAACGCCAACGGTTCGAACCAGCGGGCAATAGCGCACACGGAGGGTTGGGACTACTACCAGCCCCGCTGGTCCCCCGACGGCTCTCAGTTCGCGGTTGTGCGATGCAACCGGCAGTTCGGCTTCTGCAACATCGACCTGATGAACAGTGATGGCACCGGTCGGCGCATCCTCGTCGGCTCCCATGTCGCCAACTTCGACCCCTCGTGGTCCCCGGACGGGCACGAGATCGTCTTCGCCAGCGACCGAGCCAACCTGGTGGCTGCGATCTGGGTGATCGACCTCGCGGACCATACGCTGCGCAGGTTGACCCGGCCGGCCCTCGAGGCTTGCTACCCGTCCTGGTCCCCGTTGGGCAACCGGATCCTCTTCACGGGTGGGTGCGGCCACGCCAACCCGCACAGCTATGTCATGAACCCGGACGGCACGCACGTCCGGCGGATCTCGCCCGAGCCGTCCAACAAGTCAGCGGCCTTCGGGTCCTACTCCCCCGACGGACGACACATCGTGCTCGTCAGTGATGTTCTCGTCGGGCTCGGCGCCGACCTCTTCACGATGAACGGCAACGGCACCGGCATGACACCCATCGTCACCAACCACAGGCACGTCTTCTTCGCGGACTGGGGCACCCATCCCACGACCGACGCCGGCACATCCTGAACGGAGAACCGAACCATGAACCAACTCACGAAGAAGAAGCGGCGGCTCGTGCTCACCTGTGTCGTCGCGGTCGGCGTGTCCCTGTCGGCGGCGCTGTGGGGCGGGTCCGCCGCGGGCAACACGCCGTCGCCCGCCAGTGCTGCAGCCGCGGGCGGGCCGAGCGACGGCCGCATCGCCTTCCAGAATGCCTGCCAGATTTTCACGGTCAACCCGGACGGCGCCGCACTGGTGCAGGTGACCCACTACCGGAGTCGGTGTGCCCAGCTGCCCAGCTGGTCACCGGACGCCACCAGAATCGCCTACTATCTGTTCAGCAGCAGCTTCGACCGGGCCTCCATCTACACGAGCAATGCCGATGGCAGCGACCCACGGTTGGTGACCACCGACGGCGCCGGATTCTACGACGTGTCACCGGACTACACACCCGACGGGCGGCGGATTGTCTACGAGCGGTGTCGGTCCGTTCCGTCGTTGAGCTGCGCGATCTACTCCGTCGCACTCAATGGTACGGACCGGCACCAGTTGACGAAGTACCGCGACTGCGACTGTGAAGCCGCCGCTCGACCGCAGGTCTCACCCGACGGCGAATGGGTCAGCTTCACACGAGTTGACTACCGCGGCTACGCCATACAGGTGTGGCTAATGCGCATCGACGGCAGCGACCAGCACCTGCTCACCCGGCCGGGGCAGACCGCCACCGGGGCACACTGGGCACCGGACGGACGCACGGTGTACTTCGACAAGGGTGGCCATGAGGGATTCGGCGGCCAGGTCCTCAAGATGCCCGCCGGGGGAGGTCACGCCACCCAACTCACATTCTCTCCGTGGCCGAACGGCAACTGCTGCATCTCGGTAGCACCGGAGGGAGACCGGGTCGCGTTCATCAGCGACCGCGACTACCCAGACGCCTGCTGCAACGAGCTGTTCCTGATGCACGCCGACGGCTCGCACCAGCACGTCGTGATGCCCGGCAGTAACGCCCTATTCCCCGACTGGGGCACCGCACCGTTGCAGAGTGGGTCGTCGCGGTCGGTGGCCCCTCCCTCGGCCGCGATGCGGGCGCGCGCCGCTCGCGCACAGGATCTGTTCGGCGGGCTCGAACGGGGGTCGATCCTTCCGCAACGGATCTCCGGGGAGACGGAGACGCACCCCCTCGGCTGAGGGTTGCGCTAGCAGTGAGGGCTGCGGCTAGCCAAACGCCGCAGCCCTCACTACCCTCGTGAGCGTAAGAATCGCGCGCTCTGAGGGGGGCCCGCCGGTGCGCATGTGGGCACGACTGACCGCGATGGCCGTCGCACCGCTCGTCTTAGCTGCATGCAGCGGCCTCGGCGGTGGGGCAGCCAGTCCCGCCCGGACCTCGCACACGGGAAACGGGTTTCGCCTGACGACACCCCTGGGCTGGCCGAGCGTGGGACCTGCACCGGCGATTCCGGGAGCGCTCAGAGGCGGGACGCTCACAGTGCTCAGCGGGCACCCGTACACCCCGTCCCTCGACCCGTCGGACAACTACTACACCGACGCCGTGTCGATCGCGAGCGACCTGCTCATCCGGTCACTGACGCAGTACGTATACGACCCGGGGACCAAAAGCATGCGGCTCGTGCCCGACCTGGCGACGGACCTGGGACGACACAACCGCGACTACACGACCTGGACATTCACCCTGCGACGCGGGATCCGCTTCCAGAACGGACAACCCGTCACACCGCAGGACGTGAAGTTCGGCATCGAGAGATCGTTCGACCGGACCACGTTCCCCGACGGCGCCCCGTACAGCAACCAGTACTTCCTGCACGGCGACACATACCAAGGTCCGTACCGGACACCAGGCCCCTACCCGGGAGTGCAGGTGCACGGCGACACGCTCGTCCTCAAGATGTCCCAGCCCTTCCCGGATCTGCCGTACTGGGCCTCGTTCCCGGCGATCAGTCCGATTCCTCCAGGTCGCGCCAGCGACCCGGCGACCTACAAGAACCACCCTTGGGCAACCGGGCCGTACAAGATTCAGAACTACTCCCCCGGCAGGTCGATGGTGTTGGTGCGGAACCCGCAGTGGGACCCCGCCACCGACCCCGGCCGGCACCAGTACGTCGACAAGCTGGTCTTCGACTTCACGACGCCCATCGACGACGGCCTAACGCAACGGTTGTTGTCGGACGTCGGCTCCGCACAGACCACCATCCTGGACGGAAATCTGCCTAGCGCCGACTACCAGCGATTCAAGGCCACAGCTCCGGACCGGCTAGTGCTCGGATCGCTGCCTTGTACAGGACTGATGTTCCCTGACACCCGCAAGATCACCGACGTCCGGGTCCGCCGGGCGCTCGCATACGCGTATCCCTACCGGGCGGCATGGCGGGCCAGAGGCAAGATCCCCGGTGTCACCGCGAAACTGGCGGCGTCCAGCATGCCCCCCGGCATCCCCGGCCGCGTCGCGTACACCCCATTGCCGGGTGGGCGCCCGTCGACCAACCCGGTCAAGGCGCGAACCCTCCTTGAAGAAGCCGGGGCGCTGGAGTTCCCGATCAGGTTCCCCTACATGGTCGACGTTCCCGAAGAGGTCAGATGGAAGACGATCATGCAGCGTGCCCTGACGGAGGCGGGTTTCCGGGCAGTTCCGGTACCGCGAAGAGCCGCGACCTACGGGCCGAACGTCCTGTTCAACCCGGACGCCAAGGTCAACGAACGTCAGGTCGGATGGTGCGCTGACTGGCCGTCCGCGGGGCTATGGGTGCAACAGGTGTTCGGGAGCCCTCAGAGCCAGACCGCCAGCGGGGGGCAGAACTCCAACCTCGAGCAGTTCTCCAACCATGCAGTCGATGCCCGGATCAAGGCGACCGAACTCCTGCCGCTAGCCAAACAGCCCGAGGCGTGGAACGCCCTGGACCGATCGATAGAGCGGAAATACCTTCCCGTGATCCCCGTGGGCTACGCCGGAGTGGCCTACGCCCGGGGATCGAAAGTACACAACGACGCCATCGACTCGGTCCTCGGGATGCCCACGTTCAAGAACATCTGGCTCGGCTAGCCGGACCATGTGCGGCGACCGAGATCACCTCGCGCAGAACCGCAAACCCGCGAACGCGGATGTGAAAGACGTCACCAGACGATTTCCGTGCATCACAGCCCCTACGGAACAGCGGCGCGAGAACGACCTGGATGGTGGCCGCATGGGCAGGAAAGCCAACATCACCCGGAGAGTGCGTGGCCTGCCATCCTCTGTGTACGCCCTGTCATCAGGCCTTTCCTCTCCCTGAGTGTCTGTGCAGAGCGCTGCTGTCCCGAAAGACCTCGCCGTCACCGGGCTTCGCGTGCCCGTGCCCAGCACCTACCGGCACGGTTCCGGCCCTGGTCCGCGTTTCGTACCATTTCGATAGCCGCGTGCTCATCTCATCCACTCGGTTCAGTGATGTTCAAATACCGGCGCCCACGGACCGGTGGTGTCAGTGCGCACTCGTACTCGACAGTTAGGTCGCCTGCCTCCTGCCCTGGTCGCGAGCCCGCTAGGCTGTGCCACACCCAGCCCTCTAGCCCACGAGCAAGGTTGCGCATGTCAAGATCGTCGCGTTTCGGGTATGTCGAGAAGCTCCCCTCCGCCAAGTGGCGGGCACGTTGCACTGGCCCCGACGGGGTGCGCCGGTCAGCAACGTTCAGGACAAAGACCGACGCCCGCGTGTGGCTTTCAACGATCGAGGCCTCCATCGCTCGGAAGACCTGGAGACCGCCGGAGGCCGGCCGCGTCACGGTCGGCGAGTATGCCGACGGGTACATCTCGCGAACGGATCTACGGCCCTCAACACGTGCGCTCTACGAGTCAACGTGGCGCAACCATCTTCACGATGAATGGGAACGCGTTGCCGTTGCCGACGTCACCCGCGAACGAGTCCGTCTGTGGCACGGCAGCGCGTCGAGGGCCACAAAGCCGACGGCTCTCGCCATCAGCTACCGGTTGCTGAGGAGCATTCTCAACGTTGCGGTTGGGGATGGGGCAATCCCGGCCAACCCATGTCAGATCAGGTCGGCCGCCGCACCCAAGCCCGCCGTTCAGGCCCGGACACTGACCGCCGCCGAGGTCCAGATGGTGGCGGAAGCCATGCCCAGCCGATACCGCGCCCTTGTGCTCGTCCTGGGTTTCGGTGGTCTGCGATTCGGCGAGGCCACAGCGCTCCGGAGATCAGACGTTGCGGATGACGGGAGCACCGTGACTATCGATAGGAGCGTCCGGTACCTGAACGGCGACTGGGTCGTGGGACCGCCCAAGAGCGAGGCTGGACGGCGCCAGGTCGCACTCCCCGGCTTCGTGTCAATGGCGGTCGAGGCCCACCTTCAAAGCTATGTGGCCGACGACCCCGAAGCGACCGTCTTCGCTACCGCCTCCGGTCTATTCGTCGCCCGGCAGAACTTCAGCGCTACGTTCGGTCGCGCGCTCGCCAAGTGCGGACTTCCTCCAGCGCGGGTCCATTGGCTGAGGCACACCGGAGCCACCCTGGCAGCGGGTACCGGTGCGTCAACCAAAGAGCTGATGCACCGACTCGGTCATGCCTCACCCGCGGCGGCCCTCGGCTACCAGCATGCGGTGAGCACTCGTGACAGCGAGATTGCCCGGGCACTCAACGATCTCGTTAGCCCACAGGTAGCCCACGCGAACCTCAAGGCGAAGCAAAAATAGGCTCTGACCTGGTCTTTTGTGTGGAAATGGTCCAGCCTTCCAAGCTGGCCATGCCGGTTCGATCCCGGTCACCCGCTCCCCACATCGTCACAGGTCGAGCGCTCGGCAAGATGGATCGAGACCAGGGGACGGACACCGTCTACCGTCCCCCCGTGCCGGCCGGTACGTCACTCGTGCCACTCCTGCACGACCCAGGCCGAGCTCGCACCGTCATCTCGGTCCTGCCGCGGCATTCATCTTTACGACCACGTTCGTGGTGCTCCGGTGAGCCGTGGCGACCACCGGGCGGTCTAATAGCCGATTTTCCTGCTATGCTCCATTTACGGATTTCTGCCCGAGCAAATGGTTTTGCGCGGTCGGTCTCCTCTTCGCTCCCAAGACATTCGGGGGAAGGGCCGTGGTCTGATCCAGCCGGGTTGGACAATCGACTCGCGATAAGGACGATCCCCTTGCCGAAACGACTTTGTGCCCTTGGCACGGCTGCGGCTTTCAGTGCCGCTGCTCTGTTCGCGGCCACTTCTCATGCTCCTGCATCGGCGGCGCCCGGTGACACCCTCGTGACTGTTGTGCTGACCGGCGGTGCCCTCAGCATCGCGGTGCAGCCGACCGCGGCACTGACCGGTGCTGCTGGCAGCGCGACTGTCAGCGGCCCGCTGGGTTCTGTGGTGGTCACGGATGCCCGAGCCGGTACCACCGCCTGGACCGCCTCTGCCACCAGCAGCACGTTCACGGGCCCGGTCGGTACCGTGTCCAGCAGCGTGGTCTACAACGCCGGAACGTTCACGCTCACCGGCAACGTCACGATGACGACAGCGGTTCCGGTCACGCTGACCACGACCGCGGCGGCGGTGGCGTCGGCTGCCACCGTGCGCGGCGTCAACACAGCGACCTGGAACCCGACTCTCACGGTGGGCTTCCCGACAGATGCAGTGGCCGG
>JAWWPG010000015.1:0-19282 GCA_033850885.1 Nocardioidaceae bacterium
CCTCGTCGGCCGCAACGGCGCCGGCAAGACCACCGCCCTCACCACGCTGGCCGGTGAGCGGCAGGCGCACGCCGGAACGGTCGAGGTCACCGGCGAGATCGGCTACCTCCCGCAGGACCCGCGCAGCGGCGACCTCGACATCAGCGCCAGCGACCGGGTGCTCTCCGGCCGCGGCCTCGACGTCCTCCGCTCCCAGATGGTCAAGGCGCAGATCGCGATGGCCGAGCCGGCCGACGACGCCGAGCGCGACCGCGCCGTCCGCGCCTACGGCCGGCTGGAGGACCAGTTCGCCGCCCTCGGCGGGTACGCGGCCGAGAGCGAAGCCGCCCGGATCTGCGCCAACCTCGGCCTCGCCGACCGGATCCTCGTCCAGACCCTCGGCACCCTCTCCGGTGGCCAGCGCCGCCGCGTCGAACTCGCCCGGATCCTGTTCAGCGACGCCGAGACCCTGCTCCTCGACGAGCCGACGAACCACCTCGACGCCGAGAGCGTGCAATGGCTCGAGAGCCATCTCAAGGCCTACCCGGGCGCTGTGCTCGCAGTGACCCACGACCGGTACTTCCTCGACAATGTGGCGAGCTGGATCCTCGAGCTCGACCGTGGCCGCGCCCATCCCTACGAGGGAAACTACTCGACGTACCTGGAGACCAAGGAAGCGCGGCTTGTTGTCGAGGGCCGCAAGGACGCCAAGCGGCTGCGGATGCTCGAGCGAGAGCTCGAATGGGTCCGGTCCAACCCCAGGGCTCGGCAGGCCAAGAGCAAGTCGCGTCTTTCCCGTTACGAGGAGCTGGCGTCCGAGGCAGAGCGCAACCGCAAGGTTGACCTCACCGAGATCAACATCCCCGCGGGTCCCCGCCTTGGCGATGTGGTCCTCGAGGCGAACGGGCTCACCAAGGGATTCGGTGACGAGCCGTTGATGCGTGACCTCGGGTTCACCCTGCCTCGGGCCGGCATCGTGGGCGTGATCGGCCCGAATGGCGTGGGGAAGACGACGCTCTTCCGGATGATCGTCGGTGAGGAGACGCCCGATGCGGGGGAGCTGCGCATCGGGAACACCGTGAGGATCTCGTACGTCGACCAGAGCCGTGGCGGTCTCGACCCGAAGAAGAACGTCTGGGAGATCGTCTCGGACGGCCTCGACCACATCAAGGTCGCGAACTTCGAGATGCCGTCGCGGGCCTACATCGCGTCGTTCGGGTTCAAGGGCCCGGACCAGCAGAAGCGGGCCGCCGTGCTGTCCGGAGGGGAACGAAACCGGCTCAACCTGGCCCTGACCCTCAAGATGGGCGGCAACCTGTTGCTGCTCGACGAACCGACGAACGATCTCGACGTCGAGACGCTCCAGTCGCTCGAGGACGCGCTGCTCGACTTCCCCGGGTGTGCCCTCATCACATCGCACGACCGGTGGTTCCTCGACCGGATCGCGACGCACATCCTCGCGTGGGAGGGCAACGACGAGGATCCGGCCAGCTGGTTCTGGTTCGAGGGCAACTACGAGAGCTACGAGGCGAACAAGATCGAACGTCTAGGGGCGGAGGCGGCACGACCGCATCGGGTGACCCATCGACGCCTGACCCGCGACTGACCCGCCTGATAACCGGGGCCGCGCGTCCTGCTTGTGGCGGAGTGAGGTCGCCTCGTCAGCTGACGAGCTCGTTGAGCGTGGGGTACGGCAGCTCCGACCGGACGCTCTCGTAGGTGCCGGAGCCGGCAAGCTCCCGGGCCGCCCTGTCGGCGACCGCATACGCCGCAGCCGCCACCGAGGACCCCAGGCTGACGCGGCGGACTCCGAGCTCCTCCAGCTCCGACACGGTCGGAGCACCTGGACCGACAAGGATGTTGAGGGGCGCCGGGATGGCGGAGACGAGCTGCCGGATCGTATCGGGGTCGACCACCCCCGGCACGAAGATACCGTCGGCCCCGGCAGCGAGATACGCCTGAGCTCGCCCCGCGGTCTCATCGAGACGACCGGCCGGGTCGCCCACCAGGCGCAGGTAGGTGTCGACGCGCGCGTTGATGAACAGTCTGACGCCATCAGCGGCGGCGGCGATACGTGCGGCCTCCACACGCCGGGCCTGGTCATCGGTCGGGCGAAGCGAGTCGTCTCGCCCCGGTGCTACATCCTCGATGTTGATGCCCACGGCGCCTGCATCCACGACGGCGTGGATGGTCTCGCCGACACCCGCCGGGTCGTCGGCGAAGCCACCCTCGATGTCGGCGGTGACGGGCACCTCGACCGCCCTCACGACACGAGCGATGAGCTCGACGGCAAGCCTGCGGCCGAGGACGTTGCCGTCGGGGATACCCAGGCTCCAGGCCACCCCGGCGCTGGTCGTCGCCACCGCCGGAGCGCCCGTTGCCGCGATGACTGCGGCACTTGCCACGTCCCATGCGTTGGCCAACAGCAAAGGTGGTCCGTCGAGGTGGAGCGAGCGCAGGAGGTCCGCCTTGGCGGCTGGGGTAAGGGCTTCACTGGCTCGGATGTTCATTGCCCCATCCGACCACGCAGCGCCGACATGCGACATCTGTCGTCTCGTTCTGCGCCGGGTCGGAGACCGAATCCGTCGACTCGCCTGGTTCGTGCCACCTCCCTCGTGCTAGCGGGTGTGGCCGGGCAGGGTGCCTCAGCCGCGGCTGGGGGAGAGCAGCGGGTCGGGGCGCCCTGTCTCGAGGCGCTCACCGACGAGCTCGAACGCCTTCCCGATCACGGCGAACTCCTCGTCGTCGATGACCTCGATCAGGCCCTGGCGGACGGACTCCACATGGTCGGGGGCTGCTGTCGACAGCTTGTTGAATCCCAAGCCGGTGAGAGCGGCAATGACGCCGCGCCCGTCTGACTCGCAGGCTCGCCGCGCGATGAACCCGGCGTTCTCGAGGCGCTTGACGGTGTGCGTGATGCGGCTGCGCGAGTTCTTGACCGAGTCGGCCAGCTCTGCCATCCGCAGCTCGCGCCCGGGGGACTCGGAGAGTCTGACCAGGATCTCGTACTCGGGCAGGGAGAGACTGTGCTTCTCGCGGAGGTCCCGGTCGAGTCGTTCCATGAGTAAAGTTGTCCCCAACAGGTAGGCGCGCCAGCATCTTTGCTGGCTTGGGGTCAGCCACCGATCTGTCATTCCCCCATCGTAGCAGATTAGTTGATTCTTAAACTTGTTTGGGCTATCGTTGGGGGCATTGAGTTGAAAGCTCAACTACCACGGCCCACAGGAGGCTCGAATCATGACCAGTACCGGCAGCCAAGTTGACTACTCCGGACTCGTTTCCGGCACATGGACCATCGATCCCGCACACTCTGAGATCGGGTTCACCGTCCGTCACCTGATGGCCAAGGTGCGAGGCTTGTTCACGACGTTCGAGGGTGAGATCCACATCGCGGACAACCCGTTGGAATCGACCGCACACGCGACCATCGACCTGTCCTCCGTGGACACGCGCAACGCCGACCGCGACAACCATCTGCGGTCGTCGGACTTCTTCTCGGTCGAGGAGGGGGCCACGATGACCTTCGACACAACCGGTGTCTCTTTGTCCGGCGACAAGATCGTGGCCACCGGTGACCTGACGATCAAGGGCGTGACCAAGCCCGTCGAGCTCGATGTCGAGTTCCTCGGCGTTGACAAGGACCCGTACGGCAACACTCGGGCCGGCTTCGAAGCCACCACCACCATCAGCCGCAAGGAGTGGGGCGTCTCCTTCAATATCCCGCTCGAGGGCGACAAGCTGATGATCGGTGACACCGTGAACATCATCATCGGCGTCGAGGCAGTTCACCAAGGCTGAACTCTCGACCAACGGCTGAGCTCTCGACCAACAACGGCGCCGGCCCTCGCCTGAGGGCCGGCGCTCTTATCTGTCAGCTGATCCGCTCGACGATCATCGCCATCCCTTGGCCGCCCCCGACGCACATGGTGATCAGCCCGGTCTGCTTGTCATGGAAGTCGAGCGAGTTCAGCATAGTGGCCTGCAGCCTGGCACCGGTCATGCCGAAGGGGTGCCCGACGGCGATCGCGCCGCCGTTGACGTTCAGCCTCTCGATGTCGATGCCGAGGTCCTGGTACGACGGTACGACCTGGGCCGCGAACGCCTCGTTGATCTCGACCAGGTCGATGTCGTCCATCGACATCCCGGCCCTGGCCAGCGCTTGACGAGAAGCCTCGACCGGGCCGAGCCCCATGATCTCGGGCGACAACGCGGTCAAGCCCGTTGCCACGACGCGCGCCAACGGGGTGACGCCCAGCTCCGCGGCCTTGGTGTCACTCATGATGACGACCGCGGCCGCACCGTCGTTGAGCGGGCAGCAGTTCCCGGCGGTGACCAGCCCATCGGGGCGGAAGACGGGTTTGAGCTGTGACACTCCTTCATACGTCACGCCGGGGCGCGGCCCGTCGTCAACCTCGACCGTCGTCCCGTCCGGGAGCGTGATCGGGACGATCTCACGCTCCCAGAACCCTGCGGCGATCGCCTTCTCTGCCAGGTTCTGGCTGCGCACGCCGAACTCGTCAAGCTCACGGCGGCTGATCCCTCGTGACTGGGCGAGGTTCTCCGCAGTCTGGCCCATCGCGATGTAGACGTCGGGGATCGCGGCGTCGAGTCGCGGGTCGTGCCAGGCCTCGCCACCACCTGTCGCGGCCTCCGCGGTCTTGGCCTGCGCCTCAGCGAAGCGCGGGTTCCGCGTGTCCGGGTGGCTGTCGGAGCTGCCCTTTCCGAAGCGGGAGACCATCTCGACACCCGCCGACACGAACACGTCGCCCTCCCCGGCCTTGATCGCGTGGAAGGCCATCCGTGAGGTCTGCAGGCTCGAGGAGCAGTACCGGGTCAATGTGGTGCCCGGAAGGTGGTCGTACCCCAGCAGGACGGCGACCACCCGTGCCAGGTTGAAGCCCTGCTCACCGCCGGGCAGCCCACAGCCCAGCATGAGGTCGTCGATGTCCGCCGGGTCTAGCTGCGGCACCTTCGCGAGGGCCGCGGCGATCATCGTCGCGGTGAGGTCGTCTGCCCGGAGCTCGGTCATCGAGCCTTTGCCGGCCCGCCCGATCGGCGAGCGGGCGGTGGCGACGATCACGGCTTCTGTCATGTGCCCTCCCAGGTACGGCGTCACCGCAAATCTACGTCGCCGGTACGGCGAGGCTCGGTCAGGCTGCTCGGGGGCGGCACTCCTGCCAGGATGAGGCGTGACCCGTCACACGTTTATGCTGAAGCCTCGCTGGTCGGATCTCGACGCCTACCGCCACGTCAACAACGTCACGTGGCTCGAGTATCTTCAAGAGGCCCGAGTCGACATGCTGTTCGTCCATCCGCCGGGCCCGGGAGCCGAGGGCCTCGCTCAGGGAGTCCTCGTCGTGCGCGCAGAGATCGACTATCGTCGACCGCTGATCTTTCGGCAGGAGCCGTATCCGATCCAGCTGTGGGTCTCGAAGGTCGGTGCTGCGTCGTTCACGATCGGCTACGAGATCTCGGATGAGGTTCCCGGCGACCGACCGCTGCTCTACGGTCGCGCTTCGACGCTGCTCGCGCCGGTCGACCTCGTCACCGGCGCGCCACGGCGCCTGACGCTGGACGAACGCGCGGCCCTCCGCAACTTCCTGGAGTAACCCCGCCGGGCCTCCGCCCGGCCTCCGCCTGGCCCTCCGCCTGCCTCCGCCCGGGCCTCCGCCCGGCGTTTGCCTGGCATGCCAGGGAGATGCACCGTTTGCCAGCCAGGCCTGCCTCGCAAACGATGGGCTTGCCCGGCATGCCAGGCAAACGCGAGCGTCTTCTGGGTGACTGCGCCAACCCCCCGGGGGGCTTGGCTGGCATGCCCGGGAGAGGCACCGTTTGCCACCAGGCCTGGTTAGCTTGGGGACCTTTGGGTGGTGCACCACCCAGGTAGCCCTCAAGCCACGCAAGTCTGGGTGGCTTGAGGACCGTTTGGGTGGTGCACCACCCAAACGGCCCCCCGCCTTGGGGGGTTGCCTGGCAGACGATGGGCGTGGCTGGCATGGCCAGGAAAACGCGGGCGCTTCTCGGGTGACCGCGCCAAACCCCCCGGGCGTTCCCTGGCATGCCAGGCAAACGCCCCCCGGGCGGGGCAAATGGCGGGGGGCCTAGGTCGGTAACCCACGCCCGCCGGCACGGGGCTGCGGCTGGCCGTCTTCGTCGAACGTGTTGACGAGGAAGTGGGCGGCACGCTCGACGTACTCCCACATCTGCGCGGTCTGCTCTGGAGTCATCCCGGCCTCCTCGATGGCGACTCTCATGTGGGTGAGCCAGCGGTCTCGCGCGCGGGGCGTGACGGCGAACGGGGCGTGACGCATGCCGAGCCTCGGGTGGCCGCGCTGGTCGGAGTACGACGTCGGACCCCCCCAGTACTGCTCGAGGAACATCGTCAGCCGGTGGGTGGCCGGCCGAAGGTCCTGGTCCGGGTAGAGCCGGCGCAGCTCAGGGTCTCCGGCGACACCCTCGTAGAAGCGCTCGACGATCCGGACGAACGTCTGGTGTCCGCCGACGGCGGCATAGAAGGTCTGCTGGTCCGGGCGTAGCACGCTGCCATTGTGCCAAGTGTTCGGAAAGACCGGGGCTCGGGACCTGAGGGGCCGTCGAATGCCTCCCGGCGAGGCGCGGGGCAAGATGGTTGCCGTAGCCCCGAACGGCTGCGCCACTACGAAGGAGAGGCAGAGATGACGACGACGCGCACCGCCAACGCCCATTGGAAAGGCTCGTTGAGGGAAGGGGCCGGCAACGTCTCGCTGGACTCCTCCGGGGTCGGCTCCTTCGACGTGACGTGGGCCTCACGAGCGGAGGAGGCGAACGGCAAGACGAGTCCCGAGGAGCTCATCGCTGCTGCCCACTCGACCTGCTTCAGCATGGCCCTGTCCGCTGCGCTCGCCGGTGACGGTCACGCACCCGAGGCCATCGACACCCGCGCCGACGTCGGCTTCGAGGCCGGCAAGGGCATCACCGGGATCCAGCTGACCGTCCGTGGACGTGTCGAGGGACTTTCCAACGACGAGTTCGTCGCGGCAGCCGAGTCCGCGAAGCAGAACTGCCCTGTCTCGCAGGCCCTGACGGGTACGACGATCACGCTGGACGCCGCCCTCGCCGAGTAGCCGCCGCCGCAGCCTGGTCGATCCACCTCGCCTACTCGGGCCCGCCACCTAAGCGCGTCGGTCAGGCTGGGGCGCCTCGGCTGAAGACTCTCGCAGATCGTGGTGCCATACGACGCGCTGGGGCAGCGGGATCTCGACCCCCTCCTCGTCGAACCGGGCCTTGATCCGTTCGCGAAGCGCCCGGGCGATGTTTCCCCCGGCCGCCGGAGTGGTCTTGAGCACGAGCCGGATCGCGGCACCGTCGGGGTCCCAGCGTTCGACGCCCCACACCTCCGGTTCCTCCAGGACTCCGGCGCCGTGCTCGCGGTCCTCCCACAACTCGTCAGCCTCCTCTTTGATGATGCCGCGCACGACCGACAGATCCGCCGAGTACGCGACGGGGACGTCAAGCACGACCCTCGACCAGCGGTGGCTCATGTTGCCAACGGCCAGGATCTCTCCGTTGCGGATGTACCAGACCGTCCCGTTGAGGTCGCGTAGGCGCGTCACGCGAAGTCCGACGGCCTCGATGGTCCCGGTGGCGGTACCCACGTTGACGGTGTCGCCTACGCCGTACTGGTCCTCCAGGATCATGAAGATCCCGCTCAGGAAGTCCTTCACCAGGCTCTGCGCCCCGAAGCCGAGGGCCACCCCGATGATGCCGGCGCTCGCGATCAGGGGCGCGATGTTGTAGCCGAGCTGGGCCACCGTCATGAACAAGACGATGGTCGCGATCACGGCGGTCGTAATGCTCTTCAGCAAGGACGCCATGGTCTCGACGCGCTGGTGGCGCCGGGCGGTCGCCTCGGCGTCGGGCTCCGGGAACAGCTGATGCATCTTGCCGTGGGTGATCACCGCCGGGACCGTGCTGTTTGCGGCGCGGCGGGCGAGCCGGTCGATCAGGCGATGCAGCAGCCATCTGACCAGGAACCCGATCAGGAAGAGCGCCAGGATGGAGAGCGGCCGGGCGATCAGCCAGTCAGCCGCCCGGGCGAGCGTCTCGTTGTGGGTGAGGTTCTGGACCAGCGTGCACCAATGGCTGTCGCTCGAGCAGACGGTGTCGGCGGCCACGTTGATCCTTCGGCTTCAGGCAAAACGTCGGGTAAAAACTGGCTGAGCATCGATGCACCCACGACGGTACACAACGGCCGATCGCAGTAACGTTGGGGCGTGACGCTGCTCGCCGACACTCCCCGAACGTGGCCCGACCCGGTTTCCATCTCGACCCTGAAGGTGCTCGCCATCTTCGCGGGCATCCCGCTGCTGGTGATCATCATCGTGTCGCTCCTCGTCCTGGCGCCCGGCTGGGTCAAGGGCCCGCGCTACCGTCCAGGTCTGCCGTGGGAGGCGGACAATGTTTGGTTCGGAGTCGGTGTCGGGGCTCGGCCCGAGGCTGCCACCGACGCCGCCACCGTGGACGCCGGCCGGCCCGCCGGCCCAGCCGAGACAGCCGCAAGCGCAGACACCGCGGACGCGGGGCCGCCCGGACCGTCTGCACCGTCCGGCGCTACGCGGGCGGCCCATCCCGACCAGAGGCCAGGAGGCGCGAGTGCCGGGTGGTGAGGCGTTCACCGACGCACAGCGTCAGGACATCGTCCGGGCGATCGCCGACGCCGAACGCGTGTCGGGATGGGCTTTCGCGGTCGAGGTGGGCGCATCCTCGGCTGAGCCGCGGCAGTACGCCGAGGCCTTGCACGCCAGGCTGCCAGACCCCGCGCGCAGCATCTTGGTGCAGGTCGACCCGGGCCGGCGGACCCTGGAGATCGTCACCGGCGACCAGGTTCGCCGGACTCTCGACAACCGGTCGGCCGGCCTGGTTGCGGTGGCCATGCAGGGGAGCTTCGCGGCCGGCGACCTCACCCGCGGGTTGACGACCGGCCTGCAACAGCTGGCCGCCTTGTCCCGCGGGGCGACGAGCCTGCATACCGACACCCCCTGAGCAGCGACGCCGAGCGGCCACGCCGAGCGGCCACCCGAGCGGTCACGGGGCTCGGGAAACCCGGATGCGACGCTCAGCTCTCGCCGTCTTTGCGCTGTGCGTTGAGGGCTCGCTCGAGGTCAGCCCGACCCTCCATGACGTAGCGCCTCGCGGCCGGGTTCGGCTTGGCACTCTCGAGCCAGCGGTCAACCGTGTCGAGGGTCTGCCGGGTCACCATCGTTCGCGGGAACATGGCGTCGAGAACGGTTGCCGCCTGGTGCACTCCACGCTCGTCCCAGATCCTCTCTGCCACGTCGAGGTAGCGCGAGACGTACGGCCGCAGAAGCTCCTCCTGGCCCTCCTGATGGAAGGCGTACGCGATGCTGCGCATGGTCTCGTTCGGCACGTCGTCGCGAACGACAGCGTCGTTCCAGGCCTCTTCCTTGGCCTCAGCCATCGGCCTGGCCGCTCGAGCGGCGGCGGCATTCTCCTGGCCGGAGATCGTCGTGTCCCGGTCCAGCTCGGCTGTGATCGCCGCCTCGTCCGCCCGGCCCTCGGTCGTCAGCGCCATCAGCAAGGTCCACCGCAGGTCGATGTCGACTGCGAGCCCCTCGATGGTGCGAGTCCCGTCGAGCAGGCCGGCGACCAGGTCGAGGGACTCGTCGGTCCGCGCGGCGCCGGCAAACGCCCGCACGAAGGCGAGCTGCTTGTCGCTGCCCGGCTCGGCGGCCAGCGCGAGGGCACGGATGCCGGCCTCCCACCTCGCGATGAGAGACTCCCGGTTCGGTGGTGCGGCGTACGCCGTCACGACCCGCCAGGTCTGGGCGGTCAGCGCACCCAGCGCGGTCATGTCGGTCTCGACGGCGATCCCGCGCAGCACGAGGGAGACCCAGTCGGTCGCCCGCATCTCGGCATCTCGGGTCATGTCCCAGGCGGCTCCCCAACACAGCGCCCGCGGCAACGACTCGGTGAGCTCGTCGATGTGGTCGACCACCGTCTGCAAGGACCGTTCGTCCAGCCGTACCTTCGTGTAGGTGAGGTCGCCGTCGTTCAGCAGCACCAGGTCGGGCCGCCGCTCGCCCACGAGCTCAGGCACGTCGGTTTCGTCTCCGATGACGTCGATCTCCACTCTGGTACGGCGTACCAGGCCCTCGTCCGTGAGGTCGTACAGGCCGACCCCGAGACGGTGCCGTCGGAGGGTCGGGAAGTCGGGATGAGCCGTCTGAAGGATCGCGAACGACGTGAACGTCCCATCGTCGCCGACCTCGAAGAGCGGCCGGACCGTGTTCACGCCAGACGTCTGCAGCCATTCCTTCGCCCACGAGCCGAGCTCGCGACCGGAGCTCTCCTCCAGGGCTGACAGCAGGTCCGCGAGCTCGCTGTTGCCGTACGCGTGCGCGGCGAAATAGCTGCGCAGGCCCGCGAAGAAGTGGTCCTCGCCGACCCACGCGACGAGCTGCCGCAACGCGGAGGCACCCTTCGCGTACGTGATTCCGTCGAAGTTGACCTCCACTGCCTCCAGGTCGTAGTTGTCGGCGGCGATCGGATGCGTCGAAGGCAGCTGGTCCTGCCGGTATGCCCAGGTCTTCCGCGCGTTGCAGAAGCTCGTCCACGCCTCGTCGTACGTGGTCGCGACGGTGGCGGCGTGGTGCGCCGCCCACTCCGCGAAGGACTCGTTCAGCCAAAGGTCGTCCCACCACCGCATCGTGACGAGATCGCCGAACCACATGTGCGCCATCTCATGCAGGATCGTGTTCGCCCTGGCCTCGTATGCCGAGCGCGTCTGCCGGCTCCGGAAGATCATGTCGTCACGGAAGGTGACACAGCCGGCGTTCTCCATCGCCCCCATGTTGTACTCGGGCACGAACAGCTGGTCGTACTTGCCGAACGGGTAGGCCATGTCGAAGGCGTTCTCGAAGAACTCGAAACCCTGCTTGGTGACGGTCAGGATGTCCTCGGGGTCAAGGTGCTGCCGCAGGGACTCCCGCAGGAAGATCCCGAGCGGGATGTCGCCGCGCGTGCCGTGATAGGTGTCTCGCACGACTGTGTACTCACCGGCCACCAGTGCAGTGATGTACGTCGACATCCGCCTGGTCGGGGCGAAGTGCCAGACGGACCGACCCAGGCCCAGGTCCTCAGGCTCGGGAGTAGCGGAGTTGGAGACGACCTGCCAGTGTGACGGCGCGGTGACATGGAAGGTGAACTCGCCCTTGAGGTCGGGCTGTTCGAACGTGGTGAAGACCCGACGGGCGTCCGGTACCTCGAACTGGGTGTACAGGTAGACGAGCTTGTCGACCGGGTCGACGAAGCGGTGCAGCCCTTCGCCGCTGTGGCTGTACGGACAGTCCGCCACGACGGTCAGCTCGTTGTCGGACCGCAGGTCGGTGAGTGAGATCCGGCTGCCGTCGTACGCCGAGAGGTCCGCCGGGTTGCCGTTGAGGGTGATCTCGCGGGCGGTGGCGTCGACCAGGTCCGCGAACGTCGACGAGCCGGGCTCTCGGCAGCTGAACCGGACCTTCGTCGTCGATGCGAACGTCGTCTCGGAGGTGGTCAGGTCGAGGGCGATGTCGTAGGTCGAGACGTCCAGGAGACTCGCGCGTTCCGTTGCTTCGTCACGGGTCAGGTTGGGTCCAGGCATGCCGCAATCCTTGCACGGCTCCGGGGAATGTCGCGCCCGAGAATCCGCTTGATATCTGGCGGAGAGCCCCTCGCGACACTGTCGCACCGAGCACTGTCGCACCTACCAACAGGAGACCTGATGAACACGAATGCCAGCCCCGCCGAAGCCGACTTCTGGTTCGATCCGCTGTGCCCGTGGGCGTGGCTGAGCTCGCGTTGGATGAAGGAGGTCGAGCAGGTCCGCAACATCACGACCCACTTCCACGTGATGAGCCTGGCGTACCTCAACTCCAGCAAGAGCGACATCAGTGACGAGTACCGGGAGTTCCTCAAGGATGCCTGGGGACCTGCCCGAGTGTGCGTCGCGGCGGCCCACCAGTTCGGCGAGGAGGTGCTCGACCGGCTCTACACCGAGCTCGGCACCCGTTTCCACAACGAGGGACGGGAACGGAACCGGGAAACGGTCGAGGAGGCGCTCGCCGCCGCTGGACTGCCGACGTCGCTCGCCGACGCGATGACCTCGACGCAGTACGACGAGGAGATGAAGAAGTCCCACCACGCCGGCATGGACCAGGTCGGGACGGACGTCGGAACGCCGGTAATCTCCATCGAGGGGAACGCGTTCTTCGGTCCCGTCGTGACTCCAAGGCCTCGTGGCGAGGACGCCGGGCGGCTGTGGGATGGTGTGCTGCTCGTTGCAGGCACGCCTGGGTTCTACGAGCTCAAGCGCTCCCGCACCGAAGGGCCGACATTCGACTGAGCCTTGCCGTCCCGCTGTCTCGAGGCCAGACTTTCGCCGGCTCAACAGCGGTGCGATCATCAGCGCATGCGCGTTCACCTCGGGTCGGACCATGCAGGCTTCGAGCTCAAGGACCATCTCGTCGCGTGGCTGCGCGAGCACGGCGACGATCCGTGCGACCACGGTGCGTCGACGTACGACGCCGGGGACGACTACCCGCCGTACTGCCTGGAGGCTGCCTCCGCGGTGGTCGCGGAGCCGGGCAGCCTCGGCATCGTGATCGGAGGATCGGGCAACGGTGAGCAGATCGCGGCCAACAAGGTCGCGGGAGTGCGTGCGGCCCTCGCCTGGTCAACCGAGACCGCCCGGCTGGCGCGGCTGCACAACGACGCTAACGTCTTGTCGATCGGGGCCCGGATGCACACGATCGAGGAGGCCGTGAGCTTCGTCGAGGTCTTCGTGACGACGGCCTTCTCCGGCGATCCCCGGCATGTCAGGCGGATCGCGATGCTCGCCGACTTCGAGGCGACAGGCGCCATCCCTGAAGAGCCGAGCGGCGAGGCGGCTCGGTCATCGGTAGATCCGTCGGCGGGCTGATCGGATGCCCGAGGGTCACACGCTCTTCCGCTTGGCCGCTGAGCTCGACGATGCCTTCGCCGGCCAGCAGCTGCGGGTCTCGAGCCCGCAGGGCAGGTTCGACGCCGGAGCCGCCGCCGTCGACGGCCAGGTGATGGAGTCCGCCAGGTCAGCGGGCAAACACGTCTTCATGCTGTTCGCCAGTGGAGACATCGTGCATGTGCACCTGGGTCTGATCGGGGTGTTCACGCTGGGCCGGATGCCCGCGCCGACACCCGTCGGGGCCGTTCGGCTGAGACTCGAGGGGGACACGACGTACGCCGACCTCCGCGGCGCCACCGTGTGCGAGCTCGTGACCGCGGACAGGATGGGGAGCATCGTCGGGAAGCTCGGCGCGGACCCCCTGCGCGCCGACGCCGACCCGGAGCGGGCCTTCGAGCGGATCCATCGCAGCTCGAAGCCCATCGGCGCCCTGCTGATGGACCAGGCCGTGCTCTCGGGCGTCGGCAACGTGTTCCGCGCCGAGATCCTCTTCCGGGCGAGGCTGAACCCCTACACTCCCGGGACCAAGGTCACGAAACGGCGCTGGAACGCCATCTGGGACGACCTCGTCGCGCTGATGGAGTACGGCGTCCTCACCGGACGCATCGACACCGTGCGGCCTGAACACGAGCCCGAGGCGATGGGTCGCCCACCTCGAGTCGACGACCACGGAGGAGAGGTCTACGTCTACCGACGCCATGGTCAGCCCTGCCTGGTGTGCGGTTCGACGGTGCGCACGAAGATCCTCGAAGGGCGCAACCTGTTCTGGTGTCCCACCTGCCAGCGTCGCCGCTAGCTAGGGGTCTGCGGCCGGCGGTCGGGCCGTATGCGCAAACAACTCCGGCCCTTCGCCTCGACCACTACGCTCAACCTGTGACCGTCCGCATGGCACCACTGCCACGACCGGTCAGATCGCTGCGTCAGGTGGCCCGGCGCGGGGCGTACGAGGTCACCCGCTCGTTCCGTCAGGCGGAGGCGACCTGGCTCGTCGCCCTGATCGTCATGACGCTCGTATGTGTGGTCATGACCGGGGAGCTTCGTGAGGAGTGGCCGCTGAGCGCTTATGTGATCCCCTTGCTCCTCGCGATGAACGTCCTGTCCCTCGCCCGGCTGGCGCTCCTCGAGGTGATCATGGCGGCGTGTATGGGGGAGTCCCTCCTGCTGATCACGCTCACCCCCTTGCGCCTGGTCGGCTTGGGGGTGGTCCTGCTTGCTGCGGTCATCGTCACCCTGCATGTGCGCTCACGGGCGCGGCTCGGGTTGTTGCCCCTTCGTGGTGACTCGATGCTCGTGGACCTGCGGGACAGGTTGGCCAGCCAGAGCAAGCTGCCGGCCCTGCCATCAAACTGGCACGGCGAGGCCGTCACCCGGTCCGCGGGCGGTGCCTCCTTCTCGGGCGACTTCATGGTCGCTGCGAAGACCCATCAGGACCAGTGCCTCGAGGTCGTCCTGGTGGACGTGTCAGGCAAGGGCCTCGACGCCGGAACGCGATCGCTCCAGCTCTCCGGTGCCTTCGGTGGGCTGCTGGGATCGCTGCCCACGCCGGACTTCCTGCCTGCGGCTAACCAGTACGTGCTGAGGCAGGAGTGGGACGAGGGCTTCGCGACCGCCGTACATCTGTCCGTGGACCTCAGGTCCGGTTGCTTCGAGGTACGCGCCGCGGGACACCCACCGGCGGTGCAGTTCCACGCGGGGTCGGGCCGCTGGACCGTGCACTGGACGGATGGACCTGTCCTCGGCGTGATCGGGGCAGCGGAGTACTCGGTCTACTGCGGGCGGTTGGAATCCGGTGACGCGCTGCTTCTCTACACTGACGGGCTCGTCGAGGCGCCCGACCGGGACATCGCTGTCGGGATCGACAAGCTCCTCGGAGATGCGCAACGGCTTGTCCAGCATGGGTTTGTCGGTGGTGCCGAGCTGCTCGTCGCCGGCGTCAAGTCCGCCAAAGACGACCGGGCTCTGGTGCTTCTGCATCACCCGTGAGCGCGTGGCGCGGACGGGGACAGGTGACTGACGAGTCCCACGAGGTTTCCTTCACTGTCGCGGATGAACGCCATCCACTCGTCGGTGCCGGCTGGGCCGATCTTCTCGTCGTCGTGGTGGAAGATGATGTGCGGCTCGCTGTCGATCTCGACGCCGTTCGCCCGGAGCGCTTCGACGCTGGTGCGGACGTCTTCCACCTGAAGGTACATCAGGGCACTGGGGGCCAGCTTGTCGAGCAGCAGTCGAACCCCGCCGAGGTCGAAGAAGACGAGCCCGGGTGGGTCGAAACGAGCCGCCGGCTCGACGCCGACCAGCTTCGTGTAGAACGCGGCCGCCCTCTCGAGGTCTTCCGCGTGCTGGGCGATCTGAGCGACCTTCATCTGACACCAACTTCCGTAGCATCCCTATCGAATAGTAGGGATGCTATACATAGCCTGTGACGAGGAGCAAGGGGCGCGGGGACAAGCAGGCCGAGGTGGTGGCCCGATCGATCAACTCGGGGGCCATCCATCTGCTGCGCGGGATGCGTGAGGTGGACCGTCAGGCGGGCTTGACCCCGGCCCGGCTGAGCGCGCTCTCGGTGGTCGTTTTCGGCGGTCCCCGTACGCTCGGCCGCCTCGCCGAGATCGAGGGCGTCGCCGGCCCGACGATGACGCGGATCGTGGATGGCCTGTCCGACCTCGGTCTCGTGGCGAGACGGCCACATCCGGACTCTGCGAGGTCGGTCCGGATCGTCGCGACAGCCGAGGGGGAAGCTCTCATGCACGTGGCGGCGGGCCGTCGGGTTGAGACCATCGTGGCAGCGATGACGACGCTGGGTGCGAGCGACCAGCGACGACTGGCGGCCGCGGCCCCGCTCCTCGAGCGGCTGGCCGCTGCTGTACGGGACGAGCAGCGGACACCCTCCTCATTCGACGAGCTGACCGCGTGGGCCGGCTCTCCCGAACGGCCCTCGCCGTACCGGAAGAAAGACGCTAGCCGAGGCTGATGAAGGCGATGGCGACCGCCGAGACGGCCAGCCCGAGGGCCTGGATCCGGTTCCACGACTCGTGCAGCAGGCCGCGTGCGAGGATGATCGTGACCGCCGGGTAGAGCGAGGTGAGGACGGCCACGACCGAGAGCTGGCCGGCGCCCGTCGACGCGAGGTAGAGCAGGTTCGCCGTACCTCCCAGGACCCCCGTGAGCAGGGCGGACCACCAGGCGGACAGCCAGGTTCCCCCCGGCTTGCCGAGCGACAGACCGAGGACCAGGACCGTCAGGACGGCCACCGCCTGTGCGGGCACGAGTGGCCAGGCGCCTGCCGAGGTCCCTGCCCGGGCCAGCCCGATGAAGAGCATCGCGAACCCCGCGCCGGCGACCAACCCCTCGACGACGCCGGAGTGCCGGGCGTGCTCCGGACCGCTGCGGGACTGCAGGGAGACCAGCGCGATGCCCGGGAGAGCGAGCACCAGCCCGGCCAGGCGCACGTCCGAGAGACTGTCGCCGGTGGCTATCCCGATGACGGCCGGCAGAGCCGCCGCCAGCACGGCGGACAGCGGCGCCACCACGCTCATTCGGCCCACGGTCAGGCCGCGGTAGAGCGCGATCGTCCCGACTCCGCTTCCGATCCCGCTGAACGCGCCCCACAAGAGGGCGGAAGGCGTTGGTGACCGAGCGCCGAGAACGATGACCGCAACGATGGCTGCCATGAGCCCAATGGGTTGCGACATGATCGCGACGGCGGCCGAGCTCGCCCGGCGACCACCCACCCCGGCGGCGAAGTCGGACGCCCCGTAGCACAGCGCGGCCAGCAGGCCGAGCACGATTCCCAAGGCCGTCAGCCCCGTTCCTGCTGGAGCGCTGCGTCGACGGGGCACCATGTCGCCCGGCACTCGTCGTACTCGCACAGTCTGCAGATCCGGTAGACCGAGTCCTGGTCGCTCGCCAGCTTGGGCAGCAGCGCCTCGGCCGCTCGTTCGAGACACGTCTGCGTCGGCTCGTCGAGACCGTCGAGCAACCGGGTCAGGGCGTCGCGCCTGGCCCGCAGGGCGACCTCGGCGGTCTGCCGACCGCGTGCGGTCAGGAAGAGGCTGACCGTACGGCGATCGCTACCGGGCGTCCGGCTGAGAAGCTGCCGAGCCTCGAGGCGGTCGGCGATCCGCACCGCGCCGGAGTGGCTGAGCGAAAGCACCCGGGAGAGCTCGCCGACCGAGAGCCCGTCGCGTTCGCCGACGGCCAGCACTGCCGCGACAGCCGTCGGGTCGAGCTGCGATGACCCGACCACCGCCTCGACGAGGACGTCGCCGACTCCCACGACGAGCGCGCCGAGGAGATTCGCCTGATGGGCCGAGCTGACCATCCTATGATCCGATCATATGATCAGGTCATGGGTCAAGGTAAGGCGGGCGAGCGGAGGCGCGACGTGTCAGCTGACGGACGTGTTGATTGTTCCGGTGTAGATGCCGGCGAGGGCATTCGAGGGGAGCGACACGGTGAGGATCGGGTTCCAGCTGGCGGTGTTCGCTCCACCGACCGAGGTGGGATGAGCCACGATCGCCGCCGTCCCGTTCAGGTTGGTTGTCACCGCGGGTGCCATCACGATGGTGCCTGTCGTGGTGAACGCTCCCGCGTTGTACGTGACGCCACTGGAGACCGTGCCATGGCCGTCGACGAACGTGGTCGAGGTGGCGCTGGCACTCCAGCTGACGTGAGCGGTCCGAGTGTCGGTGACGACCACCAGGCCGATCTGTCCGCTGACACTTGCCGAGCCTGCCGTGCCGGTTGGCAGCGCGGCTGTCGGCTGCACCGTGATGCTGAGCATCCCGGGTGCCAGAGCGACCACTCTTTCCGTGTGGGTAGCGGCCGCGCCAGCCGGGGGTATGGATGCGCTCAGGAGAGCGGCCGCACTGGCGGCAGCCCCCGCGAAGTAGCGCAGGCATTGCTTCACGGCGACCGGTGTCCCTTCGATCGGTGCGGGCCTGCCCAAGCTGGACCAAACTGATGCGACTCGGTGTGGCAAGCAACGATACCAATGGCCCGGATAAAGTCTGGGTTGGTTGGGCAGGAACAGCGGCTTGCCCGATACGTCACGAACCGCGGACTTGACACTCCGGGCGGTGGGCGGCGCACGTGCGGCAGTGACTCTACGAGGCGCCGGCCGGGGTGTTGACTGCCTTTCCGGTAGCCGGCTGGCGCTGTGTGCGGCGTCGCCGTGCCACGTACCAGAGCATCGTCAAGAGTGCGAGCAGGATGGAGGCGATACCGATCCAGACGAAGAGGCCCGGTCCTCTGGAGCTCTGGACGGTGCTTGCTGGGATGGTGGCGCCTGTTCCCGGCCGGCTAGGGAACGTCAACGTCGCTCGCGCCGAATGTCGCGTGGTGTCGCTCGTCGCCGTGAGCGTGGCCAGCCACGGTCCGTCCGGAATCTGCTTGTCCAGTCCGATGGATATCGGTTCAGTTTGATGGATCCCGAGCGTGGTGCCCAGCGTCACGGGGAACGGTCCCGCAGACAGCCCGCCCGGCCCCTTGGTGAGGGTTAGGGATCCGGTCAGGTCGAGTGCCCGGCCGCCGGTATTGCGGATCGAGGCGTGCACCATCGGGACTCCATGGCTGGTCCGTGACGCAGTCATCGAGATGATGCGGAAGTCCGACGCGGGAGCATTCCCCGATCCGATGGAGAGGTACAGCCGGATTCCGACGCGGCTGATCTGGACCGGACCACCCGGAGTAGCCGGAGGCACCCTTGTCTGCGCCCATACCACTCCGTACCGCTCGCCAGGAGCTGCATCCGAGGGTACCCGGATCGTCACCTGCACGTAGGCGGCGTGCTCGGCCGCAAGCTGGACTGTGCTCGGCTTCGTCGACGTCCAGGACGAAACCGCGTCCTGACCATATGCCCTGGCTGGCTTGAACAGACCGCCTCCGATGGTGGCCGCGCCGGCGTACATGGACACTCGCATCGGGGCGTGGGTGCCGTTGGAGACCTGGACGCGGCGGCTGATCACGGTTCCCGGTGGCAGCCGGTCGATGATGTAGACGTGCGCCCGGGGGTCGTTGATCAGGGAAGCCGGCGCGTCTACGAGCCTGATACCTAGACCTGGCGGGTATCCATTCGCGAAAGCGGTCTTGACATTGCCCGTGGCGCTGACCGCCGGGGCAAGCAGCCCGGCGGTCAGCGCGAACGCCACCACGGCTCGGCGCACGGTGAAAGCGCCTAGGCGACGGTGGTGTGGACCGTGCCGGTGTAGGTTCCGGCCACTGCATCTGTCGGGAAGCCCACCGTGAGAGTCGGGTTCCAGGTCGCTGTGTTGACGCCGCGCACGGTGGCAGCCGACGCCACCGCCGCCGCGGTCGTGGTCAGCGTGA
>JAWWPG010000021.1:0-176667 GCA_033850885.1 Nocardioidaceae bacterium
ACCAGACCGACGCGGCCGGCGTTGCCGCGATGGCGGCCGCGGGCCTTCAGCCCGCCCACGGCATCGTCGTGCCGGTGACAATCTCCGAGGATGCGTCGCATTTCAAACACCGTGGTGAAGTCGTCTACTTGCCGCCGGCGTGGTTCTCCAGCAGTCCCCCGCCGCCGCTGCCGACGGTGATGATGATCGGCGGCGAGTTCAACACGCCCGCCGATTGGCTGCGGGCCGGCAACGCGGCGAGAACGATCGACGAGATGGCGGCCAGGCACGGCGGCAACGCGCCGGTATTCGTCTTCGTGGACTCTGGGGGCGCGTTTAACAACGACACCGAATGCGTCAACGGAAGCCGAGGAAACGCGGCCGATCACCTCACTAAAGACGTTGTGTCATACATGATCTCGAGGTTCGGTGTCAGCGCGGAGCCAGCGCGTTGGGGCATCGTCGGCTGGTCGATGGGCGGGACGTGCGCGCTGGACCTCACCGTCATGCATCCGGAGCTGTTCAGCTCATTTGTCGACATCGCCGGCAACATGGGCCCCGAGGCCGGAACCAAGGCGCAAACCATCGCGCGGCTGTTCGGCGGCAACGCCGACGCCTGGGCTGCCTTCGACCCTGCCACCGTGATCGCCAGACACGGCCGATACACCGGGGTCTCGGGCTGGTTCGATGTGTCATCGAGCAACCCGCCGAAGCATCATCGCGGTCTGTCGGTGACGGACGCCAGCGACGTCTACCTCGGCGGCCGGGAGCCGATCGTCAACCCCAACGACCAGATCTCGGCGGCCGAGTCGTTGTGCGCACTCGGCCGCGCCAACGGCATCAACTGCGCCATCGTGGCTCAGCCCGGCAAGCACGACTGGCCGTTTGCGAGCAATGCTTTCGCCGCGGCACTGCCCTGGCTGGCCGGTCGGCTGGACACTCCCGGGATGCAGAGGATTCCGGCACCGGCCACCTGGCCGCTCGCCTCGGCGCCGGCTCCGCACGCCGAGCCGGTCGGCCGCTGACACGGGTAGCGTGGCATCGTGCCCGACGAGCCGGAAAGTTCCGCCACCGAGCCCGATGCCGATACCGATGCCGATACCGGCTACACGAGCTCCGGGGTGCCGACGTTCGACTCAGTTCGGGAGAAGATCGAGTCCCGCTACGAAACATCGATCGGCGCAGCCGAATTGGATGCCGAGACCCCCGAGGGCCGCGATGTCGACGAGCAGTTCGAGGCGAGGCAGCGCGCAGCCGCCGATCGGCTGGCGCAAATCCGTGAATCGATGCGCGACGAGCCCCGCTGAGCCCGCGGTCAGTGCACCGTGCGTGAATTCACTGCCGATGAGCGGCGAAGAAGGCTAATAAGCCGGCAGTTTCTCTCGCTCACCGATTCGATTACCCATGTGACCGCCAGACTGGTGGGCCTGCATGCCACCGATCCCGCCACGCCCTTTCTTTCGTTGTGGGCGCGATGCCCGGGTTTCGTCGCGGCCGACCTCGAGGACGAGTTGTACCAAAGCCACTCCGTGGTAAGGCATTTGGCGATGAGACGGACGCTGTGGGTCGTCATCGCTGATGACCTGCCGATCATTCAGTCCGCCGCCAGCAACCGGGTCGCAGCCAACGAACATCGCCGACTTGTCGCCGACCTTCACAAGGCGGGCCTTGCCGCTGACGGCGAACAGTGGTTGGCGACGGCATGTTCAGCCGTGCTGGGCCACCTCGGACGGCATGGGCCGCTCAGCAGCGCGGAATTACGGTCCGCGCTCCCCGAGATCAGCGGAACGTATGACCCCGCGCCCGGAAAACCATGGGGCGGGATGATTCCGGTGGCTCCCCGAGTGTTGACGGTGCTCTCGGCGCGGGGCGAGATTGTGCGCGGACCCAACGACGGAAGCTGGACCACGTCGAAGCCCCGGTGGGTGCCGACCACGGACTGGCTGGGGCAGCGCACCGCGCCGGCTGACGCCGTCGCCGAGTTGACGCGCCGCTGGCTGCACACCTTCGGGCCTGCCACCGTCGCCGACGTCAAATGGTGGTTCGGCACCACGCTGACGGCCGCGCGCAAGGCCTTGAGCGATATTGGGGCTGTGGAGGTCGACCTGGACTCCGGCCCGGGCTACGCGCTTCCCGACGATCTGGAGATCGAACCCGAGGTCGCACCGTCGGCGTCGCTGCTACCGGGCCTCGATGTGACTACGATGGGTTGGTTCGACCGCGATTGGTATCTCGGCGCGCATCGCGGTCAGGTCTTCGACCGCAACGGTAATGCTGGGCCCACCGCCTGGTGGAACGGCCGCGTGGTGGGCGGTTGGTATCAGGATCACCAGGCGCACGTCCAGGTGCAACTCATGGAGGATCCCGGCCGTGACGGGCGGCGAGCATTGAAGCGGCGCGCTGCCGAACTCACGTCCTGGCTCGATGGTGTCCGCATCAAGCCTCGGTTTCCGTCGCCGTTGTTGAAGTCAGTCAATACCGGCGGGACGTGAGGCGGCTAGCTTAGGCGCTGACCTTGCGGCGCTTGGTGGATCGCCGCGGGGTGCCGGACGATGGCCTGCTGGCGCCGAGTGCCTCCGCGAGGAACTTGCCGGTATAGCTTTCGGGCACCGCCATCACATCCTCCGGCGTGCCCTCGGCGACGATGGTTCCGCCGCCCGCACCGCCCTCAGGGCCCATGTCGATGACCCAGTCCGACGTCTTGATCACGTCCAGGTTGTGTTCGATGACGATCACCGAATTGCCTTTGTCGACAAGGCTGTTGATCACATCGAGCAACTTGCGGATGTCTTCGAAATGCAAACCGGTGGTGGGTTCGTCGAGGATGTACACGGTGCGTCCGGTGGAGCGCTTCTGCAACTCGGACGCGAGCTTGACGCGCTGCGCCTCACCGCCCGACAGCGTGGGCGCCGGTTGACCGAGCCGCACATACCCGAGGCCGACATCGACCAGAGTCTGCAGATAACGGTGGATGCCGGTGATCGGCTGGAAGAACTCCGCCGCCTCTTCGATCGACATGTCCAGCACCTCAGAGATGGTCTTGCCCTTGTAGTGCACCTCAAGGGTTTCCCGGTTGTAGCGGGCGCCGTGACACACCTCGCACGGCACGTACACGTCGGGCAGGAAGTTCATCTCGATCTTGATCGTGCCGTCACCCGAGCACGCCTCGCAGCGGCCGCCCTTCACGTTGAACGAGAACCGGCCGGGCTGGTAGCCGCGCACCTTCGCCTCCGGCGTCTGCGCGAACAGCCGCCGCACATGGTCGAAGACTCCCGTGTACGTCGCCGGGTTGGACCTCGGCGTCCGCCCGATCGGCGACTGGTCGACGTGGATGACCTTGTCGACGTGATGGACCCCGCTGATGTCGCGGTGTCGGCCCGGCACCTCGCGCGAGCCGTAGATCCGCTTGGCCAGTGCCGCGTACAGCACCGAGTTGACGAGCGTGGACTTGCCGGAGCCGGACACCCCGGTGATCGCCACGAAGCATCCAAGGGGGAACGACACCGTGACGTCCTGCAGGTTGTGCTCCGTGGCGTTGTGCACGACGAGCTCGCGCCCTGGCGTGGGTGGTCGCCGTACGGCCGGGAACGGTATCTCCCTTCGACCGGAAAGGTAGGCACCGGTCAGCGAGTCGGGATGGTTGAGCAGCTCGGACACCGGACCCGATACCACGACCTGACCGCCGTGCTCGCCGGCGCCCGGTCCGATGTCCACGGCCCAGTCGGCGGTGCGGATCGTGTCCTCGTCGTGCTCGACGACGATCAGGGTGTTGCCGAGGTCCTTGAGGCGGACCAGGGTCTCGATGAGCCGGTGGTTGTCGCGCTGGTGGAGACCGATGGACGGCTCGTCGAGGACGTACAGCACACCCACCAGACCCGCCCCGATCTGGGTGGCGAGCCTGATGCGTTGCGCCTCGCCACCCGACAGCGACCCGGTGGGACGGTTGAGGGTGAGGTAGTCGAGACCGACGTCGAGCAGGAAGCGCATCCGCTCCCCGATCTCCTTCAGCACCCGCTCGGCGATCTGCCGCTCCCTGGTCGAAAGGTCGAGGTCGCTGGACAGGAACTCCGTCGCCTCGTCGATGGGCAGGGCGCAGACCTCCGCGATGTTCCTGCCGCCGACGGTCACCGCGAGCGAGATCGGCTTGAGCCGAGCACCGTTGCAGGCCAGGCAGGGGACCTCGCGCATGAAGCCTTCGAAGCGCTCCCGGCTGGTGTCGCTTTCGGCGTCGCCGTGGCGGCGCTCGATGTAGGGGACGACGCCTTCGTACTGCGCATAGTAGGAGCGCTCACGCCCGTACCGGTTCTGGTAGCGCACGTGGAGCTTGCCGGCTCGCCCGTTCAGGACGGCCTCGCGTGCCTTGGCGGGCAGCTGCCCCCACGGGGTGTGTGTCGAGAAGCCCATCTCGTCCGCCAGCGCATCCAGCAGCCTGATGAAGTAGTCGGCGACGTGGGCCGACGCCCACGGCGACACCGCGCCCTCCGCGAGGGACTTCATCGGGTCGGGCACGATCAGCTCGGGATCGACGATCATCCGGGTGCCGAGTCCGTGACAGTCGGTGCACGCACCGAACGGGGAGTTGAACGAGAACGAACGAGGCTCCAGCTCCTCGAACGAGAGATCGTCGTAGAGACAGGCCAGATGCTCGGAGAACACCCGCTCCCGGTTGGGGTCGTCGGCCGCGAGGTCGACGAAGTCGAGCGTGACCAGACCACCGGACAGCCCGAGAGCCGTCTCGACGGAGTCGGTCAGACGCTGCTTCGCCGAGCGCTTCACCGCCAGACGGTCGACGACCACCTCGATGGTGTGCTTCTTCTGCTTGTCGAGCTGCGGTGGCTCGGTCAAGGAGTACGTCTCGGCGTCGACCCTCGCCCGGGAGAAGCCCTGCGCCTGGAGCTGGCGGAACATATCGACGTACTCGCCCTTGCGGCCCCGGACGATCGGAGCCAGCACCTGGAAACGTGCGCCTTCGTCCAGCTCGAGCACCCTGTCGACGATCTGTTGGGGAGTCTGGCGGGCGATCGGCCGGCCGCAGACCGGGCAGTGCGGGCGCCCCGCGCGCGCGTAGAGCAGGCGGAGGTAGTCGTACACCTCAGTGATCGTGCCGACCGTCGAACGGGGGTTCTTGGACGTCGACTTCTGGTCGATCGAGACCGCGGGCGACAGCCCCTCGATGAAGTCAACGTCCGGCTTGTCCATCTGGCCGAGGAACTGCCGCGCGTACGCCGACAGCGACTCGACGTAGCGGCGCTGACCTTCGGCGAAGATCGTGTCGAAGGCCAGGCTCGACTTGCCGGAGCCGGACAGGCCCGTGAACACGATCATGGAGTCCCGCGGCAGGTCCAGCGAGATGTCCTTGAGGTTGTGCTCGCGCGCGCCGCGAATCAGCAACTTGTCCGTCACCAGTCGTCCTCATTCGACACGAGATCGTCCGAGCGGCCCAGCCTGTCTCCACCCACATCTGTCACCCGGGCCATGATGGCATGGCACACCGACAGCTTTCGTCGCGTGTTCCAGGCGGATGCCGGTCTGGCCGTGTCGAACATACGTTCGCCATCCTACCCAACCGTTCAAGTCGGGGTAACCCGCGTCTCGGCGCGTCGACAACAGGTGGCGACACGCGCGCCGGCGACCCAATCGCCGGTAGGTTCTGATCCATGGACCGCCAGGTTGCCGACGACATCGAGGCCCTGACGGCATCGACGCGTACCCTCCAGCGGACGATCGCCGACCTCACCGACGAGCAGGTAGGCACCCCGTCCCTGCTGCCGGGCTGGACCCGCGGGCACGTGCTGACCCATCTAGCTCGCAACGCCGACGGGTTCCTCAACCTGCTGGCATGGGCGCGCACCGGTGTCGAGCAGCCGATGTACGTCAGCCAGGAGAGTCGTGCCGCCGACATCGAGGCGGGGGCCCACCGAACGGCCGCCGACCTGATCGCCGACGTCCAGGAATCCCAGGATCGCCTCGCCGCCGCGATAGCGGACCTCGACGACGACGAGTACTGGCGCAGGGTCGTCCGCGTGGGCAAGGCCGACCGCGAGAGACCCGCCGCCCAGATCCCGATGATCCGTCGCGTCGAGGTCGAGGTGCACCACGTCGACCTCGATCTCGACTACACGCTCGCCCACCTGCCTACCGACCTCGTCACGGCGATGCTCACCGACATCACCCACGACCTCTCGACGCGCGACGACCTTGCTGGGTTCGTCCTGGTCGCCAATGACGACGAGGGGACCTGGGTGGTCGGCGATGGGGGAGCTGAGATCACCGGCACTCCCCCGTCGCTGCTCGGCTGGCTGCTCGGTCGGACCCAGGGCATCGGGCTTCACAGTGATGAGCCGCTCCCCGACCTCGGCCCCTGGCGCTGACCCCGGCGGTTAGCATGTGACGGATGTGTGGAGGAGAGCGATGAGCTACTGGGGCAAGGTCAAACCGGGTACACCGGCGGTGCGGGAGCTACCCGAGCTGATGATCACCAAGGCGTCGGTCGGGCCGATGGACAACAACGCGTACCTGCTGCGGTGTCGCCGTACCGACGACCAGGTGCTGATCGACGCGGCAGCCGAGCCCGACACCCTGCTGAAGCTCATCGGCTCCGGTGGCTTGGCCCGGGTTATCACGACGCACCGGCACGGCGACCACTGGCAGGCACTCGGTGACGTCGTCGCGGCCACCGGCGCGGAGACCGTCGCCGGGTCCGCGGACGTCGAGGGCATCCCGGTCTCCACGACGACGACCGTCGACGACGGCGACACGGTGACCGTCGGGTCATGCACCTTGCAGGTCATCCACCTGGTGGGGCACACGCCAGGGTCGATAGCGCTGCTCTACGACGACCCCGAGGGCATGCCGCACATCTTCACCGGTGACAGCCTCTTCCCCGGGGGGCCGGGCAAGACAGCGTCTCCGGCGGACTTCACGTCCCTGATGGACGACCTGGAGGCCAAGGTGTTCGACCGCCTACCCGACGAGACCTGGGTGTACCCGGGGCACGGCAAGGACACCACCCTGGGTGCCGAGCGCCCCCACCTCGGCGAGTGGCGCGCCCGGGGCTGGTGAGCGGAGCAGCCCCGCTGCGTCGGGCTCCCGGGTGTCCCAGGTCAACCTGGCAAGGAACGCAACGGTTGAGCTTGCCCTTGCTGGGACCAGCCGTCCCGTTCCTTACCATTCACGTTTCCGCAAGGTTGCATCGCCCACGCGAGGTAGCATCGCCCAATGGCGAGGCTGGTTCGGATTTCACTGCTGGTCGCAATTGCGTTCTTCCTTCTCGCGGGCGTGGTTGTCGGCATCGGCGCGGACACCGGGCCCTTCGAGAAGGTCGTGCTGGCCGGGTTGGGCGCGCTGCTGGTCCTGGCAGCCGCCAAGGTGCGGCGATTCGGCCGACCCCGATCGGCTCAATGAGCGGGACCACGCCCGCTCTCACGTCGTACGTCGAAAGGCTCCCCTCGGACGGGGAGTACTCGTTGTGGGTGGGACCACTCGACGGGCCGGCAACGGTGCAGCACAACGCCGGTCATCAGCACTACGCCGCCAGCACGATGAAGCTCGCGCTGGTGATCGCCGCCTACCGGAGGGCGGACGCCGGCACCCTCGACCTGGGCCAGTCCGTCATCGTCCACGACGACTTCGAGTCGGCCATCGGCTGCACCCGTTTCTCGATCGACCGCACCGAGGACAGCGACGAGCAGACGTGGCGGCGAATGGGCGAACGCGTTGCGCTCCGGTGGCTCGCCAACCGGGCGATCGTGAGGTCGGGGAACCTCGCCACGAACCTCCTCCTCGAGTCGGTCGGGCTGCCGGCCGTCGCCGAGACCCTGGAGTTCCTCGGTGCGAAGTCCAGCACGGTGGCGCGTGGGATCGAGGATGCCCCCGCCCGCGAAGCCGGGCACCAGAACCTCGTGACGGCCGAAGACCTTGCGCTGACCTTGAGACAGGTTGCCGGTCAGCAAGCGGCATCCCCCGAGTCCTGCCGGGAGGTGCTCGCGACGTTGGCCGCCCAGCAGATCAACGACGCCATCCCCGTCGGGGTCCCGCCCGGCACCAAGGTGGCCCACAAGTCGGGCTGGGTGCAGGGAATATCCCACGACGCCGGCATCGTGTTTCCGCCCGACGCGCCGCCGTACGTCCTCGTCGTGTGCACGACGTCGACACTGGCCGAGCAGGAGTCGCTCGACCTGATCGCCGCCGCGGCGGCCGCGTCGTGGCAGGACCGAGGAGTCATCTCGTGACGATCCGGGAGATCCGGACACATCGCCTCATCGCTTCCCTGCACACGCCATTCGTCACCGCGTTACGACGGACCAGCCTGCTCGAGACCACGGTCGTGGAGGTCGTCGACTCCGACGGCGGGCGCGGCTTCGGGGAGGCGCCACAGGTGTGGCGGGTGACCGGTGAGTCGCTCGCCGGAGCCGAGGCATGCATCGCAGGCCCTCTGACGGACGTGGTGCTCGGACGCTCGACTGACGACATCAGCGAGCTCACGGCCGACGTGTCCGCGGCGGTCGTCGGCAACCAGGGAGCGAAGGCGGCAGTGGACGTCGCGCTGCACGACCTCGCCGCGCGAAGGCTGCGCACCTCGCTGCCCCGTCTTCTGGGCACGACCCGACACCAGGTCGAGACCGACGTCACGGTGAGCTCGGGCAACGCGGCAACGCCCGTCGAGGCCGCCCGGGCCCGGGTGGCCGAAGGCTTCACCGTGCTCAAGCTGAAGGTCGGGACCGATCCGTTGACGGACATCGAGACCGTGTGCTCGGTGCACTCGGCGGTCGGGCCCGAGGTGCGGATCCGAGTCGACGCCAACCAGGGCTGGACCGTGCGCCAGGCCATCCACGTCATCCACGCCCTGGAGGACGCGCAGGTCACCGTCGAGTTCATCGAGCAGCCGGTCGCGGCGGCAGACCTGAAGGGCCTGGCCCGTGTCACGGCCGCGGTCGAGACCCCGGTCATGGCGGACGAGAGCGTCTTCGGGCTGCGGGACCTTTCCAGGATCATCGAGCTCGGCGCCGCGGACCTGGTCAACATCAAGCTCGCGAAGTGCGGCGGTCTCACGACGGCCCTCGCGATGACCCGACTCGCCACGGCCCATGGCATGGGGTACATCATCGGTTCGATGATGGAAGGCCAGATCGGCGTCGGAGCGGCGGCCTCACTGGTGGCGGCCGTCGGCTCGACTCTGACGAGCGACCTCGACGCGGCGTGGTGGCTGGCGGGTCGACCGATGATGGGCGGTCTCGTGTACGACGGGTCCACCGTGGTGCTCCCATCAGCTGCCGGCCTCGGCATCGAGGGGCTCAGCTGATGACGGCCGAGGGCTGCCTGGTATCGGTCGAGGTTTCCACCATGTGGACCTCCCCGCAGGCTCCGCGCGAGATGGACGCCCCGGCCGTCGCGGACCAGCCCGACGTCAAGGCATGGCTGGACGCCCTCGACGCGGAAGGTGCCGACGCCCGCAAGGGGCTGCACGGGCGCACGCTGACCCAGCTGGTCACCGGCGAACCCGTCGACATCGTCGAGGAGTCCGCGGGCTGGGTACGCGTGGTCGCCCCCTGGCAGCCGGCGGCCGCCGACAGTCGCGGCTATCCGGGATGGGTGCCGAGCAGCCATCTCTCGCCCCGCGCGGGCGACTCCCCGCCGCCGCCCTCGGACGGCGTCGAGGCGGAACGGCTGGCGATCTGTCGGGCGGCGCACCTGCATCTTGGCCTGCCCTACCTCTGGGGGGGTACGTCGCCGTACGGGCTGGACTGCTCGGGACTCGTCCACCACACCTACCGGCGAGCCGGCATCGTGGTGCCCCGCGACGCCCACGACCAGTACCAGGCCGCGACGCCGGTGCCCCTTGGAGACGAGCAGCCGGGGGACCTGTACTTCTTCGCGAAGCCCGATGGCTGGGTCTTCCACGTGGGCTTCGTCACCGGCACTCGGACGATGCTGCACGCCCCCGAGTCGGGCCGTTTCATCGAGGACGCGGCCCTGGCGCCGGGCAGGCTGGAGACGCTCTTCGCGGTCGGCCGCTTCCTGGCCTGACGGTTCACTGCCGGCGCCGGAGCCGGCGTTTGCCTGGCATGCCAGGCAGATGCACTGTTTGCCAGCCAGGCCTGCCGGGCAAACGATGCGCTTGCCCGGCATGCCAGGCAAACCCGCGCGAGGCGGTACATGCTCCGTATAGGAACCATCTACTGTGTAAAGTTGCCAAGCATGGCGCAGCCCAAGGAACCGGTACGGGCGAACGCGGACGCCTCCCCGCTGAGCCGGGACGCCGTGGTGGAGAACTACGCCGAGGGGATCGAGGTGGTCGTCTCCGGCCTTGCGGGTGCTGCCCGGGCACGGACGTTGGTCGATAGCTCGACGGGCAGCCAGCCGTGACGTTCGAAGTCTCTGCCGATGCCTATGCCCGCTTCATGGGCCAGTACTCCGAGCCGTTGGCGGTCCGGTTCATGGAGCTGGCCGGTGTGCGTCCTGGCCAGCGGGCGCTGGACGTCGGGTGCGGACCGGGGGTGCTGACAGCGCCACTGGTCGAGCGCCTCGGCGAGGACGCCGTCTCGGCGATCGACCCTTCCGAGTCGTTCGTCGCGGCCGCTCGCTCGCGCTTCCCCGGAGTCGATGTCAGAAGCGGTGTGGCCGAGCACCTCCCCTATTCCCACGACACCTTCGACGCCAGCCTCGCCCAGCTCGTCGTGCAGTTCATGGACGATCCCGTGGCCGGGCTGTCGGAGATGGGACGCGTCACCCGAACCGGCGGCGTGGTCGCGGCATCGGTGTGGGACCACGGCCCAGACGGCGGTGGACCGCTGGCGACCTTCTGGCGCGCCGTGCACGAGATGGAGCCCGACACGCCGGGTGAGTCGGAGCTCCCCGGGACCCGGGAGGGCGACCTGTCGCGGCTCTGCGAAGCCGCGAGCCTCCAGGACGTCGAGGAGACGTCGCTCACCGTCACGGTCGCCTTCGCGACGTTCGACCAGTGGTGGGAGCCCTACACGCTGGGCGTCGGGCCGGCAGGTGCCCACGTCGCGAAGCTCGACCGCGGGAAGCGGGACGCGCTGCGTGCCCAATGCGCGCGGCTGCTGCCACCAGCCCCCTTCGAGGTGGCCGCCTCGGCCTGGTGCGTGCGCGCCCACGCCTGACCCGCGCCTGAGCGGCGGACGTTATCGGTCCGGTGCGGCGGGGCGATGCTTCTTCGGCAGCTTGGAGACGACCATCGCATAGGACTCGTCGATGGCGTCGCGCAGATCGGCGTCGGTGATCGCGCCGCCGAGGCGAAGCGTGTTCCAGCCTGACCGCCCGATGTAGGGCATCACCGACGCGTCGTCGGGGAAGCGACTCAGCCACTCGTCGGCCTCGTCGCGACTGTGGCCGCACTTGACCCCGACGGCCTCGCCACCGCCTAGGAAGGCGAAGATCTTGTCGTGCACCTTCGCGACGAAGTCGCCGTCCCACGGCTCGTCCTGCCAGGCACCCGGCTTGCCCAGACAGTAGGCGGTCAGCTCCTCGTCGGTCATCTCAGGATCCGACCTCGACCATCTGGCGCAGCTCACGCTTCAGGTCGGAGATCTCGTCACGCAGCCTGGCGGCGACCTCGAACTGCAGCTCCTTGGCGGCCTCCTTCATCTGGTCGGTGAGCTGCTGGATGAGGTCCGCGAGGTCTCTCGACGGCAGCCCCGCCAGCCCCCGGACCGTCTGTCCGGCGGCCTTGCGGGACAAGCCCGGGACAGGCGACTTGCCGCGGGACTGCTGGCGACCCCCGCCACCGAGCAGCTCCTCGGTGTCGGCGTTCTCGCGCGCGAGCATGTCGGTGATGTCGGCGATCCGCCGCCGAAGCGGCTGCGGGTCGACGCCCTTCTCCAGGTTGTAGGCGACCTGCTTGGCCCGTCTGCGGTTCGTCTCGTCGATGGCCTTCGCCATCGAGTCGGTGATCCGGTCGGCGTACATGATCACCTGGCCGGAGACGTTGCGGGCCGCCCGCCCGATGGTCTGGATCAGCGAGGTGCCGGACCGCAGGAAGCCCTCCTTGTCGGCGTCCAGGATCGCGACCAGTGACACCTCGGGCAGGTCGAGGCCCTCACGCAGCAAGTTGATGCCGACCAGCACATCGAACTGGCCGAGCCGCAGCTCCCGCAGCAGCTCGATCCGCCGCAGCGTGTCGACCTCGCTGTGCAGGTAACGCGTGCGGATGTTGTTGTCGAGCAGGTAGTCGGTCAGATCCTCCGCCATCTTCTTCGTCAACGTCGTCACTAGCACCCGCTCGCTCCGCTCGGCGCGCGTGATGATCTCGCCCATCAGGTCGTCGATCTGGCCCTTCGTGGACTTGACGATCACCTCGGGGTCGACGAGCCCGGTGGGACGGATGATCTGCTCGACCGTCGAGTCCACCTTGGCCAGCTCGTACGGGCCGGGCGTCGCGGAGAGGTAGATGGTCTGGCCGGTCCTGTCGAGGAACTCCTCCCAGCGCAGCGGTCGGTTGTCCATCGCGCTCGGCAGCCGGAAGCCGTGCTCCACCAGCGTCCGCTTCCGCGACATGTCCCCCTCGTACATGCCGCCGATCTGGGGGACGGTCACATGGGACTCGTCGAGCACCAGCAGGAAGTCGCTCGGGAAGTAGTCGAGCAGGCAGTTCGGTGCACTGCCGGCCGACCGGCCGTCCATGTGTCGCGAGTAGTTCTCGATGCCGGCGCAGCTACCGATCTGGCGCATCATCTCCACGTCGTACGACGTCCGCATCCGCAGCCGCTGCGCCTCCAGCAGCTTGCCCTGCCGCTCGAGCTCCGCCAGCCGCTCGACCAGCTCCTCCTCGATGCCCGCGATGGCTCTCTCCATCCGGCCGGGGCCGACGGTGTAGTGGGTAGCCGCCCCGACGTACAGCTCCTTCTCGTCGGAGAGCACCTCACCCGTCAGGGGGTGCAGCGTCATCAGCCGCTCCACCTCGTCGCCGAAGAACTCCACCCGAACCGCAAGCTCCTGGTAGACCGGGAAGATCTCGAGAGTGTCGCCGCGCACCCGGAAGGTGCCGCGGGTAGCGGCCAGGTCGTTACGGGTGTACTGCGCCTGGACCAGCGTGCGCAGCAGCGTGTCGCGGTCTCGCTCGTCACCGACCCGCAGGTGGATCATCCGGTCGAGGTACTCCTCGGCCGAGCCGAGGCCATAGATGCACGAGACCGTGGACACGACCACCACGTCGCGACGGGTGAGCAGGCTCCAGGTCGCGGAGTGCCGCAGCCGCTCCACCTCCTCGTTGATCGAGGAGTCCTTCTCGATGTAGGTGTCGGTCTGCGGGACGTACGCCTCGGGCTGGTAGTAGTCGTAGTACGACACGAAGTACTCGATGGCGTTGTCGGGGAAGAGCTCCCGCAGCTCGTTCGCGAACTGGGCGGCGAGCGTCTTGTTCGGCATCATCACCAGCGTCGGTCGCTGGACGCGCTCGATGAGCCAGGCGATGGTCGCCGTCTTGCCGGTGCCGGTCGCGCCGAGGAGAACCGTGTCCTTCGTGCCCGCCCTGACGCGCCTCTCCAGCTCGTCGATCGCGGCCGGCTGGTCCCCGGACGGCCGGTAGTCGGACTTCACCGTGAAGGGCGCGACGGTGCGCTCCAGGTCGTCGATGGATCTCATGTCACGAGAGTACGACGTGGCACCGACAGCGATTATTCCTCGCAGCTGCTGCCCGCCGGGGTCGACGGGGTCATCCGGGCAGGTGGGTCCGGGGCGCCATCCGGGGTCCGCGGCGCGGAGGACCGGCCATCCTCGTCGTCACGATGTGCTGGACGCGGTACCGGTGCGGCCGTTCGGGTTCCAGCAGCTCGGCGAGCCGATCGTCGTCGGCCGGCCCGCCGGTGAGCGCGAAGCCGACGTGGGCGGCGATGTGGAAGTCACCGAAGCTGACCGCATCCGCGTCGCCGTGCGCTCGTTGCCGCACCTCGGCCGACGTCCAGACGCCGACACCCGGCAGGGACCTGAGCCTGCGGTCCACCTCGTCCGTCGGCATCCCGAGGGTCCTCTCGAGGGCCGCGGCCACCCGGGCCGCCCGGACGATCGTGTCGGACCGCCTGCTGTCGATGTGACATCGAAGCCACTCCCACGAGGGCACCCGGGCCAGCCGCGGGCCGGCGGGCAGGCACCGCATGCCCCGCTTCGCCCCGGGGCCGGGCGCCGGCGTACCGAAACGCCGGAGCAGGCGCCGCCACCCCTGCCAGGCCTCGTGGCCGGTGACCTTCTGCTCGATCACGGCGGCCACCAGCGACTCCAGGACGAGACCCGTCTTCGGAACCCGCCAGTGCGGGTTCCTCAGCCAGGCGCGACGGACGCGGTTGTCCTTCGGCTCGAACCCCGTGACCTCGTCCTCGGAACCCAGCAGGCGAGGCGAATTCTCCAGGGCCCAGTCCGCGCCACTCCCCCACGCCTCGAGGTGCACCTCCGCGAGGGTCGGCCGTGCGCGGATGCGCAGAGTGGTGGTCCCGTCCGGCGTCGTGCTCGCCCGCCAGAGCGTGCCGTCGGGGTCCCGTTGGAACGTCGGGTCGCCCGCTCCGCGTCGTACCGCGTGCAGGATGTCGTAGGGGTCACAGGGCCAGCCGGGGCGCCAGACGCGCACCGCCGACCCGCCCGCCGTCACAGGCACAGGCTACCCACCGCCATCCCTGTCGCGGGCCCGGGCGCCTCGCCGCAGATTTCGGTGGCGCGCCTCACGCGTCGAGTATCTTTTGGCTTCGGAGTCACGCGAGGAGGAGCGATGCGAGCCACTGGCGGATGGTTGGCACTGGCCGGATTGACCCTAGGCGCATCGTTGACCGCCATGGCACTCTCGGGCGCCGCCCAGGCCCAGGCGCCGGCCCCGACCCTGCTGTACGTCGGTCCGGGGACCATCGACCTCAACACCGCCCAGGCGGCCGGTCAGTCCCTGGATCGTACTGTCCTGCTGCTGAACGTGGGCGACGACCAGGCCGTGGTCAGTTCGATCGCGTTACGTCTCGACAATGCCGACGCCTGCCACGCGATGGCGACGCTGGGTACCCCCGTTCACATCAAGGCGCACGGACGTGCCCAGGTTGTTGCGGCCTTCTCGGGCGTGAATGCGCATTCCTGCAGCGGGGACGGCGGCAGAATCGTGCTGCGAACCCGCGGGGATGCGAGCGCGCCGGTCATCGTGCCGGTCCTGTTCGTTCGGACACTCGACGACGCGGCTTACCTGGTGGCGCTGATCTCATCTCTGGTTGTCGCCTCCGCCCTCGTGCTGGGTGTCGCCTTCGAGGCGAAGAGGCCGAGGCACAGCACCTCGAAGCTGTGGGACTGGCTGAAGTCGCCCACATCGGCAGGCGCCGCCTGGTCGTTCCAGGGCAGCTGGGTGACCAACCTGAGCGTCATCGGCGGTGTCCTGACGTCGGTCGCTGCCGCGTCGGGTTTGCTGAACGATGTCCTGCCGGGAATCGATCTGGCGCACGTCATCGGTCTGAACATCGCCTTCGGCGGAATGCTGGTGGCTTCCCCTGCGATCTGGATCGCGTTGTCTCAGTGGACTCTGGACGCCAACCAGGCCCTCGCCTCGCTCGGAACCCGTCTGGGCCTCTTCGTAGCCAGCCTGGTCACGCTCTGGGGCGTCATCGGAGGAGTGATAACCATGGCAGTTCTGACCCTGTACTCGGTGGCCACGGTCCCGGACAAGGTGGGGGTCCTGGTCCTGCTGCTCGGCCTGCTGGTCATCGTCGGCGTCTATGCCACCCGATTCACCTACCGGGCGGCCGTAGGGGTGGTCGACATCAGGACAGGCAGCGGGGCGGGCACGTCACCCCAGCTCCAGGCGGTGCGGACAGCTGCCTTGTAGCTGACCGTACCCACCAGACGCACGCCGTACCGCCCACCCGGCCGGAACGTGCGCCGGGTCGAAGGTCGGCGGTCGCTGGCAGCATTTCCCCATGCTGTTGTACGACGTCGCCCAGGCCTCGCAGGCGGTTGCCGCCACCCGCTCCCGGCTCGCCAAGCGAGATTTGCTCGCCGCCGTCCTGGCTCGGGCCACGGCCGACGAGCTGGAGGTCGTCGTCGCCTACCTCGCCGGCGAGCTGAGGCAGCGCCGGACCGGTATCGGCTGGGCGGCACTCGGCTCGTTGCCCGATCCCGCCGCCGAACCGCGCCTGACCGTCTGCGAGGTCGACGCGGAGTTCGAGCAGATGAGCCGCCTCGGCGGACCGGGGTCGGCCAGGCGACGCGCCGAAGCCGTCGCGCTCCTCTTCGGGCGGGCCACCCCACCAGAGCAGCACCTGTTGCGCGGACTCGTCTCCGGTGACGTCAGGCAGGGGGCGCTCGACGCGGCGATGCTCGATGCCGTGGCCGCCGCATCCGGAGTCCCGCTCGTCGACATCCGCCGGGCCGCGATGCTGCGCGGCGAGACGGGTCCCGTCGCGGTGGCAGCCCTCACCGGCGGCGCGGAGGCGGTCGCGGCGTTCGGTCTGATGGTCGGCCAGCCGGTACGCCCGATGCTCGCCGCGTCCGCTCCCGACGTGGCGAGCGCCTTGACCAAGACGGGTGTGCCGGCGTCGCTGGATGTCAAGCTCGACGGCATCCGGATACAGGTCCATCAAACAGGCGACCTGGTCCGGGTCTTCACCCGCAGCCTCGACGACATCACGGCCCGGCTGCCCGAGGTCGGTGCCGCCGTCCGCTCGCTGAACCGGCAGGCGGTCATCCTCGACGGCGAGGTTCTCACGCTCGACAGCGCGGGACGCCCGCGTCCGTTCCAGGACACGGCGTCCCGCACGGCCACCCACCTGGACGCCGACACGTTGCCCGCCGGCGGTGGCGTCGCGACGCCGTTCTTCTTCGACGTGCTGCATCTCGACGGCGTCGACCTGGTCGACGCGCCGCTTTCCGCCAGGCTCGAGACGCTCGACGAGCTGGTGCCGGCGCAGTACCGGGTCGCCAGGCTCACGACCGCCAGCACGAGCCAGGCTGCAGAGTTCTTCGCCGAGGCGGTGCGGGCCGGCCAGGAGGGAGTCGTGGTCAAGGCGCTGGATGCGCCGTACGACGCGGGCCGGCGTGGCTCCTCGTGGGTGAAGGTCAAGCCGCGGCACACCCTCGACCTCGTCGTGCTCGCTGTGGAGTGGGGCAGTGGCCGCCGGCAGGGCTGGCTGTCGAACATCCACCTGGGCGCTCGGGAACCGGCGACCGGGCAGTTCGTGATGCTGGGAAAGACGTTCAAGGGGATGACCGACGAGATGCTCGCCTGGCAGACGGCACGCTTCCTCGAGCTCGAGGAGTCCCGTTCCGGCCACGTCGTGCGGGTTCGACCCGAGCAGGTCGTGGAGGTCGCCTTCGACGGTCTGCAGCGCTCCACACGCTATCCGGGTGGCTTGGCGCTGCGTTTCGCGCGCGTCGTGCGCTACCGCGACGACAAGCCGGCGGCGGAGGCCGACACCATCGACACGGTCCGTGAGCTGACTGCGACCCCGTGACCAGCCTGGCGACCTGACCTACCCACCGGCGTCGCCGCGCAGGATCCGGAGCTCTTCCTTGGCGGCTTCCAACATCGTCTCGAACGACAGGCTGCCATCGCCGAGCGGGCCGCTGTGCCGGGCCACCATGAGGTCGACCTGCCCGAGCCCTTGACACATCCGTTCCAGGTCGTCCGGACCCGACACGCCGATGATGGGCGGGAGCTCCTGCCGCTCCTCCGCCCGGGCATGGGCGCTCACCGACTGCCGCAGATCCTCGAAGTCCTTCTCGAACGCGCCCGAGTCGACCTCGATCTCCTCCAGAGCGCTGATGACCTCCGCCGCCGCCGCCTCCTCCGTCACGCGCTCCTCCGACACCTCGGAATCCTCGAGCAGGCGCCCGCCCGATGCATGGATGAACACCTCCTCGGCGGCCTCGTGAGCGGCCAGGAACCGCCGTACCTGCGTGAACACCGCCCGCCGGTCCTCGCCGTGCGTCGACAGGACCGCCGCCATCATCTGCTCGACCCTGTCGTGCTGGTCCTTCAACGCAGCCACCAGGTCGTGTCCCGAGGTCGCGGTCATCGGCTGCCTCCCGTGAGCTGCGCCGCTCGTCTCACACCGCTACCTGCAGATCCTGGCGCAGCTCCTCCAGAAGACTCGCCAACAGCCTCGAAACGTGCATCTGGCTGACGCCCAGTGCCTTTCCGATCTCGGCCTGGGTGGCCTCGTTCTCGAACCGCATCCGCAGGATGAGAAGAGACCTCGGCTCCAGTCGTGCGAGCGACCTGCCGAGTGACAGCTTCCACTCCAGCAGGTCGATCGCATCCTCGGGCTCCTGGACCGTGTCCCCCAAGGTGCTGCGGCCAGGTTCGTAGCCGGGTGCGTCGAGTGACAGCGACCTGCGCCCGCGGCACGCGACGGTGGACGCGTCCACGTCGCCCTTGCTGACCCCAAGCTCGCTGGCCAGGTCGTCGAGGCCAGGGGTCCGGCCGAGCTCCTGAGCCAGATCCGCCTCCCGTTGCGAGATCACCAGGCGAAGCTCCTGGTAGCGCCGCGGTGGGCGGATGATCCAGTCGTGGTCACGGAACCAGCGCTTGATCTCGCCACGGACCGTCGCCGTCGCGTACGCGGAGAACCGGTAGGGCGACGTTGGGTCGAAGCCTGCCACGGCCTTGATCAAGGCGAGGTACGCCACCTGGACCAGGTCATCCCACTCGACGCCCTTGGAGCGGTATCTGGAGGCGATCGCTCGCGCCAGCGACATGTTGAGAGTGACCGCGTCGTCGCGCAGGCGCTCACGTTCTGCCGGACCGGCCTGGGAGGCCTCCAGCAGGAGGCTCTTCGTGCGGGTGTCGAGATCGTTCTGCGGGGCTGCGGTCGCATCATCTGGGGCCACGGCGAACTCCGATCACGCAAGAGTCTTCGCCGGCACACTGCCTGACCGGACGGTTCCAGAACTACCTTACACAGTATGTCGCACCGCCGCCTCTGAAGGTCGCAGCGCCTGCCAGTCGGTGTCCATCAGGTCGCCCAGGTCGTCGACGACCAGCGCGGCGCCGGCCGCCTCCAGCTCGGCGGCGGAGATGCCACCGGTCAGCACGGCGACGGCCGGGAGCGCCAGTGCCTGGGCGGCCTGGACGTCGTACACCGAGTCACCGATGACGACCGCCGATCCTCCCCCGCTGCGGTCCCGCGCGACCTCCAGCACTTCCGGCGACGGCTTCGTGCTGTCGATGTCGTCGCCGGTGACGATGGCATGCAGCAGACGGCGGACCCCGACGATGCCGAGGGCCCGGTCCGTCTCCTCACGCGTGCCCGAGGACGCGACACAGACCCGGTGACCGTCGTCATGCAGTCTCGCCACGAGATCGTAGGCACCGGGCAGGGCCCGGATCTCCTGCTCCAGCTCGGCGAAGACCTCCGCCGCGCGCTCCCGCACCACGTCCCCGACCTTCTCGTCGACCACCTCGCCGGAGACCGCCGCGACGAGCCGGTCGCTCCCCATCCCGATCGCGCGGTGGATCCTCCACATGGGCACCTCGACCGCGCAGGCCAGAAAGGCCCGGTGCCAGGCGAGGGCATGATGGTAGGTGGAATCCACGAGGGTGCCGTCGACGTCGAAGATCAGCGTTCGGGTTTCCGTCATGACTTCCTGTGTACCCCCACGCTGCGACGGCACACCTTCCCGCCCGTCTCGACCGCTCTCCGATCGGCTGAGAGCGAACAACGGCACCCGGACGCGCACGGCCCGGCTAGAGTCCCCCCATGCGCATGCTCTTCATCGGCGGCACCAGGTTCGTCGGACGCGCGATGGCCGAGGCCGCCCTCGAGTCCGGCCACGACGTGACGGTCCTGCATCGAGGCAAGACCAGTCCGGACGCCCTGCCTGGAGCGGAGCATCTGCTCGCCGACCGCGACCAGGACCTCTCCCCACTCGACGGCCGCGAGTTCGACGCCACCGTGGACGTCTGTGCGTACGTGCCGCGGCAGGTCGACGTACTCGCCGCCGCCCTCGGTCGCCGCGGCGGCCACCACGTGTTCATCTCGACCATGTCGGTGTACGCCGACACGGACGCCCCCGGCCTGACGGAGGACTCACCCCTCGTCGACCCGCCGGCTCCGGGCGTGGAAGAGGTCACCAACGAGACCTACGGCGGCCTGAAGGTCCTGTGCGAGCGCGCCGCGCTCGCGGCCTACGGGGAGGACAACCTGACCATCGTCCGGCCGACGTACGTGGTCGGACCACGGGACTACACGTTCCGCTTCCCGTGGTGGGTGCGCCGGGTGGCCGCCGGCGGCGAGGTGTTGGCACCGGGCCCCCAGGCGTCCCCGATGCAGGTCGTCGACGCCCGGGACCAAGGGTCCTGGACCGTGAAGCTCGCAGAGGCAGGCACGCCCGGCACTTTCAACGGGATCGGTACCGGTCTCCCGTTCGGCTTCGACGACATGCTCACCGCCACGGTGGAGGCGGTCGGTCCGCCCGGCACGACGCTGACCTGGGTCGACGGAGACTGGCTGGTCAAGGAGGGCGTTACCGCGCTCCACCTTCCGCTGTGGAACGAGGGCAGCGTCGAATGGACGCTCGCCGGTGACAACGCCCGCGCCCGCGCCACCGGCCTGGAACCGCGTCCGCTCGCGGAGACCATCGCGGACACGCTGTCCTGGATCGAGGAGAGCGGAGCTGAACCTGCGTCGGGGTCCGGTCTGCCGGCCGAGCGGGAGGCAGAGCTCCTCGCCGCCTGGCACCGCCGCTGAGGCCGTTCGAGGCCACCTGCCCTCCTGTTTGGGCGGTGCTCAGCCGAGCAGCTCGACCACGGCAAGCACCAGGGAGGCTGCTCCGACGCAGGCCACCGCCGCCACCACGGCGGCGATCGCGCCCGAGGAGGCCGTGATGCGCTCGGTCGCTACGCCCGGTGTTCTGGCCGAGGCGCGGAACCGCCGCCACCACAAGACGACCGAGGCAAGGCACCCGGCGGCTGCCAGCCCGCCGAGAGCCTCGGCCACCCGTGAGCCGTCCAAGGCTGCGAGCCTGGCCACCACCCCCGCGGTCACGAAGACCGAGATGCTGGTCCGCACCCAGGCCATCGCCGTCCGCTCCGCCTGGTTTCCGGGGCGCCACCCGACGTCCGGGCTCGTCACAGCCGAGCCACGATTGCCGCGAGGCCGGTCATGGCGATGACCACGACACCGACGACGAGAAGCGGCCCGATCGCGGGTGGTGGCAGCGGTGTCGACCGCCGGATGGCCTCGTCGAGGAGGCGCCAGCGCCGGTAGGACCAGACGGCGGTCACGACGCCGACGACGCAGCAGACGGCGGCGCCGACAAGAGTCCAGCTCTCGTCGACCCCGACATGTCTCAGAGCGACCAGGGCAAGCCCGGTCGCCACGAACGCCAGCGCCGTACGCAGCCAGGCCAGCATGGTTCGCTCGTTCGCGAGCAGGAACCGCGGATCGGTCGGTGGGGTCTCCTGAGGCTCGGCCGGCACCGGTTCAGTCCACCCTGAACGCGCGCCGTTTCGGCTTCACCGGTCGCATCAGGAACTCGGGTCGGCGCAGACCCTCGATGTTGGGACCCGGCCTCGTCAGGGCGAGCCACTCATGGAACACCTCCCGCGCCCTCGCCGTGTCGACCTCGACGTCGCCGTACCGGTCCGTCGGGAGCGCCCTGGTCAGGGTGACCTTCTGCAGCCAGCAGTGCATCCCGGACATCGGGTCGGGCTGCACGGGGAACGCCAGATTCTGGTGTACGCCGGGATCCTCCCAGCTGATGCGCGACGAGTCCCGGTCCGAGCTCGCGAAGGGCTGCACCCCCGCCGCGTAGCGCAGTCTCCATCGACCCGGCTCGGGCCGAGTGATGTCGACCTTGCCGGTCACCCACCGGCTGCCGTCGTTGTCATGCAGCCGCCACCTCCCCATGTGGTGGCTCAGCGCGACCACGCCCGGACGGATCCCCTGAGTGGCCCACACCCGCGCCACGAAGTGTCCGATGCTGGTCGTGACCCGAACCAGGTCGCCGGTCGCGAACCCCTTCTGCTGTGCGTCTTCCGCATTCATCCAGACCGGATGGGTGTTGCTGATCTCATTGAGGTACTTGGCGTTTCCCGAGCGGGTGTGGATCAGCGTAGGCAGCCGGAACGTCGGCACCAGCACCATTTCACCAGCAGCCGCGTCGATCCGCGAATGTGCAACGTGGGAAGGGATGTAGCCAGGCGTGGCATGCTCGGGCCACCCGAACGACGCTGCGGTCTCCGAGTACAGCTCAAGCTTTCGGGAGGGTGTCAACCAGCCGGCCACCTGCGAGCCGTCGGCGAGCCGGACACCGACCGACCCGGCCTCCCCTACCAGCGGGGGCGTCGACTCGTCGTCGGCCGGCTTCCGCAGCACCCCATGCTCGTCGGCTGTCGTCCCGTCGAGCTCCTCCGGCGTCAGTGGCCGCTCGTCCTGCCGGTACAGGTCCCTGGCGATCTCGACGACCCCGTACTTTCTCATGTAGCCAAGGGCCGAGAGCCCGGCCGCGGCGGCCTTCTCGGGCAGCCCGGGGACCCGGTTCTCGAAGACCCACCGGTAGTACTCGTCGACCGTGACCGGCTCACCGGGCCGGTACGGCGACTCGAAGTACCGCCGGATGCCGAGCGACCCGTCCGGGTCGATGCGCCAGGAGAGGGCGAACCAGAACTCGTTCTCCTCCCACACCTCCCCCGGGTTGGTGTCACGGGTGTCCAGGAACTCCCTGCCGAGCTTCTCGAACGCCACCCGTCTCACGGGCTGCCGGAACCCGAGCCAGCGCGCCGCGTGGGTCTCGTACGAGTGGGTGTCGTGCCGCTCCGTCGAGTGGCCCATCGGCAGCACGTAGTCCGCGAAGGTCGCCGTCTCCGACCAGGTCGGAGTGAGGGCGACGTGACAGCCCACCAAGTCCGGCGAGGTCAACGCCTCCATCCACGTGAAGCCGTCCGGGTTGGTCCAGATCGGGTTGTAGACACGCGAGAAGTAGACCGCGAGCCGGCCCCTGCCCTCTTTGAGCAGATGCGGCAGCAGGAACGACATCTCGTTGGTGCACAAGGGGTACTCCGCCGGCCAGAGCAGCTCGTTCCACTCCGAGTGGCCGGCCGGCATGTCGAACCCGTGCGCGATGAACTTGTCCCAGCCGTTGGGACTCGTGCCACCCACGGTGCCGACGCTGCCGGTGAGCACGTTGAGGAAGAACAGGCTGCGGGCGACCTGCCAGCCACCGAGGTTGCCCGCCGCCGCGGAGCGCCAGACGTGCGCTGACAGCGCCGTACCGGCTCCGGCCACGATGTCCGCGAGCTCCTCGATCCTGGCCACCGGCACTCTCGCCTCGGCAGCGGCCATCTCGAACGTGTACGTCGAATAGTCGGCCTCCAGCATGTCGAGGAACACCTCGAAGGTGGGTTCCGCACCAGGGTGCAGGCGTTCCAGGTAGACGTCCCAGTTGACCCAGCGCCGTACGTAGTCGGCATCGATCTGTCTTGTGCGCAAGAGATGTGAGGCAACCGCGAGCAGGATCGCCGCCTCGCTGCCCGGCCACGGGGCGATCCAGAGGTCTGCATGGGACGCCGTGTTGGACATCCGGGGGTCGATGACGACGAGCTTGGAGCCCGCGGCCTTGCCCTCCATGATCCGCTGCGCATGTGGGTTGAAGTAGTGGCCGGTCTCGAGGTGGGAGGACAGCAGGAGGATCGCCCTGCTGTTCGCGTGGTCGGGCGACGGCCGGTCATAGCCACCCCAGAGCGCATAGCCCAGGCGAGCGCCCGACGAGCAGATGTTCGTGTGGGAATTGTGCCCATCGACGCCCCAGGCGAGCAGGAAGCGTTCGGCGAAGCCATCCTCACCGGGCCTGCCGACGTGGTACATCACCTCGTTGCGCCTGTCCTCGACGATCGCCTTCCTGATCCGCGCCGCGATGTCGTCGAGCGCCTCGTCCCAGCCGACCCGCTCCCACTGCCCACTCCCCCGCGGACCGGCCTGCCGCAGCGGGTAGAGGATTCGCTCGGGGTCGTCGAGCTGGTTGATGGTGGCAGGCCCTTTGGCGCAGTTGCGGCCGCGCGAGCCGGGGTGCGCCGGGTTGCCTTCCAGCTTGGTGATCGTGAGGTCGTCCTTCGCCACATGAGCGAGCAACCCGCATGCGGACTCGCAGTTGAAGCAGGTGGTGGGGATCAGCATGAACTCACGTACGACCTTGCGTGGATGGGCTTTAGCGTCGTAGGCGAGGAAGCTGTCCCACTGGTCGGGAGGTGGGTAGCTGCGCAACCCCTCGTGTCGATCCACCCCGAACGTCATGACAGCGGCACCTCCTGGCCGGCCCGGACGAAGCAGAGCTCGTAGCTGAGGATCGACACCTGGGCAAGGATCCCGGCGACAGCGACGAACGGCTGGTGGCTGGCCGCTCCCGTCCAGCCGACACCGGCGAGTACGACGATGGGCAGGGCCAGGGCAACGGTCATGCCCCAGAACACGAAGGCGTACCTGCCCCGGGTGAGGAGCTGGGCACCGCGGGTCGCGCCGGCCGTCGGATGCTCGCCCAACAGCTCGACCAGGCCGATCGCCACCTGGGCAACGGTCGCCACCACCAGGGCCCGAGCCACCAGGCCGGCCGGTCGCGGTGGGGCCTCGGTCCAGAGGGAGACGACCGCGATGGCGCCCGCGCCCGCCATCACCGCCTGCGCCACGAGGTGGGGGAAGAGCCACCGCGACTGCCAGAGGTCACGGCCCTCGGCCTGACCGAACAGGAAGGCGGTGTATCCGGCGGCCATCACCGCCACCGGCAGGCTCAACACCGCGAGTACGCCGTCCATCGCGCCGCCGTCGACGTCGAACAGCTGCGCCAGCAGCCAGACCCCTGAGACAGCCGCGATGGCCATCAGGCAGTAGCCGCCCTTCACGAGCCACGAGCTCAGGTTCGGCTTGGTGAGCAGCAGGTAGAAGCGGTCGGGACGCTTCAGGTCCCATACCAGCAAGGCGCCGGTGGTCGCCGTACCCACCACCGCCAGCACCGGGCCGAGCGCGGCAGGGCCGTCGAGCCCGATGCCGAGCAGTACGGCGAGCGCCGATACGAGTAACGCGCCCGCCCCGACGCCCTTGGTCCACAGGTACGTCGCTACCCGCCACCCCCACGGCCGGGCGTGTTCCGTGTTCAAGGTGGTGGACGCGGACGGGTCGGCACCGTCGCCGTCGTCAGCCATGAGCAGCCGGAGGTCGTCGGGCTGTGACCAGATGTAGGTGTCCCGGACCGGGGCGGCGAGCGGGTCGAGCACCAGCCGGCTCGCGCCGATGTAGTGGACGTTCGGGCCGGTCCGCTGCTCAGGCGCCCGCACCTGGGTCTGGTTGCTCGCGAGCAGCCGGCTGATCCCGCTGTCGGGGTCCTCGACGTCGCCCACCCAGATCGACTGGGTCGGACAGACCGTCACGCAGGCGGGTTCGAGCCCGTTGTCGACGCGGTGCGCGCAGAAGTTGCACTTGGCTGCGGTGTTGGTGTCCTTGTCGATGTAGATGGCGTCGTACGGACATGCCTGCATGCACGACTTGCAGCCGATGCAGACCTCGTTGTCGAAGTCGACGATGCCGTCGTCGCGCTTGAAAAGGGCGTTCGTGGGGCAGATCTCGATGCAGGGCGCGTCGGTGCAGTGGTTGCACCGCATCACCGCGAAGTCGCGTGTCGAGTCCGGGAAGGTGCCGGAGTCGACGTACTTCACCCAGGTCCGGAACTGCCCGACCGGGATCTGGTGCTCCGTCTTGCAGGCGACCGTGCAAGCGTGGCAGCCGATGCAGGTTCGGTGGTCGATGGCGAAGCCGTACCTCATGACAGCCTCTCCCGCGCGGCGCCGAGGGGCCTTATCAGTCCTTCCTGGGCGACCGACGCGACGAGCCTGCCGTCGCTGCTGAACACCCGGCCGACGGCGAAGCCCCGGGCTCCCGACGCCGACGGTGAGTGCTGGTCGTACAGCATCCACTCGTCGGCGCGGAACGTCCGGTGGAACCACATCGAGTGGTCCAGCGACGCGGGTTGGATCTGGGGGGACGCGATGATCACGCCATGCGGAACCAGGCTCACTCCGAGCAGCGTGAGGTCGCTCGCGTAGGTCAGCACGCAGAGGTTCGTCACCGGGTCGGGCGGCAGGTCCTCCGACGCCTTGAGCCAGATCCTGGCCCGGGCCGGCATCCGGCGCCCCGAGAGGGTGCCGCCGGGACGGGAGTCCCCGGCGTAGCGGACGTCGAGCGCGGCCCACTCCCGCTCCCACGACCTGTCGTCGCTGCGTCCGGTCACCGCGCGGAACACGTCGCCCATCGTGGGACAGTCCCCGGGAGGTGGTACGTCGGGCATCGCGTCCTGGTGTTCGAACCCGGTCTCGCTGCGCTGGAAGGAGGCTGTCAGGAAGAAGATCGACTTGCCGTGCTGGCGGGCCACGACGCGTCGAGTGGCGAACGACCGCCCGTCACGGATGCGCTCGACGTCGTACACGATGGGGATCGCGGTGTCGCCGGGGCGCAGGAAGTACGCGTGCAACGAGTGGACGGCGACCTCCTCGGGAACCGTCTGGCAGGTCGCCGCGAGTGCCTGTGCCGCTACTTGGCCGCCGAAGACCCGCTGCATCGCGGTGCGGGACTGGCGCCCGCGGAACAGGTCCACCTCGAGCCGCTCCAGCTTGAGCAGGTCCAACAGCTCCGGCACGGAATGGGGCACGGGTCGATCATCGCATTGCCGGTCGGCGTGGTCGGCGAGGCACACCCGCCCCCGGTTCACCCGTCGCAAACTTGCCCTTCACCCGTCGCAAAGTTGCCGTCGAGCCGTCGGAAAATTGCCCTCGAGCCGTCGGAAATTTGGTCCTGCTTCAAGTTCGTGACGGGTCAACCCCAAGTTTGTGACGGCTCAACCCCAATTTTGTGACGGGTCAACGGTAGGGGGCGGGTCAGGCGGTGTCGGCCGACGTGGGCTCGGACTGGGGGGCGTCGGAGTGGTCGAGAGCGGCCACCCGAGCCGTGATGTCGCGGGCCAGGCTCGGCCCGGACAACCCGACCCGCTCGAGTACGGCGTCCCGCTTGCCGTGCTGGACGAACTCCTGGGGGATGCCGAAGACGAGCACCGGCCTGTCGGCCCCGATGTCGGACAGCGCCTGGGCGAGCGCGCTGCCGCAGCCACCCACCCTGCCGTTGTCCTCGACGCTCGCGACGACGGAGTGCTCACGGGCCAGCGCGAGCAGTGCCGGGTTGACCGGCTTCACCCACCGCGGGTCCACGACGGTCACGCCGATGCCCTGGGCCTGCAGGCGATCGGCCGCATCGACACAGGCCCCGGCCAGCGCCCCGACGGCGACGATCAGCACGTCCTTGGCGCCCGCGCGGGCCAGCACGTCGAGACCGCCGGAGCTGGCGACGGCGGGGATGTCCTCGGGCACGGCACCCTTCGGTACCCGAAGCACCGTCGGTGCGTCGCTCACCGCGACCGCTTCTCGGAGCAGCTCCCGGAAGCGGGTGGCGTCACGGGGCGCCGCGAGGCGCAGACCGGGGACGAGCTGCAGCATCGACATGTCCCACATGCCGTGGTGCGACGGGCCGTCCTCACCGGTCACGCCGGCCCGGTCGAGCACGAACGTGATGCCGCAGCGGTGCAGCGCGGCATCGAGCAGCACCTGGTCGAAGGCGCGGTTGAGGAACGTGGCATAGATCGCCACCACGGGATGCAGCCCGGCCATCGCCATCCCGGCCGCCGAGGTGACGGCGTGCTGCTCCGCGATGCCGACGTCGAAGGTGCGCTCCGGGAACACGCGCTGGAAGCCGTCAAGCCCCGTGGGGTACAGCATCGCGGCCGTCACGGCGACGAGGTCCGGGCGTTCGACGCCGAGGGCGACCAGCTCGGCGCGGAAGACGTCGACGTAGCTCGGTGCCGCCGCGCTGACCGCGCCGGTGCCGGCGTCGAAGATGCCGAGGGAGTGGTAGTTGTCCTCCTCGTGCTGCTCGGCCGGCGGGTAGCCGAATCCCTTCTTGGTGATCGTGTGCACGATCACCGGACCGCCGAAGTTCTTCGCCTGTGACAGCGCCTGCTCGAGGGCCGAGACGTCGTGACCGTCGACCGGCCCGACGTACTTGAGCCCGAGGTCCTCGAACATCCCTTGCGGTGCCAGGGCGTCCTTGAGCCCCTTCTTGATGGCGTGCAGGGCGTCGTACAGGGGTGGCCCGACGAGCTTGGTACGGGTGAGCCTGGTCTTGATCAGGTCGAGCGTCTGCTCGTAGCGGGGATCGGTGCGCAGGCTGGCGAGGTGGTTCGCGAGGCCGCCGACGGTCGGGGAGTAGGAGCGCCCGTTGTCGTTCACGACGATGACCAGCCGGCTGTCCGGCGCGGCCGAGATGTTGTTGAGCGCCTCCCACGCCATGCCGCCGGTGAGCGCGCCGTCACCGATGACCGCCACGACGTGGCGGGAGTCACCCTGGACGTGGTACGCCTTGGCGAGGCCGTCCGCGTACGAGAGCGATGTCGACGCGTGGGAGTTCTCGACGATGTCGTGCGGCGACTCGCCCTGGTTCGGGTAGCCCGAGAGCCCGCCTTCCTGCTTCAGCCGGTCGAAGTCGGCGGCCCGGCCGGTGAGGATCTTGTGCACGTACGCCTGGTGGCCCGTGTCGAAGACGACCCGGTCGCGCGGGGACTCGAAAACCCGGTGGATCGCGATGGTCAGCTCGACCACGCCGAGGTTGGGCCCGAGGTGGCCGCCGGTCTTGGACACCTTGTCGATGAGGAACGCCCGGATCTCGGCGGCGAGCTGGGTGAGCTGCTGGTCGTCGAGGTCGCGCAGGTCGCGCGGCTCCTGCACCGTGTCCAGCAGGCTCATCTGACACCCTTCCGTGGAGGTCGGCGCCGTCGCGCGACGACTCTCCCTGCGAGTCTAGGCGTCGTCGACCGCGGACGCGGCCATGCCTGCCTCGACGAACGGCTCACAGCCGGGCGCGGAAGCGTCGGCCGCGGAACGCCTCCTCGAGTAGGCCGACGGCGCGGCGCACCTTGAGCAGCCTCGCCCCTTCGCGCTCCCACATGGCGACGGCGCCCTCCACCGCCTCCGTCGGCAGCACCTCGCGCAGGCTCACCCTGGCTTCGGAGATCCCCCGCTGGGCGGCCTGGATGCTCGCCTCGACGTGCAGCGCCGTGAACCTGGCGAGGACGACGGGGTGGCGCCGTAGCCCGTCGTACATCCGGTACTCCGGAGGGCACTGGTCGAGCAGCCACCCGATCGCGGTCTCCTCCCAGCGGGGGGCGTCGGGCGGTCGGACCGACGGCGGCCAGCCGGGCGGCGTGACCGGGCGCTCCCCCACCCGCAGCGCCGGGGCGTTCGGCCGCTGGCCCTGCCCGTCGTACCGCATCCCTCCACCGTACTACGTGATCGAACATATGTTCTAGTCCGGAGCCACGTCGAGGCGTCCCGCCAGGCCAGCGCCTAGCCTGGTGTTCGCGATGTCACCTTCCGAAGCCGCACCCTGCCTCTTCTGCCGGATCGTGGCCGGCGACGTGACGTCGTACGTCGTGTTCGACGGCCCGGACACGATGGCCTTCCTCGACACCAGACCCGTGTTCAAGGGCCACACGCTGGTGGTGCCGCGCGCCCACATCGAGACGCTGCTCGACCTGCCGCCCGAATTCGGACCCGCGTTCCTCGGCACCCTGCAGGGGGTCGCCGCCGCCATGTCGGACGCGCTGGGGGCGCAGGGCACGTTCGTCGCCGTCAACAACGTGGTCAGCCAGTCGGTCCCGCACCTGCACGCTCACGTGGTGCCCCGGACGAAGGGTGACGGGCTGCGCGGCTTCTTCTGCCCAAGGACCCGGTACGCCGACGACGGCGAGGCCGAGGACTATGCGAGCCGCCTGCGCAGGGTCGTCTCCCCCGGCACAGGGAATCCCGGCGAACACGGCAGACCGAGCTGACAGCTCGCCACCTAGAGCCGGCTGACGGCGACGTCGGTGACCGGGGTGGCGAGCACGGTGGCTATGGCGCCTGCCTGCTCCGTGAGGTCACCCGGGTCGAGCAGCCGCTCCCCGGGAAACATCTCCACCAGGATCGTCGCCGAGCCTGCCTTCCGCTCCAGCCGCCACCTCCCGCGGAGGCGGCCGTCGACCAGGACGGTGGGCGAGTGCACCCCGTTGGCGCGGTTCCAGGTGTGCGACACCGCCTGCGCGTCGGCGAAACGGTCGCGCGCCGGGGGATCGTAGCCGAGCAGCAGGGCGTCGTACTCGGGGAGCAGCCGGATCCCCGGATCAGCGGCCACGCTCGCCGGGGGCGAGGTGAGGTCGAGGTAGTCGAGGCCGTTCGGGCCCGGACGGCTGGAGATCTCGTCGCCGAGTGAGGCCACGGCGGCGTCGACGTTGCGCAGCCCGTCGCCGCTCCACCAGGCGAGGTCTCGACGGGTGGCGGGTCCCGATGCCGCCAGCTGCCGGCGCACGAGTGTCGCAAGCGCGTCCTGCGGGTCCGGCGTCGCCTCGCCGATCGCGTACCCCGCGGCGCGGTAGACGACCTCGGCCTGGCTGTCCCAACCGGCCCCGGCGCGTGGCCGCCGGAGCATGGCGGCGTGCGCACGGTAGGCGAACCGGCCGGCCTCGTTGTCGGTGGCAGCTAGCGAGTCGCGCAGTCCGTGGCGGCCGAACCAGTCGCGCATGTGCGTCTCGATCTCCTGGTGGGTCACCCATCCCGGCTCGCTGAGCGACTCGATCTCCGCGCGGAACTCCCTCAGCAGCGGCTCGCTGAGCTTGAGGGTACGGCGCCACAGACCCGCCAGGGCCCGCGTCGAAACCGCGTTGAGCGCACCATGGTCATCCCGCGCGGACGTATGGACGGTGCCGCGGAGGCTTGTCGACCGGACCAGGCGCAACGACGCGTGGGTCGCGGTGACGGCGTCGTAGGACACACCGGGCAACCGCGCAGCGAGGCTGAGGAACGGCGCGCGGGCGGCCTGGGACTGGATCGGCCCGACCCGTCGTACCACGTCGAGGACCGCGGCCTCGTCGCGCCCGCGGATCCGCGGGAACTGGCGACCGAGTGTGGCGGCCGCCAGCCCCTCCCACGTCCACGGACGCACGTCAGCGGTTGCGGATGCTGCGCAGCACGTACGGCATGATCCCGCCGTGCCGGTAGTAGCCCAGCTCGCCTGGGGTGTCGATGCGGACCACCGCGTCGAACTCCACGTCCGCGCCGCCGCTCGCGGTGACGTTGACGGTCTGCGGGCTGCCGCCCTCGTTCATCGCCTCGACGCCGCTGATCTCGAAGGTTTCCTCCCCGGTCAGCCCGAGCGACTCGGCGTTCTCGCCCTCGGGGTACTGCAGCGGCAGCACCCCCATACCGATCAGGTTCGAGCGGTGGATCCGCTCGTAGGACTCGGCAACCACCGCCCGCACGCCGAGCAGCGCCGTACCCTTGGCCGCCCAGTCACGCGACGAGCCCGACCCGTACTCCTTGCCGGCGAGGATCACCAGCGGCGTGCCGGCCTCCGCATAGTCCTGGGACGCCTCGTAGATCGTCGTCACCTCGCCGTCCGTTGCGAAGTTCCGGGTGAAGCCACCCTCCGTCCCGGGAGCGAGCTGGTTACGAAGCCTGATGTTTGCGAACGTGCCGCGCACCATCACCTCGTGGTTGCCACGGCGCGACCCGTACGAGTTGAACTCGCGCGGCTCGACCCCGTGCTCCGACAGGTAGCTGCCCGCCGGCGAGTCCCGCTTGATCGCCCCGGCCGGGGAGATGTGGTCCGTGGTCACCGAGTCACCGAGCTTGGCAAGCACCCTCGCGCCGTGGATGTCCTTCACCGGTTCGGGTTCCTGCGGCATCCCCTCGAAGTACGGCGGCTTCCGCACGTACGTCGACTCCGGGTCCCATGCGAACGTGTCGCCCTCCGGGGTGGACAGCGACGTCCACCGTTCGTCGCCGGCGAACACGTCCGCGTAGTCGGTGGAGAACATCTCCGAGGTGATCGAGCTTGCTACGATCCCGTCGACGTCTGCGGGCGCCGGCCAGATGTCCTTGAGGAACACGTCGTTGCCGTCCGGATCCTGCCCGAGCGGCTCCTTGAACAGGTCGATGTCCATGGTGCCGGCGATCGCATAGGCGACGACCAGCGGCGGTGAGGCCAGGTAGTTCATCTTGATGTCGGGGTTGATGCGGCCTTCGAAGTTGCGGTTTCCTGACAGCACCGCCGCGACTGCCAGGTCGGCCTCGTTCACCGCCGCGCTGACCTCCGGGATGAGCGGGCCCGAGTTGCCGATACAGGTGGTACACCCGTAGCCGACGAGGTTGAAGCCCAGCTTCTCCAGGTACGGCGTCAGGCCGGCGCGTTCGTAGTAGTCGGTGACGACCTTCGACCCGGGCGCGAGCGTCGTCTTGACCCACGGCTTCCGGGTGAGGCCGCGGTCGACGGCGTTCTTCGCCACCAGCGCGGCGCCGATCATCACCGAGGGGTTGGACGTGTTCGTGCACGACGTGATGGCCGCGATGACGACCGCACCGTGGTCGACCTCGAAGCTGGCGCCGTCCTCGAGCGTCACGGTCACCGGGTTGCGCGGCCGGTCGGCGCTGTCGGCGCCCGGCTGATGGCCGGCGGGCGGCGGGGAGTGGTTCTCCCCTTCGTGAGAAGGCGGGTCGCTGGCCGGGAACGACTCGGCATCTGCCTCGTCGTACGAGGTCTGGGCGCCCTCAGAGCCGGCGTCGTCGCGGTCGCTGACGTAGTCGCCGAGGACGTTGCGGAACGAGTCCTTGGCGTCGGTCAGCGAGATCCGGTCCTGAGGTCGCTTGGGCCCTGCGATCGAGGGGACAACCGAGCCCAGGTCGAGCTCGAGGCGCTCCGAGAACCGTGGCTCGGCCTCGGGGTCGTGCCAGAGACCCTGCTCCTTGGTGTAGGCCTCGACGAGTGCCACCTGCTGGTCGCTGCGTCCCGTCAGCCGCAGGTAGGTGAGCGTCGCCTCGTCCACGGGGAAGATCGCGATCGTCGAGCCGTACTCGGGCGACATGTTGCCGATCGTCGCCCGGTTCGCGACCGGCACCGACGGGACGCCGCTGCCGTAGAACTCCACGAACTTGCCCACGACCCCGTGCCGCCGAAGCATCTCGGTGATCGTCAGCACCAGGTCGGTCGCCGTCGCACCCTCGGGCAGCTCGCCGGAGAGCTTGAAGCCGACGACGCGAGGGATCAGCATCGACACCGGCTGGCCGAGCATGGCGGCCTCGGCCTCGATGCCGCCCACGCCCCACCCGACGACGCCGAGGCCGTTGACCATCGTCGTGTGCGAATCGGTGCCCACAAGCGTGTCCGGGTACGCGACACCGTCCCTCAGGTAGACGACCTGTGCCAGGTGCTCGATGTTGACCTGGTGCACGATCCCGGTGCCCGGTGGGACGACCTTGAAGTTGTCGAACGCACCCTGTCCCCAGCGCAGGAACTGGTATCGCTCCCGGTTGCGTCCGTACTCGAACTCCACGTTGCGTTCGAACGCGTTCGACGTGCCGAAGACGTCGGCGATGACGGAGTGGTCGATCACCAGCTCCGCCGGCGCGAGCGGGTTGATCAGGGTCGGGTCGCCGCCGAGGTCGCTCATGGCCTCCCGCATCGTGGCCAGGTCGACAATGGCGGGTACGCCGGTGAAGTCCTGCATGATGACGCGGGCCGGGGTGTACTGGATCTCCTGGCTGGGCATGCTGTCGGGGTCCCACCCGGCAACTGCTCTGACGTCGTCGGCGGTGATGTCGCTGCCGTCCTCGGCGCGGAGCAGGTTCTCGAGCAGGACCTTCAGGCTGTAGGGCAGGCTGGCCACGTCGAGCCCGTCCCCGGCCACGCTGGAGAGCCGATAGATCTCGTACGACTCGTCCCCGACGTCCAGCGTCCCCTTGGCCCCAAAGCTGTCAACGGTGCTCATGCCCGCGCTCCTTCACCTGATGTGGTTCTTCTATCGTTCCCCAGCCACGGCCGCTCCGCCAGGTATCTTGATATCAAGATACCTCATGACTCGCCGGCGCCGGTCTCCCCTCCCGTCTCGTCGCCCGTCTCGTTGGAGCCGCGACTGCGGCGCCGGCGTCGCTTCGCCTGACGCTTCCTGTTGCCGCGCTGGCCTCGTCCGCCCAGACCTCCCCTGGCCGGCGGCTGCTCGCCCCGGCCACCCCGTCCGGAACCCCGGCGACCGCCGCCGACCGACGGTTCGCCGTCCCGCTGAGGCTCCGGCCCGAGATCGGTGGCCACCGGCGACGTGGGACCGACACCCTCCTCCCGCTGGGCGGCTCGCTTGCGAGGGCCGCCTCTGGCCGGCCCTCGCCGGACACTCCCGACGACCGCAGTCGGCCGGTCCAGCCGCCGCTCGGCGACGGCGGACGACCGCAGCTGGAACGGCACCGAGGTGACCATCACGCCCGGTGTGAAGAGCAGCCTGCCCTTGAGCCGCAGCGCGCTCTGGTTGTGCAACAGCTGCTCCCACCAGTGCCCCACGACGTACTCGGGGATGTACACCGTCACGACGTCCCGTGGACTCTTGCGCCGCAGTGCACGCACGTAGTCGAGCACCGGCTTGGTGATCTCGCGGTACGGCGAGGCGAGCACCTTGAGCGGGACAGTGATGCCGTCTGCGTCCCACTGCCGCAGCAGCCCCGCGGTGACGTCATCGTCGACGTCGACCGTGACCGCCTCCAGCGTGTTGGGACGCGAGGCCTTGGCATAGGCCAGCGCGCGAAGGGTCGGGCGGTGGATCTTCGAGACCAGCACGATCGCGTGGATCCGCGAGGGCAGTGCGGTGTCCTCGTGGGCCCCTTCGAGCTCGCGAGCGACCCGGTCGTAGTGGTGGTGGATGCTTCTCATCAGGAAGAACAGCAGGATCATGGCCAGGATCGCGATCCAGGCCCCGTGCACGAACTTGGTGATCAGCACGATGACGAGCACCAGGCCGGTCACGCCGAGGCCGATCGCGTTGATGACGCGGCTGCGCTGCATCCTTCGCCGCTGGCCCCGGTCCTGCTCGCTGCGCAGGAGACGGGTCCAGTGCCGGATCATGCCGGTCTGGCTCGTCGTGAACGACACGAAGACCCCGACGATGTAGAGCTGGATCAGCCTCGTGACCTGTGCGTCGAACGCATAGATCAGGACCACCGCGAAACCGGCCAGCAGCACGATGCCGTTCGAGAAGGCCAGCCGGTCGCCGCGGGTGTGGAGCTGGCGGGGCAGGTAGCCGTCGCGCGCGAGGATCGATGCCAGCACGGGGAACCCGTTGAAGGCGGTGTTCGCGGCCAGCATCAAGATGACGCCGGTGGACGCGGCGACCAGGTAGAAACCGAAGGGGAACTGGTCGAAGATCCCCCTCGCCAGCTGGCCGATGATGGGGTCTTGGGAGAAGTTCACGCCCAGCACGTGCCCGTGCGGGCCGACGAGCCGTACCCCGTTGTCGACGTCGGCGAGGCGCACGTGCATCAGGTTGCCGAGAATCAGGATGGACATGCCCATGGTGACCGCAATCGTGCCGAGAAGCAGCAGGGTGGTCGCCGCGTTCTTGCCCTTGGGCTTGCGGAAAGCCGGGACACCGTTGCTGATCGCCTCGACACCGGTGAGCGCCGCGGACCCGGAGGCGAAGGCCCGCAGGACGAGGAAGACGACGGCAAGGCTGCCGAACCCACCCGTGAGGTGCTCGGTGCCCTTGATCGAGTAGCCCGCGAGCTCCGAGCTGGGCAGTGACCCCGTGAAGTACCTGACGAAGCCGTAGAAGGCCATCGACAGGATCGACGCCATGAAGATGTACGTCGGAATGGCGAACGCCGTCCCGGACTCCTTGACCCCCCTGAGGTTCATCGTCATGAGGAACACGGTGGCCAGGATCGCGAGCAGCGCCTCGTGGCCCTGCAGCACGTCGATCGCCGACGCGGCATACTGCGCCGCCGACGAGATCGAGACGGCGACCGTCAGGACGTAGTCGACCATCAGCGCACTCGCCACGACCAGACCTGCGGTGCCGCCGAGGTTGGTCGTGGCCACCTCGTAGTCGCCGCCGCCCGACTGGTAGGCCTGCACGTTCTGGCGGTACGACGCGACGACCGTCAGCATCACCAGGGCGACCGCGATCCCGATCTTCCAGGAGACCGTGTAGAAGGCGAGCCCTGCCGCGGACAGGGTCAGGAAGATTTCGTCAGGGGCGTACCCGACCGACGACAGCGCGTCGCTGGCGAAGACCGGCAGGGCGATCCGCTTGGAGAGGAGGGTCTCCCCGAGCTGAGTGTTCCGGAGCTTGCGTCCAAGCAGCAGGCGCTTGCCGACGTCCCGTATGCCCACGGACGGATGCTAGACCACTCGGCCGTCGTGGCGGCGGCGCGCACGTCGGCCGCGGGGCGCGGTGGTCACGGCATCTGCACGGGCGTGCCCTGTCCGCTTGGCCGCAAACGTGTAGCGTCATGCCGGACGGACTCGGCCGGGTCCGCCACCGACTCGCCGCCAGACCTTGGAAGGCAACCGTGCACGTCGTGATCATGGGCTGTGGCCGGGTTGGTTCCACGCTTGCCAGATACCTCGAGGACCGCTCTCACACGGTGGCGATCATCGACGCCAACCCGGAGGCGTTCCGTCGGCTCGGCCCGAGGTTCTCGGGCGACAAGGTGACCGGGTACGGCTTCGACCGGACCGTCCTCAAGAACGCGGGGATCGAGCGGGCCGGCGCGTTCGCCGCCGTGAGCAGCGGCGACAACTCCAACATCATCGCCGCCAGGGTCGCTCGCGAGATGTTCGGGCTCGAGAAGGTCGTGGCACGGATCTACGACCCACGCCGCGCCGAGGTCTACCAGAGACTCGGGATCGCCACCGTCGCCACCGTTCGTTGGACAGCGGACCAGATCCTGCGGCGGCTGCTGCCGGAGGGGTCCGAACCGGAGTGGCGTGATGCTTCCGGCCTGATCCGCATCTCCGTCGTCGCCGTCCCCGAGGAGTGGGTGGGCGAGAAGGTGCACACGCTCGAGGAGACCGGCGCCAAGGTCGCGTTCCTGACCCGCCTCGGGGAGGCGCGGATGGCCGACCACAACCTCGTCCTGCAGGACGGGGACGTCGTGCACCTCGTCATGACCGAGGAAGGCGCCCACGACGTCATGGAGAACATCGCCAAGGGACCCGAGGAGCACTGATGCGGGTAGCAATCGCGGGTGCAGGCGCCGTTGGTCGTTCGGTCGCCTCCGAGCTCCTCGAGAACGGACACGAGGTCCTCCTCATCGACAAGGACCCTCATGCGATCAAGGCCGACAGCGTCCCGGACGCCGAGTGGCTGCTCGCGGACGCGTGCGAGCTGTCCTCGCTGGACGAGGCGGGCCTGCAGCGGTGCGACGTCGTGATCGCGTCCACGGGCGACGACAAGGCGAACCTGGTGATCTCGCTGCTGGCCAAGACCGAGTTCGCCGTCCCGCGCACGGTGGGCCGGGTCAACCACCCGAGCAACGAGTGGCTGTTCAACGAGTCCTGGGGCGTCGACGTCTCCGTGTCCACACCCCGGATCATGTCCGCTCTGGTCGAGGAGGCGGTCACCGTCGGTGACGTCGTGCGGCTCTTCACCTTCCGGCAGAGCAACACGAACATTGTCGAGCTCACGCTGCCCGACTCCTCGCCGTACGTCGGCACTCAGGTCCGGGAGGTGGAGTGGCCGCCGGACGCCTCGCTCGTCGCCGTGCTGCGTGACGGGCACGTGCACCAGCCCCACCCGGAGGCGACTCTCGAGGCGCACGACGAGCTGCTGTTCGTCACCACGCCCGAGACCGAGGAGGACCTGGCCCGCCTGCTTGCGCCCCACCATGACGGGACGACCGTCAACCGACTCTGACGGTCGGCGCCCGTGTCAGGTGCGGGGGGACGCCACGGGGACGCGGGTGTCGTCCCGGCTGAGCAGCCACACCATCGCGGCCAACGCGGCAATCTGCAGCGGCCACCCCATCGCGAGCTTGGCGAAGCCGAGCCAGCCCGCCTCGTGCATCCGGTAGAGCGGGTACTGCACGATGACCCGCAGGACGCACGGCAGCGCAAGCACCAGCGTCAGCCGGCTGCACAGCGAGACGAGATGCCGGTCCTGGTGCCAACGCGTCAGGTCACCCGTCACGCCGCCGATCATGAAACCCACGAACGGCCACCGCACCAGGGCGGAGCCGGCGAGCACGACGGCGTACACGGCGTTGTAGATCACGCCTGGCAGGAAGGCGTCCTCGGCGCGGCCCGACCGGAGGGCGAAGACCGCAGCGATCGCGATGCCCACGATCGAGTTCAGCACGAACTGGACGCTCGAACGCTGGACGATGCGGAGCAGGAGCAGTACGACGGCCAGCGCTCCCGATATCACCAGGGAGAGCCTCAGGTCCCGCGAGATGATCCAGCAGACCGTGAAGCCCAGGGTGGGGACGGCGCCCTCGACCATGCCCCGGGTCCCGCCGAGCGCCTTGGCCAGCTGGCTGCGGACCAGCGTCTCGAGCGACTGCGACGAGGGTGCCGGAGCCGGGACATCGCCCGGCGCACTCTCCTCGGTGGCCGGGTCAGGCTTGGAGCTCATACCGCGGGTTGTAGATGATGCGCTGTCCGTCGTGACAGGAGACCCGCCCCCACACAACGAGCCCCGCGCCGGGCTTGATGCCGGCGATCTTGCGCCGCCCGAGCCACACCAGCGTGACCATGCCCGACCCGTCGTACAGTGACGCCTCGAGCGTCGGGGTGCCGGCGCGTGGGGCGAGCGAGACGTTCTTCAGCTCGCCGTACAGCGTGACGACCTCCCGGTCCTGCACGCCGTTGATCGCCTGACACCGCTGCACGACGCGCTCAGCCTCGAGATCGTCGGCCTCGAGCTCCTCAGGCGTCACCGCGAACTTGCGGAACACACGTCTGAGGACACCACCGCCTACTTGGTCGCTCATGAGACCAGCGTACGTCCACAGGCACGCCCATCGCTTCGGATCGCGCGCTCAGGCCTCGGGGTCACCGGGTTCCTGGGACTCCTGGGCCTGCGCCATCAGCTGCGCCTGGGCCTGAGCGGGCATCTGCATGGCAATCATGTCCCTCGGGGCCATCGGTTCGCTCCCCCGGACCACGATCACGTCGCGGAACGCCGACTCCAGCGGCCCCTCCGGGTCGGGCGCCACCGCGCTCTTGCCGAGGAACGTGCCGCGCAACAGCCAGCGCGGTCCCTCGACGCCGACGACCCGGCTGGGCTGGGTGGCTTGCTTCCCGTCGGGCATCACGACCGGCACCACGAGGGTCAGCTCGGTGCCGAACTCGCCGTCCACCTCCGTCGCCGTTCCGCCGCGGCGTACCGCCTCGGCCGCGATGTCGTTGCGGACCTCGTCCCAGATGCCGCCGGACCGCGGCGCGGCGAAGGCGCGCAGCTCCAGGCCCGAGTCGGGTCCCGCCAGCATGACGGCGGCGATGGTGCCCTCCTGGTCCTCGACCTGCAGCCGGAGCTCGAGACCCTCGATGCCCTTGACGACCAGGCCACCGAGGTCGACGTAGGCGTCGTCCTCCTCGTCGACCGACGTCTCGCCCCGGTCCCACGGGCCGCGGGGCCGCTCGATCTCCAGCTCCTCCAGGTCCTCGAGCCCGCCGGCACCGTTCGCCTCGGAGTCGTCCGGCTCCTCCGACCGGTCGCGCTTGCCCGACCTGCGGCGGAAGATCACGACGTCTCCTCCGACGTGCGTACCCCCTGCGCGTCTGCACGCAGGACGGTCTCGTCGGACGACGAGATGCCTCCCGTCGAGCCGTATCCGCCGTCGCGGCGCTCGGACCCGGGGAGCCTGTCGACCTCGATGAACCGGGCCCGCTCGACCCGCTGGAAGACGACCTGAGCGATCCGGTCCCCCCGGTGCAGCTCGACAGCATGATGCGGGTCGAGGTTGACGAGCAGCACCTGGATCTCCCCGCGGTATCCCGCGTCGACGGTCCCCGGTGCGTTGACGATCGACACCCCGGAGGCTGCGGCGAGGCCGGACCGCGGGTGGATCAGCGCGACATAGCCGTCGGGAAGGGCGATGCTCACCCCGGTCGGGACCTTGGCCCGCTGGCCGGGGCCGAGCGTGACGTCGACGATGGTGACGAGATCAGCCCCGGCATCACCTGGATGGGCGTAGCCGGGCAGCGGGAAAGCGCCGTCGTGTCGCCGTATCAACACGTCGACCATCGTCGGCAGCCTCCGTGACATGGATGGACCGGGCTTGTCGAGCGAACCTCCGGCTCGGACGCCACACTACTCGGCCGGCGGCCGTCCGGTCGCCGCTCCCTCGCTCGCTGCGCCTCGCGGCTCGTGCCAGGCTGTTCGGTGTGGACCAGCCCGCCGACCCCTACACCGAGACCCTCGCGGTACCGGGGTCCTGGTGGGCGATGGGCGTCGTCTTCGTCGCGGCGATCGCCTGGGCGTTCCTCATCGCGACCCCGCTCACCGTCACGGTGGCGGTGACGCTGGTGGCGGCGCTGGCGGCCTTCGGGGGCCTGGCGAGGTACGGCGCTGCCCGGGTGGCCACGGATCCTGACGGCTTCAGTGCCGGCCCGGCCCTGCTTCCCTACCGGTACGTCGGGTTGGTCGAGCCACTCGACGCCGAGGCAACCCGACGGGTCCTCGGGGTCGATGCGGATGCCCGCGCTTACCTGCTGGTGCGCGCCTACTGCCGCGGCGCCGTCAAGGTCACGCTCGACGATCCCGCCGACCCGGCGCCGTACTGGCTGGTCTCCACCCGCCATCCCGCCGAGCTTGCGGCGAGCCTCACCGCGCGCACCGTGCGAGACTAGGCCGAGACCAGGCCGCGCCGACCGCGCAGCCCAGGCACAGCCCCGAGGGCCGATGAGGAGCGAGATGGCCAGCAAGCCCAGTCCCGGCAAGTCCAAGGCGGACAAGAAGGCCGCGAACGCGGAGAAGAAGCAGCAGGCCAAGGGCAAGGGCCTCTGGAAGCTGCTCGGGACCGGTTCCGCCCTCGCCGCAGGGGTGGCCACCGCGAAGGCGCTCGACGCGACCTGGAAGACCGCGACCGGCCACGCCGCCCCGACCAAGCCGGAGCACCCGGATCTCGGTAACCGGGAGGCGCTGGCCTGGGCGGCCGTGAGCGGGATGGCGATCGGCGTCGCCAAGACATTTGCGACGCGCAAGGCCGCGAAGTACTGGGTGAAGTCGACCGGGAGGCTGCCTCCCGGGATGTCCGCGGAGGCCTACCAGAACGTCAAGAAGAGCACCTGACGCCGCTCAGGCAGCGCAGTCCTGACAGATCAGCCGGCCGTTGCTCTCGCTGGCCAGCTGGCTTCGGTGGTGGACGAGGAAGCACTGCGAGCAGGTGAACTCGTCCGACTGTCGCGGGAGGACCTGGACGGACAGCTCCTCGTGGGACAGGTCGGCCCCGGGCAGCTCGAAGGACTCGGCGGCCTCCACCTCGTCCTCGTCGACCTTGCCTGAGTTCTTGTCGAGGCGGCGTGCCTTGAGCTCCTCGATGGAATCCTCGTTGAGCTCCTCATCCGTCTTCCGGGGGGCGTCGTAGTCAGTGGCCATGGGAACCTGTTCTGCTCGTTGTCATGTGAAGTCCCCGGTACTGCGACCGGGCTATGGAGGTAACGCGCACTCCTGGTGTTTTGTGCCCGTCCGGAGGCGCATTGTGCCCTAGATCTCGTGAAAAAGCCAGCCCATCGCCCGTCGACGGTGATCAGCCGGGCCAGGAGGGGAGCGGCCAGTCGCCGAACCCTGCCCGCAGCAGCCCTTCCTCGAAGGCGGGGAAGAAGCCCGCGGGAGCCGCCACGATGATGCGCTCGGACGCGTCGGCGCCGTGCAGGCCGCCGACTCTGGCCCCCGCCTCGGTGGCGATCAGCCCACCGGCCGCCAGGTCCCACGGCTTCAGGCCGCGCTCGACGTACGCGTCGAGCCGCCCGCACGCGAGGAAGCACAGGTCCAGGGCGGCCGACCCGAGCCGACGGACGTCACGCACGACCGGGACCAGACGGGCGGTCTCCACCGCCTGGTGGGAGCGGACCTCCGCCTGATAGGTGTAGCCCACCCCGACCAGGGCGGCGGCGAGCTCCGTGCATGACGAGACACGGATGCGCTTGCCGTTCAGCCAGGCACCCAGTCCGCGCTGCGCGGTGAAGGTCTCCCCTGACACGGGGTTGTGGACGACTCCGGCGACGACGTCCTCCCGGATCTTGGCGGCCAGCGACACCGCGTACTGCGGGATGTCGTAGAGGAAGTTCACGGTGCCGTCTATCGGGTCCGCCACCCACGTCACCTCCGAGGTGCCGGCGATGTCGGCGCCCTCCTCCCCGATGAACGAGTCGTCCGGCCGGGCGGCGAGGATCTCCCGGCGGATCAGCTGCTCCGAAGCCAGGTCGACCACGGTGACGATGTCGGTGGGGCTGCTCTTCGTCCCCGACACCTCGACGATGCCGCGTCTACCTTCGGCCACGAGGCCGCCCGCGTTCGCCGCCACGTCGGTCGCGAGCCTGAGCAGCTCCTCCGCCGACGTCACGAGGCGGCAACGTTCGCGGTGGGCACCTCGCACAGCGCGGGTCGCGGTCCACGGGGGTTGGGGCAGCAGGTGCTCAGACAGGTATCCCAGGATGGAGAACCGATGCCGGGCGCCTGTCGTCGTACCTGCTCACCGCGCTCGACGCCGGCACGCTCCGCGAGCAGGTCGCGCACCATCGACACGAACGACGGGTGAACGCCTGCCGTGGCCGCTCGGCGCAGCGTCATCCCCAGGTCGGCCGCCGTCGCTGCAGCCTCGGTGTCGAGGTCGTAGATCACCTCCATGTGGTCCGAGACGAACCCGATGGGCACCAGCACGACGGACGTGGTTCCGGACTCTCGGAGCGCCGCGAGGTGGTCGTTGACGTCCGGCTCCAGCCATGGCGTCCGCGGCGAGCCGGACCTGCTGCAGTAGACGAGGTCCCACTCGGCCGTCACGCCGGTGGCCGCCCGGACCCCGTCGGCCACCAGCGCCGCGGCGTTTCGGTGCTGGGTCACGTAGGCGTCCCCGGACGGGCCGGCGCCGTGCGCCATCACCGTCGGGATCGAATGCGTCACGAAGACCAGCCGCACCGCCCGTTGGGGCTTTTCGGCGGCGAGCGACTCGAGTGCTGTGACCGTGTGGTCCACGACCGCGTCGACGAACCCCGGGTGGTTGAAGTAGTGCCGCAGCTTGTCGAAGCGTGGCGCGCCTGAGGTTGCGGCCACGGCGTCGTACAGGTCCTCGCGGTACTGGCGGCACCCGGAGTACGACGAGTAGGCGCTCGTGACGAGGACCGCCGCCCGTCGGACCCGGTCGCGCGTCATCCGGGCAACGGTGTCGGCGAGGAACGGGTGCCAGTTGCGGTTCCCCCAGTAGACCGGGATGTCGAGGCCGTGCCCGGCGAGGTCCACCCGCACGGCCGACAGGAACGCCCGGCACTGGTCGTTGATCGGGCTCCTGCCGCCGAGCGCGAAGTAGTGCTCGCCCACCTCGACGAGGCGCTCCCGCGGGATGTCGCGGCCGCGGGTCACGTTCTCCAGGAACGGGATGACGTCGTCAGGCTTCTCGGGGCCGCCGAAGGAGACCACGAGGAGAGCGTCGTACGGCGCGAGCGGGGACCCACCTGGCATGGCTCGATCCTGCCATCCGGCAGGTCGCTCCGGACACGGCGCCCGGTTCGGCTGCCTCGTCGTGGAGTCGATCGTTGTCGGATCTCCTCACTAGACTCCTGCCATGCTCGCGCCGTACCGATCCGTCCTGGCAACCCCGGGATCCAAGCAGTGGTCGCTGGCCGGTTTCATCGCGAGGATGCCGATCTCCATGGTGACGCTGGCGATCGTGCTGCTGATCGCCGGGCGGACCGGCTCCTATGGTCTTGCGGGTACCGTGTCCGCCGCCTACATGGTGGCCACCGCCTTCTCGGCTCCTGTGCTGGCCCGGCTGATCGACGCCTGGGGCCAGGCCCGCGTCATCGTGCCTGCGGTGGGTGTGTTCGCGGTCGGCATGGGCGGTCTCGTTCTCGCCGTCGAGGGCTCGTGGCCGTCGCCGGTGCCGCACGCCTTCGCCGCCCTCGCGGGCTGTAGCTACCCTCCGGTGGGGGCCTGCGTTCGAGCCCGTTGGGCCTCCGCGCTCGGTGAGTCGCCGGCGCTCCACACGGCGTACTCACTCGAGGCCGTCGTCGACGAGGCGGTCTTCATCGTCGGGCCGGTTGCCGTCACGCTGCTGGCGACGAGCATCAACGAGACGCTGGGAATCGGCGCGGTCATCGCGTTCGCCCTTGTCGGCGTGGCCTGGCTGGCACACCTCAAGGGCACCGAGCCGGTCGCGCGAGGGTCTGCGCGGGTCAGCGGCGACACCGATGCGATGGCGTGGGGATGGCTGAGCATGCTGGTGCTCGGTTCGGTGTGCCTCGGCGCGCTCTTCGGGTCGACGGAGGTCGTGACCGTCGCCTTCGCGCAGGAGCAGGGTCATCGGGCGCTGGCGGGGGCCCTGCTCGCCAGCTGGGCCGCCGGCAGCCTGATCGCCGGCATCATCACCGGAAGCTTCCACTGGCAGGGAACGCCGCTACGACGCTACCGACTGGGCGCGCTCGCGATGGCGTGCGTCATGCTTCCCCTGCCCTTCGTGGGAAGCCTCGAGCTGCTCGCTGCCGTGCTCTTCCTGGCGGGGTTCGCCATCAGTCCCACCCTGGTGGCGCTGATCTCGCTGATCCAGGCTCACGTCCCCCCGTCTCGGCTCACCGAGGGCATCACCTGGGTGACCACCGGCATCGGCCTGGGGGTGGCGCCGGGGGCGGCGATCGCGGGCCGCATCATCGACGTGTACGGCGCGAGCTCGGCCTACAACGTGCCTGCGGTCGGCGGCGCCCTGGCGGCGTTGGTAGCCCTCCTCATCCCGTCGCGGACGACGCGTGCCGCCGCCGCGCTCGCGGCTGCGCAACAGGTCGCAAGGGACGAACCACGAACCAACACTGCGCCGTGCAGTGTTGAATAGGTCCTGGACGGCGCGCTGTCTTGGATGTACAACCGCGGGCCGCCAGACTTTGGCACACGCTGTGGACAGGAGCGGGAGCGTAGATGCGCAAGCTCAGGCTCGTCGGGTTGAGCGCGGACGGTCGTCAGGTCGTCTTCGTCGATCCCACGGGTGCCGAGTTCGCCGCGCCCGCTGACGACAGGCTGCGCGCGGCGCTTCGCGGCGACCGCGCTCGGCTCGGCCAGTTGGAGATCGAGATGGACAGCGCCCTGCGACCGCGCGAGATTCAGGCCCGGATCCGGGCAGGTGACTCGCCAGAGATGGTGGCGGTCCTGGCTCAGGTGCCGGTCGAGAGGATCATGTCCTACTGCGTGCCCGTGCTCGCCGAGCGCCAGCACGTCGCGGAGCTGGCGCGCCGCAGCCATGTGCGGCGCAAGGGGGCCGAGGGGCCGTCCCGCAACCTCGCCGACGTGGTGGCCGAGCGGTTGCGAGGACGCGGGATCGATGCATTGTCAGCCCAGTGGGACGCCTGGCGGCGAGAGGACGGCCGGTGGGCGGTCCAGGCGTCGTACCTGTCCGGCGAGCGGCAGCGCACCGCCCTCTTCATCTTCGACCTGGTCGGGCGATACTCGCTCGCCGATGACGACGAGGCCAAGTGGCTGACCGGCGAGCGGCAGGCGACGAGCAAGGGGCCACAGCCCCGCGAGGCCGGCAAGGGCGCGGAGCGGCGGTTGTCGGCCGTGCCGGACGGCGACGACCTGCTAGGCATGCCCGACAGCGAGGACGACAGCACGGACGACCTGACAGCCGTTGTTCGAGCCGTCCGGGAGCCGCAGGACGAGGACGCCGAGATCTCACCCGAGGAGCCGCCACCGGCAGACGCGCCGGCCGTCGAGGAGTCCCGGTCGGCTCCCGTTCAGGATGCGCAGGACGAGGCACCGGCCGTCGAGGAGCCACCGGAGCGCAGACGGCGACCGAAGCGGGCGAGCGTGCCGAGCTGGGACGAGATCATGTTCGGTAAGGACGACTCTTAGCGCCGGGAGGTCCACGCGGCAGGTCCGCGGCGCCACGGTGCCGGGACCGCCCTAAACTACATCGAAAGGCAACACGTCGATGCCCTCGAGACAGCCAGGTGAGTCATGAGTATCCCCAACGTTCCACGGCCAGGACTCGACCTCGAATACCCCATGTCACTCGGTGTCTACGACCGCTACGAGCAGGCGCAGAAGGTCGTCGACTACCTGTCGGACAACGAGTTCCCGGTCCAGAATCTCGCCATCGTCGGCACCGAGCTGCGCAGCGTCGAGAGGATCTCCGGACGACTCACGCGTGGCAAGGTCGCCGCCGCCAGCGCGGCGTCAGGAGTCTGGTTCGGCCTCTTCATCGGACTGGCCTTCGCGCTCTTCGGTGGGGGGAACGCAGTCGGCTTCGTCATCACGCTGGTCATCCTGGGCGCCGTGTTCGGGGCGGTCTGGAGCCAGGTCGGCTACTCGGCGATGACCCGAGGGGGACAACGGGACTTCTCGTCGATCAGCCAGGTGGTCGCGACCAAGTACGAGGTGCTCGTCGAGCACGGCCTGGCTGAGCGGGCCAGGGAGCTGCTGGCGCGGATGCCCGGCGCAGCGTCTCAGGCCTTCTAGACGTCCCCTGCTCCCAGGGTTTGGCCGCTAACCGGAGAGGGTATGTGCCCGGCGACGACCTGACGAGGAGACGAAACACATGAGCACTGTCATCTGGATCATCGTCGCGATCATCGTGGTGGTCATCATCGCGGTCGCGATTGCTACTCTGCGCAGGCGGAATGACCGTCGCCGTGAGCAGGCTCGCGAGATCAGGGCCGAGGCGGGTGCCCGCTCGGTGACCGTCGACCGCAAGGAGGCGTCGGCAGCGGAGACGGAGGCGAAGGCCCGGGCCGCCGCCGCGGAGGCCGACGTCAAGGCGGCCCGAGCGGACCGACTCACCGCTGAGGCTCAGGAGAAGCAGATGTCCGCCTCGGTCGCGCGCGACGAGGTGGACGAGCGGATGGCCGAAGCCGACTCTGTCGACCCCGATACGACAACCGAGGACAGCGACAGCACGGAGGCGGTCGACGACAGCACCGAAGCCGAGCGTCCGTCCACCACCACCACCCCATCAACCGGCACCCAACCCCCATCGGCTGCCGGGTCATCGGAAGGGCAGCACATCGGGTGACAGCGCCGCCGCCTGCGCACGCGCCGCGGTGAGGCGCCGCCTGTGATGCTGGCGGCAGAGCACCTCATAGCCGATCTCGCCGGGTTCGGTGTCGAGGTCCTCGACCTCTCCGACGACGATGACCTCCCCCTCTACCACCATGACGCCATTCTCGGTCCGCGCGTTGTGCGTGGCGCGCTTGCCGCACCAGCACAGCGCCTCCACCTGGAGCGAGTGAACCCTGTCAGCGAGCTCTACCAGCCTGGCCGAACCGGGGAACATCTTGGTGCGGAAGTCGGTGAGGATGCCGAAGGCGAACACGTCGATCTGGAGCTCGTCCACCACCTTGGCCAGTTGGTCGATCTGCTCCGACTCGTAGAACTGGACCTCGTCGCACACCAGGTAGTCGATGCGTCCGCCACTGGTCAGCGCGTCGACGACGTAGGTCCAGAAGTTCAGGTCCTCGCTGACCTCGATGGCGTCGACCGTGAGCCCGAGCCGGCTCGACAGCCGCGAGTCACCCGCCCGGTCGTGACGGGTGAAGATCCGGCCGACCCGCCCACGAGCCAGGTGGTTGTGGTTGGTCTGGAGAGCCAGCGTGCTCTTGCCTGAGTCCATCGTCCCCGTGTAGAAGTGCAGTTCGCCCACGAGCACGATCATGCCAGTCCGGCTTCAGAGCGACCCTGCGCTTGCCCGCCGGCCGGGAGACGTCAGGTCGAGGTGTCGGCGTACCGGGCCCAGGCGAAGCAGTAGAGGCCGAAGCACCCGATGCCGAGGGCCACCACGACGAGCAGCCAAGGACCGAAACCTTCGCCGAGCAGCGTCGCAAGCGCCTGGTCGAGCCCACCGGCCTTCTTGGCGTCGTACGTCCAGGCGGCCCAGATGAACAGCCCGCCCAGTACGAAGAAGGCGACCGCCTTCGCGATGTAACCGACCTGGCCCAGCCGCACGATCACGGTGCCCGATGAGCCCGAGGTGGCGCCGCCCGTCAGGTCCTTCGTGAACGACTCGGTCAGCCCGCGCTTCGCATGCACGACGGCGACCAAGATGATGACGATCCCGACGCCCGCGACGAGCAGCCGTCCGAAGGGCAAGGCCAGCAGCTGGGCGGTCGTCTGCTGGCTCTTCTGGTTCTGCGAGCTTGAGCCCGAACCCACCGCGGTCTCGATGGCGCTGATGCCGATAGCCGCATAGATGACCACGCGACCTGCCGAGCCCACCCGCTTGAACAGCTGCTTCGGGTTGTCCTCGCTGCGGTGACCCCACCACACCTGCGTCGCCTGCCAGATGGCGAGCGCGAAGAGCCCGATCGCCACGATCCACAGCAGCTCCGTCCCGAACGGCTGACGAGCCAGGTTGTGCAGCGCTCCCTGCTGGCTGGCCGAGCTGGACTGGTGTCCGAAGGCCAGTTGGAGCGCCAACCACGCGATCAGGAGGTGGACCACGCCGTACGCGACCAGGCCCACCCTGACGGTCCGCTCGAACCAGACGTTGTCGGTGACCTGTTGGGCGCGCCACTTGCTCGTCGTCGTGAGATCCACTACGTCCCCCTCTGCGGCTATGCCCCTCTAGCACCTTACCGGCGGCGCGTCGACCCGGCACCTCGAGCGGCACCGGCCGGCCGACGCCCGCGCCGGATGGTGGAGAGGAGGACGTCGGTGGACGATACTGGCGGCATGACACAGTCCCCCCAGCTGGACCCGGTGGCCGCTGAGCGGCTCTCCCACGCGGCCTCCGTGTTCACGTCAGACCTCTCGGTGAACGAGTTCGCACTGCTGCACGGGGCCGGGTTCGACCCGATGGACCTGGTGATGGGCGTCTCGGTCTACCACGTGGGGTTCCAGACCTCGGGGATGAGGCAACAGCAGGAGCTGGGAGTTCTGACGGAGGCCATGTACCGGGCGCGCTGGAACGCGATGTCGCGAATGCAGGCCGAGGCCGACTCCATCGGGGCGGACGGCATCGTCGGCGTACGTCTGGAGTGGCGCGGTCATGGGGAGGCGCGGGAGCACATCGAGTTCGTCGCGGTCGGGACCGCCGTCCGCTACGTTGCCGCCCCCGGGACCTACCGTCGGCCGGACGGCAAGGCCTTCTCGAGCCATCTCTCGGGTCAGGACCTGGTGACGCTGCTCACCACCGGGCACGCGCCGGTCGCCCTTGTGATGGGCAACTGCGTCTACCACGTAGCCGCTCAGGGTTTCATGCAGACGCTCAAGCAGATGGGTCGCAACGTCGAGATGCCCCAATGGACGCAGGGGAACTACGAGGCCCGTGAGCTGGCCATGAGCCGCATGCAGGCCGAGGCCTCCCGCGACGGGGCCGAGGGGGTGGTCGGCGTCCGCTTCACGGTGCACAACTACGTGTGGGGCCTGCACACGCTGGAGTTCTATGCCGACGGTACGGCGATCCGGCCACTCGGTGACGCCTCACCGATCAAGCCGAGCTTCACGCTCCCCATGGGCTGACGCGAGCCGGCCGAAAGCTCGGTCGTAACCCCCGCGAATTGCGGGAAAGTGCACCTTGTCCGAGCAGAAAAAGGTCCACTTTCCCGCAATTCGCGGGAGTGGCCGGCTCAACCGAGTCGACCGCTCCGGGGCGGCGCCGGACGTCGACCTTCGAAGGCTGTGACGACGACGGCGGTCATGGTGACCGCGGCGGCGACCCAGCACAACACCGCGACTCCCAGGCCGCCGGTGAGGATCTGCGCACCGATGGCGCTGCCGATCGCCACCCCGCCGTACAGGGCGCTGGCGTTGAGGGAGAGCATGAGACGCTGGTCTCCCCCGTAGCGGAGCAACCGCAGCTGCTGTGCGGGGGTCATCATCCACGTGCCCGTCGCGTAGACGACGACGGCGGCCGTGGTCACGGCGAGCGTGAGCCCGTCCGGCGAGTGCCGCAGACAGATGAGGCCAAAGCCAGCGAGGGCGACCGTCACCAACCCGAGCGCCGTCCTCGCCGCGATCAGCGGGCCCACGGTATCGCTCACCCAGCCGCCGGCCGCCGTTCCGAGAACCCCCGCCACGCCGAAGACGAGCAGCAGAACCGCCAGCCCCGTCGGGCCGACTCCCGCGGCGCGATGCAAGACAGCCGCGATATAGGTGAAGCAGGCGAAGCTGCCGACCGCCCAGAGCAGAGTGGTCCCGAGAAGGAGGCCAGCACCTCGTCGATCGACCGTGATGTCCCGTCCTCGCGTCCCCGCCCCCAGGGACGCGCCCGGCAGCAGCCTGATCGCCAGCGCCGTCAGTCCGCCGATGACCGCCAGCACGACGAAGACCGTGCGCCAGCCGAGGGCGTCTCCCGCCCACGTGCCGACCGGGACACCCAGGACCGCAGCACCCGAGGCGCCGGCCACGACGACGCTGAGCGCACGTGCGGAGGCATCCGGTGGCGCCATCGCCGCCGCCGCAGCAGCGGCCGTGGGCATGAACGCCGCCGCGCATCCCGCTGCGAGTCCGCGGGCCAGCAGCAGCGCACCGAGGCTCGGGGCCGCCGCGGTCGCGAGGTTGGCCAAGGCGAAGCAGAGCATCGAGCCGACGAGGATCGCTCGCCCGCCCACCGTTCGGCGCGTCCTCAGGAGCACCGGCCCGCCGACGGCGTAGACGAGCGCGAAAACCGTCACGGCACTCCCCGCCACCGGTTGCGTGGTGCCGACCGATGCTGCGATCTGCGGAAGCAGCCCGATGACGAGCGTTCCGTCGCAGGTGACCACGAACGCACCGCACGCCAGTGCCAGCAGCCTCGGGTCGAGGGCTCGCCAGGTACTGGCCGGGCTCATCCGGCTAGCCGGCGGTGTCGACGATGAGGGGCACCAGCATCTCGTCCGCCGTCACCGAGCCGTGCAGCCCGATCAAAGCAGCCTCGTGCGGGAACCGCTCGCTCGACATGACCGCGAGCTGCCCGATGCACGCGACCACGATGTCTCCGAGGCGGGGCCGGACGGCGGGATTCACGACTCCGAACCATCCCGCCTCCACCGACTCGTCCCGGGTCAACACCATGGCAGCATCCCCCAGCCGGTCCCGCCACCGCGACGCAACGGCGTCCACCTCGCCCGACCCGGTGTAGAGGTGCCGAAACCGCGCTTCCCCGCCCAGCAGGCTCAGCCCGACCAACAGGTCTGGCTCGTCGTCGACGTCCACCCGGTCCACGCTGGCAACGTCGCGCATGCCATGGTCGGCGATCACGACCAGAGCGGCTTCCGGAGAGATCGCCGACCTCAGCTGGCGCGCGAAGCTGTCGATCATCGCGAGCTGGTGGCGCCAGGCCCACGACCCGCAACCGTGGCGGTGGCCGATGACGTCGAGCCGGCCGTCGTACACATAGGTCAGGGACCCGCTCAGGCAGGACGCCTGGGCAGTCGCTGCGATCTTCTCCCCCTCGAGGTCCGCGCCGACGTACGCCGCCCCGCGCTGGCCGGCCCGGGTGAGCCCCGAGTCCTCGAACGCGCGCATGCTCACGACGGTGACCGGCACCCCAGCCCTCCCGGCCCGCTCGAATGCCGTCGAGTGGGGCTGCCACTCGAGCGGGTCGACCCGGGGGTCCCACCGCAGGGCGTCCAGCAGCCGGTTGGTGCCCGGGATCCGGGAGGTGAACCCGACAACCCCGTGGGTGCCCGGTGGCAGCCCGGTTCCCACGCTCGTCAGGCTGGTGGCGGTCGTGGACGGGACGCCCGCGGTGATGGCCCGGCCGCGCTCGGCGAGCGACCACAGGTACGGCGCCTCGGAACGATGGCGAAGCAGCAGGTTCCACCCCATCGCGTCGACGAGGAGGACGACGTACGACGAAGCCGGCGGCAGTGACAGGACGTTCGACCAGCCCTCGATCCCCAGTGCGCCGAGGGCGGAGGGCACCACGTCGCACAAGGAGCCGGACCCGTACTCGGGCAGCACGACCCGCGAGTCAGCGGTCAACGACCGTCCCGGAGATCGCTCATGGACCGATCGAGGCCGCGCTCAGCGACCGGGTGAACCCCAGTAGATGACCGACCGCGTCATCGCCGTCGGCGGTGGCGCTGATGCGCAGCGAGAAGTCCTCCGCCGTCACGGCCCCGCTGTAACCGTGGTCCGCGACACATTCGGGGTCTCCGCACTCGGCCGGCTCCAGGTCGACCCGGGAGACCGCGCCCCAGCCGACAGTCAGCACCGCCTCCGCGACCGGGGGGTTGGCCCCGGGCAGGTCGTCGGTCGGCAGTGCCACCATCCTGGTCAGCGAGACACTCCCGATCCGGGCCAGCGGGATGGCCTCCGTCGAGGTGGACGTGTACGGCCGGGGTAACAGGTCGTCCGGCGGGTTCTCGTCGGTATGCGTGATGAGCAGCCGCGACGGGGTGAGCACCAGGACCGTGATGTGCCGGCGTACCTCCTCACGGTCGAACGTCGGCTCATGGTGGATGACGTAGCTGACGACGGTCTCTCCGGCCAGCGAGTCCTCGACCGCCGCGGCCACCTCAGCGGGGTAGTAGCCGACCCGGTCGAGCGCCGTACGCAGCTGGGGGGTCTGGTTCGCGGCACTGTCGGGCATGCCGCTCATCCTGCCACGGCGACCAAGCCGTCCGCCGGTCACCACGTCAGGTTCTCGGGGCCGGCGATCGTGCCAAGGAGTCGTCGCTGCTCGAAGTGGAGGCCAGCCTCCGGGTGAACCACTCGCTGCGCACGTCCGGGCTCGCGGCCACCCGCCCGGAGGCGCGAAGCACCTCGACGCCGCTCGCCGTCGCCAGCACGAGCCCGAGGTTGAGAACCTCGACCTCGGGGATGTCGTCCTTGAGCCGGGCCATCCGGAGAATCACCTTCTCGATGCTCCCCACGTCGACCGGGTCCGAGCCGCGGTAGCCGAAGAACAGCGGTGACGCCTTCACGTCACGGACCAGGTCGGCGGCGTCGTCGTTGGTCAGCGGCGGGATCCGGTACGCCACGTCGTCGAGGAGCTCTGACGGGGGACCTGCCACCCCGAACGACACGATCGGCCCGAACAACCCGTCCTCGAGGGTGCCGATCGAAACCGGGATCCCCGGCGGTGCCATGCGCTGGACCACGAAGCGGGCCCGGTCGGGGTCGTCGATCATGCTGGTCAGGTTCCGCCAGGCGGCGGACATGTCGGCTGGGTCTTCGATGTTGCGCCAGACGTGCGCGAGATCCGGCCGCTGGCGGAGATGGTCAGCCGTCGCCTTGAGCGCGACATCCCAACCGAGCCGCTCCGCCGCCACGACCGCCTCGTCGAGCGAGGTGATGGGCAGGCTCGGTTTCAGGTCGATGCCGTAGCAGGCGAGCAGCTCGGTGAGCTCCTCCGCGGTGAGCTCACGACCCACCGGGTCCTCGTTGAGGATCTTGATGACGAGCGCGTGAGCCGCCCCGAGGTCGATATCGTCGAACACGGTCACCTCGCCGGGCGGACGGCTCGCCCAATGGGAGTACTGGACGACCCGCCCGAGCGCGCGCACCGCCGCCTCGGGTGCCTGGTACGACGGCACCGACCCACGGCCGGCCGCGCCCGCCAGATCGGGAACCCGCAGCAGCTCCGGCACCCCTTCGCTGGCCAGAAACGTCGACACCAGCGGTTTGTCGGACTGCTCACCAACGGCAGCGAGGACGTCGGCGACCTGGTCACCCGTCGTGTTCAGCGGCGGGATGAACACCGCGATGACCGAGTCCACGCGCGGGTTGTCGATGGCGTCGTCCAGCGCGCGCTCGAAGTCGTCCGCCGTCGCGTCCGCCCCGAGTGCGACGGACAGCTCGACGGTCAGACCGGCAGCCAGCGCGGAGTCGGCCGCCAGCAGCCCGAGGGCGTCGGAGTTGCCGACCACGGCCACCCGCGGTCCCATCGGCAACGGTTGGTGGGCGACCAGCTGTGCCACGTCGAACATCTCGTCGAGCGTGTCGACCTGGATCACGCCCGCCTGACGGAACATCGCGTCGACCGCTCCCGGCGGCGCCACCGTCGTCCGGACGGTGTGCCCCACCGGGACCCCCTGGGTTGTCCGCCCGGACTTCACCGCGACGATCGGCTTGCTGCGTCCCACCCGGCGGGCGATCCGGGAGAACTTGCGCGGGTTCCCGATCGACTCCAGATACAGCAGGACGACCTCTGTCGCAGCGTCCTCCTCCCAGTACTGCAGCAGGTCGTTGCCGGAGACGTCGGCGCGGTTCCCCGCTGACACGAACGTCGAGAGCCCGAGCCCACGCCGTGAGACCGTCTCCAGGATCGCGACCCCGAGGGCGCCCGACTGGCAGAAGAAGCCCACCCGGCCACGCGGCGGCATCACCGGCGACAGCGACGCGTTCAGGCACACGTCGACGTCGGTGTTGATCACGCCCAGGCAGTTGGGCCCCACCAGTCGCAGGCCGTAGGAGCGGGACAGCCCGACCAGCTGCCGCTGGCGCCGCCGACCTTCCTCGCCGGTCTCGGCGAAGCCGCTCGAGACCACGACGAGACCGTGCACGCCCTTGGCCGCACAGTCGAGTACCACCTCCTGGACCGCGTCGGCCGGGACCGCCACGATCGCCAGGTCCACGTTGTCGGGGATGTCCTGCACCGTCTTGTACGCCGGCATGCCCGCAACCGCCTCGGCGGACGGGTTGACGACGTACACGCGCCCGGAGTAGCCCCCCACAACCAGGTTGCGCACGAGCGTGCGGCCGATCGTGTCCTCGTGCCGACTGGCGCCGATGATCGCGACGCTGCGGGCCAGGAAGAAGCGGGCCATCGACCGTGCCTCGGCGCGATGCTCGCGGGACTGCATCACACCCACCGCCGTGTCCGTCGTGGCGATCGGGAACTCGAGGCGCAGCACGCCGTCCTCATAGGCCCGCGCCACCCGGAAGCCGGTCTCGCGGAACGTCTGGATCATCCGGACGTTGTCCGGCAGCACCTCGGCGACGAAGGAGCTGAAACCCCGTTCCCGGGCCGCCTGCGCCAGATGCTCGAGCAGCAGCTGGGCGATCCCGCGACCCTGGTGTCTGTCCTCCACCAGGAAAGCCACCTCGGCCTGCCGGTTGGTGTCGTCCATGGCGTCGTACCTGCCCACGGCGACGATGTCACGCCCGATCGTCACCACCAGCGCTGTCCGCGCGTGGTAGTCGACCCGCGTGAAGTGCTCGACGTCGCGCTGGGAGAGCTCAGGGTACGGCGCGAAGAAGCGCATGTACTTCGAGCGAGGCGAGACCCGCGCGTAGAACTCGACGAGGTCGTCGGCGTCCTCGGGCCTGATGGGGCGAAGCCTCGCAGCGCCCCCGTCGAGCAGCAGGACATCGGCCTCCCAGTGTGCTGGGTAGGTCGGGACCGTCTCGTCTGCCGCCACAGCGAGAATCTATCCTTCGCGCGCCGTCGCGACCATCCGCGAGGTAGGCCCCAGCGGCCGCTGCGGGCTTCGAGCATAATCGGCGCATGGCCGCTGCCGAGAAGTCCCCATGCTGACCACCGCCGACTTCTTCCGGGGCGACGGCAACCTGCCCTTCGACCTGGTCGGGGCGTTCCCCGCACTCGACGACCTGGTGGGGGAAGCCCGTCGACTCATGCTCGACGATTTTCTCCGCGGCAGGACAGAGGTCAACGGCGACGTGCTCGGCCACGTCGACCTGACCGGCCCGGTCTACGTCGGGGCCGGCTCCGTCATCCACCCGATGGTGAGCATCGCGGGACCGGCTTACATCGGGCGGAACTGCTCCATCCGGCACGGTGCGCAGATTCGCAGCGGTAGCATCATCAGCGACGAGTGCGTCATCGGTCACGACGCCGAGGTCAAGAACACCGTGTGCCTCACCGGCGCGAAGCTGCAGAGCGGCATCTTCGCCGGAGACAGCGTCCTCGGTCTCGGAGCTCGCGTCGGGTCCGGCACGATCCTGAGCAACCGACGGTTCGGGCAGGACTCGATAAGCCTCGGGTCCGGCGACCACAAGATGACGACGGACCTGGAGTTCCTCGGCGCGGTCATCGGGGACTACGCGCGGTTGGGAGCCAATGTCGTGACGGCTCCCGGAACCGTGGTCGGGCCCTACACCTGGGTGGCCAGCCTGGTCAGCCTCTTCGGGTACGTCCCGCGGGGGAAGCTGGTTCTGCTCAAGCAGGAGCTCGAGTACCGGGACAAGGCCGAGACGGATCTGCGCTCCGGCCGGGGAGAGTACGAACGGGCCTGAGCACGCATGCTGGACCGGGTTGGCCACCTGCCGGACCCGATTGGCCGCCTTCCGGACCCGGTTTGCCGGCTGGCACAGGCGTGGATCCGGTTCCTCAGCCTCCGGCCGGTACGTCGTAAAGTGCGCACATGGACTCTGCCGACGCCACGTCGACCACGCGCTTCCGGACGGCGCGGGACTTCCTGCTGGCCCACCGCGAGGACTACGAGAAGGCGCAGCTCGAGTTCCGGTGGCCGCAGCTCGAGGACTTCAACTGGGCCACGGACTGGTTCGACGTCCTTGCCGACGAGCAGCCGAACACCCTGGCGCTGTGGATCGTCGAGGAAGACGGCAGCGAGACCAAGCTGTCCTACGCAGAGATAAGCGAGCTGTCGAAGCGCTTCGCCGGATCGCTGTCGGCCGCCGGGGTCGAACCGGGTCAGCGCGTGCTTCTCCTCCTCGGCAACGTCGCTCCCCTGTGGGTCGCCATGCTCGGCTGCATCCGGCTCGGTGCCGTCATGATCCCCGCCACGACGCTGCTGTCCTCGGCAGACATCGCCGACCGTCTCGAACGGGGCCGGGTACGCGCCGTCGTGGCGGGGGCCGTCGACACCGGGAAGTTCGGCAAGGGCGCGGAGTCGCTCGTCCGGGTGAGCGTCGGGTCGGCGGAAGGGTGGTCGTCGTACGACGACATGGTGGCAGCCGGCGCACCGGCACTCGTCGGCGGCAAGACGCGCGCCGACGACACGCTCCTGCTGTACTTCACGTCGGGGACGACGGCCCAGCCCAAGCTGGTCGGGCACACCCATGCGTCGTACCCGGTCGGCCATCTCTCCACGATGTACTGGATCGGCCTGCAGGCGGCCGACCTGCACCTCAACATCTCGTCATCCGGCTGGGCCAAGCACGCCTGGTCGTGCGTCTTTGCCCCGTGGAACGCGGGAGCGACGACGGTGATCTACAACTACACGCGCTTCGACGCCACCGCATTGCTCGAGGTGATGGAGCGGATCGGGGTGACGACGTTCTGTGCCCCACCGACGGTGTGGCGGATGATCGCGCAGGCCGACATGAGCGGGCATCGGCTTGCGCTGCGCGAGTGCGTGGGCGCCGGCGAACCGCTCAACCCCGAGGTGATCGAGCAGGTCGAGCGGGCGTGGGGTATCACGGTCAGGGACGGATACGGGCAGACCGAGACGACCTGCATGATCGGCAACTCCCCCGGCCAGCACGTGAAGCTCGGGTCGATGGGCCGGCCGCTCCCGGGGTACGTCGTCTCGCTCGTCGACCCGGCCACCGGCGACGTCGGCGACGACGGCGAGATCTGCCTCGAGCTCGCGCGCCGCCCGCTCGGGCTGATGACCGGGTACGACGACGAGGGCCGCACGTCCGAGGCGATGCGGGGCGGCTTCTACCACACCGGCGACGTGGCATCGCTCGACGACGACGGGTACATCACGTACGTGGGCCGCTCCGACGACGTCTTCAAGGCAAGCGACTACCGGATCAGCCCGTTCGAGCTGGAGAGCGTGCTCATCGAGCACCCGGCCGTGGCGGAGGCCGCGGTGGTCCCGTCACCCGACCCGGTCAGGCTCGCGGTGCCGAAGGCGTTCATCGTGCTGGCTCCCGGGCATGCGCCCTCGGAGGACCTGGCGAGAGACATCCTGGGGTACGCACGCGAGCACCTCGCCCCGTTCAAGCGGATCCGGAGGATCGAGTTCGCCGAGCTGCCCAAGACGATCTCGGGCAAGATCCGGCGGGTGGAGCTGAGGAACACCGAGGCCGAGCACGTCGGAGCCGGCGAGCGCGCCGAGTACTCCTACTCGGAGGACGACTTCCCCGGCCTGAAAGGCTAGCGGCGTGGCGGCGTTTCCCGAGCCGACCGAGGAGCTGGACGACACCCGGCAGGTACTGCTCGGCTACCTCGACTTCTTCCGCACCACGGTCGAGGAGAAGGTTCGCGGCATCCGGCCCTCCGACCAGGCTCGCAGCATCCTGCCGACCGGCTGGACACCTCTCGAGCTCGTCAAGCACCTCACGTTCATGGAACGGCGATGGCTGGTGTGGGGCTTCCTCGGCGAGCAGCTGCAGGACCCGTACGGCGACGACGACCCGTCCGGACGGTGGCGCGTCGGATCCGAGGAGACAGCCGACACGCTGCTCGAGGCTTTGCGGGCGGGAGGCCGGCGTACCCGCGAGGTCGTGAGCCGGGCGCTGCTGTCCGACCGGGCACGGCTCGGTGGCAGGTTCACCGACGCGCCCCCGCCCGCGCTGGAACGCATCCTGCTTCATGTGCTGCAGGAGTACGCCCGCCACGTCGGCCACCTGGACATCGTCCGCGAGCTGGTCCAGCCGGACGGCGGGGGGATCGGCGAGTAGGCCGCCTCCCGCACCCGGCCGGCCTCCCTCAGCGGACGCGAAGGATGCCCGTCATCTGCGGGTGGATGTTGCAGTGGAAGCCGTACCTGCCTGCGGTCGAGGGCGCGCGGAAGAAGGCCGTCGACCTGGCCGGAACGACGACGTTGAACTTCCCTGCCTTGTTGGACGTGACCGTGTGCGTGACGGCATCCCGGTTGACGACGCGGACATTGACCCCGTGGCGCACACGTAACGGCGTGTTGAACGTGAACATGCTGATCGTGATGGTCGGCGTTCTGAGGGGGGCGGCCTGATGAGACTGACGGGCGTTCGCGACCCCGACGGCGGCGAGAGAAACGAGCATGAAGATCGGGACGACGAGGAAGGCGAGAAGCGACTTACGGCGAGTTGACATGGGGGTCCTTTCGGGGGGGCACCTGGCGAACCTAGGTGTCACACGCCACCGGCGTAAAAATGGTTCACCAGGCGCGACCGGCAGGCACGGCCGGTGGGTCGTTGCCCAGGCTCGTCGCCCCCACCCGACACAATGGTGCCGGGGGCGCGGTCGCCGCCGCCAAAGCGGCGCGCACATCGAACGAGGAGCTGACGGCAGCGACATGGCACGACGTACGGCGACCAGGCCGGAGGACGATTTCGAGGAGCACATCGTCGATGTCGACGTGCGGGACGAGATGCGGGCGAGCTACCTCGAGTACGCCTACTCGGTGATCTACTCGCGGGCGCTGCCGGACGCCAGGGACGGCCTCAAACCTGTCCAGCGCCGCATCCTCTACACCATGGACGACATGGGTCTTCGTCCCGACCGAGGCCATGTCAAGAGCGCCCGCGTCGTCGGTGAGGTGATGGGCCGGCTGCACCCGCACGGCGACGGCGCCATCTACGACGCGCTGGTGCGGATGGTCCAGCCGTGGGCGTTGCGACTACCTCTCATCGACGGACACGGTAACTTCGGCTCTCCCGACGACCCGCCGGCGGCCATGCGCTACTCCGAGTGCCGGATGGCGGCCGCCGCGACCCCGATGACCGCCGACATCGACGAGGAGACGGTCGACTTCCGGCCGAACTACGACAGCCGCGAGCTCGAGCCGACGGTCCTTCCTGCCGCGTTCCCGAACCTGCTCGTCAACGGGGCGAGCGGAATCGCCGTCGGGATGGCCACCAACCTCGTACCGCACAACCTCGTCGAGGTCGTCCAGGCGCTCCGTCACCTGGTCGGTCACCCCGACGCCACCCTGGACGACCTGATGCGCTTCATCCCGGGCCCCGACCTTCCGACCGGGGGCAAGATCATCGGGCTCGACGGCATCCGGGAGGCCTATGAGACGGGCCGCGGCTCGTTCAAGATGCGGGCCAGCACCCGCATCGAGAACGCTTCTCCGCGCCGCAAGGCAATCGTGGTGACAGAGCTCCCGTACAACATCGGCCCGGAACGGGTGATCGAGCGGATCGCCGCGCTCGCCCAGTCCAAGAGGCTCATCGGGATCTCGGACGTGAAGGACCTCACCGACTCGGCAAAGGGGCTGCACCTGGTCATCGAGATCAAGAACGGCTTCCACCCCGAGGCGATCCTCGAGCAGCTGTTCCGCCAGACGCCGCTGGAGGAGTCGTTCTCGATCAATGCCGTCGCGCTCGTCGACGGCCAGCCCCGCACCCTGAGCCTCCGCCAGCTGCTCACCGTCTATCTGGAGCACCGGTACGACGTCGTGCGCCGCCGGTCGACGTACCGGCGGACGAAGGCGTCGGAGCGGCTGCACCTGGTCGAGGGCCTGCTGGTCGCGATCCTGGACATCGACGAGGTCATCCAGCTGATCCGCTCCAGCGACGACGCCGATGAGGCGAGGCAGCGCCTGATCAGCGTGTTCGACCTGTCGCAGGAGCAGGCAACGTACATCCTCGACATGCCGTTGCGGCGGCTGACCAGGTTCTCGAGGCTCGAGCTCGAGGCGCAGAGGTCCGAGCTCGAGCGCACGATCGAGGAGCTCACCGCGATCCTCGACGACCCGGCGCTGCTGCGGAAGATCACCGGCGACGAGCTGAACGAGCTGGCCAAGCAGCACGGCACGCCACGACGGACCGTGCTGCTGGAATCCGCGGGGCAACCGCTGACCGCGACGGTCCCGCTCGAGGTGGCGGACGACCCGTGCCGCGTGCTGCTTTCGTCAACGGGACTGCTGGCGCGCACCTTCTCCGCGGAGCCTCTCGGCGCCGGCGGAGGACGATCTCGCCACGATGTGATCTGCGCGACCGCTCGCTCGACAGCCCGCGGGTTCGTCGGCGTGGTGACGTCCGCGGGAAGGCTATTGCGGCTCAGCGTGCTCGACCTGCCGGTGCTGCCCGACACCGCCAACGCGCCGACTCTGCAGGGCGGCGCCCCGCTCACCGAGTTCCTCGCGCTCGACCCCGGCGAGCGGGTGGTCACCCTCATGTCCCTGCTGCCCGACTCCCCCGGCCTCGTGCTCGGCACGCGAGGCGGTGTCGTCAAGCGGGTGCTGCCGGAGGTGCTCGGCAAGGACAGCTGGGACCTGATCCGGCTCGACCCCGATGACGTGGTGGTGGGCGGGCAGGAGATCTCGGGCGGCGAGGAGCTCGCCTTCGTCACGAGCGACGCGCAGCTGCTGCACTTCCCGGCGTCGGTGGTTCGGCCACAGGGCAGGTCGGGTGGCGGCGTGGCCGGCGTACGCCTCTCCGGCGGGGCACACGTGGTCTGCTTCGGGGCCGCCGACCCGACGCTCGGCGATGTCGTGGTCACGGTCTCGGGGACGGCGAACGCGCTGCCGGGGACGGAGACGGGCAGTGTCAAGGTGACGCCTCTCGCCGAGTATCCGGGCAAGGGAAGGGGCACCGCCGGGGTGCGGTGCCACCGGTTCCTGAAGGGCGAGGACACCCTCGTCACCGCCTACGTCGGGCCCGGCCCGGCCCTGGCGTCGGCGGCGAGCGGAGCGCCCATCGACCTCCCGACCGACCAGGGCCGCCGCGACGGGTCCGGCACCCCGGCCACCCAGCCGATCGGGGCGATCGCCGGGACGCCGCGCGGCTGACTGCCGGCCACCGCGCCGCCGTGGCAGGCTGTTCCACGTGCGCAGGCTGACGACGCTGATGGTGGTGGTGCTGTTCGCCGTGGCGGCCTGCAGCGGCTCGACCAGCAACCGACAGCCGGTCGCTGACCGCCTGGTGGCCGCCAAAAAGAGCTTCGACGAGGCGAAGTTCATCGGCTTCACACTGTCGTCCGACCACCTCCCAGGCGGCGTCTCGGCCCTGGAGTCCGCCCACGGGACCGGTACCCACGCTCCCGCCTTCACTGGCAGCGTCCAGGTCATGAAGGGCCTCTCGATCGACGCCGGGCTGGTCGCCGTCGACGGAGCGGTCTACGCCAAGCTGCCGTTCGTGGGGTGGAGCAAGATCAACCCGGCCGACTACGGCGCGCCCGACCCGGCGGCACTGATGAACCGGAGGACCGGCATCTCGTCCCTGCTCACGGACACGGTCGCCGCCAAGACCAGCGGGTCCGAGCGGAGCGGCAGCACGATCCTCACCAAGGTCGACGGACACCTGCCGGGCAAGTACGTGCATGCGTTGTTCTCGTCATCGGCGCTGACCAGCTTCAAGGTCACGTTCACGTTGACAGATGGCAACGCACTGCACGGTGTGTCGATCACCGGACCGTTCTACGGCGACCACGGCGACTGCACCTACTCCATCATCTTCGACCTGACGGCCGATCCCGTCACCATCACCGCGCCCCAGTAGCGGCGGCCCGTCGTGAGCTACCCCGTGACGCGCGCGCTTGCCACCCCGCGCGCCCTGCTCGTTCTCGCGGCGATCGCCGTCGGCTTCGCGGCGGCGGACACCTATGTCGTGGTCCTAGCGCTGCCCGACATGATCGCATCCGTCGGGCTCAGCATCGACCAGCTGCAGCGGGGCGCACCCGTCGTGTCCGGCTTCCTGCTCGGCTACGTAGCCATGCTGCCGCTGGTCGGCCGGATCGCCGACATCCGTGGCCGGATCCCCGTCCTCGTGGGCTCCCTGGTGGCGTTCTCCGTCGGTTCGCTGGTGACGGCAGCGTCGTACGACCTGGTGACGATGGTGGCCGGTCGCTTCATCCAGGGCGCCGGCGGCGGCGGGCTGGTGCCGGCCACACTCGCGCTGGTCGCGGACATCTGGCCGGCCGAGCGCCGAGGGCTTCCGCTCGGCGTCGTCGGTGCGGTCCAGGAGCTCGGCGCTGTCATCGGACCGCTGTACGGCGCCCTGATCCTCACCCGGTGGACCTGGCGGACGATCTTCTGGGTGAACCTGGCCGCCAGCCTCGTCATCGTGGCCGCCCTGCTCACCGTCGGTGCCCGCCCCACGGCCGAGAGTGCCGTCGCGTCACCGGCGAAGTCACGGCGACCCACTCTCGACTTCCCCGGGATCGCGCTGGCGCTGCTCGCGCTGGCGGCGCTCGTGCTCGTCATGACCGAGCCGCAGCGGCTCGCCAGCGGGCTGACCACCGGGCTGGCTTTCATCAGGTACGCCGGGGACAGCAGGTGGTCGACGCCGATGTCGTTGGCCTTCGTGGTCCTGCTAGCCCTCTTCGTGGTTCGCCAGGCGACGGCACGGCGGCCGCTGGTCGGCTGGCGCGGCTGGCGCGGGCTCGCCCGATCGGCCGACCTGCCGGGTGCCGCCCTGCTGGCTGTCGTGCTGGCCGGCATCGTGCTGGCATTCGCGACCGCGGACCCCCAGGTCGAGGTCCTCTCCTCGGCGGGTCCCTGGCTGCTGACCGTGAGCGCAGCGGCCGCGGTCGCCTTCGTGCTCCGGCAGCGAAGTGCCGCCACGCCCCTCGTCCCGCCGGGTGCTCTGCGCGCCCGGCCGGCGTGGGGAGCCCTCGTCGTCAGCTTCTTCGTCGGGTGCGCCCTGATCGCCGCACTGGTCGACGTGCCCATCTTTGCCCGGGTGACGGTCTACCCTCACTCCCAGCTCGATGCGGCCCTGGTCCTGGTCCGCCTGCTGGTGGCGATCCCGGTCGGTGCCGTACTGGGGGGCTACCTGTGTCGCCGGGTCCGGGCAACGGTGCTGGCGAGTGCCGGCATGGCGCTCGCCGGCCTCGGGTTCGTGACGATGACGACCTGGGGCCTGACGACGCTGAACCACGCGGACGCGACGCTTCCGCTTGTGGCCTGCGGGCTGGGCTTCGGAATCTCCATCGCACCCACGAACGCAGCCCTGCTGGCCGCCAGCGACGATGCCGTCCACGGGCTTGCGTCCGCCTTCCTCGTGGTGGCTCGCATGGTCGGCATGCTCGTCGGGGTATCAGCGCTGACCACGATCGGGCTCCGCCGGTTCTACCAGGTCTCGGCCGCTCAGCCGACGCTGCACCAGGTGTGTCACGCCAACGCCATCTGCCCCGCGTACGTGAACGCGCTCAAGGAGGCAGGCATCGCTCAGCTGCACGTGGTGTTCTGGGGAGCAGCGGTCTGTGCCGGAGCGGCAGCTGTCCTCTCCGCCGTGCTGTTGCGACCGGCCGAGCCTCAGGCGTCGATCGCGTCGATGTCCAGCTCATAGGCGCCCTGCACGATGAACTCCTTGCGGGGGGCGACGTCGTTTCCCATCAGGAGTTCGAACACGTCCTCGGCCGCCGCCCCGTCGTCGATCGTGATCCGCCGCAAAGTCCGTCGGCGGGGGTCCATGGTGGTCTCCGCCAGCTGCTGGGCGTCCATCTCGCCGAGTCCCTTGTAGCGCTGGATCGGGTCCTTCCAGCGCTGGCCCTTCTTGGTCAGCTCCGCCAGCCGCCGCTGCAGCTCGTCGTCGCTGTAGGTGTAGAGGAACCTCTCCGCGCCCTTCCTCGGGTTGGACAGCTCGATGCGGTGTAGCGGCGGAACCGCGGTGAAGACGCGTCCCTCCCGAAGCAGCTCGCGCATGTGGTTGTGGAACAACGTGGTGAGCAGGCATCTGATGTGGGCGCCGTCGGTGTCCGCGTCCGCCATGAAGATGATCTTGCCGTAGCGGGCCTGCTCGAGGTCGAACGTGCGTCCGCTGCCCGCCCCGACCACCTGGATGATCGACGCACACTCGGCGTTCTGCAGCATCTCCCCGGATGACTTCTTCTGCGTGTTGAGGATCTTGCCCCGGATCGGTAACAGTGCCTGGAACTCCGAGTCGCGGGCCAGCTTCGCCGTACCGAGTGCTGAGTCTCCCTCCACGATGAACAGCTCGCACCGCTCGACGTCGTTGCTTCGGCAGTCGGCGAGCTTCGTGGGCAGCGCACTCGACTCCAGCGCATTCTTGCGTCGCTGCGTGTCACGCTGCTGGCGCGCCGCAACCCGGGTGCGCGCGGCGGACACGACCTTCTCGAGCACCGCACGGCTCTGCTGCTTCTCTGCCCGCCTGGACGACGTGAGGAACGCCCTCAACCGGTTGGAGGCCACCTTGGCGACAATCCTGGACGCCGCAGGGGTTCCGAGCACCTCCTTGGTCTGGCCCTCGAACTGCGGCTCGGCCAGCCGAACCGTGACGACGGCGGTCATTCCCTCGAGGACGTCGTCCTTGACCAGGTCGGCCTCACCCGCCTTGAGCAGCCCGCGGGTGGCCCGGAGCACCTCGTTGAACGTCTTCGTGAGCGCGCGCTCGAAGCCGGCGACATGGGTGCCCCCCTTGGGCGTCGCAATCACGTTGACGAACGAACGGACCTCCGTGTCGTACCCGGTGCCCCACCGCAGCGCGATGTCGACACCGAGCTCACGCTCCACGTCCTGGGGAGTCATGTGGCCGGCCTCGTCGAGGAGCGGGACCGTCTCCGTGAACGAGTCGGAGCCCTGCAGGCGCACCACATCGGTGACCGGAGGGTCCGCAGCCAGGAACTCGCAGAACTCGCCGATGCCCCCGTCATGGCGGAAGGTCTCCTCGTACGCCACATCGCCGCGCAGGTCGCGGATCCGGATCCCCAGGCCGGGAACGATGAACGACGTCTGGCGCGCCCGGGTGACGAGCTCGTCGAGGGCGACGCGCGCGTCCTTCGTGAAGACCTGGCGGTCGGGCCAGAACCGAACCCGGGTGCCGGTCACGCCCTTGCGGACCCGGCCCCGGGAGACCAGATCCGAAGCTGCGGTGAAGGGCGCGTCCGGGCCGTCCGCGGAGAACAGGCCGGGGACACCGCGCTTGAAGGACATCGCGCGGGTGGCGGGGCTGCGGTCGACCTCCACGTCGAGCCGGGCCGAGAGCGCGTTGACGACCGACGCCCCGACGCCGTGCAGGCCGCCTGTCGCGATGTACGAGCCGCCGCCGAACTTCCCTCCCGCATGCAGCTTCGTGTAGACCACCTCGACGCCGCTGAGCCCGGTTTTGGGCTCGACGTCGACCGGGATGCCGCGCCCGTCGTCACTGACCTCGACCGAGCCGTCACGATGCAACGTGACAACGATTTCATGACAATAGCCAGCGAGCGCCTCGTCGACACCGTTGTCGATGATCTCCCATACGCAGTGCATCAAGCCACGGGTGTCGGTGGACCCGACATACATCCCGGGCCGCTTCCGGACAGCGTCCAGTCCCTCGAGAACCAGCAGGTGACGGGCGTTGTACGTCGAATCGACGGCGGCGACGCGACGGGGCACGGGTCTCCTCAGACAGCGTGAGGCACAGGTCAACGAGAGCACGACTGGGGGTGCACGAGAACCCTACTCGGCGGGCCCGACACAGCCGGGCAGCCCACGCGTCGGCGCGACACGCAGGACCCAAACCGCCGGATGCGGCGGCGAATGGCTTCGAAGGGACACGATGCGACGTATGGTCTAAGTAACGAGTCATCAGCTCGGGACACGTCGGGGAATGTTTCATGGTCTGTTGGATGTTCCTATGACAACGTTGTCCTACGGATTACAGGAAGGGGCCACACGTGACGACAGCCGTTGCACCTAGCCCCAGGTTCACTTCCCTTGACCGGTGTGACCGATGTGGAGCGCAGGCGTACGTGGGCGTCGAGCTCGCCAGCGGACGCGGGCTGCTGTTCTGCGCACACCACGCCCGTGAGCACGCTGAGAAGCTGCACGAGGTTGCCTCGACGATCCACGATGACACCGGCACACTCGCCACCCGGGCGCCGAAGCCGGCTCCCGAAGAGAACAAGCTGGCTCCCGAGGAGCACTGAGACCTGGTTCAGAGCCGCATCCAGCTCTTCCCCTCGTTGGCGGTCACCTTGAGGTGGCCGTCTTCTTGCTGTTCGGCCCAGATGGCCGGCAGGGGCTCCTGGGTCTCGCGACTGGCCGTGCTTACACCCGCGCGGGGACCGGACGGCTGGTCGTGTCGCCGAGCCCGAGCTGCCCGCTGAAGTTGTCTCCCCAGCACCACAAGCTCTGGTTCGTCCGGATCCCGCAGGTGTGGAAGTTGCCGGCGCTGACCAACGCCCAGTCGGTGCCTTGGCCGACGTGAGCGGGCTGGTGCCGCCCGGTCGTGTGGCCAAGCCCCAGCTCGCCCGAAAGATCGTCGCCCCAGCACCACAGGGTGTGGTTGGCCCGGAGCCCGCACGTGTGGGCGAAGCCGGTGCTGATCAGTGCCCAGTCGGCGGTGCCGCCGACCCTGGAGGGTCGCAGCCGGGAGGTGGTGTTGCCGAGTCCGAGCTGGCCGTAGCCGTTGTACCCCCAGCACCACAGGGTGTGGTCGACATGCAGGCCGCAGGTGTAACTCTCACCGGTGGCGATCTGAGCCCAGTCGTCACCCTGGCCGACCCGGGTGGGTCGATGGCTCTGTGTCCACCTGGCACCGAACCCGAGCTGGCCGTCGGTGTTGTAGCCCCAACACCACAGGGTGTGGTTGACGTGGATCCCGCAGGTATGCGAGCCGCCGAGGCTGATCTGCGTCCAGTCGCTCACCTGGCTGACCTGCGTCGGCCGATCCCGGTTCCGCGTGCCGCCGAGGCCGAGCTCGCCGAAGCCGTTGTCGCCCCAGCACCACAGGGAGCCGCTGATCCGGATCCCGCAGCTGCGGTAGCCGCCAGTGCTGACCAGCGCCCAGTTGGCGCCATTGCCGACCCGTGCCGGTCGGAGACGGTCCGGCCCGTCGCCGAGCCCGAGCTGGCCGCTGAGGTTGCCTCCCCAGCACCACAGGGTGTGGTTGGTCGTTATTCCGCACGTATGCACGTCTCCGGTGCTGATGGATGCCCAGTCGGTGCCCTGGCCGACCCGAGTAGGGACGTTTCGGTAGGTCTTGTCGCCGACGCCTAACTGGCCGACAAAGTTGGCTCCCCAACACCACAGAGTGTGGTCAGTGCGGATCCCGCAGGTCTGGTCGGGACCGCCGCTGATGGTCACCCAGACGTTTCCCGTCGAAGTGACCCGCGCCGACGAAACGTTCGCCGCCACGCCCGCTGTCGATGCAGCCGCCATGGTCCCGAGGACGGCAATGAAACACGAGACCAGAAACGCCAACCGATGACGAGCCATATCGTGTCCCTACGTCCGAGGACGGAGCCGTGAGCCCCGAGCCGTTCTGGTCCAAGGCACGCAGCGTATCGCCGGCAACGTCCGCACGTACGCAGGTTCGGCAGGAGGATCAGTCGAGATAGTCGCGCAGGACCTGAGACCTTGATGGGTGGCGCAGCTTCGACATGGTCTTGGACTCGATCTGCCGGATCCGCTCCCGCGTGACGCCGTACACCTTGCCGATCTCGTCGAGCGTCTTCGGCTGTCCGTCGGTGAGCCCGAACCGCATCGAGACGACGCCGGCCTCGCGCTCGGAGAGCGTGTCCAGCACCGCGTGCAGCTGCTCCTGGAGCAGGGTGAAGCTCACCGCGTCCGCCGGGACGATCGCCTCGGAGTCCTCGATCAGGTCACCGAACTCCGAGTCGCCGTCCTCACCCAGAGGGGTATGCAGCGAGATCGGCTCACGACCGTACTTCTGGACCTCGACGACCTTCTCCGGCGTCATGTCGAGCTCCTTGGCGAGCTCGTCCGGTGTCGGCTCGCGCCCGAGGTCCTGCAGCATCTGACGCTGGACCCGCGCTAGCTTGTTGATGACCTCCACCATGTGGACCGGGATCCGGATCGTGCGGGCCTGGTCGGCCATCGCACGGGTGATGGCTTGCCGGATCCACCAGGTCGCGTACGTCGAGAACTTGAAACCCTTCGTGTAGTCGAACTTCTCGACGGCACGGATCAGCCCCAGGTTGCCTTCCTGGATGAGGTCGAGGAACAGCATCCCTCGTCCGGTGTACCGCTTCGCCAGCGAGACCACCAGCCGCAGGTTGGCCTCGAGGAGGTGGTACTTCGCGCGATGACCGTCCTCCGCGATCCACTGCAGCTCGTCGAGCAGCTTCGCCGAGACCTTCTTCTCCCGGCCGAGCTTCTCCTCCGAGAACAGCCCGGCCTCGATCCGCTTGGCCAGCTCGACCTCTTGCTCGGCGTTGAGCAGGGGGACCTTGCCGATCTGCTTCAGGTAGTCCTTGACCGGGTCTGCCGTGGCGCCGGCGACGGTGACCGTCTGCTCCGGCTCGTCGTTGTCATCGGCCTCGGAGAGGACGAACCCCTCCTTCTCGTCCTCCTTCAGGGTGGGGTCGTTCTCGAGGTCCTTCTCGAAGATGGCATCGTCGATGTCCTCGAGGCGCTTCTTCTGCAGGAGGTCGACCTCGTCACCGGGGAGCAGCGCGAGCGGGTCGACGACCTCGGGGTCGAGGTCGGCCGCGACCGGATCGAGGTCCGCGGTCGTCACGTCCTGCTTCGCGGTCACCTTCTCGGCGGTGGTCGTCCTGGCCGGCGTCTTCTTCGCCACGGTCTTCCGAGAGGGAGAGGTCTTCGTGCTGGAGGTCTTGGCCGCGGGGCCGGCGGACCCGCCGTCATCCTCCGTGACAGATCGCACGGCGGATACCGGACTCTTCGTCGCCTGGGTCTTCCTCGCCGACCTGGTCTTGGAGGCGCCCTTCTGAGCGGTCGGGTGTGCAGAGCTCGCCGGCTGCGCCGCCGCCGAGACGCTCGAGCGCTTGGCTGTCGCTGCTGCCGACACCGACTTGCGAGCACCGGCACTCTCCGAAACGGGATCTGATGCAGGGCGGGGCGCGCTCAACGACACGAGCAACCTCTCGTCGATCTGGCTCGGGGCGCGGCGTGGCCCGGTCATGTCAAGACGCCGCATCTCCATTGTGTCACGGGAACCGCCCCGCTCAAGCGATCCGGCACGGTGGCGAGATGGATTCTAGCTCAGAGCAGAGGAGCCCGGCGCCTCGTCGACGGTACCGCCACCATCGGCCGACGATTCCTCGCGCTCGCGGGCCGCGCGGCGGGCTGCACGCTTGGCAGCCTTCTTGGCGGCTTTCTTGGCCGCTCCAGGGCCGCGCATACGGGTGCCCTGACCGGAGCCCTCACCGGCGCCGGCCCCTGGGCCGCCGCTGCTCGCCGTCTTCTTGGCCGCTTGCCGGGCCGCCTTCTTCGCAGCCTGTCGGGCCGCCTTCTTGGCGCTCTTTCTGGCGGCGACGCGCTGGGCCTGATCGTTGCTCTCTTCTTCACTGCTCATGTTGATCGAACCCACTTTCGTGGTCGTGGCTGCACTTGTGCAGCCTGCTTCCAGCCCGGCGGAGTTGTGCCGGGCCGCATGCGCACGTGCGGGATCTGGAGGGTCACTCGGCCGCCTTCACCGCGAGCACGGGGCACGGTGCGTCCAGCAGGACCCGTTGGGCGTTGCTCCCCAGGATCAGCTTGCCGACCGGAGAGCGACGGCGGAGGCCGATGATGATGATCTCGGCCGACACCTCGACGGCGACAGCGACAAGGTCCTCCGCGGGGTCGGCACCGCGCACCAGCTGACGCACCTCGTGCTGAATGCCGTCGGCGGTGAGCTGGGAGCCCACCCGCTCGAGCTCGGTCTCCCCCTCCACGGCGTCGGCGTACCCGCGGCCTCCGCGGTGGGAGTTCACGACGACCAGCGAGGACCCCCTGAGCTTCGCCTCCTCGGCGGCTAGGCGCAGGGCGGCGTGACCCTCGGGTTTGGGCACATACCCCACCACGATGACGCCCATGCTCCTCCTTACACCCGCGTGAACGTGACCCGAACGGTACCCGCTGTCCAGCATCCGAGCTCCACGGGACCAGCACGGCCGCGGGCCCAGCCCCCGGTCAGTGCGGCCACTCGTGAACCGGGACGTTCTCATGCATGTGCCGGCAGTAGCGACGCACGACCTCACGCAGGGCGGACGCCCGGTCCCCGGGCTGGGCGGCCTCGACCTCGCGGAGCACCACACTCTGCCAGGCGGCCCCGTTGCGCAAGCTGAGACAGCGCTGCTCCACGATGCGCAGCAGCCTGTCCCGCTCCTCCGGGTTCATCCCCCAGGCATCGAGCCCGTCGCTCGCCCGCTGCAGAAGGCGCCGGATGACCAGCTCCGTCGCAGCGACGGTGCCGACACCGGGCCAGTACACCTGGGCAGCGATGCCGTCCCGTGCGCCGGCGTGGAAGTTCTCCTCGGCCGCACTGAAGGACATCTGCGACCACACCGGCCGCTCGTCCTCGGCGAGCGACCGCACGACGCCGAAGTAGAACGCCGCGTTCGCCATCATGTCCACCACGGTCGGCCCCGCGGGCAGCACGCGGTTCTCGACCCGAAGGTGCGGCACCCCGCCGACGACGTCGTACACCGGGCGGTTCCACCGGTAGATCGTGCCGTTGTGCAGCCGAAGCTCCGACAGCGCCGGAGTCTTGCCGGAGTCCAGCGTCGCGACCGGGTCCTGGTCGTCCATGATCGGCAGCAGCGCCGGGAAGTAGCGAACGTTCTCCTCGAAGAGATCGAAGATCGACGTGATCCACCGCTCGCCGAACCAGACCCGAGGCCGGACCCCTTGCGCCTTCAGCTCCTCCGCCCGAGTGTCGGTCGCCTGCTCGAACAGCGCGATGCGGGTCTCCGCCCACAGCTCCTTCCCGAACAGGAACGGGGAGTTGGCTCCGAGAGCGAGCTGGATCCCGGCGACGGCCTGCGAGGCGTTCCAGTACGACGGGAAGTCGTCCGGGCTCACCTGCAGGTGCAGCTGCATCGACGTGCACGCCGCCTCCGGCATGATGGAGTCGGCGGTCAGCTCGAGACGTTCGACGCCGCGAATGCTGATCGACAGGTCCTCCCCGCGGGCGGCGAAGATCTGGTCGTTGAGCAGCTGGTAGCGGGGGTTGGCCGAGAGAGTCTCGAGACGCATGTGGTCGGTCAGGAGGGTGGGCAGGATGCCGACCATCACCATGTGCGCCCCGACGTCGCTGGCCTTGTCCTCGGCCGCGTTGAGGCTGTCCCGCACGTTGCGCTCGAAAGCCTTGATGCCGTCGCCCGAGAGGCTGCGCGGCGCCACGTTGATCTCCAGGTTGAACTGTCCGAGCTCAGTCACGAAGTCGGGATCTGCGATGGCTTCGAGGGCCTGCGCGTTCTTCATTGCTGGGTTGCACGCGTTGTCGACGAGGTTCAGCTCCACCTCGATGCCGGTCATCGGGTGCTCGAAGTCGAACCGCGACTCCCGGAGCATTCTGGCGAACACGTCCAGGCAGGTGCGGACCTTTGCCCGGTAGCGCGTGCGGTCCTCTCGGGTGAACTCCCGCCGCTCGACCTCTTGCCCCATCGATGGCCCCTTCTCCGTAACCGAGTCAGAAGGCAGGCGCTCTGCACTCTCGCTGCTGCCTCCAGACTGCCGCGCATCGCCTCCAGTCGCCACCGTAACGGAGATTCGTCCCCCGTCAGCCGGCGAGCGGTGGCGGGGCGCCTCCCTGCGGGCGAGGACGCATCTGCTCGGCCCACCTTCGCGGGTCGACAACCTCGGTGAGCAGCCGCATCAGCGAGCCGGCCAGCGGGTGCCTCGGCGCAACCTCGAAGACCCGGTCCAGCGCGTGGGACGCCAGCACACCTCGCCCGTCGAGCCATGCGGAGAACGCGGTGAGGCATCCGGGCGGCGGAAGCAGCTCATCGGCGACGCGGCACATGACGGCTCGCCACAGCTCGAAATGCCCCGCCGCGGCCGCCCTCTCGACGAGCGCGAATGCACTCCCCTGGCCGCGGATCGACTGGACGGCCAGCGCCAGCCAGGCGACGTCGGAGGGCGTGAGCTCCTCCGGCTGGACCGTCCACCGGGACACCCGGGCGCCGAGCATGGCGGACGCCGCGCCAGGCAGGATCGTCGGATCTGTCCGCTGCAGCCGGCCCACCTCCGAGGCGACGGTCAGCCGGGTGCGCTCATCGACCGGCGCGAAGCGGGCCCGCAGAGCGTCGCGATCGGGTTCGAACGTCAGGCCCGAGAGCACCGCCTCGGCAGCCACCCGTGACGTGCCGACGTCGTAGGCCACCCCGTCCGGGCTGCAGCACATCGGGTTGTGGCAGGTGTAGGACCACCATCGGCGGCCGTCGGTTCGGAAGGCGTCCTCCAGGGCGACATTCGCCTCGGCCAACGCGGCCAGCACGAGATCCGTCCGGGAGTCCGCGAGGGTCGCGTCGGCACTGAACGTGGCGACGATGACGAGACGCATCCGGTTGGTCCGTACCCCAGCGAGAACCTGCCTGAGCTGGAGCTCCCACGTGCGGCGGTCGTCGACGAGGTCGATCCGCAGCACCGGGCCGAAGCGCTTGCGGGGACCTTCCAAGGCCACCAGCACCAGGCTCTCGTTGGGCTGGAAACCCAGCAGGTAGGGGATCACCGCGGCGACGTCGGCCGGACCCCTCAGCTTGCTGATCGTGGTGCTGACGTCGGTGAGGCCGACGCCGGCCTTCTTGAGGGCTCTGCTCTTGCGGGACATGGGCATCAGGCTGGACTGGTGCCGGTGTGGCCCGCGACCCCCGATCCGCGTCCTGTGGACAACTTTCCGCGATCATGGGGGTTGTGCGCGGCACCGCATCGATCATGCATCTCGACCTCGACGCCTTCTTCGCCTCGGTCGAGCAGCGTGACAAGCCGTCCCTGCGCGGCAGACCCGTCATCGTGGGGGGCGTCGGTTCCCGCGGGGTGGTCGCCACGGCGTCGTACGAGGCTCGGAAGTTCGGTGTCAGGTCGGCGATGTCGACGGCGGAGGCGCGCGCCCGCTGCCCGCACGGCGCCTTCCTTGGTGGCCGTTTCGACGCATACCACGCGGCAAGCAAGGTGGTCATGGGACTGCTCCGGGAGCTGTCGCCCCTGGTGGAGCCGTTGTCGCTGGACGAGGCGTACGTCGACCTGGCGGCCGCCCCAATGGCCCCGGACCTCAGCCACAGCGGCCTGGTGGATATTGCCCGACGACTCAAGGCGGCTGTGCACCAGGAGACGGGAGGACTGACGGCGTCCGTCGGGTTCGGCACGTCCAAGCTGGTCGCGAAGATCGCAAGCGAGCTCGAGAAGCCCGACGGGACGGTGGTCATCCCGCCGGGTTCGGAGCGGGACCTGTTGAGGTCGATGCAGGTGACGGTGATACCCGGGATCGGCCCGGCCACCGCCGCCCGGCTCCGCCAGGTGGGTGTCAGCACCGTCGAGGAGCTGGAACGGGTCAGCGAACCCGAGCTCGTCCGGGTTCTCGGACACGCGAACGGGATGAGCCTGCATGCCCTGGCTCGCGGCGTCGACGACCGGCAGGTCGTCGCCGAGCGCGAGGCGAAGTCCGTGTCGGTAGAGGACACCTTCGATCACGACATCGTCGAGCCCGCGCTGCTTGCCGCCATCGTCGACCGGCATGCCCGCCAGGTGGCGGAGCGCCTCGCGGCGTCCCGGCTGAGTGGCCGCACGATCACGCTGAAGGTGCGCCACCATGACTTCTCGACCCAGACCAGGTCCTCGACGCTCGCCGGGCCGACCGACCGGCCCGCCGTGGTGAGCCGGGTGGCCCGGGACCTGCTGGCCGAGCTGGACACAGCGGGGGGCGTTCGGCTGCTGGGCGTGGGGGTCTCTTCGCTGACGGACTGGGTCCAGGACGATCTGTTCACGGAGGAGGAGGACGCCGCGGACCAGCCGCTCCTGATGCCGATCCTCACCCAGACCGAGGGGGCCCGCCGCGGGCCGGGCTGGCGGCCGGGGATGGACGTGGTGCACGACGACCACGGCCCGGGGTGGGTGTGGGGGTCGGGGCTGGGCAGGGTCACCGTGCGCTTCGAGACCGCCGACAGCGAGGTAGGCCCGGTGCGGACCTTCGCCGCCGACGACGGTCTCCTACACCCGCGATAGCGCGACGCTCCCCTGGTGGGGACGCACCGCCGCCGGCGGCAGCCGACCGGCGAGCCACACCGAACCGCCGACCGCGCCCGCAGATGCCGCGCAGACGACGAGCCAAGGCAGCCAGATGGCATACGTGAAGAGCGCAACGATGGCGGGCGTCAGCACCCCGGCCACGGTGAACGCGTACTGGAACGTAGCGAGGTAGCGCCCCCGGACCGCACGTGGCGCCGCGGCCTCGGCCAGCGCGTTCGCCACCGGTCCGAGCAGCGATCCCGCCGCCAGCAGCAGCGTCGTCGTCAGCAGGTACGGCGCTCGCAGGCCTGAGGGCAGGGCGGCAGCGCCCAGGCTGGCGGCGCCCCAGACGACGTACAGGACGGACCGGACGGCCATCGACGTCGTTCTGGCCAGCCGGTTGACGACTCGCATGGCGATGACCGCGGCGCCGGCTCCGATGGCGGTCAGCAGGGCCAGGATGATCCCCGGCAGCCAGGACTGCCCGTGCAGCTCGTCCAGGACGTACACGGGCATGCCCGCGAGGAAGAAGTCGACGGCCAGCGCTGACAGCATCGTGACCAGCGTGAGCGCGAGGAACGGCGGGTCCCGCCACGCACTCGCCGCACCCGCGCCGGGCGCCGCGGGAGCCGGATGCCGGACGTGGGCGGCCTCGACCCAACGGGCCAGAACCAGCGCACACACCAGGAAGCTCACGGCGTCCACACCGACCGAGACCCGGTAGCCCGTCCGGTTCGCGGTCGTGACCAGACCCGCCGCGGCCAGCGCGCCGAACCCGAAAGCGGCTCCGCGCACGGCATTCACCAGCGCGTACGAGCGGTCTTTGGACCCGCTCGGCGAGACGTCCGCGATCAATGCGAACAAGGAGCAGTAGAACGTCTGCGAGCCGGCCGCGAGCAGGAGCGCCCCGGCGAACACACCCGCCGGGCCCCGTGCCGTGAGATACGCCAAGGCGCCGAGAGCCTGGATCCCCTGCGCCGTCGTCACCACGGCTCGCGGTCCGAGCCGGTCGACGAGCGGACCAGCCACCGGTGGGACGAACAGCCCGACCACGAGACCCGCCGAGACCACGGTGCCCGCCGAGCCCAGTGACAGCCCGACGACCCTGGTCGCGTAGACCAGCGACAGTGGGAGGAAAAGGCCGGAGCCGAAGTTGTCGACAGCCAAGGCGCAGAGCAGCCCGAGCCAGCTTCGACGCTGGTGCGCCTGCGCGTTCACCCGCCGATCACACCGAACCGTGGTCTCGCGCAGCCCTCATCCGGTCGGCCAGCTCCTGCTGCCCGTTGTCCCCCGAGCTGAGGGCGTCGACCACGCCGTCGACGTCGGCCGGAGGGCGGTTCTGCGACAGCTTCGCCTTCGACTCGATGCGGTCGATCCTGACCTCGACGCCGACGATGGCCCTGACCTGACCCGCGATGAAGCCATCGGGGGCATCATCCGGCGACCACGGTGCGCGCTGCGCCGCCTCATGACGCGCGGTCAGCCGCCGTACCAGGTCCTCCGTCCAGTCGGGGTCGTCGTGGGTGACGAGGCGACCGCGGACGTGCACCACCTCGTAGTTCCAGGTCGGGACGACCCGGCCGTGCTCCCGCTTCGACTCGTACCACCCAGGACTGACATAGGCGTCGGCGCCCCGGACGATCACCAGCGCCGGTGCGCCATCGGCGCGCCATTGGGGGTTGTTGCGGGCGACATGGCCGTGCAGCGCGGTGCCGTCCTCGCTCAGCAGCAGCGGCAGCGGAGTCGCCTGCAGCCCATCCGGTCCTGCGGTCACCAGGTCGGCGAGTGCTCCTTCGGTGAGCAGGGAGCGAAGCAGACCGTCGTCGGCGGCGAAGTGTGCGGGGATGTACACGAGACCAGCCTGCCACCCACCACGGCGTCATCCGCTCATGTGGCCGGCATGAAGCGAACCCGGTCGCCCGGGCGCAGCTGGGCGCACCAGGCGAGGTCGTCATCGAGGATGACGCCGACCACGGGATACCCACCGGTGGTCGGATGGTCGGCCAGGAAGATGAGCGGCTGACCGTCGCCCGGAACCTGGATCGCCCCGTCGACAATGCCCTCGCTCGCCAGCTCGCCAGCGGCTCTTCGGGCCAGGGGGTCCCCGCGCAACCTCAGTGCTACCCGGTTCGACGAGGGTGACACGTCATACCAGCCGCTCAGCAGAGCGGCCAAGGAGGCGTCGGTGAACCAGTCGTCACGCGGCCCCAGCCGAAGCCGCAACACTGCCCTTCCGGTCAGTGGACGAGCCGGGGCCGCCTGGCCGGAGCCATCGGCGTGGGGTGTGGCGGGACCCACTGGGACGAGGTCACCGACCTTCAGGGCGGCCGGCCCGAGGCCACTGAGGGAGTCGGTCGACCGACTGCCGAGGGTCGTCGGTACGTCGATGCCGCCCGCCACCGCCAGCCAGCTCCTCAGCCCGCCAGGTCCGGGCCCGACCTCGACCAGGGAGCCGGCGGCGACCGAGACCGCCGTACCCCAGGGGGCCGGGCGACCTCCCACCACCATCGGCAGCTGCGCCCCGGTGAGGGCGATCCGCACCGACTCCTGCGCGAGCAGCCGGACGCCTCCGACCAGGACCTCCAGAACGGCGTGGTCCTCCGGGTTGCCGACCAGCCGGTTCGCGAGGGCCAAGGCCACCTTGTCGAGCGCGCCCGACCGCGGAACCCCGAGGTGCGCGTAGCCCGGGCGGCCGAGGTCCTCGACCAGGACGAGACAGTCCGCCTGCTCGACCCGCAACGCCCTCACGGTGACGTGGCCCGGAAGCGGAGCCGGTTGCCGGGCGAGAGCAGCGCGGGCTCGGGCCGGTCCGCGTCGAAGAGCCGAGCGCTGGTGGCACCGACCAGCTGCCAGCCGCCGGGAGTCGCCGTCGGATAGACCCCGCAGTACTCACCGGCCAGCGCGACCGAGCCGCCGGGAACCCGCTCGCGGGGCACCTCGCGGCGCGGCACCTCCGGGAACGGCTCGGCCGCCACGCAGTAGGCGAAACCTGGTACGAAGCCGCAGAAGGCGACCAGGAACATCGTGCGCGTGTGGCGCGTCACGACAGCCTCCCGACTGCAGGCCCAGACCCTGGCGACGACGTCGAGGTCGGCGCCGTCGTACGTCACGTCGATCGTCACCGGCTCTCCCGGTGGGTCGGACCTTCCGGCCTCGTAGTCGTGCAGTGAGACTCCGGCGAGCAGCGCCTGCCACCTCTCGACGGCCACGGGCCCCGGCAGGCCGTCGACCAGCACCGTGCGTGCTGCCGGAACGATCTCGACCGGCGCGGCGAGAGGCGCGCGGCCGGGCTGGCCAGGTCTGCTGGCGAGGTCGACAACGAGGTTCCGGACTGCCACCGCGCTCCTGGGGTCGTCGACGAGAAGGAGCAGGGCATGGTCACCGACGCGCTTCGTCCTCATGTGAAGGCCCTCAGCGCGACCCCGTGCTCGGTCAGCACCCTCGCGACCACTTCCGCCAGGCTCACGGCGCCCTCGGTGTCGCCGTGCACACAGATGCTGTCCGCCTCCATGTTGAGCACCGAGCCGTCGAGAGCGATGACGGTTCCGGTCTCCAGCAGCTGCCCCACCCTTGCCGCGACGGCGTCCACATCCGTCACCAGCGCGCCCGGGTCCGCTCGCGGCACCAGGGTGCCGTCGCCGGCGTAGCCTCGGTCGGCGAAGAACTCCCGCACCCCGCGCAGCCCGGCCTCCACAGCCACTTCGAGCAGGACCGAGCGCGGCAGCCCCAGCACCGGCAGCCCGTCGGCCGCGTCCACCACCGCGCCCGCTTGTACGCGGTCGTGCACCACCCTGTTGTACAGCGCGCCATGAGGCTTCAGGTACCCGACGCTCACCCCAGCGGCGGTGGCGGCCAACCGGATCATGGCCAGCTGCTCGGCGACGTCGGCGCGCAGGTCGTCGTACCCGATCTCGACCGTCCTCCTGCCGAAGCCCGCCCGGTCCCGGTACGACACCTGAGCCCCGATCGCGACGCCGCATACGGCACAGCGGCGACAGAGCCGCCGCATCGTCTCCTCGTCACCGGCGTGGAATCCGCAGGCGATGTTGGCGGAGGAGATGACCTCGAGCAGGTCGTCGTCGTGGGGGAAGCCCTCCCCCACGTCGGCGTTGAGATCAAGGCTCACGGCCACGCTTCATCCTACCTCCAAACAAGTGTTTGACAGTTGTGCCCAGGGATGCTTGACTCGGGCGGTGACGTCCACGGCGAGTCTGCGGGCCACCGCCCACCCTCTTCGGCTGCGCATCCTCTCCCTGCTCACCGGGGCCGAGCTCAGTGCCGCCGAGATCGCCCGCGAGCTGGCCACCAGCCAGGCGAACGCCTCCTACCATGTGCGCGTCCTGGCGACGGCCGGCCTCGTTGTGCCGGCGGGAGAGGTGAAGATCCGAGGCGGGACGGCGAAGCGCTACCGCCACCCGTGGCGCGGGAAGGAGAGTGACCCAAGCGGTGCCCGGGGCCCAGGGGATGGCGGCCGCGCCCTCCTGGGACCGGCGGAACGTGCCGCGCGGCAGTCGCTGATCCGGGCCGTTGCCGACGAGCTCGTGAGACGAAGCAGCCAGCTCCGTGAAGGGCGAGCCTACCTGGCTGACGCCGAGCTGTGGGTCGACCTCGACTCCTGGCAGCGGACGGAGGAGCTGGTGGCCGAGGCGTCCGCCCTGATCCACGACGCCGCCCAACCTCCCCGCACCGAGGGCACGATCCGGGTCAACATGAGTGTCGTCCTGTTCCAGATGACCGAGTCTGCTGAGCAGGCCGGCCTGGGCCGATGAGAATCCCGGACTCGCTCGCCCCGCTGCGGGACACCAGGTTCGCTTGGTTCTTCACCGGCCGGCTCATCTCCACCATGGGCAGCGTGATGGCTCCCGTCGCCCTCACCTTCGCGGTTCTCGACCTCACCGACTCCCCGACCGCCCTCGGTGAGGTCCTCGCGGCCCGCAGCATCCCGCTCGTGCTCTTCCTCCTGGTCGGTGGTGTCGTCGCCGACCGGTTCTCACGTTCATTCGTCATGCAGGTGTCGCACCTCACGTCCGCGGCCACCCAGGGACTGGTCGCCGGCCTGTTGCTCTCCGGGCATGCCCAGCTCTGGATGATCATCGTTCTCGAGGCGCTGAACGGCATCGTCTCCGCGTTCACCTTTCCCGCCATGCAGGGCGTGGTTCCGCTCGTCGTACCCCGCACTCACATCCAGCAGGCAAACGCGCTGCTGGGCTTCACGCGGAACGGGCTGGCGATCCTCGGACCAACGGTCGCCGCGATCATCGTCGTCACCGTGGGCGCGGGGTGGGCCATCGCGGTCGATGCCTCGACGTGGGCCATCGCGGCCGTCTGCATGTCACGACTCGGGCTGCCCGGGGCCGGACGCGCCGAGAGCCGGCAGCCGTCGATGGTGCGCGAGCTCAAGGAGGGTTGGGCTGCGTTCACCCAGAACACGTGGGTCTGGGTCGTGGTCCTCGGTTTCGGCGTCATGAACGCGATCTACTCGGGCGCGTTCTTCACTCTCGGCCCGACGATCGCCAGGCGTACGGTCGGCGTCGACGGCTGGGGCTACCTCCTGAGCAGCGAGGCCGCCGGGTTGGTCCTGATGACTCTCGTGATGCTGAAGCTGCGGTTTCGCTACCCGCTGCGCGCCGGCATGCTCGGCGTCACGCTGCTTGGCGGACCGATGCTGCTGCTCGGCGCGCATCCCGTCCTGCTGCCGTTGATCGCTGTCGCCTTCATCGCCGGGTGCGGCGTCGAGGTCTTCAGCATCGGCTGGCAGACCGCGCTACACGAGCACATCCCCAACGAGGTCCTGTCGAGGGTCTCGTCCTACGACGCCCTCGGGTCGTGGGTGGCGATCCCGCTGGGCCAGCTGACGTTCGGCCCGTTGTCCCGCGTGTTCGACACGTCCGATCTGGTGGTCGTCAGCTCGATCGTCTTCTTCGTGGTTGCCCTAGCCACCCTGGCATCCGCCTCGGTTCGCAACCTGGAAATGGCACCGGACGGCAGGGTCGAAACCGTGTCGCCCGGGGCAGTCACCAACAAGTAGGCTCGCGCGGTGACCGAGACCTCCGCATCTTCCGCGCCGGTACCGCCGGTCGCCACCCGAGTGCCCACGACCCGCACCTTCCACGGCGACACCTTCATCGACAGCTACGAGTGGCTGCGCGACAAGGAGAGTCCAGACACCGTTGCCTATCTCGAGGCCGAGAACGCTTACACACAAGTGATGAACGCGCACCTGGGGGAGCTGCGGGAGGCGGTGTTCACCGAGATCAAGAGTCGCACGCAAGAGACCGACCTGTCCGTCCCGAGCCGAACAGGTGACTTCTGGTACTACTCGCGAACGTTCGAAGGTCAGCAGTACCCCATCCTGTGCCGGCTCCGCGTCGCTGATCCCGACGACTGGACACCGCCGGTCCTGGAACCCGACCGGAGCGCTGATGACGAGCAGATCTTGCTGGACTGCAACAAGCAGGCTGTCGGCCACGACTTCTTCGCGCTCTGCGCCTTCGCCGTCAGCCTGGACGGATCCCAACTCGCCTACTCGACAGATGTCGTCGGCGACGAACGCTTCACGATCCGCATTCTCGACGTCGGCTCGGGACGTCTGCTTCCCGACGAGATACCGAACACGATGCACGGCGCAATCTGGTCCGCTTCGGGGTCACACCTCTTCTACACAACTGTCGACGATGCGTGGAGACCCGAGAAGGTATGGCGCCACCAGGTCGGGCTTCCAGGCGTGCAGGAGGACGTCTGCGTGTTCCACGAGACCGATGAGAAGTTCTGGGTGTCCGTCGATCGGACCACGTCCGACCGATTCATCGTCATCGGCTCGGGATCGCGGGTGACGTCAGAGGCCCGAGTCTTGGACGCCGCCGACCCGACCGCGGTCCCGGTGGTCGTGATCACGCGACAGGACGGCGTGGAGTACGACATCGAGCATGTCGTCACCGGCGGTATCGACCGGTGGCTCGTGCTGCACAACCGGGAGGCACAGAACTTCACCCTGGGTATCGGTGACCTCGGCCTGCGCTCGCTCGACGACCTCGAGACGGTGGTCGCCCCTGACCCTCGGGTGCGGCTCACGGACATGCACGTGTCTCGGGACACTGTCGCCGTCAACTTGCGTGAGGATGCGCTTGCCCAGGTCCGCGTCTTTCCGGTCGGCGAGCGCGGGCTCGGGCAGGGTGCGAACATCACCTTCGATGAGACCATGTTCAGTGCCCGGGCGACCGAGTTCTCCGATTGGCAGCAGCCCCTTGTCCGGCTCAGCTACGAGTCCTGGCTCACGCCGCGCACCGTCATCGACTACGACCCACGGACGGGGAAGCGCCTTGTCCGCAAGCAGCAACCCGTCATCGGGTACGACCCAAGCCAGTTCAGGCAGCTCCGCGAATGGGTCCGATCCCGGGACGGGGTCGACGTACCCGTCTCGATCGTGCACCACAAGGACGTCAGCGTGCACGACAATGCACCGTGCCTGCTGTACGGCTACGGGTCCTACGAGATCAGCGTCGACCCCTCCATGCGCATACCGGTGGTGTCCCTCCTCGAGCGCGGCATGGTCTTCGCCGTCGCCCACGTCAGAGGCGGTGGCGAGATGGGACGCGGGTGGTACGAGCACGGCAAGCTGCTGGAGAAAAAGAACACGTTCAACGACTTCGTCGACAGTGCTCGTCATCTCGTCGACACCGGATGGACCTCAACGGACAGGCTCGTCGCCCATGGCGGCAGTGCCGGCGGCCTGCTGATGGGTGCGGTCGCGAACCAGGCACCGGACCTCTTCGCGGGGGTCGTCTGTCACGTTCCGTTCGTCGATGCGCTCACGTCGATCCTGAAGCCGGATCTGCCGCTCACCGTTATCGAGTGGGACGAGTGGGGTGACCCGCTCCACGACCCCGAGGTCTACGCCTACATGAAGTCGTACACGCCGTACGAGAACGTGTCAGCCACCGAGTACCCGGCTATCTACTCCCTCACGTCCATCAACGACACGAGGGTCTTGTACGTCGAGCCTGCCAAGTGGACCGCCCAGCTCAGGGCCACCACAACGGGATCCCGGCCGATCCTCTTCAAGTGCGAGATGTCGGCCGGCCACGGCGGGGCCAGCGGCCGCTATGACTTCTGGCGCGAGACTGCCGACTACCTGGCGTGGGTCATCGACGTTGCCGGCGCTCGAACGACCGTCTCGTAGCCGTGTAAGAAGCTCCTGAGAAGGGCAACTCCGCCGTGGAACGGCTCGTCTAGTAGGTATCCCACCGCCGGTGGGGCAGCCAAGAGACACCAAGAGCCACGCAGACAGGAATCTCTCGGCGACCAGTTGCGTTGTTCATCATACCTGGCAAATGCAGGAGGAGAGGAGTCCCGGTGGCCACAAGTCGCACAGGAACACTCGATTCGCGTGAACACTCGATCGAGGGCCGTGACAGCGTCGGTCTGTACCTAGACGAGATCGCTCGTACGCCGCTGCTCGACGCCGCCACCGAGGTGGAGCTGTCGAAGACCATCGAGGCCGGCCTGTACGCCGAGCACCTGCTCGAAACCGGTCAGATCGGGCGAGCCAAGGGCGGTGCGCCCAAGCGCGCGACCCGCGAGGAGCTCGAGTGGCTTGCTGCCGAAGGCGAGCGCGCCATCCAGCGTTTCATCCAGGCCAACCTGAGGCTGGTCGTGTCGATCGCCCGCAAGTACGGCAGGTCAGCGATGCCGATGCTGGACCTCGTCCAGGAGGGCAACACCGGCCTGATCCGGGCCGTCGAGAAGTTCGACTTCGTCAAGGGATTCAAGTTCTCGACGTACGCCACCTGGTGGGTGCGTCAGGCGATCACCCGGGGAATCGCCCAGCAGGCCCGAGTCGTTCGGCTCCCGGTGCACGTCGTCGAGGAGCTCAACCAGATCGGCTCGGCGCGGCGCAACCTCGAACGGCAGCTGGGACGCGATCCCGAGCCTGCCGAGCTGGCAGTCGAGCTCGAGATGAGCGTCGAGAGGGTTCTCGACCTGATGGCGTGGGGACGCGACCATGTGAGCCTCGACACCCCGGTGGACGAGGACGGCGACACGTCCCTCGGTGACCTGGTCGCCCGCGAGACCACGCCCGGCCCCGACTCCGCCGTCCTCGACGACGAGTCACGACGCAGGCTGGACGACCTCGTCGAGCTGCTCGACCCCCGCTCCGCCGACGTGATCAGGTCGCGGTACGGCCTGGTCGACGGTCGCCAGGAGAAGCTGGCCGACATCGGCGCCCGCCACGGCGTGTCCGCGGAGCGCGTCCGCCAGCTCGAGCGCGAGGCGCTGGCCCAGCTGCGCAAGCTCGCCGACCCGGACCTCGCCGCCTAGCCTGCTAGGCGGTGAGGTCCTGCCAGAGACGGTCGACGCTGGCCAGCAGGTCAGCACGTGATCCGTTGTTGACGATCACGGCGTCAGCCGCGGCCAGCCGGCGCTCCCGCGAGGTCTGGGCCGCGATCCGGCCGACGGCCTCGTCGTCCGGCATGTGACGCAGCTCGCGAAGCCGTCGGCGCTGCACGTCCTCGTCGACATCGATGACCACGACGGCGTCGAACAAGGCGTCCTGTCCGGACTCGACGAGCAACGGGATGTCGTGCACCACCACCGCATCCCGAGGTAACGCGGCCTCGATCTCGGCGGTGCGCTGCCGAACGAGCGGGTGGATGACGGCCTCGAGGCGGCGGCGGGCGTCGTCGTCGTCGAACACCCTGCGGGCAAGGGCCTGCCGGTCCAAGGAGCCATCGCCCGTCAGCACGTCGTTCCCGAACTGCCGCACGACCGCCGCAAGTCCCGGAGTGCCCGGTCGCACCACCTCGCGCGCGAGCAGGTCTGCGTCGATGACGACAGCCCCCAGCTCGGCCAGCCGCTCGCTGACCGTTGACTTGCCCGAGGCGATCCCGCCTGTGAGGCCGATCCTTTTCACGGTGTCTCACCTCAGCCGGTCAGGGTCATCTTCGGCTCGTGGCCCGACATCGCCGTACCGTCCCGCACACAGGAGACCCTCGCGACCGGGGGGTGCATGATGACCTGTCGCAGGCAGCTCCGTTCCGCTGCGGTGCCCCAGTAGTTGGGGTGCGCCGACTCCTGGATCCTCCAGGGGGTTGCGTCGAGGTAGACCGCGTTCACCCACTCGAGGGCGGAGGCGGCGCCCGGCGAGCGCCACGACGCCAACCCGCTCTCCTGCAGCTGGGCCGAGCCCCTCTCGCACAGCCGATGGCCGGCGAAGGCCCGGCTGAGGTCGAGCAGCGTCATGTTGTGGTCACCACTCGCGGCGACCGCCTTCCGCACCGCACCGTTGATCGCCGGGAGCACGGTCGAGTTCGCCCAGGTCGCATCCCGGTCGTAGAACGGGCAACCGCCGAGCTGGAAACGCGCCGCGAAGGTCGGCGGGTACCGGAACCGGTCGCCCGGCGGCACGGGCGAAGGGTAGGTCTGGACGACGATGCGGTAGTCCGACGGCGAGGACCCTGCCCGGCGCATGGCCGTTGTGATGTTGGTGATAGCGCCCTCGATCTGGCGTTGCACGTCGGCCACGTGGCTCGGCGAGAAGTACGCCGCGAGCGCCGGATCCTCGCTGCAGTAGGTGTGGGCTCCCACCGACGACTTCAGAAAGTCCTCGACACACCGCGTCAACACCGTTGCGAAGCTGAAGTTGTTGCCGCCGATCGACAGCACGACCGCGGTCACCTGGTGGATGCTGGCGAACCGCTCGAGCAGCAGGGCCTGTCCGGCCGACCTCCCCCGGTGATGGAAGTCGACCCCCGGCGTGACGGACGCGCCGTCCGTCGTGGTGGCCGTCTCTGCCCCCGAGCAGGCGAGGTTCTTCCCCCGAAGGTCGGCATAGTCGATCTCCACCTCGGGGCGGATGGCACGATCACAATCCCGCGCGTTCTCGTGGTGCCGCTGACGTCCATAAGCGAACGGACCGAGCGCGTCGACCTGCTTCGGGCTGCCGTCGGTGTTCCCCGCCCAGCGCGCCCCCTCGCCGGAGATGTAGCTGTCACCCAGGCTGACAACCCAGCGCACCCCGGACCGGGAGGTCCCGACGTCGGTCGACGAGCCGTTCGGCGGACTGCTGCATGCGGCGGCAGCCAGCAGGGCGCCGATGGCAGCCGTCGCGAGAGCTATCCGTCGGCCGGGCACGGCCCAACGCTACGTGATGAGACCAAGGCTCGACGGTGCTGACGCGTCGCGTTACTGGCCGCCGGTGAGCTTCTCGCGCAGTGCCTGCAGCGCCTCGTCACTCGCGAGCGAGCCTTCGGCCGGCCGGGGAGTGGCGTCGCCTGGGGTGGCGGGAGTATCCGTGCCGGCCACGTCGGTCGTGTCCGACGAGTACGACGACGCCTCGCCCGCTTCGACGTCGGCCTTCTTGGCCTCCTGGATCTGCCTCTTGTGGGCTTCCCAGCGGTCGTGCGCCTCGGCGTACTGCTTCTCCCAGGTTGCCTTCTGCTCCTCGTAACCCTCGCGCCACTCGCCGGTCTCCGCGTCGAACCCCTCGGGGTAGAGGTAGTTGCCCTGCTCGTCGTACGAGGCTGCCATCCCGTAGAGCGTCGGGTCGAAGTCGTCGGACGTGTCGTCGACACCCTCGTTGGCCTGCTTGAGCGACAGCGAGATGCGGCGCCGTTCGAGGTCGATGTCGATGATCTTGACCATCACGTCGTCGTTGACCTGGACGACCTGCTCAGGGATCTCCACGTGGCGCTCGGCCAGCTCGGAGATGTGGACCAGGCCCTCGATGCCCTCGTCCACGCGGACGAACGCGCCGAACGGAACGAGCTTGGTGACCTTGCCCGGCACGATCTGGCCCATCTGGTGGGTCCGGGCGAACTGCTGCCACGGGTCCTCCTGGGTGGCCTTGAGCGACAGTGAGACCCGCTCGCGGTCCATGTCCACGTCGAGGACCTCGACGGTGACCTCCTGTCCCACTTCGACGACCTCGCTCGGGTGGTCGATGTGCTTCCAGGACAGCTCGGAGACGTGCACCAGGCCGTCGACGCCGCCGAGGTCGACGAACGCACCGAAGTTGACGATCGACGACACGATCCCGGGACGGATCTGCCCGGGCTGCAGCTGGGTGAGGAAGTTCTGCCGGACCTCGGACTGGGTCTGCTCGAGCCAGGCGCGGCGAGACAGCACCACGTTGTTGCGGTTCTTGTCGAGCTCGATGATCTTCGCCTCGAGCTCCTTGCCGACGTACGGCTGAAGGTCTCGCACCCGGCGCATCTCGACGAGCGAGGCGGGAAGGAAGCCCCGCAGGCCGATGTCGATGATGAGACCACCCTTGACGACCTCGATGACCGTGCCGGTGACGATGCCGTCCTCGTCCTTGATCTTCTCGATCGTGCCCCACGCCCGTTCGTACTGGGCGCGCTTCTTGGACAGGATCAGCCGGCCCTCCTTGTCCTCCTTCTGGAGGACGAGCGCCTCTACCTTGTCGCCTACCGAGACGACCTCGCTGGGGTCGACGTCGTGCTTGATCGAGAGCTCACGGGAGGGGATCACACCCTCGGTCTTGTAGCCGATGTCGAGCAGCACCTCGTCCCGGTCGACCTTGACGATGGTGCCTTCGACGATGTCCCCGTCGTCGAAGTACTTGATTGTCGCGTCGATAGCGGCGAGGAAGTCTTCAGCCGAACCGATGTCGTTTACCGCGACCTGCGGTGTCTCCTGTGCGGCTGGAGGGGCCTCGATGCTGCTCGTCATAAGGATGTGGGAACTCCGTTGGATGAATGATGTTGTGCGTGCGCGCGAAAGGCCCTTGGATCGCGTCCACCGAGTGACCCGGGCCAGAACGTGGCCTGGTCGATAGAGTTACGAGCACGGCCTGCTCCGTCTGAGGTCATGCAGGCCCAAAGCGCAGGGCCTAGAATACGGCGTTTGCGTCGTGCCGGGCAACCTGGTCGCCTGCGAAGGGTTACGGATCGACGCGAACCGCCTCCCATGGCCACGCCTCCAGGTCGTTCGTCCGGGCCTGCGCCAGCAGCAGCTCGGTGGCGATCGCCTGGACGGGACTCGGGCGGGGCCTGCCCGCGAGCTCGAGCAGGGCCCAGAGGTCGTTGGCCCGCCCGAGCGTCAGGTGCTCCTTCACGTTACCCGGGGCGACCCTGTCCAGCCCCGCGAGGAGCGGCTCCAGCAACCTCGGATCACGCTCGAACCGGCAGAAGTTTCCGATGTCGGTGTAGACCGACCCGGCATGGGCGAACTCCCAGTCGAGGACGGCGGTGACTCGAGACGTCGCAGGGTCGACGAGCAGGTTCTTCGGGTTGAAGTCGCTGTGGGTGAGAACGGCTCGCTCGACCCGGCTCGCGGAGGCGGTCTCCAGCAGGTCCTGCGCCGCGTCCACGAGGTCCAGCAGGGCCTGCCAGTCCGACCCGGTCCAGGTCGCGAGGCGCCCGGCGCCGCGAAGGTCCTCCGCCCAGTCCCGAAGGTCAGTCGGCATCCCGTCTTCCGAGAGCGTGAGGCTGGCGTCGGCGAACATGCCGTAGTCCAGGAAGGGGATGCCGGCCAGCGTGGTGAGCACCTCTGCGAGGCTGCGTCCCAGGACCTCGAGGTCAACCGCTGGCGCGGGGTCCGCCAGCAGCACGTCCAGGCGGGTCCCCGCGACGAGCTCCGTCACGAGCACCGCGGGGCTGGTCCGGGTCGGATGCCGCAGCTCGAGGACGGAAGGCACCGGCACCAGACCCCGGACCAGGTGCAGCAGGCTGGCGTCGATGGCCGCCCGTTCCGGGTTCCGGGCGTAGATGCGCACCACCACCGGCTCGCGGTCCGCACCGACGACATAGGTCTCCCCGCTGTACCCGCCGGCCAGCGGTCGCAGCGGTATGCCGTGCCACCACCCGTCACCGCTGGGCGGGATGTCCTCGTCGGCCGGCACACCCCAATCCTGCAGCAGTGGCCCGCTGGTCACGCGCCCTGCGTGCTGGGGGCATCCTCGCCGACACCCGCCACCAGCTCCCCAGGCCGCAGCCCTGGGTCGGCCTCCGCCTCCGCCGACCTCTCGGGGTGTACGTCGGCGGCCGGGCTGTGGCGCAGCGCCAGCAGGACCACGAGGCCGCCCACGACGTACCCGCCGCCCTGGATCGCGATGATCGGCACGATCCCGACGAGCTCACCGAGCCAGCTGGCGATCGCGATGCCGACGATCACGGCGCCCCCTTCGACGGCGTTGAGCGCGCCGTACACCCGCCCGCGGTACTCGTCCGACGTCACCGTCTGGAAGGTCGTCATCAGGCCGGCCACCGTGAATGCCCCCGGTACGCCGACGAGCAGCATGAAGACCAACGCGGGCCAGATCCCGGGCAGCACCAGCGGATACAGGAACAATGCGAGGTCGACCATCCCGAACGCGACCGCACCCCAGCCGAAGAGCGCGTAGGCGCTCCACCGGTGTCCCGCCGAGGTGACGCACAGCCCCCCGACAATCCCTCCGACCGCCTGGATGCCGACGATCACCCCGAAGTCGGAACCGCTGCCGTGCAGGACGTCGCGGACGAACGGCGCGAAGAGCGTGCCCATGATGCCTTCGCCCATCGCAGTGACGGCGCCGAACATCAAGATGACGCGCAGCGGCCGACTGCTCGCACAGGCACGCAGTCCCGCACGCCAATCTGCCAGTGCCCGCGACCACGAGCCGATCTCGCCGTGCCCGGCCGACGGCGCGGCGACCGCGGCGGGTCGGTAGCGGATCAGGGCGAGCAGGCCTGCCGCGAGCGCGAACGAGGCAGCATCGAAGAACGCCAGTCCCGATATCCCGCCGACGGTCGCGATCACGCCGCCGACGCCTGAGCCGACGAGCCTGGCAAGGTCCCGCACCTGCGAGTTCACCCCGTTCGCCCCGAGCAGGTCCCGCTCCGGCACCAAGTGAGGTATCAGTGCCTGTTCGGCCGGGGTGAAGAACTGCTCGACACAGCCCTGGTAGCCGGCCACGACGTAGACGACCCAGATCGTGCCCGAGTCGTGGACCGTGAGCAACGGAAGCAGCCCGAGGACCTGCAGCACGTTGGCGACGACCATCGTCGTACGGCGATCCCACCGGTCGACCATGACGCCGGCCACCGAGCCGAGCAGGATGGAAGGCAGGAACGACGCGAGCAGCATGGTGCCCGAGGCGAGTGTCGAGCCGGTGATCTGGTAGACGAGGAACGTCAGCCCGACATGCAGCACCCAGTCACCGGTCATTGAGATGACACCGGCGGTCAGCAGCAGGCGGTAGTCACGGTTGGCGGCCAGCAGCCGGACGAGTGCCCTCACCTCACGACCCGCTGGTGGTCGGAGTCAGCGGTACCAGCATGAGCGTCAGCTCGACCGGCGCCATGTGGGCGGCCCGCTCCTCGAGGTCGATCCGGCGCGTGATGAACCGGCGGCACAGGGCATCGAACGCCTTCCCCAGCTCGTCGGCCTCCTCACTCGTCAGGTAGAGCAGGCTCGTGTCCAGACCCGCGACGTCGTGCCAGTCACGCTGCTCGGGGCTGCGGCGGCGCCGCTGCCACTCGAGCAGGTTCGAGATGCTCTGCTCGGCAAGGGTCTGCTCGAGGATGTCGGCTGCGACAGCGCCCTCGTCCGTGGTGTCGGCGCCGAGCCAGGTCGTCGATGTCGACAGGGCCCGCCAGGGCCGTTCGCGCCGGTCGCGACCCGGCAGCTGCTCCGCGAAGCCGTATTTCGAAAGCTGGTGCAGATGGTGGCTGGCCAGCGCCTGGCTGATCCCGAGCTCGCGCGCCGCGTAGGCAGCAGAGCAGCTGCCTTCGCGGATGAGCAGCCGGTGCAGGCTCAGCCGCAGTGGATGGGCCAAGGCCCGGAGCACGACCGGGTCGTCGAGGACGCGGCGCGCCGGTGGACCGGTCCCGCCTTGGCCCAGCGGGTCGGGAATGACATCTTCCGGACTTTCCAAGGACATGCTTGGAATCATCGGCCAGCGTCGGTGAAGATGTCAAGCAGTTCCTTGGTATCCGGCTCGAGCGGCTCCGGCGGCTCTTTGACCTCCCGGCGGAGAATGTCGGCGGGCTCCCCTAGGGTTCGAGCCAGTTCGCTGAGCACTCGTTCGCACACGTATCAGAGCCAGGATGGGAGGGGCAGATGAGCGTTCGCTGGTACACCACCGTCGTCGACAGCCGCGATGTGGCGGCGCAGAGCCGCTGGTGGGCCGAGGTTCTCGGTTGGCAGGTCGCGTACGAGGCGGAGGACGAGGTGGTCATCGTCCCGCGCTGGGCCCTCGACGAGTCACGGCAGGTCCCGGTCGAGGAGCGGGGGCCGGGGCTGGTGTTCGTCCCCGTTCCGGAGGAGAAGCAGGCGAAGAACCGGCTGCACATCGACCTCGCGCCGCGCGCCGATGACGACCAGGCCGCTGAGGTTGCCAGGCTCGAGCGCATGGGCGCCAGGCGCGTCGACGTCGGCCAGGGCGATGCGCGCTTCATCGTGATGGCCGACCCCGAAGGCAACGAGTTCTGCGTCCTGACGTCTCGCGACTGACCGGTCCCGGCCTGGACGGGTCAGGAATCGGCGGGGCGCTGGTAACGGCCGCGGCGATGCATCAGCGGGTCGGTCTCGCCGCCGATCTCGACGTGTTCGATCTCGGCGTTCGCGAGGACCGACCAGCCCACCACCGGCATCTCGCCATCGACAAGCCGCACCCCCGCCCAGCCGCTGACCCCGCTGAGCAGGGGCCCCCATTCGGAGTCGACCCAGTCCCCGATCCGGAAGGCACCACCGGGCGCGGGGCTCACCCCGGCGAACGCGTCCGCAAGGGCGCGATGCTCCCAGCTGAGCAGATGCATGACGGCGGTGCGGGACTTGGCCAGCGTCTCGGCGAACGCCGAGTCGGGGTCGAGCAAGGCGAGCGCATGGCCAGGGTCACCGGTCGCGATCATTCGCGACGACACCGTGAGGCCGGCCCTTGGCAGGGGTGGTCCGCCGGTGGTCCACAGGGTGACCGTTCCACCCAGGCGGCCGCGCAGCCGACGTACCGGGTCGCGATCTGACGGAGCAGCCTGGAAGGGGTGCTCGGGGTGGATCGTCATCCCGCCACCCTATGGCGGCGCCGATGACCGGTCGTTGAACGCCCGTCAGCGCGTGAGGCCGGGTAGCACGTCCGACCCGAAGACCTCGAGCCACTCGGTTTGGTTGCGCCCGACATTGTGCAGGTAGACGTGGGTGACCCCGACGTCGAGAAACCGCTGGATCTCCGCCCGGTGCCGGTCTGGGTCAGCGGAGATGACCAGCCGCCCTTCGTAATCCTCGGGTCTTACCAGCGCGGCCATCTGGGCGAAGTCGGACGGCGACCGGACGTCCTGCTTGGCGAACTTCATGCCTCCGTTGGGCCACTGCGTCAGGGCGTTCTCGAGCGCCTCCTCGTCCGTCGCCGCCCACGAGAGGTGGAGCTGCAGCAGCTTGGGCATCGCGTCCGGATCCTTGCCCGCCGAACGGGCACCCTCGTCGAACTTGGCCAGCACGGACGCGACCTTCTCCGGGGTTGCACCCGGGGTGATGATGCCGTCACACCGGGCTCCGGTCTTCTTCGCCGTCACCGGACCAGCGGTGGCGACATAGATCGGCGGTGGTGGGTCCGTGAGCGTCCACAGTCGCGTGGAGTGCAGCTTGAAGTACTCGCCAGAATGCTTGACGTCCTTGCCGGTGAACAGCTTTTGGATCACCTCGATCGCCTCGAACATCATCGCGATCCGCTCGGGCGCCTCCGGCCAGTAGCCGCCGAAGATGTTCTCGTTCAGCGCCTCCCCCGAGCCGAGGCCGAGCCAGCTGCGGCCGGGATACATGGCCTCGAGGGTGGCCGCGGCCTGTGCCACGATCCCGGGGTGGTAGCGGAACGTCGGGCAGGTGACGCCTGGCCCGAGGTCGCCCGACGTGCGTTGCCCGACCGCCGACAAGACGTTCCAGACGTACGACGCTTGGCCCTGGGCCGGCACCCAGGGCTGGAAGTGGTCCGCCGCCATCGTGCCGCTGAACCCGAGCCGCTCGGACGCCTCGCAGAGCTCGATGATCTCGCCCGGCGCAAACTGCTCGAGGGCGGCCGCGTACCCCATGGTTGCCTGTGACATGCGCCAATCCTCTCCCAGTGACCGCTCGCCCGAGACTCGACCCGGTCGGCTGCACGGTAATCTCAACCGTGCTATGACGGACTGCCCGATGACCCTGACGAGCTTCGTCGACGAGCATCCCCGCCTCTTCGTGCTCACCGGCGCGGGGTGCAGTACCGAGTCCGGCATCCCCGACTACCGCGACAGCAACGGCGACTGGAAACGGCAGCAGCCCGTCGAGTACCAGCGGTTCGTGCGGGAACCGCTGATGCGTTCGCGCTACTGGGCGCGCAGCCTCATCGGCTGGCGCAGCTTCCGTGCAGCCGAGCCGAACCTCGCCCACCGGTCGCTCGCCAGGCTCGAGCAGGCGGGCAGGGTCGGCCTGCTCGTCACTCAGAACGTCGACGGGCTGCATCAGGCGGCCGGGTCCCGGCGGGTCATCGACCTGCACGGCAGGCTCGACCGGGTCGTCTGCATGTCGTGCCACACCGGTTGGCGCCGTTCCGCATGGCAGTCCCATCTCGAGCAGCGCAACGCCTCCTGGGCGGGGCTCACCGCACCGGTGGGACCCGACGGCGACGCCGACCTGGACGGTATCGACTTCACGACGTTCGACGTTCCGAGCTGCCCGGGCTGCGGTGGGGTGATCAAACCGGACGTGGTGTTCTTCGGGGAGAACGTCCCCCGCTGGCGCCACAGCCAGGCGAGCACCGCCCTGTCCACGTCGAACGCAATGCTCGTCGTCGGTTCGTCGCTGATGGTGTTCTCCGGCTACCGGTACGTCGTGGCTGCCGCGCGCCTCGGCATACCTGTGGCGGCGGTGAACATCGGACGAACCAGGGCGGACCACCTGTTGACCCTGAAGCTGGAACGCTCGGTCGGCGAGGCTCTCGGCGAGCTCGTGGACACCGTCCTGGCGACCGCCGACTGCTAGAGTCGGCGCCCATGCACCGCAGGACCCTTAACCGGCTGATGCCGTTCGTGTACGTGGTTCTGCTGATCGCCTCAGCCCTGTTCTTCCCCGTCGCAGTGGCCCCGATCGCGATCTTTGGTGCGCTCACGATCACGGTCTACTTCTCCTTCCTGCGCCACAAGCTCCCGGCTCTCGAGGACCCGAGTGGAGACCGGCAGCTGGACAGAGACCGGTCACCCGACGAGTGATGGGCGACAGGTTTCGCGAGGTCTCACCTGACGAGGCGTTGCGCGCCAACCGGGCCGACTGGGATCGTTCGTCGGACGACTACCAGCGGGAGCACGGCGAGTTCCTAGGTGACGTCAGGTTCGTGTGGTGTCCCGAGGGCACGGACGAGGCCGAGGCCCACCTTCTCGGAGCCGTCAACGGATCCCGGGTGCTGGAGATCGGCTGCGGCGCGGCGCAGTGCTCGCGATGGCTGCACACGCAGGATGCGACGGTCATCGGGATCGACCTGTCGTTCCGCCAGCTTCAGCACAGCCGCCGCATCGACGAGGAGACCGGGATCCTGGTCCCGACGGTGTGCGCCACGGCGACATCGCTACCGTTTGCCTCGGCCGCCTTCGACCTTGCCTGCTCGGCGTTCGGCGCCTTCCCGTTCATCGTCGACGTGGAGGTCGCCCTGGCGGAGGTCGCACGCGTCCTTCGTCGGGGCGGCCGGCTCGTCTTCTCCGTCGCCCACCCGGCGCGCTGGATGTTCCCAGACGACCCGACCCTGGCCGGCCTCACGGTCACCAGGTCCTACTTCGACCGGACGCCGTACGTCGAGACGGACGAGGCAGGCCGCCCGTCGTACGTCGAACCCCACCACACCATTGAGGACTGGACTCGGGCGTTGTCGGCAGCTGGCCTGACGCTCGCCGAGCTCCACGAGCCGCCCTGGCCGCCGGGCCACGACCGGGTGTGGGGAGCGTGGGGGCCGGCGAGGGGAGCCTTCGTGCCGGGGACCCTCATCATTTCGGCGACCAAGCGCGCTTAGCCGAGAATGACGGCCTCCACTGGGAGGATCGAGGGCGGAACCGTCCCCCGCTAGGAGAGACTCATGTCACAACCAGCCATGCCTCCGACCGCACCCTCGCCGCAGGCACCCTCGCACAGTCCGGTCGTCCTCGCGCATCAGGCCAGGCGCGCGGGAGACATCCAGCTCCGGGTCGCCGATGCGATCACGAAGTTCGCCGGTTCGATGAGATTCGTCTACCTGCACGCCGTGGTGTTCGCGGCGTGGATGTTGTTCCTCGAAGGCAGTCCCTGGCAGACCTTGACACTCATCGTGTCGCTGGAGGCGATCTTCCTGTCGACCTTCGTGATGATCGGCCAGAACCGGCAGTCCGAGTTCCAGCAGGCCAAGGCCGACCACGACTTCACCGAGCAGGAGACCGAGCTGCACCTGAACACCGGCCTCACCCAGGCGATCCACGCCCTCGCGCTCGAGATCCACAAGGAGACCTGTCCCGGTTCGGCTCCATCCTGACGTCCACGTCGGTGATGTCCACGTCCGAGCGGAGGACTCCCATCGACGACGTACAGTCGCGGAGTGGTGCAGCTGGTGCTCCTGAACGGTCCTCCTGGCAGCGGCAAGTCGACACTGGCCCAGATGTACGTCGATGAGCACCCCCTGGCGCTGAACCTGGACGTGGACAGGATCCGAAGCCTGCTCGGTCACTGGCGGGCCTGTCAGCAGGAGTCCGGCCTCCTCGCCCGCGAGCTGGCGCAGTCGATGGCACGCGTGCATCTTCTGGCGGGCCATGACGTCGTGGTACCGCAGTACCTCGCCCGGGCGCATTTCATCGAGCAGCTCGAACGTGTTGCGGACGACGCCGGGGCGGTGTTCAACGAGGTGGTTCTGCTCGACACCAAGGCGAACGCGGTGCGCCGGTTCATCGAGAGGAGCAGCACGTCAACCGAGCCTGCGCATCTCGAGGCGCGGGAGCTCGTCGAGGGCAGCGGCGGCCTCGATGCACTTGATCTGATGTACGACGACCTGCTGCTCCTGCTTGCCTCACGCCCCAAGGCGAAGCTCGTCACGACGCGAGACGGCCGGATCTCGACGGCGTACGACGACCTGATGCGTCACCTCGGACAGTAGGCGGTCTGGTGCTCGTCGTCAGGTACGAAGATCGAGTCGCAGCCGCATCCGACCGCACTGCGGGAGGTGCGTGCCGGCGTGTCTGGCACTAGGCGGCGGACTGCGATGCAATCCCCCTGGCGCGGACGGGAACGCTCTCGAAACCGCGCAGCACGAGCAGCGGGCGCCGGGTCGGCGGGGCGGCCAGCTCAAGAGCCGGGTACCGCCGGGTCAGCTCCTCGATGGCGATGCGGCCTTCCAGTCGGGCCAGCGAGGCGCCGAGGCAGTGATGCATGCCGAGCGAGAAGGACAGGTGCCGCCCGGGATCCGGCCGGTCAATCCGGAACTCGTCGGGCTGCTCGAAGACCCCCGGGTCGCGGTTGGCGCCGCCGATGGACACGAGGACGGCCCGACCCGCCGCGATCACGCGGCCGCCGACCTCGACATCCTCGGTGGCGATCCGGGAGGTCAGCTGGACCGGGCTGTCGTAACGGAGCATCTCCTCAACTGCAGCAGGTATCAGGGCCGGATCCTGGCGGAGCCGGATCCAGCTGTCCGGGTCGCCCAGCAGGGCGACCATGCCGTTCCCGATCAGGTTCACGGTGGTCTCGAACCCGGCGATCAGCAGCAGCAAGGCCGTGCTCACCACCTCGCCGGTAGTAAGCCGGTCGCCCTCCTCCTCGGCGGCGATCAGCGCGGACAGGATGCTGTCGTCGGGATTGGCCCGGCGCTCGCGCACCAGGTCCTGGAGGTAGCCGGTCAGCGCGACCTCCGCGGCGCGGGTGTGCGCCTGTGCGGCCGCCGCCGTCTGCGGGTCCAGGGTGGCGGCCAGGTCATGACCCCAGGCCCGGACCCGGGCCTGATGCTCCGCTGGAACGCCGAGCAGATGGCAGATGACCGCGATCGGGAGCGGGAAGGCCAGTGCGTCGATCAGGTCGAAGTCGGCTACGCGGTCCGTGGCCGTCAGCAGCCGGACCGTGACGTCGCGGATCCACGGCTCGAGCCCGGCGATGGCCCTCGGGGTGAACGCCCCGGTCACGAGCCTGCGCAGCCGGGCATGGTCGGGTGGGTCCATCGTGAGCAGGTCCGCGGCGGGCAGCCCGGCCCGCGGGTCGCCCGGCGGGTATGACGGGGGCCGGTAGCCGCGCTGGTGCACCGGCGAGCTGCTGAACCGCCGGTCCCGCAGGATGCTCGCCACCGTCGCGTGGTCGGCTGCAGCGAACAGCCCGAGCGGGCTGCGCACCAGGCCGCGCTGCCGCAGCTGCGCGTACAGCGGGTAGGGGTCAGCCTTCGTTGCCGGGAGCATCAGCCGGGCGACCGGATCGCCTCGCCACTGGCACAGCCGCAACACGGCCGGCTCGACGACGCGGCTCTTGACTTGCTCTCCGAGACCCATCCCGCACTCCTTCGCCGCGCAGCCGGGCCAGTCGCCTGTTGGCCAGGCCATCGTCAGTTTCGTGTACCACTGGTATCTGAGTTCTGAAGGTATCTGCATGCCGTCGGTATGTCAATGTGAGAGCATGAGCGCGTGGCGAGGGTGACCAGGGCGGACTCGACGGCGCTGACACGGCAGCGGCTGCTGGCGCAGGCGCAGCGGCTGTTCCGCGACCGCGGCTACGCCGCGACGTCGCTGGAGCAGATCGCGGAGGCGGCGGACGTAACCAAGGGCGCCATCTACGGGCACTTCGCCAGCAAGGAGGATCTCCTGCTCAGCGCGATCGAAGCAGGCCGCGATACGACCCCCGACTACGTCACGCTGCTCAACGACCAGTCGCGGCCACTGCCCGAGCGCCTGGCAGAGTTCGGCCGCGCCGTCGCCGAGGAAGACCCCGATGACGCAGCGGAGCTGGCAATGTTCCTGGAGTTCTTTGCCGCGCTGCTGCGCGCCCCGGAGGCACTGCAGCGCTATAGCAGCGGACTCGAGCGCCGGCTCCAGGAGCTAGCCGACGCCGATAGCGACCAGCCTTCGGCCGCGAACACGACCGCCCAGGCCTGGGCCATCGGCCTTGCGCTGGTGGTCGGCCTGCAGATCTACCAGCGTCTTGCCCCCGGCCTCGTCACGCCGGAGGTGTTCGAGCGCGCGCTCGGTCTGCTGGCCGACCTCTACCAGGAACAGTGAGGACGACGCGCCATGCAGAGGACGGATGGGGTGTTGAAGAGCGGTCACGACAAGCCCGCCAGTCGGTAGGCGACGAGGCTGCCCGCGACCGCGACGTTGAGACTGGCTCCCCACCCCACCATCGGAATCTCGACGCACTCGTCGACACCGGCAAGGACGTCATCGGGCACTCCGTGGTGTTCGTGACCGAGCAGCAACACCGTCGACCGCCGGGCGGGCGCGAGCCGCGAGAGTGTGGTCGCCTCCTCGGCGAGCTCGACGGCCACGATGCGCTTCCCGGCCGCGCGCTGCGCATCAAGCCAGTCCTCCTTGGTGGGCGTGACCCAGTGGATGCACGGCCGCCGCCCGCGAAGGGTGTCGCCGATCCGGAGCGCATCTTCATAGTGCTTCGTGCGAGGCACCGCAAGACAGGCACCGATCGCGTCGCAGGTACGAAGCAGCGTGCCTAGGTTCGCGTCGTAGGCGACCCACAACGGAGCGACGATGAGGTGGTCCCAGCAGCCGTGGCATGCTCGTCGGCGCTGAGTTCGCAACTCGTGGGGCTTGGTCTTGGCGCCACTCATGGGCGCGTGATCGAGACTCCTGAACTGATCATGAGATAGCGCCTTTCAGCGGCGGCGCCGATCCATCGACGAAGTGGCTCCGGAGAGCGTATCCGGCGTAGCGGTGTGCGGGCCACAGCCCGGGCACGCTCGACACCCGTCGTTAGTCTGACCCGATGCACAGACCATCGGACGAACCCGCCGCCTACTACACCACGGGCGGTGCGGGATCGTACCGGTCGACAGCGCACGCGCAGGGGGCCTGGGCCGCGAACCAGCAGCACATGGGCCCGGTGTCTGGCCTCGTCATCCACGAGCTCGAGGCGTTTCAGCCTCGCGACGACCTCATGCTGTCGCGGGTGAGCTTCGACATCCTCGGGGTGATCCCCCGTGGTGACGTCACGGTCTCCACCTCCCTCACGCGGGCCGGACGTACCGTCGAGCTGCTCTGTGCCGACCTCGTTGCCGGCGGCCGGAGCGTCGTACGGGCGCATGGCTGGCGACTGTTGCGCAGCGCCACGTCCCGGCTTGCCGGTACCGAGGCCCCCGGTATGCCAGGCCCGGACCAGGGCGAGCCGTGGGACGGCACCGGAACCTGGTCCGGTGGCTTTATCGCATCGCTCGACCTGCGTGTGCTGCCCGGCCGCCGGCCGGGACGCGGCGGGGCCTGGATCCGCCCGAAGGTCGCCCTGGTGGACGGTGTGGCCATCGCGGACCTCCCTCGCTTCTTCGCCATGATCGACACTATGAACGGCGTCGCGATCCGGGCCTCTCCGAAGACCGTGCAGTTCCCCAACACGGATCTGACTGTGCACCTGTTCCGTCAGCCGGCCGGTGAGTGGCTGGGAGTGGACGTCGAAGTCAGTTTCGGCTCCTCGGGAGTCGGCCTGACGTCGGCGGTGCTGAACGATGCGTCGGGGCCTTTCGGGCGGGCGCTTCAGATCCTCACCATTCGGCCGGCTCCTCGGTAACCGGCAGACGCACGAAGTCCTTGGATTCCCCTTGTGGATAAGGGGTTGCGACCACAGCGGCACCACCGCCCTCGGCAAGCTCTGACCGCCACCCGCTTGGCTCAGCCGGCGCGCCGCACAGGCTTGGGGTGGGGGTAGCCCGGCGCGAGGCCGTTCACCAATGCGGTGACAAGCGAAGGCACATCCTCCCGGGCGACCCTGAACGTTCCCGAACAGGTGTCGGCCTGCCACAGCGACAACACGACGACGTCGTCCTCGGGATGCCACGAGACCCGCAGCGCCCGGCCCTCCCCGCGCGAGTCCAGCACGACCTCTCCGTGTGCCGGCAGTGCGAGGATACGAGCCATGGGCTCATCATGCGCGCGAAAGCGTATGACCGCCAGGGATTCGGCGATTGAGCTTCCCCGCTCAGGTAACCGGCATCCGGCCGCTCAACGTAGCGACGCCATCACCGCTCAGCTCGTCGGCACCCTCCCGGCGACCCGTCATCGCAACGAGTAGAGCCATCCCGGGTCCGGTCACCTCCGGACCCGAGCCGTGCGACCAGTCGACGTCTGAGGAGACCAGCCGCAGCCCGGCGACCCGCCGCTTCCCGCCGACGGGAAAGTTCCCGCTTGAGAACATGTCCAGACAGGCCGTCACCGCTTCGGGTGGGGTGCTCCCGATGATCCCGAGAGCGCGCCGGATGTCCTCACCATGCACGACGACCTCCCCCAGCATCGCCATCACCGGCCCCGGCGGATGGTTGGTCGTCGCCGTCCGAGCCCGCAGACGCCGTTCGATCTCGTCCGGCGACAGCTCCCCCATGCGGTGGGCGTCCACGTCGATCATCGAGTTGAAACGCAGGCCGCTCGCGACCAGCCGTGCGAGGAAGTGCGGCGTCGTCTGTTCGGCTCCGGCGACGATGTGTGCCGCCGCCATCCGAACCGACCAGTCGCCGCACAAGGACCGTTGATTCCACTGCTCCGGGGTCAGTCCGCCGAGCATGTCTGCCACCGCGGAGCGTTCCCGGTGGATCAGGTCCCAGGTGCCGCTGTCGACCACGATGACCTCCGTCAGGTTGGGGGAGCCCTCCCGGCCCCTCTACCTGTACGACGATCGCGGATCCGGCCGATCGACGGCTACGGCTTGCCGGCGTCCTTGACGCATCGGGTGGCCCACGGGCGGGCCTCCAGCCGCTCGTCGCCGATCTCGTTCCCGCAGACGTCGCAGACGTCGTAGCTTCCGTCTGCGAGCTTGGCCTCGGCGCGCTTCACCTCCGCCAGCATCACCTGGAGCTTGTCGTGGGCCGGGACCGCGGCGAGCCGGTCGACGGCCAGGCTGGTCCCCTCCCCGATGCGCTTGCCGAACGAGATGCTGCCCTGGTCTCCTGTGGGTTCCGCCATCTGGGCGAGCTGCTCCTCGAGCTGCTGGCGCTTCTCGGCGAGGAGCGCGGCCGCGCCGGACGGGTCATCCATGCGGCCGAGACTAGCGGAGACCGAGCACACTGGAACGGTGAAGAGTGACGCCCCACTCGACCGTCGCGGTCTCCTGCTGCTGGGGGCCGGTCTCCTGGTGGCCGCAGGATGTGACACGTCGGGCGCACCGGACACCGACGCCTCACCCGGCAGCCAGACTCGGCAACGACCGACGGTCCGAGGTACGGCGACGGTCCCCCCGACCCAAGCGACGCCAACTGCCCGCTCCTCCCCCCTTCCCGACGCGACGCCCTGGCGCCCCAACAGAGGAGATCTCAGTCCGGACGTGAAGGTCCGGGCGGCCCGGGTGATCGAGGCGCTCGGCACCTGGACTGCGGGCGAAAGTGGCGCGTCGGCGGCCGCGGGAAGGCTCCGGGCGATCGGCGCTGACGGGCGGCTCGTCAACACGGGACAGGAGCTTCTCGGCGGATCCGCCGCCGCGGTCGTTCAGGTCATCGAGGCCCAGTACGGCGGCCTGCTCGCGAGCTCCGCCAGCGTGCTTGTGGTGTGCCGGCAGTGGCTGGCCTCGTCCGATGGCTCGGTCAGACCGGGCGGGACCACGGTCGACGTACGCCTCGAGCGGGGCAGGCCTCGTTGGGTGGTGACCATGATGTACCCGGCTCGGCCCGGTCCTCCCGTTGCGACACCCTCGGCATTGGCTCGCCGGGTGTTGCGCAGTCCGCGGATCGACCTCCCTCCCGCCGCCGTCGCGGACGTGATGTCCGGCAACGTCCACGACAGCGTGCTGGACGCGATGCTGCGGCTCGCGACGACGTACCGGATCGGCGTGAGTGTCGTCCGGTCGGGGCACCCGAAATATGTGTTCGGCACGACCAGGCTCAGCGACCATCCGCAAGGGCGGGCCTTCGACACGTTCCGCATCGACGGCCGACTGGTGGTCGACCCGGGCACCCCGCGCGGGCTGGTGACCGGGTACATGCAGGCTGCGGCGGACGCTGGGTCGTACAACGTCGGCGGGCCGTACCTGCTGTCCGGTTCGGGTAACCAGTTCTTCAGCGACGCCACGCACCACGACCACGTGCATGCCGGCTTCGCGCAGTGAGCCGGCGGGCTCAGTGGCCCGCCTCGTGCCAGCTGGTGCCGATGCCCACCGACACCTCGAGGGGCACCGCGAGGTCGGCGGCAGCGGCCATCTCACGCCTTACGAGTGACTCCAAGACGTCGCGTTCCCCTGGTGCGACCTCGAAGACGAGCTCGTCGTGGACCTGCAGCAGCATGCGCGAGTCGAGCGACTCCTCGGCGAGGGCGGCGTCGACCCTGAGCATCGCGACCTTGATGATGTCGGCGGCCGAGCCCTGGATCGGTGCATTGAGGGCCATCCGCTCGGCCATCTCGCGTCGCTGGCGGTTGTCGCTGCTGAGGTCCGGTAGGTAGCGGCGCCGCCCGAGCAGGGTCTCGGTGAAGCCGGTCCGGCGGGCCTCCTCGACGACGCCGCGCAGGTAGTCCCGGACGCCGCCGAAGCGCTCGAAGTACTCCTCCATCAGCACCCGGGCGTCAGAGGGCTCGATCTTGAGCTGCTGGCTCAACCCGTACGCCGACAAGCCGTAGGCGAGGCCGTAGTTCATCGCCTTGATGCGCGAGCGCTGTCGACCGGTCACAGACTCGGCGGGTACGTCGAAGACCCGGGCCGCCGTCACCGAGTGGAAGTCCATCCCCGAGTTGAACGCCTCGATGAGCCCGGCGTCCTCGGAGACGTCGGCCATGATCCGCATCTCGATCTGGCTGTAGTCCGCCGTCAGCAGCGACTCCCCGCGCGGCCCCACGACGAACGCCTCCCGGATCCGTCGCCCCTCCTCGGTCCGGATCGGGATGTTCTGCAGGTTCGGCTCGGTCGAGGAGAGCCGGCCGGTGGCCGCGATCATCTGGTTGAACGTCGTGTGGATGCGGCCGTCGTCGGCGACCGTCTTGAGCAGGCCCTCCACCGTCTGCCGCAGCCGGGTGACGTCTCGGTGGACCAGCAGGTGCTGCAGGAACGGGTGCTGGTTCTTGTCGAAGAGGGCCTGCAGCGCCTCGGCATCGGTCGTGTAGCCGGTCTTCGTCCGCTTTGTCTTGGGCATCCCGAGCTCGTCGAACAGGACGACCTGAAGCTGCTTCGGCGAGCCGAGGTTGATCTGCTTGCCGATCACCGCGTAGGCGTCGTCGGCGGCCTGCCGCACTCGGGTCGCGAACTGGGACTCGAGCATCTCCAGATGCTCGACGTCGACGGCGATCCCGGTGCGTTCCATCTTGGCGAGGACCTCGACGAGCGGTAGCTCGACCTCTGCCAGCAGCCGGGTGCCCCCTCGGCTCTCGAGCTCGGTGCGCAGCGCCGCAGCCAGGTCGATCACCGCATGCGCCTTCGACATCGCCTCGGTCGCCGCCGTGGAGTCGCCGTCGAGATCGAACGACAGCTGGGCGCTCGCCTCGCTGGTCCCGGCCAGCTCGCGGTGCAGGTAGCGCAGCGTGAGGTCGGCCAGGTCGTAGGACCGCTGGTCGGGGTGCGACAGGTACGCCGACAAGGCAGTGTCGGCCGCCAGGCCTACCAGCGGCCACCCGCGCGCCGCCAGCGCGAGCATCGGGCCCTTGGCGTCGTGCAGCGCCTTGGCACGGTCGCCGTCGGCTAGCCAGTCGGCGAGCGCTGCCTCGTCGTCGGGCGCGATTTCGGTGGCATCGATCCAGGCGGCGCTGGCATCGCCGTCCGCGTCGGCGCTTGCGAGTGCGAGAGCATCGACCTGGCCGATGCCGCTGGACCACTGACCCACCACGTGCAGGCCCGTGAGCCCGGTCCGCCCGGCGTGCGCGCCCAGCCAGCCGGCCACCTCGCCGGCTCCGAGCCGGACGCCGGCCACGTCGGGTCCCGCCTCCAGCAGCGGCTCGTCGGCGGACAGTGTTTCGAAGAGCCGGTCGCGCAGCACCCGGAACTCGAGACTGTCGAACACCTTGTGCACCTCGTCGCGGTCCCACGGCCGCACGGCCGTGTCGGCCACACTGGCGGTCAGTTCGAGGTCGCGGACGAGGGCGTTGATCCGCCGGTTGCGAATGACGTCGGCGAGGTGCTCCCGGAGGGCGTCACCGGCCCGCCCTGGGATCTCGTCGACGCGGGCCACGACCTCCTCGAGCGACCCGAACTGGTTGATCCACTTCGCCGCGGTCTTCGGCCCGACACCCGGCACGCCCGGCAGGTTGTCGCTCGACTCCCCCACCATTGCGGCCAGGTCGGGATACTTGTCCGGGGGGACGCCGTACCTCTCGAACACCGCCTGCGGCGTCATCCGCGAGAGCTCCGAGACACCGCGCTTGGGGTAGAGGACCGTGACCTTGTCGCTGACGAGCTGGAACGCGTCACGGTCCCCGCTGCAGATCAGCACGTCGAGGCCCTGCGACTGCGCCTGCGTGGCGAGGGTGCCGATCACGTCGTCCGCCTCGAAGCCGTCCCGCTCGACCGTCGTGACCCGAAGGGCGTCCAGCACCTCCTTGATCAGCGAGATCTGGCCCTTGAACTCGACCGGGCTCTTCGACCTGTTGGCCTTGTAGTCGGCGTACTCCGCCTGCCGGAACGTCTCCCGCGACACGTCGAAGGCCACCGCGATATGGGTGGGAGCCTCGTCGCGCAGCACGTTGATGAGCATCGAGGTGAACCCGTAGACCGCGTTCGTCGGCTGCCCGGTCGTGGTCGAGAAGTTCTCGACCGGCAACGCGTAGAAGGCCCGGTACGCAAGGGAGTGCCCGTCCAGGAGAAGCAAAAGCTGCCGCTCGGGCGGGCAGGGGTCATCATCGGTCAGGCTCTGGTCGGAGACAGCCACCGTTGAACTCTAGTCGGCGGTACCGACAGGGACTCCCGCGGTGATCTGACAAGATCGTCCGGTACGTCGCCCCTCAAACACCACCGAAGGAGGCAGCGTGACGGACGGGTTGGCCGGCATTCCACCGGCCCCGATCCACGAGCGCCTCGGCATCACGATCGTCGAAGCCAGTCCGTCGCGGGTCGTCGCGACGATGCCTGTGGAGGGCAACACACAGCCGTTCGGCCTGTTGCACGGCGGTGCGTCGTGTGTGCTGGTCGAGAGCCTCGGCTCCATCGGGGCGACTCTGCACGCGATGCCCGAGCGGATCGCCGTCGGGACCGACATCAACGCCACCCACCACCGCGCCGCGTCGGCAGGTACGGTCACGGGCGTCGCGACCCCGCTTCACCTCGGCCGGACGGTCGCCAGCTTCGAAGTGGTCATCACCGACGAGCGGGACAGACGAATCTGCACGGCAAGGATCACCTGCCTGCTGGTCCCCGCGAAGCGCTGAGCCGCTTCAAGCGGCGAGCCGAGACGACGTTCGGGGCAACCGTCTGGCCAATGGCGACTCGCAGCCTGCCCCTGAGCGCACCCACCGTCGTCGCCCGGACCACGGCCACCTGGGACATGCCGAGACGTGCCAGGAAGCGGTTGGACTCACGTGCGGTGGCGGCGACGGACGCCACGATGTGCAGGCTCCCCGTCTCCTCCGCCCACTCCGCCGCCGTCTCCATCATCTGCTTCCCGAGCCCGCGCCTGCGGAACTTCGACAAGACGTGCAGGTAGCCGACGTGAACCGCGTCCTCCCCATGGATGGGTGACACCGGCGCCTTGCGGAGGTGGGCGACCCCCACCGGTTGGTCCTCGGTCAGCGCCACGACCAGCCGCTGGGTGGGGTCCTCGCCGATCTTGATCACCGCGCGACGTACTTCGTCGACGTCTGCCAACGGGCGGGGCTGTCGCGGCGGGTCGGTCGTGAAGTCCGTCCAGATCGAGAGCAGGGCCTCTGCGTCGTCGGGCACGGCGTCACGCACGGTCGGATGAGCTCGGGTCATGACCCACTCCATATCTGGCGAATCCCCCGAGCGGTTGCTTCCGCGTCCCCTCCCTGCAGCTTGGCGGCTGCCTCCCCCGGAACCCGACAAGAGTACGGCCGCGGGGCCGACCTCGCATCAGATCCCAGATTTCACCGGGTCCCAGCTGCGTACGTCGCTCCAGGCGCTGTCTCCCAACCCGTGACAGCCTCCCCCTACACTGTCCGATGGACGGCCGGGTTGGCGGAATCGGCAGACGCGATGGTCTCAAACACCATTATCCGAAAGGATGTGCGGGTTCAAGTCCCGCACCCGGCACTGCACGTCGGCACAGCTCACGAGCTGCACTGAGAAAGCGCCTTCTTGGCTCGCAGCAGCCCCAACGTCTGCTTGAGCTTCAGCACGCGGTACACGGAGGTGTCGAGCCGGCCGCTCTTGATCTGCCCGTGTTCGACGGCGGAGACGACCGCCTGGATGGCGGCCACCGGCTGAGGCGACATCAGGAGCATGTCATCGCCGGCCTGGATGGCCTTGACGGCGATCTCGCCCGGCGTACCCCACGAGGTGATCCCGCCCATGTTGAGCGCGTCGGTGATCACCACCCCCTGGTAGCCGAGCCTGTCGCGCAGCAGGCGCCGGTTCAGGATCGGCGAGATGGTGGCAGGTCGACCGCTCGGGTCCATGGCGGGGAACGCCAGGTGGCCGACCAGAATCATGTCGACGTGGTGGCGCACCGCCCACTGGAAGGGCGGCAGGTCGGTCTTGGTCCAGGTGGGCACCGACTCCTTGATCACCGCGGTCTGCAGGTGGCTGTCGGTGTCGGTGGAGCCGTGACCTGGGAAGTGCTTCGCCGTGGTGGCGACACCGCCTGCGTGGTAGCCGCAGATCTGCGCGTCGACGAGGCTGGACACCACATGGGGGTTCGACCCGAACGAGCGGTCCCCGATGACGCCGCCGGGACCTGCCGTGTTCACGTCGCTCACCGGCGCGAGGTTGGTGTTGATGTGGAGGCGCGACATCAGGCGCCCGGTGTTGAGGGCCGTCGTCTTCGCCGCGGAGGCGTCGCCGTGGAACTCGATCCCGCCCGGGGTGCCCTGGGTGCCCGGGATGCGGACGACGGGACCGCCTTCCTGGTCGGTCATGACCAGCATCGGGTAGGTCACTCCGCGGGTGGCCGCCTGGATCTGGTTGCTCAGGGTTCGGGCCTGCGCCTGCGACGTGAGGTTGTCGCCGAAGTAGATCAGGCCGCCGGGGTGGATCCGGTGGATCAACGCGACCGGCGCCTGGGTTCCGGAGAACGACGCGACGATCAGCTGGCGAACCTTGTTGAGGAGCGTCATCTTGTGGATTCGCGCCCAGATCGGGTCCGGAGCGGCGGGTCGCGGCTCGGATCTGCTGCTCTCTCGGGCGTGCACCCGCGCGGCGCCCGACACAGCGCGTACGGCGTCGGGGCGGCCGCCGACCGTCGTACTGGCGCAGGCCGCCACCACCAGGCCGAGCACCGCTGACAGGGCCGCCGCACGAAACCCGCCGACAACACGGCGAGCACTGGCGCGCGGCACAGCTCAACCCTCCGGGTTGGAGCGATAGGCGGGCGCGACGCCTTTGATGGCGTCACCCATCCGGTGGATCCGCAGCGCGTTCGTCGAGCCCGGGATCCCGGGCGGGCTGCCGGCCACGATCACCACCTGGTCGCCCTCGACGCAGCGGCCGATCTCGAGGAGCGCCCGGTCTACCTGCATCACCATCTCGTCGGTGTGTTGCACGGAGTCGACGAGGAACGTCTCAACGCCCCACGTGATCGCGAGCTGCGACCGCACGGCCGGCTCGGGCGTGAAGGCCAGGACCGGCACCTGGGAGCGGTACCGGGCAAGCCGCCGTACCGTATCGCCCGACTGGGTGAACGCCACCAGGAACTTCGCGCCGATGCGCTCCGCCACCTCTGCGGCTGCCTTCGCGATGACCCCGCCACGGGTGGCCGGCTGCCAGTTGATCGCGGTCATCCGCGCGAGCCCGTGGTCCTCGGTCGACTCGATGATCCGGGCCATGGTGCGCACGGTCTCGACGGGATAGGCGCCGACACTCGTCTCACCCGAGAGCATGACGGCGTCGGCCCCGTCCAGCACGGCGTTCGCCACGTCGGAGGCCTCCGCGCGGGTGGGGCGAGGGGAGGAGATCATCGACTCCAGCATCTGGGTGGCGACGACGACGGGCTTTGCGCTGCGGCGGGCGGTCTCGGTGACCTGCTTCTGGAGCACGGGAACGTCCTCGAGTGGCATCTCGACACCGAGGTCGCCACGGGCCACCATGACGCCGTCGAAGGCGGCCACGATCTCGGCGATGTGCTCGATCGCCTGCGGTTTCTCGATCTTGGCGATCACCGGGACCCACTCCTTCTCCTCGTCCATGATCGCACGGACCGCGTCCATATCAGCCGCCGATCTGACGAAGGAGAGTGCGACCATGTCGGCGCGAAGGTGCAGAGCCCATCGCAGGTCCTCGATGTCCTTCACGCTCAGAGCCGGCACGCTCACCGACGCGCCCGGCAGGTTGATTCCCTTGTTGTTGCTCAAAGGTCCCCCGACCAGCACCTTCGTCACAACGTCGGTGTCGGTCACGTTGACCGCGTGCAGGGCGACCCTGCCGTCGTCGATCAGGATCATGTCTCCGACAGTCACGTCGTGCGCCAGGCCGACGTATGTCGTCCCGCACATGGCTTTCGACCCTGGGACCGCCCGTGTCGTGATCGTGAACTCGTCACCGGCTGCCAGCAGCACGGGTCCGGCGGCGAACCGGGCCAACCTGATCTTCGGGCCCTGCAGGTCGACGAGAACCCCCACCGCATGACCGGTGTCGTCCGAGGCCTTCCGGATCATCCGGTAGACGGCCTCGTGGTCCGCGTAGCCGCCGTGGCTGAGGTTGAGCCTGGCCACGTTCATGCCGACGTCGACGAGCTCGCGGACGATCTCCGGTGAGGAGGTGGCGGGTCCCATCGTGCAGACGATCTTCGCTCTTCGCACGCTATCGAGCGTACTCGGATGCTGTCACACGGCGAGCGCGCGCACGTTGGGGCCGATCGGGCGGTGCAGCGTCGTCGAACCCGTCAGGTACGTGTCGACCGCCGCGGCCACCGAGCGGCCTTCCGCGATGGCCCAGACGATGAGGGACTGGCCGCGGCCGGCATCTCCGGCTACGAAGACGCCCACCTCCGAGGTCTGGTACGACGGCCCGCGGGCCACGTTCCCGCGCTCGTCGGTCGCCAGACCCAGCTGGGCGACCACCGAATGGGTCTCGGGGCCGCTGAAACCGAGCGCCAGAAGAACCAGGTCTGCGGGCAGCTCGCGGTCGGTGCCGGGCACCACAATCCAGCCCCCACCCGACCACTCGACCTCGCTGAGGCGCAGCGCGCGCACGTTCCCCGAGTCGTCGGCGAGAAGCTCCCGTGTCGAAAGGGCGTAGTCCCGCCGGCCTCCCTCCTCCTGGGCGGGGGCGACCCGGAAGAGCACCGGGTAGGTGGGCCATGGGTCGGCGGCACTTCGGTCGTCGCCGGGTCGCGGGTGGATATCGAGCTGGGTGACTGATGCGGCCTGCTGCCGGTGCGCGGTGCCCAGGCAGTCGACACCGGTATCGCCACCCCCGACGATCACGACGTGACGTCCACGGGCGTGGATCTGGTCGGCCACGGTCTCACCGCGCGCGACGCGGTTGGCCTGCGGCAGGTAGTCCATCGCCTGATGGACGCCGGCATACCCCCGGCCCGGGACGGCGAGCTCCCGGGGCACGGTCGCGCCCGTGGCCACGACGACGGCGTCGAAGCTCGCCCGAAGCTCGACGGCGTCGAGGTCGACCCCGACGTGGACCCCGGTGCGGAAGACGGTGCCCTCTTGCCGCATCTGGTCGACCCGCCGGTCGACGAACCGCTTCTCCATCTTGAACTCGGGGATGCCGTACCTCAGGAGCCCCCCGACATCATCGTCGCGCTCGTAGACCACGACCGTGTGCCCGGCGCGGGTGAGCTGCTGGGCCGCCGCCAAGCCGGCAGGTCCCGAGCCGACGACCGCGACCGTCATGCCGGTCAGCCACTCCACCTGGCGGGGACGCTCGTAGCCGCTGTCCCAGGCCTTGTCGGCGATCGCGACCTCGACGTTCTTGATCGTCACCGGGTCCGAGCCGATCCCGAGCACGCAGGCGGACTCGCAAGGGGCGGGGCAGAGCCTGCCGGTGAACTCCGGGAAGTTGTTCGTGGCGTGCAACCGCTCGCTGGCACTCTCCCAGTCGCCGCGGTGCACCAGGTGGTTCCAGTCAGGGATCAGGTTGCCGAGCGGACAGCCCGCATGGCAGAAGGGGATCCCGCAGTCCATGCACCTGCTCGCCTGGTCGGTCACGATCGGCAGCAGCACCCGGCCCACGTCGTCGGGGTACACCTCACGCCAGTCGCTCACCCGCTCCCCGACCGGCCTGCGCTGCGGCGTTACGCGAGGGTGCCGCAGGAACCCGCGAGGGTCAACCACTTCCCGCCTCCATCATGGCCATCAGGGTCTCGTCCTCCGACAGTCCCTGGCTCTGCGACAGCTGCTTCGCCTCGAGGACCCGCCGGTAGTCGCGCGGGACGACCTCGGTCAGTCGGTGCCGCGCGTCGTCCCAGTCGGTCAGCAGGGCGAGCGCGACCGCCGACTCGGTCTCGGCGGCGTGCTCGGCGACCAGCTCACGCACCCGCTCACTCGCCGGGTCGGACAGCGGCTCGAGGTCGACCATCCCGGGGTTCACCCGGGCCCTGTCGAGGTCGAGGATGTACGCCGCTCCCCCGCTCATGCCGGCTGCCACATTTCGCCCGGTGGGTCCGAGCACCACGACCTCGCCACCCGTCATGTACTCGCACGCGTGGTCTCCGACCCCTTCGACGACGAACGTGGCCCCGGAGTTCCGGACGGCGAAGCGCTCTCCGACCCGGCCACGGACGAAGGCGGCCCCCGAGGTGGCGCCGTACCCGATGACGTTGCCGGCGACCACCTGGGCCTCGGCGGCGAACCGCGCCCTCGGGTCGGGGCGTACGACGACCCGGCCGCCGGACAGGCCTTTGGCGACGTAGTCGTTGGCGTCGCCGTGGACCCGCAGCGTGACCCCCCGTGGCAGGAACGCTCCGAACGACTGGCCGGCCGACCCGGTGAACGTCACGTCGATGGTGCCGTCGGGGAGGCCGCCCGGTCGGACCCTGGTGATGTGATGGCCGAGCATGGTGCCGACCGTCCGGTTGACGTTGCGGATCGCCAGGCTGAGCCGGACTCGCTCGCCCCGCTGCAGGGCGGGCTCGCACGCGACGACGAGGTCGTTGTCGAGAGCATGCTCGAGCCCGTGGTCCTGGCCCCGCGTCCGGTGCCTTCGAGCCCCCTCGGGCAGCGGGGGCACGTGCAGGAGTGGCTCCAGATCGAGACCGGACGCCTTCCAGTGCTCGGTCGCGGCGCGGCTGTCCAACAGCTCGGCGTGGCCGACCGCCTCCTCCAGCGAGCGGAAGCCCAGGGCCGCCAGCAGCTCGCGTACCTCCTCGGCGACGTACTCGAAGAACCGCACGACGTGCTCGGCCTTGCCGGCGTAACGGGCCCGCAGCTCGGGGTTCTGGGTGGCGATGCCGACCGGGCAGGTGTCCAGGTGGCAGACGCGCATCAGGATGCAGCCCGCCACCACGAGGGGTGCCGTCGCGAAGCCGAACTCCTCGGCGCCGAGCAGTGCTGCGACGACGACGTCACGGCCGGTCTTCAGCTGACCGTCGACCTGGACGACGATCCGCTCCCGAAGACCGTTCAGCAGCAGGGTCTGCTGGGTCTCTGCGAGCCCGATCTCCCAGGGGGCACCGGCATGCTTGAGCGACGTCAGGGGCGCGGCTCCGGTGCCGCCGTCGTGGCCGGAGATGAGAACCACGTCGGCATGTGCCTTGGACACCCCGGCGGCGACCGTGCCCACCCCGTTCTCCGCGACGAGCTTGACATGGACGCGAGCCGACGGGTTGGCGTTCTTCAGGTCGTGGATGAGCTGCGCCAGATCCTCGATCGAGTAGATGTCGTGGTGGGGCGGCGGCGAGATCAGGCCGACACCAGGCGTCGAGCCGCGCGTGTGGGCGATCCACGGGTAGACCTTCGTGCCGGGGAGCTGGCCGCCCTCGCCGGGCTTGGCGCCCTGAGCCATCTTGATCTGCAGGTCGCTCGCGCTCGTGAGGTAGTCGCTGGTTACCCCGAACCGGCCCGAGGCGACCTGCTTGATCGCGCTGCGGCGGCTGGCGTCGTGCAGGCGGTCCGCGTCCTCTCCGCCCTCTCCGGTGTTCGACCGGGCGCCGAGCCGGTTCATCGCGATCGCAAGCGTCTCGTGAGCCTCCTGGCTGATCGAGCCGTACGACATCGCCCCCGTCGAGAAGCGCTTGACGATCTCCGAGACGGGTTCGACCTCCTCGATCGGGACCGCCTCCTGCGGCCGCCGGAAGGCCATCAGCCCACGCAGGGTCATCAGCCGCTCGGACTGCTCGTCGACCCGGGCGGTGTACTGCCGGAAGATGTCGAACCTGCCGCTTGTGGTGGCGTGCTGCAGGCGGAAGACGCTCTCGGGGTCGAACAGGTGCGGCTCCCCGTCTCGGCGCCACTGGTACTCGCCGCCGACCTCGAGCGTGCGGTGAGGCTGCGCCGTGGCCTGTGGCGAGTAGGCCCGCCGGTGCCGGCTGGCCACCTCCTCCGCGAGCACGTCGACACCGACGCCACCCAGCCGGGAGGACGTTCCGGTGAAGTAGCGCTCGACCAGCGCATCGCCCAGCCCGACGGCCTCGAAGATCTGGGCGCCAGTGTAGGAGGCGATCGTGGACACCCCCATCTTGCTCATCACCTTGAGCACACCTTTGCCCAGAGCTTTGACGAGGTTGCGGACCGCCTGCTCCGGTGGCACGCCGCTGACCTCGACACCGCGTCCGGCCAGGTCCTCCACCGACTCCATGGCCAGGTACGGGTTGACGGCTGCGGCGCCGTACCCGATGAGCAGGGCGACGTGGTGCACCTCGCGCACGTCGCCGGCCTCCACAACGAGGCCGACCCGGCTGCGCAGCCGTTCGCGCACCAGGTGGTGGTGCACGGCCGCCGTCATCAGCAGCGACGGGATCGGTGCGAGCTCGGCCGTCGCGTTCCGGTCCGAAAGCACGACCACCCGGGCGCCCGCCTCGATCGCCTGCACGGTCTGGTCGCAGAGCTCGGCGAGGCGGGTCTCGAGGGCCGGCCCTCCCCCGCCCACCGGGTAGATCCCGCGCAGGACGTGCGTCGCGTAGCCGGGCAGGTCGCCGTCGCGGTTGATGTGGAGGATCTTGGCGAGCTCGTCGTTGTCGATGACCGGGAACGGCAGCACGACCTGGCGGCAGGAGGACGGCCCGGGTGCCAGCAGGTTCGCCTCGGGGCCGATCGTGCCCGCCAGCGACGTGACGAGCTCCTCCCGGATCGAGTCCAGCGGCGGGTTGGTGACCTGGGCGAACAGCTGGCTGAAGTAGTCGAACAGCAGCCTGGGACGCATCGAGAGGACGGCGATCGGGGTGTCGGTGCCCATGGACCCGGTGGGTTCGGCCCCGTTGACGGCCATCGGGGCGAGCAGCAGCCTCAGCTCCTCCTGCGTGTAGCCGAAGATCTGCTGCCGGCGGGCGACCGAGACCCGAGTGTGGACGACGTGCTGGCGAGACGGGAGCTGCGGCAGCCGGATCAGCCCCGCGTGCAGCCACTCGTCGTACGGATGCTGGGCCGCCAGCCCGTCCTTGACCTCGTCGTCCTCGACGATTCGCCCCTCGTCGAGGTCGACCAGGAACATCCGGCCGGGTTGCAGCCGGCCCTTGGAGACGATCGACTCCGGCGGGAGGTCGAGAACGCCCACCTCGGATGCCAGCACGACGAGCCCGGCGTCGGTGACCCAGTACCGTGCCGGCCGGAGACCGTTGCGGTCGAGGACAGCGCCCACCTGGCGGCCGTTGGAGAACACCACACAGGCGGGCCCGTCCCAGGGCTCCATCAGTGTCGAATGGAACTCGTAGAACGCCCGCCGCTCCGGCTTCAGCTCCGCGTTGTTCTCCCACGCCTCGGGGATCATCATCAGCATCGCGTGCGGAAGGGAGCGGCCGCTGAGGTGCAGCAGCTCGAGCACCTCGTCGAACGTCGCCGAGTCCGACGCCCCGGGCGTGCACACCGGGTAGATCCTGTCCAGGTCGCCGGGAAGCGCATCGCTGGCCAACAACGCCTCCCGGGCGCGCATCCAGTTCCGGTTGCCGCGAACAGTGTTGATCTCCCCGTTGTGGGCAACCAACCGGTAGGGGTGTGCGAGCGGCCACGAGGGAAACGTGTTCGTGCTGAAGCGGGAGTGCACGATGGCGAGCGCCGACGTCAGCCGCTCGTCGACCAGATCCGGGTAGAAGGCGTCGAGCTGGTCTGTCGTCAGCATCCCCTTGTAGACGAGGGTCTGCGTGGACAGGGACGGGAAGTAGACATCGGCCTCGTGCTCGACGCGTTTGCGCAGGCAGAACGCCCGCCGCTCCAGGACCGCGCCTCCCTCGGAGGCGGCGGATGCGCCGATCACGAGCTGGACGATGCTCGGCATGCAGTCCCGGGCCGTCGCCCCGACCACCTCGGGGCGAGTCGGTACGTTGCGCCACCCGAGCAGGCGCAGACCCTCGTCGCGGACCAGATCCGCGATTTGGCGCCGGGTCTTGCTGGCCGCCTCCGCGTCGGCGGGAAGGAACGCCGTGCCGACCGCATAGTCACCTTGGGGTGGCAGGTCGAACTCGCAGACCTGCCGGAGGAAGCCGTCGGGCACCTGAACCATCAGGCCGGAGCCGTCGCCGGAGTCCGGGTCCGCTCCCGATGCCCCGCGATGGTTGAGGTTGCGAAGCGCGGTCAGCGCCTGCTCGATGATGCGGTGGGACGGCGCGCCGGTGAGGGTGGCAACCAGCGCGACCCCGCACGAGTCGTGCTCGTGGGCGCCGTCGTAGAGGCCTTGGGGTGGCGGGACTGTGCGCATCGGCAGCCTCCCGTTGTCGGTCGCCGGCCTCGGCTGCGCGGCGCTCGTCCACGGGGACGGCCTCGCCCTCGCGGAGACTCGAGAATACCCGGACAACTGCCATTCCCGTGGCAGCCGCCATGATATGGACGGCGGTGAGCCCGCCGCTCAGGAGATGGAGGCGCCGACCACGTTCCCGACCAGGTAGGTCAACCCGGCAGCGGCGGCGCCGAGGATGAGCTGTCGCAGACCGCCGTACCACCAGGACCGCACGGTCACCCGCGAGACCAGCGCACCGCAGCCGAACAGCGCGAGCAGGCTCACGATCATGGCGGGCAACAGGGAGCTGGCTCCGAGCAGGAACGGGATCAGCGGGAGCAGCGCTCCCAGGGCGAACGACACGAACGACGAGCCGGCGGCCACCAGCGGGCTCGGCAGATGGTCGAGGTCAGCGCCGAACTCCTCGCGGGAGTGCACCGCCACCGCAGTCTCAGGGTCCTCGTGGACCTGCGCGGCCATCGCCGCGGCGAGCTCGGGCTCGATCCCGCGGTCCATGTACATCTGAGCCAGCTCGGCCTCCTCCGCCTCGGGACGCAGCCGGATCTCGCGTCGCTCGATCTCGATCTCGGCGCGGGTGTACTCGGCCTGACTCGCGACCGAGGTGTACTCGCCGGCCGCCATCGAGAACGCCCCGGCGGCAAGACCGGCGAGCCCCGCAAGCACCACGGCGTTGGACTCGTCGCCCTTGGTGCCACCGACGATGCCGGCGATCAGGGCGAAGTTCGACACCAGCCCGTCCATCGCCCCGAAGACGGCCGGCCGCAGCCAGCCCCCGGTCACGTCGCCGTGCTCGTGCGGAGGCTCCTCCACGCCGTCGGCACCGGCTGGTGGCGTGTCGCTCATGTCTCGGCTCCCTCGTGCTTCTCGGGCGGAGTCTCCTCACCCGCTGCGAGGTTCTCGGCGTCTCCCGACTCGTCGTCAGCCGGCTCGACATGGTCCGCAGCAACGTCGCCTTCGCCTTCCGGCTCCTCCCCGTCGTCCCCCTGTACGACGACCTCCCGCCCGGGATGCCGCCTCGCGCTCACCACGAAGTAGCAGGCTGCGAGCAGGAACACGACGACCGAGGTCCAGACGTTGAGCCGCACCCCGAAGAGGTGGTTAGCGGTGTCGATGCGGAGGTACTCGATCCAGCCCCGTCCGACGGTGTACGCCATGACGTACAACGCGAACGCACGTCCGTACCCGAGCTTGAAGCGCCGGTCGGCCCAGATGACCAGGCCGGCCACGCCGAGGTCCCAGATCGACTCGTAGAGGAACGTCGGCTGGTAGGTCGCATACCGCTGCAGTCCCGGCTCGCGGTGGGCGGGGTCGATCCGCACCGCCCACGGCAGCGTGCTGGGCTTCCCGTACAGCTCCTGGTTGAAGTAGTTCCCCCACCGCCCGATCGCCTGGGCGAGCGCGATCCCCGGCGCGCAGGCGTCGGCGACCGCGCGGAACGGGACCCGCAAGCGCCGGCAGGCGATGTACGCCCCGAGCGCCCCGAGCGCGATCGCGCCCCAGATGCCGAGCCCGCCCCGCCAGATGTACAGGGCAGCCCACGGGTCCTTGCCGGCCGCGAAGTAGAGCTCAGGGTCGGTGACGACGTGGTAGAGCCTCGCGCCGATGAGCCCGAAGGGCACCGCCCAGATCGCGATGTCGCTGATCGTGCCCGGTCGGCCACCTCGCCGCACCCACCGGCGTTCGCCCACCCAGATCGCGACGACGACACCGAGCAGGATGCACAACGCGTAGGCACGAACCGGCAGCGGCCCGAGGTGCCACACCCCTTCTCCGGGGCTGGGGATGGAGGCGAGGTTCATCGCGGGTCACGCTACCTCGCCGCGGCGGTCCCCGGCGTCATGGCCCCGCGAGCTCGAGGATGTCCGAGACGATGTCCCGGACCGGGGTGCCCTGGGTCCAGATCACCGGTGCCCGGTCGCCGCGGAAGCCGATCACCTGCGAGCTGTGGCCGACGTCGTACCCGCCGCCGGGCAGCCGGTGCTTACCGGTTATCGCGACGCCCATGGCCTTACCCGCTGCGATGATGTCGGGGAGGCTGCCTCGAAGGCCGACGAACGACGGGTTGAAGCGCGACAGGTAGGTGCGGAGCACCTCGTCGGAGTCGCGCGCCGGGTCGGTGGTGACGAACAGCACCTGCGTCTTCGCCCGGACCGCCGCGGGCAGCTTCTGGTAGACCGACGCCAGCTCGCTCAGCACGAGGGGGCACTCGTCCGGGCAGTTCGTGTAGCCGAAGAACACGAGGGTGACGGGGTGGGCGGTGTCGCCGACGAGGTTGAAGGGCTGACCGTTGTCCGCGGTCAGGGTGATGTTCGGCATCCGGTACGGCTCTGGGAGCTCGGCACCGCGGTAGGCAGAGTCGTCGCTCAGCCCGGAGATCTCGACACCCGCCGGGTTGCTGCGTCCGCGCTGCGCACCGCTGGCGCCGGCGCAGCCCGTCAGGAGGCTGAGAACGACCACGGCCACGGCGGCGTACTCGAGCCGGCGGCCTGCTCTGCTCATACCAACTGAACTCTCCGGTCCGCTTCAGAGTTCCGCTCTGACCCCGCGGGAGAGGTCCTCCGCGAGCTCGGACACGGCCTTCAAGGCCGCCGCTGCCCCGTCGGCCTGCTGTACCTGCGCGACGAAGGCGCTGCCGACGATCACCGCGTCCGCGTACGTCGCGACCTCACCCGCCTGGCGTCCGTTGGAGACCCCTAGACCCACCCCGACCGGCTGGTCGGTGACCTCGCGCAGCCTGGCGACCAGCGCCGGCGCGGCGTCGCTCGTCGACGATCGGGCGCCGGTCACGCCCATCACAGCGGTCGCGTAGACGAACCCGCGGCAGGCGGCGGACGTGCTGCGCAGCCGCTCGACGGTAGACGACGGCGCCACCAGGAAGACCTTGTCCAGGTCGTGGGCGTCAGCCGCGGCCATCCACTCGGCCGCCTCGTCGGGGATCAGGTCCGGCGTGATCAGCCCGGACCCGCCGGCGGCGGCCAGCCGGGCGGCGAACCGCTCGACGCCGTACCTCTCGACGGGGTTCCAGTACGTCATCAGCAGCGTCGGCGCGCGGGGGGCGACGGCCTCGACGACGCGCAGCACATCGCTGACGCGGGTGCCGCCGGCCAGCGCCACCTCGGCGGCGGCCTGGATGGTCGGGCCGTCCATCACGGGGTCCGAGTAGGGCAGGCCGATCTCGATCACGTCGACTCCGGAGTCGACGAGGGCGAACGCGAGGTCGATCGACCCGGCGACCGTCGGGAACCCGGCGGGCAGGTACCCCACGAGGGCGGCCCGCCCTTCGCCCCGCGCACCCACGATCGTGTCGCCGGCGGACCTCACCGCCGCTCGTCCTCGCCGAGGAGCCCGAACCACTCGGCGGCGGTGTTCATGTCCTTGTCTCCTCGCCCCGACAGGCACACGAGCAGCGTCGGGCCGCCGTCGAGCTCGCGGGCGACCTGCCGGGCGCCGGCCAGGGCGTGCGCGCTCTCGATCGCGGGGATGATCCCTTCCGTGCGGGTGAGCAGCGCCATCGCGTCCATCGCCTCGGCGTCACTGATCGGCCGGTACGTCGCCCTGCCGCTGTCGTGCAGCCACGCGTGCTCAGGCCCGACGCCGGGATAGTCCAGGCCGGCGGAGATCGAGTGTGACTCGACGGTTTGGCCGTCCTCGTCCTGGAGAAGGTAGGAACGCGTGCCGTGGAGCACGCCCACCTGGCCCGCCGTGATCGTCGAGGCGTGCCGGCCGGTCTCGAACCCGTCGCCGCCGGCTTCGAAGCCGTAGAGCCGCACGTCGTCGTCGGGCACGAACGCGGTGAACAGCCCGATCGCGTTCGACCCGCCGCCGACGCACGCGAGCGCCGCGTCCGGCAGTTTCCCGGTCTTGTCCAGACACTGGCTACGGGCCTCGTCCCCGATCCCCCGGGTGAAGTCCCGCACCAGGGACGGGAACGGGTGCGGGCCAGCCGCCGTGCCGAGCAGGTAGTGCGTGGAGTCGACGTTGGCGACCCAGTCCCGCAGCGCCTCGTTGATCGCGTCCTTCAAGGTGCGGCTGCCGGTGGTGACCGGGACGACCTCGGCGCCGAGCATCCGCATCCGGGCGACGTTCAGCGCCTGCCGCGCGGTGTCGACCTCGCCCATGTAGACGATGCAGTCCAGCCCGAAGTAGGCGCAGGCGGTTGCGGTCGCCACGCCGTGCTGGCCGGCTCCCGTCTCGGCGATCACCCGGCGCTTGCCCATCCTGGTCGTCAGCAGCGCCTGGCCGAGCACGTTGCGGATCTTGTGCGCCCCGGTGTGGTTGAGGTCCTCGCGCTTGAGGAGCACCCGGGCCCCAACCGCCTCCGAGAACCGCTCTGCGTCGTAGAGCAGGCTCGGCAGGCCGGCGTAATCCCTCAGCAGCCGGTCGAACTCGCCACGGAACCCGTCGTCCACCATCGCCTGCCGCCAGAACTCGGCGAGCTCGTCGAGGGGCGCGACGAGTGCCTCCGGCATGAAGCGGCCGCCGAAGCGACCGAAATGCCCGGTGGCGTCAGGGACAGCGCCGATGGTCAATGCCGTTGCCTCAGAGCTGGATGCGCCCCGGCGGCGACCATGTCTGCTACCGCGGTGCGCGGGTCCTTCCCCTTCACGAGCGTCTCTCCGACCAGCACGACGTCCGCACCGTTTCGCGCGTACTCCAGGACGTCACGCGGGCCCCGGACCCCTGACTCGGCAACCCGAACGATGCCGTCGGGGATGCAGGGCGCCAGCCTGGCGAACACGTCGCGGTCGACCTCGAGGGTGTCGAGGTCGCGGGCGTTGATGCCGACCAGGTCGGCGCCCGCCTCGACGGCACATGCCAGCTGGTGCGCATCGTGCACCTCGACGAGCGGCGTCAGCCCGATGGACCTGGCACGGTCGATCAGCCCGGCCAGCTCGTTCTCGGTGAGTGCGGCCACGATGAGCAGCGCGAGATCCGCGCCGGCCGCCCGTGCCTCCCACAGCTGGTAGGAGCTCACGATGAAGTCCTTGCGTAGCACCGGGACGGACACCGCGTGCCGGACCGCCCGCAGGTCGTCGAGGCTGCCGCCGAACTGGCGCTGCTCGGTGAGCACGCTGATCGTCGCCGCTCCCCCCGCCTCGAAGTCGGCGGCCAGGGCGGCCGGGTCCGCGATCTCGGCGAGGCGCCCCTTGCTCGGGCTGGCCCGCTTGACCTCGGCAATCACCGAGATGCCCTTCGCCCGGAAGCGCGGCATCGGGTCGAGGCATGGGTCCTGGCGGTGGGCCTGCTCCTTGAGCTCGTCGAGTCCGACAGTCTGCTGACGCTCGGCAAGGTCTTCGCGCACGCCCGCGAGGATCTCGTCAAGGACCCCCATGTTCAGCCGTTACCCATACCCATTGCCCCCATGACCTTACCGACAACAGCGGACAACACGAGAATCCCCACCCCGATCCAGAACGTGACCCAGCTTCCGACCACCAGCCCGACGGCCCCGACGAGGAACGCGACAAGCGCGATGCAGACGGCTGTCCACGCTGCGGGGGTGTTGCCGTGATGCGCCTCGGGCATGGCCGGCTGCTCCTCTCGTCGGCTCCTATTGTGACGTGCGCTGGTCAGGGTGCTTGCGTGGGGTCGCGTCCTTGGTCGATGGCCTGCCAGACGTCGGTCTCGCTGAGCTCCTCGTCGGATTTCGTGGTTGCGGCCTCACCCGCTCCCGGCGCTCGGGGGGCGTCGTACCGCGAGCCCATGACCGCCCACTGGTCGCCGTATGCGGCTGTTGCCGCCCCGGCGAGGGCCGTGCCGAGAGCGGAGGCAACCACCAGCCAGCGCCAGACCTGGGTGCTCGTCCGGTACCCACCGTCCCCGGACCAGCCTTTCGCCGACAGAGCTGAGGTGAGGATCCCTGCCGAGCCGCTGGCGTCGATGACGGCGACGAGTACACCGACCGAGGCGACCAGGATCGCCGCCCCGAGGCAGCGCCGTACCCAGCCCCGGGTGGCGACGATCGCGCCGAACGCCGCGAGCAGGACCACGCCGAGCGCCCCAGCCAGCGGCGCGAGATCGGCGCCCGACGCGGACGCGTGGATCGTCGGCAGTCCCCTGGTGGTGGCGGTGGCGGAGATCCACGGGCGAGAGGCGCCGACCGTGACTCCGGTCGCGCCGAGCAGGCCCACGATGAGCGCGGGGCCGTACAGCCGTCTGCCACTGCCGCGCGCGCCGTCACCCCGAGGTGTCACGGCACCCATTGTGCCGCGCTCCGTACGATGAAACGTGTGAGTCCCTTCGAGCACGACTACCCGGCCGCACCCGACGAGACGTCAGTCGCCCAGGTCGAACGGGCCCAGCTGTGCGACCTGTTCGAGCAGGTCGGTCCGCATGCCCCCACCCTGTGCCGCGGCTGGGAGACCCACCACCTCGCCGCCCATCTGGTGGTCCGCGAGGGCACGCCGCTTGGGATCCTCAAGTCGATGGCGCGCGGCTCCGGCGACGCGGACGTGGAGCGGCTTGCGGGTGAGCGTGACTTCGCCTCCCTCGTCGACGAGATCCGCGGCGGTCCCCCGAGGCTGTCCCTGTTCGGGACCGGTCTGACGGACAAGGCGTTCAACGGGCTGGAGTTCCTCGTCCACCATGAGGACGTACGTCGGGCCCAGGCCGGTTTCGACCTCCGCGACCTGCCGGCGTGGGCGCGGGACGAGGTCTGGAGCGCGCTCAGTCTCGCTCTGCCCGGGCTGATGCGGAAGGCCCCCGTCGGGGTGGCGCTGCGGCGCAGCGACACCGGTGAGCTGAAGGTCGCCTCCAAGAAGCCCAAGGCCGTCGTCGTGGCCGGCCTTCCGGCCGAGCTGGCACTGTTCGCCTTCGGCCGGGGGTCGGTCGCCGACGTATCCCTCGACGGCAACCCGGCAGATGTGAAGACGCTCGCCTCGGCCCACTTCGGCTTCTGACATTCCCGAGGTCGGGTCGACGTCCTCGGGGCTGTCCGGTCGCCGGTTCGGCTCCCGTTTGGGTGGCGAGGGCGGTGTTAGGTTCGACGTGTGACCCAGCCGCTGCCGCTGTTCCCGTTGAACACCGTGCTCTTTCCCGGCGTCGTCATGCCGTTGCATGTGTTCGAGGACAGGTACCGGGCGCTGGTTCGTGACCTGATCGCACTTCCGGCGAGCCGCGACCGCGAGTTCGGTGTGGTGGCGATCAAGGTCGGCTACGAGGTCGGGGAACGCGGCGTGCACACCATCCAGCGGGTCGGCTGCGCGGCGCTCGTCACCCAGGTGACGGCCAACGACGACGGCACGTACGAGATCGTCGTCGTGGGAAGACGCCGGTTCCATGTGGAGGACCTCGACCCGAGCCACGCCTACCTGCAGGCCGACGTCCAGTGGCTGGGCGACCCGAACGGAGCGTCTCCCGGCGAGATCGCGGCCGTCACCGAGACGGCGCACGACCTCTTCCGCGCCTACCGGGACACCCTCGAGGCCCTCCGTGGCGAGGACGTCCTCGAGGGTCCGACGCCTCGCGACCCCGTCGACCTGTCCTACACGCTGGCTGCGGCGATGGTGCTGAGCATGGCCGAGCGGCAGCTCCTGCTCGAGTGCCCGGACGTGACGAGCCGGCTCCGGATGGGTACGGCGCTGCTCAGGTCCGAGCTCAGAGCGATCAGCGCCATCGCCTCCCTGCCGGCCACGTCGCTGGCTCGAACCCAGTGGTGCCCCAACTAGGGTGCGACGCAGATGCTGAGGCGGGCGGGGCACGTCTTGATGTCCGTGACACCCTTGGCGTCAAACGGCAGTCCACGACCCTGAGGGGGACCATGGCCGCGCGGCTCGAGCTTGGTTCGCCCTCGGGCGGGCCGGCGGCCCCCTCTCGTCGCGATGTCCCGAGTGCCCTTCGTGCTCTCGCCGTCGCTGCAGCCGCCGCCATGTCGGTCGTCGGTCTCTTCGAGTTCTTCGTGCGGACCCACGAGGGACAGCGTCTCGACCAGGTCGCGCTCAACCATGTCGGCAGCTCGGACCACACGAGGACGTTGGTGGCCAGCCTGCTGCAGGACATCACGGTGGGTGGCCTGACCGTGGTGCTGATCGCCTGTGCAGTGGTCGCCTTCGTACGTCGGCGGTGGGCGCTCGCCGCCGGCGCATTCGTCATCGTGGCCGGTGCCATCGCGACCACCGAGATCCTGAAGCATTTCGTGCTGATCCGGCCCGATCTCGGTTACAAGAGCACCAACAGCCTGCCCAGCGGTCACACGACGGTCGTCGCCTCGCTCGTGCTCGCCGCGCTGCTCGTCGTACCCCTCGCGGGACGCTGGGCTGTCGCGCTGGCCGGCTCGGTGGGGATCTCCGTGACAGGCGTCGGGACCGTCGTCGCGACGTGGCACCGCCCCAGCGACGTGGTCGCCGCACTTGCGGTGACGCTGGCGTGGGGCGCCGTGGTGCTGGCGGTGCTCAGCCTCACCCACGGGACCGAGCCCGCGTCCCGGCCCACCGCCCGCCCGTTCGCGCTCATTGCCGGCCTGGCCATCGCCGCGGCCCTGTTCATCGCCCTCGGGGTGCGCCCCGACGGGACCGTCAAGGATCTGCTCGTGCACCTCATCACGATGTGCGGCCTGGCGACCCTGGGAGCCGGTGTGGTCGGCCTGTTCACCTGGATGGTCGACACCCGCTTCTCATGACGCAGGGCCGTCCCCCCGCGAATTGCGGGAAAGTGCACCTCGTCCGGCCCCGCCCAGGGTGAACTATCCCGCAATTCGCGGGGAGGTTGGCGGGTGGTCAGGGTTAGCTGTCGACCGACAGGCGGAGTGTCACGTGCTGGTAGTGGCCGTCGACGTGCGCCGCGACACCGAATGCCTTCAAGGGCTGCACGTTGTCGATGGCCTGCTGTGGTGCGCCACCTCGACTCATGGACTGGATGATCTGGGCCTTGACCGCGTCGAAGTTGAAGAAGAGGACGAACTCCTGGTCGGCACCGTCGTTGACGACCGACTTGAACGCGTCGGTCTCACCGAGGTTTCCGTCCAACGCGCCCAGCTTGTTGGCGTAGGCCCCGTTGGTGGCAACGGCGATCCCGTTAGGGAAGTCCCTCTTGGACAACGGGAGGTCGGCCCCGAAGTTCACATTGATGGCGTGAACAAGCCTGTTGTAGAGCGCGTCCAGCTTGGCCGGGTCATTGGTGATTCGGATCCCGTAGTTGAGCTGCGACGGGTCGCCGCTGCCCAGCGCGGTCGCATTCAGACCCTTGTTGTCGAGCGCGAGCAGGATGTTCTGGCCGAACAACGTCTCGATGTCTCCGGGCAACCTGAATCCGGTCTGTGCCTCGAAGAGCGAGATCTGCTGGTCGATGCCTGGGCTCTGCGATCTCGCCTTGGCGAGGCTGTGCTTCCAGATGTCGGCGATCCGCTGGTCGCCTCCCGACTCCGAGAGTGCGAACACCGTCGAGCTCGGCAGGTTCACGATGGGGTTGTCACCGATGGCGAGCGGCTGCGTGTCGCCGTAGATCGAGGTGGCAACCTCGACGTGGTCGCTGGCGAAACGGAAGGTCGCGGCGATCCGCGTGGTCGCGGAGGTCACGGCGTGGAGCTCGGCCGCGGGCACGGAGGCTCCTGCGATGGCGGCGACGGCGCCCCCGACGTCGACCCACGTCGTGATGACGCCGGGGTCGCCGAGAGAGCCTGTGTCCGCCTTGAACTCGGCGTTGTCGGCCAGCGAGTGGTTCGCCGCGGACTTGGCGTAGGCGTCGGCCTGTGCCTGCGTGTGCGCAAGCAGGAGATAGCCGTTGGCGAACGCCATGCCGGCTAAACCTGCGGAGCCGCCCGAGCCCGTACCCTGACACGCCTCGAGCGCGTGGACGCCCTGACGGGCGGCGTTCTCGTCCCCTACCTGCAGGGCGTAGGCGAAGGGCTCCGTCTGGTGCGCGACGTGCGGCATCACGGCCAGACCGAAACGCTCTCCGAGCCACGGCTGTACGTCGTGGGTGTAGCTGAGTCCCGAACAGTGCGCGGAGCCGAGGGCCTTCTCGACGAGGATCTCGCGGATGTCGGTGTTCGGGTTGGTGATACCGGACGTGTCACGGAACGCGGGGAAGTGACCGAGGAAACGAAGCGCGTCGATCTTCTGTGCGGCAGTGGGGTTCAGGTCGATCCCGGCGTACAGAACGGCGTTGCCGGGCAGCGCCTCGGCTGCCTGCGGACCTGCCCGGAAGATCTGGAACGGATTTGCCTCGTAGAACGCGAAGGCGCCGCCGCCGAGCATCACGGTGAGGACGACGGAGAGCGCGAGGATCTTCAGCCCACGATGGCTGACCCGCCGAGGCCGGTACGGCGGTTGCGAGCCCACCGGCCAGTACCCGGGATCAGCCGAGCCCCGCGGTGGGCCAGGCATGCCGGGTGGAGGAGTCGTGCCGGCCATTGTCGTCCTTCGCTGTCAAAACCGTCGAAGCATCGTGGGGGTGTGTGGAGAGCGTACGTGATGTTTGAGGATTTTGTGGGGGATCGTCCGATCGGTTCCAACCGGCGATGGCGGCGAGCGCGCCCAGCAGACCACCGATGGGCCAGCCCAGGTAGGCGACCCAGGTGTCGACGCCGGCCCTGACCTGGATCAGGTCGCCGACCTGGGCATGGGCGATCTCTGCTCGCGGGTCAGGCCCGAAGGAGTGCACGCCCAGGTACCGGCTGCCGATCGAGCCGACCACGCACAGCACGAGGACCGCTGCGACGCTCAGCCAGCCGAACCGCTGCCCGAACCAGCCGATGACCAGCCCCGCTACCAGCCCGAACGCGGCTCCGATGACGATGAACCACAGCGTGACGCCCGCCTGCTGGTTGAGGCCCTGCTCTCCCAGGTACACGCCGCCGTTCGAGAAGAGCGGAGCCTTCGGCGGGTCTGACACGGTCACCCACAGCCACCCGGCGAGCGGGGCCAGCACCAGGCCGGCCAGGGCCGAGCCACCGAACAGCACGACCAGCGCCCTGGCAGCCCACGGCGTCGACCTGCCTTCGACGTACGTCGTCGTCGCGTCGTGGGCTGCCACGCCCTCGATCCTAGTGGCTCATGCGGACAGGCAGGCCGGACCGAGCAGCGCCTTCAGGTCGGCCATCAGCGCGGGCGTCGGGGCGACCCGCAGCCGCTCGTCGAGCCGCATGACCGTGACCCGTCCAGCTGAGAGCAGCCGCAGGTGCACCTCGGCCACCCCGGGGTGGGTGGCGAGCACGTCCTTCAGCTGCTCCACCACGGGCGCCGTGACCCGGACCGCGGGCAGCGCGATCACGACGGGCTGGTCACCTGCTCCATGGGAGAGGTCCAGCGGCGCGATGTCGGTGCACTTGAGCTCGAGTGCCTCGTCCCGGCCCCGGGTGACCCGGCCGGTGACCCGAACGACCGAGTCCTCCACGAGGAGGGTTGACGAGCGCTGGTAGTCGCGGGGGAAGAGCAGCACGTTGACAGCGCCCTCGAGGTCCTCGATGGTGATGACGGCGTACTGCTCGCCCTTCCGGTTCATCTTGCGCGTCACCGAGGTGACCAGGCCCGCGACCGTGACGCTGGACTCCTCCTCCCGGCTCTCGTCGGTGACGAGCTGACCGATCGAGACGTCCCGGGCGAGCGCGAGGGTGCGCTCGAGGCCGGTCAACGGGTGGTCGGAGACGTAGAGCCCGAGCATCTCGCGCTCGAAGGCCAGCAGGGTCCGCTTGTCCCACTCGTCGAGCGCGGGCACCTTCACCGAGATCGCCGAGAAGTCCTCGTCCAGCCCCCCGAACAACGAGTCCTGGCCGATCGCCTCGTTGCGCTTCAGGTCGAGGTACTGGTCGACCGCGTCGGTGTGGATCGCGACGAGCGCCCGCCGGGGGTAGCCGAGCGAGTCGAAGGCCCCGGCCTTGCACAGGGACTCCAGCACCCGCTTGTTGCAGACCACGACGGGAACCTTCGTCATGAAGTCGCCGAAGTCGGTGAACTTGCCGTCCTTCGCCCGGGCCTCGACGAGACCCGCGACGACGTTGGCGCCGACGTTGCGCACGGCCGTGAGCCCGAACCTGATGTCCTGCCCGATCGGGGTGAAGTTGGCCTCGGACTCGTTGACGTCCGGTGGCAGCACCTTGATGCCCATCCGCCTGCACTCGTTGAGGTAGACCGCGGACTTGTCCTTGTCGTCACGCACGCTGGTGAGCAGGGCGGCCATGTACTCGGCGGGGTAGTTCGCCTTGAGGTACGCCGTCCAGTAGGAGACCAGGCCGTAGCCCGCGGTGTGGGACTTGTTGAACCCGTAGTCACAGAACGGGAGCAGCGTGTTCCACAGGGCGTTGATCGCTGAGGCGCTGAAACCGTTTGACTGCATGCCCGCGGTGAAGTTCGACAGCTGGGCGTCCAGCTCGGCCTTCTTCTTCTTGCCCATGGCCCGCCGGAGCAGGTCCGCCTGGCCGAGTGAGTATCCCGCGACCTTGCGGGCGATCGCCTGCACCTGCTCCTGGTAGACCACCAGCCCGTACGTCTCATCGAGGATCTCTGCGAGCGGCTCGGCCAGCTCGGCGTGAATCGCGGTGACCGGCTTGCGCCCGTTCTTACGGTCGGCGTAGTCAATGTGGGCGTTCGCGGCCATCGGTCCGGGCCGGTAGAGCGCGAGCACGGCCGAGATGTCCTCGAACGAGTCCGGCCTCATCGCGCGCAGCAGCGCCCGCATCGGGGCGCCGTCCAGCTGGAACACGCCGAGCGTGTCCCCCCGTGACAGCAGCTCGAACGTGGCGGGGTCGTCGAAGGTGAGGTCCTCCACGACGAGTGTCGTGTTGCGGTTGGACGAGATGTTCCGCACGCAGTCGTCGATGACCGTGAGGTTACGAAGGCCGAGGAAGTCCATCTTGAGCAGGCCGAGCGTCTCACAGGTCGGATAGTCGAACTGTGTGATGATGGCGCCGTCCTGCTCACGCTTCAGCAGCGGGATCACGTCGAGGAGCGGCTCCCGGGACAGGATGACCGCGCAGGCGTGGACCCCCCACTGCCGCTTCAGGTTCTCGAGCTGGCGGGCGGTGTCCACGATCTTCTTGACGTCGGGGTCGGTGTCGTAGAGGACGCGCAGCTCGGTCGCCTCACCGAACCGCTTGTGGGACGTGTCGAACACCCCCGCCAGGGGAATGTCCTTGCCCATCACGGCCGGGGGCATCGCCTTGGTGATGCGCTCGCCCATCGAGTACGGGTATCCGAGGACTCGCGACGAGTCCTTGAGCGCCTGCTTGGCCTTGATGGTGCCGAACGTGACGACCTGGGAGACCCGGTCCTCGCCGTACTTCTTCGTGACGTAGCGGAGCACCTCGCCTCGCCCGCGCTCGTCGAAGTCGATGTCGATGTCGGGCATCGTCACCCGCTCGGGGTTGAGGAACCGCTCGAAGAGCAGACCATGCACGAGTGGGTCGAGCTCGGTGATCCCCATGGCGTAGGCCACGATCGCACCCGTCGCGGAGCCGCGTCCCGGTCCGACCCGGATGCCCTGTGACTTGGCCCAGTTGATGAGGTCGGCGGTGACGAGGAAGTAGCCCGGGAAGCCCATCTGGAGGATCATCGACGTCTCGAGGTCGGTCCGCTCACGCACGTCGGCCGTGATGCCGCCCGGGTAGCGGCGCCGGAGCCCGTCCTCCACCTGCTTGAGGAACAGCGTCTCCTCGGTTTCGCCCTCGGGGACCGGGAACCTCGGCATCAGGTCCTGCCCCTCGGTGAACGCGACGTGGCACCGCTCGGCGACGAGCAGCGTGTTGTCGCACGCCTCCGGCAGCTCGCGGAACACCTCGCGCATCTCGGCCGGACTCTTCAGGTAGTAGCCGTCCCCGTCCAGGGAGAAGCGGTCGGCGTCGTTCATCGTGGAGCCGGACTGGACACACAGCAGCGCCTCGTGGCCGGCCGCGTCCTGCTGGCGCGTGTAGTGCAGGTCGTTGGTGGCGAGCAGGGGCAGACCGAGCACCTTGGCGATGCGCAGCAGGTCCGAGCGGACCCGCCGCTCGATGTCGAGCCCGTGGTCCATCAGCTCGACAAAGTAGCTGTCGGCCCCGAAGAGGTCCCGGTAGTACGCCGCGGAGGCCAGCGCCTCGTCGTACTTGCCGAGCCTGATGAGCGTCTGCACCTCGCCGGACGGGCAGCCTGTCGTGGCGAGGAGCCCGGTGTGGTGGCGCTCGAGCAGGTCGCGGTCCATCCGAGGCTTGTAGAACTGGCCCTCCATCGACGCCAGCGAGGACAGCCGGAACAGGTTGTGCATGCCCTCGGTGGTCTCGGCCAGCAGTGTCAGATGGGTGTAGGCGCCACCGCCCGACACATCGTCGCGCCCGCCGTTGCCCCACCGGACCCGCCGGCGCTCGAACCGGCTCGTCCCCGGCGTGAGGTAGGCCTCGGTCCCGATGATCGCGGTGATGCCGCGAGCCTTGCCCTGCTTGTAGAAGTCGAAGGCGCCGAACGTGTTCCCGTGGTCGGTGACGGCCAGCGCCGACATCCCGAGGCGGGCGGCCTCGTCGAGAAGCTCACCCACGCGGGCCGCGCCGTCGAGCATCGAGTACTCGGTGTGACAGTGCAGATGCACGAACGAGTCGTTGGTCACTGACGGCTCGCTTCCGGCCACTGCATGGTTCACGGACTCCTCGTACGACGTCCTGGCCAACGGGTCAGGCTCTCGGCGCGGCTTTGGGGAAGCCTGCTCAGCCTACGTCGTCCCATCCTGGCGCCGACCTCCGACACTCCCGCCCGGGCCGGAACCGCCCGGCCTCGGCGGTCCGTTCATGAGGCGTCGCGGACCACGTCCAGCGCATGCTGGAGGTCGGCGGGGTACGACGAAACGAAGTCCACCCACTCCCCCGACGTGGGATGTGCGAACCCCAGCCTGACCGCGTGCAGCCACTGCCTGGTCAGGCCGACCCGCGCTGCCAGCACCGGGTCTGCGCCGTAGGTCAGGTCGCCGACGCACGGGTGGTGGAGGGCGCTCATGTGCACCCTGATCTGGTGCGTGCGCCCGGTCTCCAGCTTGATCTCGAGGAGGGAGGCGAAGCGATGTGCCTCGAGCGTGTCGTAGTGGGTGATGCTGTGCCTGCCGCCCTCGCCCACCGCGAACTTGTAGTCGTGCTTGTGGTGTCGGTAGATCGGCGCGTCGATCGTCCCCACCAGCGGGTCCGGGTGTCCCTGCACGAGGGCGTGGTAGGTCTTGTCGACGGTGCGCTGGCGGAACGCGTTCTTGAGCCGCGAGTATGCGACCTCGGACTTCGCCACGACCATCAGACCGCTGGTGCCCACGTCGAGGCGTTGCACGATGCCCTTGCGCTCCGGCACTCCGCTCGTCGACAACCGGTACCCGGCGCCGAAGAGGTGGCCCAGCACGGTCGGCCCCGTCCACCCAACGCTCGGATGGGCGGCGACTCCCACCGGCTTGTCCACGACCACGAGGTCGTGGTCGTCGTACACCACCGTTAGGCCGGGCGCCGTCTCGGCGACGATGCGAACCGGCTCGGGGGGCGCCGGCAGCGTGACCTCGAGCCGGCTGCCCTCGACGACCCGGTCCGACTTCGCGGGGGTGACCCCGTCCAGCTGCACCTTGCCCTGTGCGACCAGATCGGCAGCCTGGGTGCGCGAGAGTCCGAACATCCGGGCGATGGCAGTGTCGACCCGCTCCCCGCACAGACCGCTGGGCACCAGGACGACACGGCCGTCCGAGGCGGCCGCACTCACGGCGCGGCGGCTCCCCGGCCGCGGGTGTCCCGCGAGCCGTCAAGCCGAACGCCATACAGGCTCAACAGCACGAACAGCACAGCACTGACACAGATGGAGGCGTCGGCCAGGTTGAAGACCGGCCAGTGCGGCAGCTGCACGAAGTCGACCACGTGTCCGCGCAGGGGTCCCGGCGACCGGAAGACCCGGTCCGTGACGTTGCCCAGGGCACCACCGAGCAGAAGACCGAGGGCTACCGCCCAACCGCGACTCCCGAGCCTGCTCGCGAACCGCAGACTCACCAGGACGACGGCGATGGCCACCACCGTGAGGACGATCGTGTAGCTGGTGCCCACACTGAAGGCGGCGCCGCCGTTGTGCGTCAGGTCGAGCTCGAGCCAGTGCCCGGCGACCTGGCGAGGCTCGCCGGTGGTCAGGTGGTTCTGGGCCCACCATTTCGTGACCTGGTCGAGCAGGTAGGCGACTGTTGCGACCGCCGCCCAGAGACCGAGGTGTCGACGTGGACGTCTGTGAGCCGGCGGGCCGCTCGCGACGTCGCTCAGCGGCGTTCCTGTCGTTGCTTGCATTCCATGCACAGTGTGGCACGCGGGAATGCCTGCAGCCGCATCTTGCCGATGGGCCTGCCGCAGGACTCGCACACCCCATAGGTGCCGTCGTCGATCCGGGCGATCGCCTCCTTGACGAGGACGAGGTTGTCCCGCGCGTTCCTCGCCATCGACATCTCGTGGTCGCGCTCGAACGTGTTCGAGCCAACGTCCGCCTGGTCGTGGCCCGCCCCCTCGCCGCCCTCGCGCAACAGGTGCCCGATCTCCTCCTCGACGGCGGAGATCTCGATCTCGAGCCGGTCCTCGTCACTTTGCAGCAGCGCTCTGACCTCGGCGATCTCCTGAGCGGTCCACGGTCGTTCCCCCGTGCGAACCGCCAGCGTGATGGCGGACTTGCGGGCGCGTGCCTGGCCGGCCTCTTTAACCGGCGCGGAGGTCTTGGCCGAGCCGCTGGTCTTCTTCGCGCTGGTCTTGTTCGCTGGAGCCTTCTTGGCTGCGGTCTTCTTCGCAGGGGTCTTCTTCGCAGGGGTCTTCTTCGCCGGGATCTTGTTGGCGGTGGTCTTGTTGGCGGTGGTCTTCTTCGGGGTGGTCTTCTTCGCCGGAGCCTGCTTCGAGGGGGTGCTCCTCGTCGAAGCCCGTGCGCCGGCTGTCGTCGTCTTGGACGTCGCCGGCTTGGCCGTCGTCTTGGACGTCGCCGGCTTGGCCCCGGACTTCTTGGCGGTTGTCTTCCTGGCCGGCGACGTGCTCGCGACCGCCTTGCCGGCCGGCTTCTTCGACCGGCCGGCCGCCGCCTTGGTGGCCGGGCTGTTCTGTGCCGCCATCCGAGCAGGCCTTTCTCGCGGAATCGCCGACTTCCTGCGCATTGCAGTGCCGTGAGGATAGAGCGTGAACGGCTCCGCTTCAACGACCGCCCCCCGAGGGCCTCGGAAATGACACGGCTTAACCGGGTGAGCCCCTCGTGCGGCGTCGCCTAGACTGTGGATGCCGTACGGCGAAGATGGGGCCATCACCCCGGAGCCGCCGGAAGAACGGTCACCTCGGTGGCTCACTAGAACCGGCCGCGGCAGGCAAGGAAGCGGGCATCGGGCGCCACCGCGGCGACCGGTCCAAGGAGGGTGGTACCGCGGTACCGGCGAGAGCCGCCGGCGTCGTCCCTTCGTCAAGCTCGGCAACGGCATCGAGGCCGTCACCCGCCGGGGAGCGACGAGGAGGAGGCGACAGCGCGATGAGCAGCCAGTACCGGGCGGTACCCGCCCAGGTGGACCTGGTGGAGGTCGAGCACCAGATCCTGCAGCTCTGGCGGGACGACGCGACGTTCGCGGCTTCGCTGGCGCAGACCAACGGACGTCCCAGCTGGACGTTCTACGAGGGTCCGCCCACCGCCAACGGCGTACCGGGAGTCCACCACGTCGAGGCGCGGGTGTTCAAGGATCTCTTCCCCCGGTTCAAGACGATGCGGGGCTACCACGTTGACCGCAAGGCCGGCTGGGACTGCCAGGGCCTGCATGTCGAGGTCGGCGTCGAGAAGGAGCTCGGGCTGTCCGGCAAGAAGTCCATCGAGGAGTACGGGATCGCCAAGTTCAACGCGCGGTGTCGAGCCTCCGTCGAGCGCCACGTCCACGACTTCGAGGTCATGACCGAGCGGATGGGCTACTGGGTCGACCTCGAGCACGCCTACAAGACGATGGATCCCACCTACATCGAGAGCGTCTGGTGGTCGCTCAAGCGGATCTTCGACGACGGCCGGCTGTTCGAGGCCCAGCGGGTCTCCCCGTACTGTCCGCGCTGCGAGACCACGCTGTCCGACCACGAGCTCGCTCTCGGCTACGAGACCGTCACGGACCCCTCGGTGTACGTCCGGTTACCCCTGACGTCAGGGCCGCTGGCGGGTAAGGCTGCCCTGCTGGTCTGGACCACCACGCCCTGGACGCTCGTGTCCAACACCGCGGTGGCCGTCAACCCCGCCGTCGACTACGTGGTCGCCACCAACGGCTCCGAGACGGTGGTCGTCGCCGAGCCCCTGTTCGACTCGGTGCTCGGGGACGGTTGGCGGGTCGTGTCGTCGTACCCCGGCACGCAGATGGAGAGGTGGACGTACCAGCGTCCCCTCGATCTCGTCGACTTCCCCACACCCGCCCACTACGTGGTCCTTGCGGACTACGTCACCACCGACGACGGGACCGGACTGGTCCACCAGTCACCCGCGTTCGGACCCGAGGATCTGGAGGTGGCCCGCGCGTACGGTCTGCCGGTCGTCAACCCGGTGCTGGGCAACGGCCGGTTCGCCGACGACGTCGCGCTGGTCGGTGGCCAGTTCTTCAAGCATGCTGACGCGGACCTGGTGCGGGAGCTGGAGCGGCGTGGAGCGCTGTTCAGGCATCTCGCCTACGAGCACTCCTACCCGCACTGCTGGCGCTGCCACACGCCCTTGCTGTACTACGCGTTGCCCGCCTGGTACGTCAGGACGACCGACGTCAAGGAAGCCCTGTTGCGGGAGAACGAACGGACGAGCTGGTACCCGGAGACGATCAAGTGGGGCCGGTTCGGCGACTGGCTGCGCAACAACGTCGACTGGTCACTGTCCCGGACCCGGTTCTGGGGAACGCCGTTGCCGATCTGGCGTTGCGAGGCGGGGCATCTCACCTGCGTCGGCTCGCTGGCCGAGCTGGGCGAGCTGGCCGGGCACGACCTGGGCGCCCTCGACCCGCATCGGCCGTACGTCGACGACGTCACCTTCGCCTGCCCTCAGTCGTCCGGTGACGACGCGGGCGAGGTCTGCCGCACCGAGGCGCGGCGGGTCAGCGAGGTCATCGACGCCTGGTACGACTCCGGGTCGATGCCCTTCGCCCAGTGGGGGTATCCGTACGCCGAAGGCTCGCGCGCGCAGTTCGAGGCCGCCTACCCCGCCCACTTCATCTGCGAGGCGATCGACCAGACCCGCGGATGGTTCTACTCGTTGATGGCCATCGGCACGCTCCTGTTCGACAGGTCGGCGTACGAGAACGTCGTCTGCCTGGGCCACCTGATGGCCGAGGACGGGCGCAAGATGTCCAAGCACCTGGGCAACATCGTGGAACCGATGCCGTTGATGGAGGAGTACGGAGCCGACGCCTTGAGGTGGTTCATGGCCGCCTCCGGGTCGCCCTTGGCCGCCCGCCGGATCGGGCCGACGGTGCTCCAGGAGATCGTCCGCAAGGTGCTGCTCACGTACTGGAACACGGTCGCCTTCCACGCCCTCTACGCGCGCGCCAACGGATGGGGGCCCGCGGACGGCGGGCCGCCGGTTGCGGAGCGGCCGGTCCTCGACCGGTGGCTGGTGTCCAGCCGGAACCGGCTGGTCCGTGAGGTCACCGCCGCGCTGGAGGGCTTCGACACACAGCGCGCCGGGCAGCTGCTCAGCGGCTTCGTCGACGAGCTGTCGAACTGGTACGTCAGGCGGTCTCGGCGACGCTTCTGGGAGGGTGACGCATCCGCGCTGGTGACGCTCCACGAGACGTTGGATGTCCTCACCCGGCTGCTTGCGCCACTTGTCCCGTTCGTCAGTGAACGCGTCTGGCAGGACCTGCGAGTCGCCTCCGACGGGTCCGCGCCGCCCTCGGTCCATCTGGCGCAGTGGCCGTCGTACGACGAGAACCTCATCGACGACTCCCTGGAGGCCGCCACCCAGCTCGCCCGCAGGCTGGTCGAGCTCGGCAGGTCGGCACGCGCCGAGGCGAAGGTGCGGACCCGTCAGCCGTTGCGGCGTGCGCTCGTCTCCTCCGGCGCGCGGGCCACGTTGAGCGATGATCTCGCGGCAGAGGTCGCCGCCGAGCTCAACATCGGCACGCTCGAGTCGTTCACGTCCGCGGGAGACCTGGTCGACCATCTCGCCAAGGGCAACTTCCGCAACCTGGGCAGGCGGTTCGGCAAGCGGACCCAAGTGGTCGCTCGGGCCATCGAGGCGGCCGACGCGTCCAGGCTCGCCGCCGAGCTAGCCGCCGACGGCCGTACGACCGTGGAGGCGGACGACGTCGTCGAGCTCACGGCGGACGACGTGATCCTCTCCGAGCGCCCCCGCGAGGGCTGGTCGGTGGTGAACGAGCACGGGGAGACGATCGCGCTGGACCTGCACCTCACCCCCGAGCTGGTGCGCGCGGGGCTGGCCCGCGAAGTGGTCCGCCTCGTCCAGGAGGCGCGCAAGACCAGCGGCCTGCAGGTAACCGACCGGATCAGGCTGCAGTGGTCGGCGGGCGGCGACCTCGCGGAGGCAGTCCGGGAGCACGCCGCGCTGATCGCCTCGGAGGTGCTGGCGGTGGAGATGTCGGAGGCGGTCGACGAGGCGGCGGCTGCGGCGTGGGCCCGGGACGAGGATCTCGAGTTCGCGTTCGCGGTGACGAGGGCCTGAACGACCCCGGCCGTTGCGTGTCAGGCGTCCTCGCCGAGGAGCTCGCGAAGCCGCCGCGGCGTCTGCCCGTCGCCCGCGGGGGTCAGCGGAACGTCGCCGTCACCCGCGCCGTCCAGGGCTTTCAGCTGTGCCTCGAAGTAGCCCTTGAGCCGGCCGCGGTACTCGCGCTCGAACGTGCGCAGGTCCTCCAGCTCACGCGAGAGGGCGTCCTTGTCCTGCTCGAGGGCACCGAGAAGGCGGGTGCGACGTTCGCTGGTCTCGGAGTCGAGGCTCTCCGAGCGGGTACGGGCATCCGCCTCCACCCGCTCGGCGTTGGACCTCGCCTCGTTCTCGAGCCGTTCCGCGCTCGTTTGGGCCTCTTCGAGAATCCTGGTGGCCTCGTCCCTCGCCTCGGTGACGAGCTGGTCGGCGTTGGTCGTGGCCAGCTCGAGCAGCCGGGCGGCGGCTCTCGCTGCCTCCGGCACCGAGGCGATGGCGGGCAGCGGCGGGCTCCCGGCGGAAGGCGAGCCGGTCTCCGCCGGCGAGGCACCCGATGCTCCGCCGGAAACCGTGTCCAGCTTCGTGCGCAGCTCCTCGTTGTCCTGGTGGAGGCGAAGCAGCTCCTGTTCGATCTCGTCGAGGAACTGGTCGACCTCCCCCATGTCGTATCCCTCGCGAAGGCGGACAGGCGTGAACGTCTTCTGCTGCACGTCCTCGGGAGTCAACGGCATCGATTCACCTCGGCTGGTCGGCTTGGGGGCTGATCTGCTGAACGACAACGCTACCGTCTCCCCTGCACGGCGAGGAACCGTCTCGACGTCGATGCGACTCGACGATCACGCCTGCAGCAGCAGGTTCCGGTTCAGGATCAGCAGCACGTAGCAGACCAGCAGCACGATGAGGATGGACAGGTCGAGGGCCATCCCGCCCAAACGCAGCGGAGGCACCAGCCGACGGACGAGTCGCATCGGTGGGTCGGTGAGCGAGTACACGACCTCGAGGATGACCAGGACCGGCCCGCGGGGTTGCCAGGAGTGGGCGAACATCTGCACCCAGTCGGCGACCAGACGTGCGAGCAGCAACACGATGTAGAACCAGAGCAACAGTTCGAGAATGCTGCCGACGACCACCACTCAGGAAGCCTATCTGTCCGGGCCAAGCCGGAACCCACGCAGGAATCGCTGCCGGCCGGACCCGGAAGGACGCGGCCGGCAGCGGGCGTCAGCTCTGGTTGAAGAAGCCGCCCTCCGCGATCAGGGCCTTGTCCTCGGCGGCCACGGTCACGTTCGGCGGCGAGAGCAGGAACACCTTGTTGGTGACGCGCTCGATCGATCCCCGGACGGCGAAGACGAGACCGGCCGAGAAGTCGACCAGGCGCTTCGCGTCGCTGTCGTCCATCTCCGACAGGTTCATGATCACCGGGATGCCCTCGCGGAAGTGCTCCCCGATCGTCCGTGCCTCGTTGTAGTTGCGGGGATGCAGGGTCGTGATGCGGGAGAGCTCGGCGACCCGCGACGCGGCGGCGGCCGTCGGGGCCGGCCTCCGCCGCTCGGAGATCGAGGCGACCGGCGCCTCACCGATGCGGCTGACGGGTTGCACCGGACGGGCGGACGATGGCCGCGTCGGCTCGGGCTCGTCGTCTGCGTAGTCGTCCTCGTAGCGGTCAGAGTCCTCGAGCAGTCCGAGGTAGACACCGACCTTGCGCATTGCACCCGCCATGACGTCGTCGCCTCCGGTCTCGCTTGTCCGCTTGGCATTCACCCGGGCGTCCCAGGCCCGTCATCGTCGACCCTACCGGAGTGGTGGCCGGCTGCCGAGTATCGCGCTACCGACACGCACATGTGTCGCACCGGCCCTGATGGCCTGCGGGAAGTCCCCGCTCATGCCGGCCGACATGGCGGTCGCCCCCGGGTGTTCGAGGCGGATCTGCCGCCCGAGCTCGGCCAGTCGGGCGAACGCCTCGGCCGCCGGCTGGCCCGGCGGAGCGACTCCCATCACGCCACCAAGCCGCAGCCCGTCGGTGGCCTCGACGGCATCCGCCAGAACCGCCAGCTCAGACTCCGCGACGCCGGCGCGTCCCGCATCCGCGCCAGGTGGGTCGAGGCTCACCTGGACCAGGCAGGTGACGACCCGGCCGCTCGAGTGGGCTCCGACCCCGAGACGTCTGGCAGCCCGCAGGGAGTCGACCGAGTGGACGACGTCGGCGTACGACGCGATCCGAGCCGCCTTGTTGGACTGCAGCTGTCCGACGAAGTGCCACACCAGATCGAGGTCAGCCAGCTCCGCGGCCTTGCCGGCGGCCTCCGGATGACGGTTCTCGCCGACGTGGCGGACGCCGAGCTCGCGCAACAGCCGGATGTCGCTGGTGGGGAACGTCTTGGTGACCACGACGAGGGTGACCTCGCCGGGGTCGCGACCGGCGCTGCTGGCGGCCTGCCCGATCTGGTCCTGCACCTCGCGCAGGTTCGCGTCGATCACCTCCCGACGGGCATCCCCGGTCATCCGGGCGATCCCTCGGCGGCTCGGTGCCGGAGTACGACGAGCCCGCCCAGCCGCCCGGACGCGCCCCCCTGGCGTCGGTAGGAGAACAGGTCGGCGCTCTCGCGCGTGCAGGGGCCGGACTCGTCGACGCGGTCGCAGCCCCCGCGGACGAGCTGAGCGACCACGGCGGCGCCGATGTCCAGGGCCGGCGTCCCCCAGGTCGTACAGCAGAACGCCGCCGGCACGACATCCGCGACGTCATCGCGCATCGCGGCCGGGACCTCGTAGCAGCCGCCACAGATGTGCGGCCCCAGCCATGCTTCGATCCGCTCGGCGCCACAGACCCGCATCGAGCTCAGCGTCGCCGGCACGACGCCGGCGACGACTCCGAGGCGACCGGCATGGGCGACGGCCACGACGCCCGCGTCCACATCGGCCAGCACCACGGGAACGCAGTCTCCGACGGTCACACACAGCGCGACCCCAGGAGTCGTGGTGAGCAGGGCATCACATCTGGGCGAGGACGACCCGAGGCGGTCGACCTGCGCGACCTCGGCACCGTGAGTCTGGTGCATGGTGACGAAGCCCTCGACGTCGAAAGCCTTTGCCAGCAAGGCCTTGTTCGTGGCCAGCTCCTGGGTCGCCCCGGCCCGAGCACGGCTCAGGTCGAGGCTCGCGTAGGTCCCGTCGCTGACCCCTCCCCACCGGTCGGTGAACGCCACCTCGACCGTGTGGCCTCCCTCACGGCGATGCCGACCCGCGAACACCCGGTTACTTCAAGAAGTCCGGGACGTCGAGGTCCTCGTTGTCGTCGAAGGTGATCGGACGCGGCTGGCGGGCCGGAGCGCTTCCCGCTGCGGCCGCCGGCTGCGCCGGGATCGCACCGGGCTGGCCCGCCGCGGCGGCGGACTGGCCCTGGGTCCCGGCCGAACCCGCGCCAGCGGACGACGACTGGCTCGGTGCGACCGGGTCGCGCCGCAGGGCGGACTGGCTCTGGTCGCGTCGCTTGGGCATCCCGCCGTCGAACCCGGCGGCGATCACCGTGACCCGGACCTCGTCACCCAGAGCGTCGTCGATCACCGCGCCGAAGATGATGTTCGCCTCGGCGTGGGCGGCCTGTGAGACCAGGGCCGCCGCCTCGTTGATCTCGAAGAGCCCGAGGTCGGAGCCACCGGAGATCGACAGCAGCACCCCGTGGGCACCTTCGATGGACGCCTCCAGCAGCGGGCTCGACACGGCCATCTCGGCGGCCACGACGGCGCGGTCCTCCCCGTTCGCCCGCCCGATGCCCATCAAGGCCGAGCCGGCGTTCGACATCACCGACTTGACGTCAGCGAAGTCGAGGTTGATCAGACCTGGCGTGGTGATCAGGTCGGTGATGCCCGAGACTCCCTGCAGCAGCACCTGGTCGGCTTGCTTGAAGGCGTCGAGAACGGAGACACTGCGGTCCGAGATCGACAGCAACCGGTCGTTGGGGATCACGATCAGCGTGTCGACCTCCTCGCGAAGGCCGGCGATCCCCTCCTCGGCCTGGTTGGCGCGGCGTCGGCCTTCGAACGCGAATGGGCGCGTGACGACGCCGATCGTCAACGCTCCAAGGGACCTCGCGATCCGGGCCACCACGGGTGCGCCACCGGTTCCGGTGCCGCCGCCTTCGCCGGCCGTGACGAAGACCATGTCCGCCCCCTTGAGGACCTCCTCGATCTCCTCCGCGTGGTCCTCGGACGCGCGCGACCCGACCCCGGGGTCCGCGCCGGCCCCCAGGCCGCGCGTGAGCTCCCGGCCGATGTCGAGCTTGACGTCGGCATCGCTCATCAGGAGAGCCTGGGCGTCGGTGTTGATCGCGATGAACTCGACGCCCTTGAGTCCGACCTCGATCATTCGGTTGATCGCGTTGACGCCACCCCCGCCAATGCCGACAACCTTGATGACCGCCAGGTAGTTCTGCGGTGCTGCCACGATGGTGCCTCTCACGTTCGGTCGGGGAGCTCCAGCAAGAGCTACCGGGTGTGGTTGCTCGCGCGCGCGGAGAACGCACCCGAGCATGGGGGCCCTACGGCGGGGAAGATGACGCCGTCTCTCTTGGTCAACTCTAACCCTCAACCTCAACCCGAGAGTTATGTCAATCTGGTGTCAAGTACCAACCTAGGACACGGGAATGCGCGCGGGCAACCGACACGCGCAAGTCACCTGACATTTGCGAAATGCCGGGTCCCAGACATTCGATGCCGAACGGCCCCACCGAACCCCAGATCGCTGCCTGGGTAGGGCTTTCGTCCCTCGTGCGGCACCGTACCCTCGACCTCAGCCTGAGGTTTTTACCGGCCGCACCGGGCTGGCTCACGCTCGGGTTGCGGGCCGCGACGGGATGCTGACGTCGTAGACCGCCGCCTTGCGCTTCAGCAGCGCATGCAGGACGGCGGCCTTCTCCCTCGAGTCGGACGCGCTGCCCCACAAGACCTCGCTGCCGTCCTTGAGCCGCAGCGTGATCGAGTCGACGGAGGAGGCCGTCACCCGGCGCGTCGACGTCAGAAGGTCGGCCGGGAGCACTCCCAGCACCGAGGCTACCTGCGGAAGCAGCTGCGCGGAGGGACGGCCGGACAGTGCGACGATGGGCTCGCTCGGGTCGGGACTTCGCGTCTTCGTGAAGAGCATGCCGGTCCTGTCCATCTTCCACCAGCCGCCATCTCGATGGATGGCGGCGACCTGGTGTCGCTCGGTCACGTTGACGACAAGGCTGTGCGGCCACGCCCGGGTCACGGTTGCCGAGGCGACCGCAGGGATCGACTCGACCCGCGCCTTCACGGCATCGAGGTTGATCCGCGCCAGCGGCGTCCCGACCGCCACGTCAGCCGCCGCGACCACCTGACCCGGCGGCAGCGCACCCGCGCCCTTGACCTCGACCGTGCGCAGACCCAGCCAGGACGAGATGAAGACCACCCACCCGGCGAGGGCGACCGTGGCAAGCAGCCCGCCGGCGACGAGCCACCGGCGCCAGCCGCGAAGCCTTCGCCGCCGGGGCGGCCGATCGATCGGCGTGACCAGGTCGGCCTCTTTGACACTCATCCCGGATCCTCTCCTTCGCTTGCCCTCAGCAGGTCGAGCACCTGCGGTCCGACCTTCGTCACATCTCCTGCTCCCAGCGTCAGCACCAGGTCGCCGCTGTGAGCCAGGGCCACCAGCCGGTTCGCCACCAGTGCCTGGTCAGGCTCGTAGACGACGTCGGCTCCGGCCCTGGTGGCCGCCTCTGCGACCAGGGCGCCGGTGACGCCGACGACCGGCTGCTCTCGTGCCGGGTAGACGTCCATGACGACGACGCTGTCCGCGACGGCGAGCGCCCGACCCATCTCGGCGCCGAAGATCCTCGTCCGGCTGAAGAGATGCGGCTGGAAGCCGACGAGCAGCCGGCCGGAACCCGCGAGCTCGCGCGCGGCTCGCAGGTCGCCGCTGATCTCGGCGGGGTGATGCGCGTAGCTGTCATAGACCCGAACTCCGGCCGCGTCGCCCTTGAGCTCCATCCGCCGGGCACTGCCCCGGAACTCGGCCAGCCCCCGGGTGAGGTCCGCGAACGGGTACCCGAGCTCCAGGCCGGCGGCCAGCGCTGCGAGCGCGTCCACCAGGTACGCCGGCCCAGGCACCTGCAGGGTCAGCCGGCCGAGGACAGTCGCACCGCGAACCACCTCCGACTTGGAACCGCCGGCGACCGGCTCGACGTCGACGGCACGCAGCATCGCAGAAGCAGACTCTCCTACCGTCACGGTCTGCAGTCCGAGCTCGCGGCTTCGGTTGGCGAGTCGCTGACCGCCCGGGTCATCGACACCGCAGACACAGAAGCCTGATCGGTCGATCCGGTGCAGGAAGACGTCGAACACGTCCGCGTATGCCTCCGGGCTGCCGAAGAAGTCGAGATGGTCGACGTCGACGTTGGTGACGACCGCGCCGTACGGCGTGTACGCCAGGATGGCCGCGTCGCTCTCGTCGCCCTCGACGACGAAGACCTCGTCGTGTCCGACAGCGGCGTTGAGCCCGGACGCGGTCAACGTCGAGCCGATCGCGTACGACGGGTCTGCGCCGCATGCGAGAAGTGCCGTGACCAGCATCGAGGTGGTGGTCGTCTTGCCGTGGGTACCTGTCACGACGACGGCCCGGCGCCCGAGCAGAAGAGACTGCACGGCGGCCGCACGCGGCCACAGCCGCAGCCCTTCACGCGCGGCCCGGAGGACCTCCGGGTTGTCCGCCGGCACGGCCGTGGAGACCACCACGGTGTCGGCCCGGCCAACCTGGTCGGCGTCATGGCCGACGAAGCATCTCACTCCGAGCTCGCGCAGGGAGTCGAGGAGCACGGTGTCGTGGGCGTCGCTGCCGGACACCACGATCCCCCGTTCCGCCATCAGCCTGGCCAGGCCCGAGAGCGCAGCGCCGCCGATCCCGACGAAGTGGACGGCGCCGAGCTCTTCTGCCGGGGGGATCAGGTCGGGGAGCGGGATGATCACGAGACGGCCGCCAGGACCATCCGGGCGACGGCTTCATCGGCGTCGCTGGGCACCAGGTCGCGGGCCGCCCGTCCCATCCGCGCGAGCCTGTCCTTGTCCGAGAGCAGCGCTGGCACCGTGCGCGTCACCCAGTCGGGCGTGAAGTCCTTGTCCGCAACGAGAATCGCTCCTCCGGCCTCCACGACGGCGGCCGCGTTCAGCCGTTGCTCGCCGTTCCCGATCGGCAACGGCACGAAGATCGCGGGCAGTCCGACGACGGCGGCCTCGGTGACCGAGTTCGCGCCGGCCCGGCCGACCGTGGCGTCGGCGACTGCATAGGCGAGCTCCATCTTGTCCACGAACGGCACGACGACGTACGGCGGCGCATCTGCACCTCTGTCCGCGGGCAAGGAGACACTGCCTCGGGGGCCCGCCACGTGCAGGACCTGGACGCCTGCCTCCGCGAGGGCGGGAGCGGCACCCGCGACAGCGCTGTTGATCCGGGCCGCGCCCTGCGACCCGCCCGTCACAAGCAGGGTCGGCAGGTCCGGGTCGAGACCGAAGTGCGCACAGGCGATGGGTCTCACGTCTGCCCGGTCGAGGGTTGAGATCACCCGGCGGATCGGCAGACCGGTGTACGTCGCGTGCGGCAGCCTCGTGCCGGGGAACGACGTGGCTACGCGGTCGGTGCAGAACCGCGCGCCGAACCGGTTGGCGAGCCCCGGCAGCGCGTTGCCCTCGTGTACCACGAGGGGCACCCGGAGCCGGCGGGCGACCAGGTAGGCGGGCATCGACACGTAGCTACCGAAGCCCACCACCACATCCGGGGAGACGCGGGTGACCACCTCGCGGGTTGCCCGGACTGCGGTCCGCAGCCGGCCGGGGACCCGCAGCAGCTCCACCCCAGGCCTCCTCGGCAACGGCACCGGCGGGATCAGCTCGAGTGGGTACCCAGCCTCGGGGATCACCCTGGTCTCCAGACCGCGCGCGGTGCCGAGGCACACGACGTCCGTCCCGGGCGCCAGCCGCTGCAGCGCCTGGGCGGTCGCGATCAAGGGCGACGTGTGACCGGCCGAGCCCCCACCCGCGAGCAGGGCGCGCACCACGGGCATGCGCCTAGGCCTCCTGGTCGCTCCGCCGGCTCAGCCGCCGACGGCGGTCCCGACGACGGGCCTGAAGGGCGGCCTGGGCTCCCGGCTCCGTCCGGGCGAACGACAGCAGCAGACCGAGCGCCACCAGGGTCGGGACCAGGGCCGACCCGCCGTACGAGATCAACGGCAACGGGATGCCGATCACGGGCAGCAACCCGAGCACCATGCCGATGTTGATGAGAGCCTGCGACATCAGCCACACGACGATCCCGGCCGACGCGTAACGGACGAACCGGTCGGGTGTCCGCGCGGCGATCCTGATGCCCACATAGGCGAGGGTGACGAACAGGCCGAGGACGACAAGCGTGCCGAAGAGGCCGAACTCCTCACCGATGATCGCGAAGATGAAGTCCGTGTGCGCGCCCGGCAGGTTGCCCCACTTCTGGCTGCTGGCCCCGATGCCGGACCCCCATAGACCGCCGGTCGCGAGGGCGAAGAACCCGTGGCTGGCCTGCCAGCCCTGCGTCCCGTAGTTCGCGATCGGGTTGAGGAAGCCGGTGAGCCGGGCGACGCGCTCAGGTTGCGACGCCGCAAGCCCGAACGCCAGCACGGTCACCACGAGGAAGGAACCCACGAACAGCCGAGCCGGCGCACCGACCACCCAGAGCATGCCGAGCACGATCGCGAACAACACCAGGGCCGTGCCGAGATCGCCCTGCAGCACGACCAGGCCGACCACCAGCGCGCAGACCGGCATCATCGGGACCATGACATGGCGCCACTGGGTCAGCAGCCTGTTCTTGCGGCTGTAGACGTCCGCGCACCACAGCACCAGGGCGAGCTTGGCGATCTCGGACGGCTGGATCTGGAACGGACCGCCGAACGACAGCCAGTTCCGGTTGCCGTTGACCGAGACGCCCAGCCCCGGGAGGTACGTCAAGGCGATGAGGGCGATCGAGAGCAGCAGGGCCGGCCATGCTCCGAACCGGATCAGGCCGATCGGCAGCCGTGAAGCGACCAGCGCCAGTGGCACCCCGACGCAGACCCAGATCGCCTGCTTGACGAAGATCGCGTACGAGTTCCCGTAGTCGTTGAGCGACGTGACGCTCGACGCGCTCAGCACCATGAGCAGGCCGAGGGACAGCAGCAGCGCGGACACACCCAGCACGAGGTGGTACGACGTGAGCGGCTGGTCCAGGGTGCGTTTCAGCGTCGCCCGGAAGCCCGGCGCCTCGACGCCGATGCGCCACTTCTCCTCGCTGGCAGTCGCCACGTCCGCCCTTCCTTGAGGTGTTTCGACGTCCTCGTGACCGAGGCGGCCGGAGTCAGCGCCCGCGCAGCCCTGCGACCGCCGAGACGAACGCGTCGCCGCGAGCCGCATAGTTCGCGAACATGTCCTGCGACGCGCACGCCGGAGCCAGCAGCACGGTGTCACCGGGTTCGGCGACGGACGCGGCGGCTGCGACGACGCGTTCCATGACACCAGTGTCGGCGTCGGGCACGTCGATCACCGGCACATCGGCAGCGTGTCGCGAAAGCGCGGCCGCGATCGCGCCCCGGTCGGCGCCGAGGAGCACGACGGCACGCAGCCGGTGCCGGACCCGCGTCACAAGCTCGTCGAACTCAGCACCCTTGCAGAGCCCACCGGCGATCCACACCACCGACTCGGTGGACAGCAAAGAAGCCTGCGCCGCATGGGGGTTGGTGGCCTTGGAGTCGTCGACGTACCTGACGCCGTTCACCTCGCCGACGACTTCGATCCGATGGCTGTCGAGACGGAAGCTCCGCAGGCCCCGGCCCACCGAGGCCGCCGAGACCCCGTGCGCGCGAGCAAGGGCGGCCGCGGCGAGCGCGTTCGCCACGTTGTGCGGCGCACCGGTGGGCACGTCGTCGACGCGAGCCAGCTCGGCGGCGCTGTGCGCCCGCGCCTGCACGAACGCGCGGTCGGCGAGCACCCCGTCGACGACGCCGACCATGCCCACCGCCGGCACGCCCAGGGTGAAACCGACGGCCCGGCACCCCTCGACGACCTCGGCCTGTTCCACCATCTCGCGAGTCAGTGGCTCTTCGACGTTGTAGACGCACGCCACCCGACAGCGGTGGTAGATCTTCGCCTTCGCCGCCTGATAACGCTCGAGGTCGCCGTGCCAGGTCAGGTGGTCCGGCGCGACGTTGAGGACCACGGCTCCCTCGGCGGACAGCGAGTGCAGGCCGTGCAGCTGGTGCGACGAGAGCTCGACGGCGAGCACGTCGTACGGCTCCGGGTCCATTACGACCTCGCACATTGGAAGCCCTACGTTTCCCGCCGCCGTCGCGCGCAGCCCCTCGGCGCGCAGCATCGACTCGAGCATCCGCACGGTGGTCGTCTTGCCGTTCGTGCCGGTGACGCACAGCCACGGGGTCTCGTGCGCGGGGTCCATGATCCGCCAGGCCAGCTCGACCTCACCCCAGACCGGCAGCCCGGCAGCCCCTGCGGCGACCAGCACCGGTGTGGTCGGTGGCAGGCCCGGGGCGGTGACCACGAGGTCGAGCCCGTCCGGCAGCCGGTCGGTGGAACCCGGACCCATCCGGACGTCGACGCCAAGGATCTCCAGCAGGGTGGCGCGCTCCCTCGCCGCGACGGCCGTGGCCTCGTCGTCGAGGACCACGACATCCGCGCCGAGCTGGACGAGAGCATCCGCCGCAGCGAACCCGGAGACCCCGAGGCCTCCCACCACGCAGACCCGCGCGTCTGACCACGGGGACGACCGTCCCGCCGATGCCAGCCAGTCCACCCGAGACCCGGTCACCGACCGGCTCCCGACCCGACGACCCACTCGGCGTAGAACACCCCGAGCCCGAGGGCGACACAGATCCCGCAGATCAGCCAGAACCTGATGACGATCGTCACCTCCTGCCACCCGAGGAGCTCGAAGTGGTGATGGAGCGGCGCCATCCGAAACAGGCGTCTTCCCTTTGTCAGCTTGAAGAAACCGACCTGGAGGATGACCGAGAGGGTGACGACGGCGAAGAGCCCGCCGAGGATGACGAGCAGCAGCTCGGTGCGGGTCATGATCGCGAACCCGGCCATGGCGCCGCCGAGCGACAGCGACCCGGTGTCACCCATGATGATGCGCGCAGGGTTCGCGTTCCACCAGAGGAAGCCGAAGCAGGCCCCGGTGATCGCGGCGGCCACCACCGCGAGGTCGAGCGGGTCCCGGATGTCGTTGTAGCACTGGGGTCCGGGCTTCAGCTTGCAGTACTGGTTGTTCTGCCAGATCTCGACGAGCGTGTACGCCGCGAAGACCATCATGGTGGCGCCGGTGGCCAGTCCGTCGAGGCCGTCAGTCAGGTTCACGGCGTTGCTGGTGCCCACGATCATGACGAGGACCCAAAGCACGATGATGACCGTCGGCAGCTTCCAGTCGATCACCCTGATGAACGACACGGCCGGGGACGCCGGGGACTGGCCGCGGCTGTCGGGGAACTGCAGGCTCAGCCAGCCGAACGCCACGGCGATCACCGTCTGGCCGGTGAACTTCGCCTTGCTCCGTAGGCCGAGGCTTCGCTGCCGGAAGATCTTGATGTAGTCGTCGACGAAGCCGACGGTGCCAAGGCCCACGAAGAGACCGAGCAGCAGGATCGCCGAGATCGACGGCTTCGTCTCGGTGAGCGCTTCGGCGGCGAAGTAGGCGAAGACGACGGCCACGATGATGACCGCACCGCCCATGGTCGGGGTGCCCCGCTTGGTGTGGTGCGATGTCGGACCGTCGTTACGGATCAGCTGGCCGAAGCCCCTCCGGGCGAGGATCGAGATGGCCCAGCGAGTGCCGAGGAGGGTGCCGACGAGCCCGAGCGTGCCCGCCAGCAGGATCGCCTTCATCGGTCATGGTCCGTTCGCGTCATCCGCTCCTGCCCGGCCAGCAGGGCCGCCGCCAGCCCTTCGAGACCTGCTGCCCGCGATGCTTTCACAAGGACGACGTCTCCACGGCGCAACTCGCCCCGCAGCCGGGCGAGAGCCTCCGCGGGGTCGCCTGCGGACCAGGCGGTTCCTCCCCAGGAGCCCTCGAGCAGCGCGGAGTCGTGGATCGGCCGGGCGCCGGCACCCACCGTGACGAGAACCGTGATGCCGAGCCCCGCGACGAGTCTGCCGAGGGCCATGTGCTCGGCGCCGCTCGCGTCCCCGAGCTCCAGCATCTCGCCCAGCACCGCGAACGTCCGGGCTCCTCCCCGCAGGCCGGCCACGTCGACGAGCGCCTTGACGCCGGCCCGCATGCTGTCGGGGTTCGCGTTGTACGCGTCGTTGATCACGACCACGCCGTCCGGACTCGTCGCGACGTCCATCCGCCACTTGGACAGCGGCATCGCCGTACGCAGGGATGCCATGACCTCGTCGAACCCGAGACCGACGCCGAGGGCTGTCGCGGCAGCAGCAGCGGCATTGGTCGCCTGATGCTCGCCGATGTACCTCAGCGTGAGGTCCGTCGAAGCTCCGCGCCAGGTGAGGCGGAGGTTCGGGTGGCCGCCGGGACCCAGCCGGACATCACTGAGGAGTACGTCGGCGGCCTCCCTCGAACCGAACGTCATCACCAGGGCGTCAGTTCGGGCGGCCATGGCGAGGACCCGCTCGTCGTCCGCGTTGAGCACGGCAAGCCCGTCCCGGGGCAGCGACTCGACGAGCTCGCCCTTCGCTGCCGCAATGCCCTCCTGGTTGCCGAACTCCCCGAGGTGCGCGACGCCCACGTTGAGGACGAGGCCGACGCTGGGCCGCACGATCCCTGCCAGGTAGCCGATGTGGCCCAGTCCCCGGGCACCCATCTCCACCACCAGGTAGCGGGTCTGCTCGGTCACCCGAAGCGCTGTCAGCGGAACCCCGATCTCGTTGTTCAGGGACTCCGTCGGCGCCACCGTCTCAGCCGCGTCCCCGAGGATGACCGCAAGCATGTCCTTGGTGCTCGTCTTGCCCTGGGACCCGGTCAGCCCGATGACGGTCAGGTCGCGGACCCGGCTGAGGACGTGCCGCGCCAGCCGGCCGATGGCGTCCTGCACGTCGTCCACCACGACGGCCGGTGCCCCGACGGGCCGCGACCCGAGCACAGCCGAGGCTCCGCCGTCCACCGCCGCCCGGGCATAGTCGTGGCCGTCGACCCGCTCGCCGGCGAAGGCGACGAAGAGACCGTGGACGCTCGGGAACCGGGAGTCCAGGAAGGCGTCGCCCTCGACGAGGACCGCCTCGTCGCCTGGGCTGACTCTCCCACCGACCGCGTCGGCGATCTCCGCCAGCGACATCGAGATCACGACAGGCCCTTGCCCGCCAGCCGGGTGAGCGCCTCCCGGGCGACGGCGCGGTCGTCGAACGCGATCACCTGGCCGGCAACCTCCTGGCCCGTCTCGTGTCCCTTCCCCGCGATGACGACGGTGTCTCCCGCCCGGGCAGCCGAGACGGCCCGCTCGATCGCCTCCCGCCGGTCGGCGATCTCGAGCACCTCGGCGCTGCCGGCGTCGTCCCGCGCGGCCAGCGCGCCGGCCAGCAGGGCGGCCCGGATCAGGGCGGGGTCCTCGCTGCGCGGGTTGTCGTCGGTGACCACGACGACGTCGGCCAGCCGGGCGGCGGCATCGCCCATCAGCGCGCGCTTGCCGTGGTCGCGGTCACCGCCCGCGCCGAGCACGATCCACAGCCGTCCGGTGGTGACGGCGCGCATGGCACCGAGGGCAGCAGTCACCGCGTCCGGCTTGTGGGAGTAGTCGACGACCAGCGTAAAAGGCTGGCCCTCGTCGACTGCCTCGAGCCGGCCGGGCACGGCGCCGATTCCAGCCAGGCCCGCGGCGGCCGAGCGTACGTCGAGGCCCGCCTCGCCGACGGAGGCCAGTACCGCCAGCGCGTTGGCGACATTGAACTCACCCGGCAACCGCGTCGACACCCGTGTCCGCAGGCCGTTGGGGCCGTCCAGCTCGAAGTCGGAGCCGTCGGCCCGAAGCGTCACGCCGGTACTGCGCCAGTCGGCCGGGCCGCCCGACGGCGAGAACGTCCGGACCGGGATGTCGAGCCGGCCCACGAGAGCCGCGACCGCCGGGTCGTCGACGTTGAGCAGGCCACGTCGCGCGCGCTCCGGGCTGAAGAGACTCGCCTTGGCGGCGAAGTAGTGCTCGACATCCGGGTGGAAGTCGAGGTGGTCGCGTCCGAAGTTCAAGAACACCGCAACGTCGAAGACGACGCCGTCGACCCGGCCCAGCACGAGCGCGTGGCTGGAGACCTCCATCGCACACACCTCGACCCCCCGCTCACGCATCACGGCGAACATCGCGTGCAGGTCCGGGGCCTCCGGGGTCGTGAGGTGCGTGTCGACCCGCTCCCCGCCGACCCAGGTGCCCAGCGTGCCGATCACCGCGGTACGTCGGCCGGCAGCGCCGAGTGCACGGCTGAGCAGCTGCGTCGTCGTGGTCTTGCCCTGGGTGCCGGTCACGCCGACCAGCGTGAAGGCTGCGGCGGGCGAACCGTAGACCGCTGCCGAGACGACGCCAAGGACGGAACGCGGGTCGGCGACGACCAGCGTGGGGAGGCCGGCCGACCGCGCGTCGCTGAGCCCCGCCTCGTCCGTCAGGACCGCTGCCGCCCCGGCCGCCGCCGCCTCGCGAGTGAACCTTGCCCCATGGGTGCGGGCGCCCGGCAGAGCGGCGTACAGGTCACCGGCGGCCACCGATCCGGATCGCAGGCTGACGCCGGTCACCTCGACGTCCTCACCACGCCAGGAGGCCCCGGCCACCCCCGCGAGCGCGGACAACGCGATCGGCTCGACGACGTGCGGGCGTGACGGCACGCTCACTGCGACGTCTCGATCGTCACCGTCCCGTTGCGCGCCACAGCCGAAGATTAGCCGCGGTCACCAGTAGACGGGCAGCAAGGGCTGATGCCTGCCGGTGGTCGGCGGCACGCCGTACTTCTGGAGCGCGTTGATCATCAGGTCGTGGAAGACCGGCCCCGCAGTGACCCCGCCGCCGGCTCCGGCCACGCGCGGGTTCTGGATGACGACGTACACGACGAACCGTGGGTTGTCGGCCGGGGCGAAGCCCGCGAACGACACGGTGAGCGACCCGTCGTAGCACCCGCACGTGGAGTTCGCCCGTTGCGCGGTGCCGGTCTTGCCCGCCACCTGGTAGCCAGGGATCGCGACCTGCGGCGCTGTCCCGTCGGGTCCGACGACGGTCTCCATCATCCGAGCGACGTCATGCGCGGCCGTCGCGCTGATGACCCGGTGCCGCGCCGGCGCAGGCGCCGGGGTGAACTGCCCGTTGCTGGAGACGCTGCCCTCGACGAGCGACGGTGTGACGTACTCGCCGCCGTTCGCGACCGCGCCCACTGCGGCAGCCATCTGGAGTGCGTTGACGCTGACGCCCTGGCCGAAGTCGATGTTGTCCCGCTGGATCTGCGGCCATGTCGACGGCTTGGCCAGCGACCCGGACGCGACGCCCCCGAGCCCGACGTTCGGCGCAGTGCCGAGCCCGAACTTTTTGAGGTACCCGTAGAGCTGCGAGTTCGGCATGTGGGAGGCCGCCCGCACCATCCCCAGGTTGGACGACAGCGCTACCACTCCGGCAGCCGTCAGGTGGAGGGTGCCGTGTGAGAAGTAGTCGTGGATGTAGTGGCCGTCCACCTGCAGCTGCGGGGGGACCACGACCTTGGTGGTGGGGGTCACATAGCCCGCGTCGATGAGCGAGCCGAACGTGAGGACCTTCTCGACGCTGCCGGGCTCATAGGCATCATCGAGGGCCCGCGAGCCCCAGTCATGCTTACTCGAAGCGAACGGGTCGTTGGAGTTGAACGTCGGATAGTCGGCCATCGCGAGCACCTGCGAGGTGCGGGCGTCCATCACGATCGCGACGCCGGAGTCGGCGCCTGCACCCTTGACCGCCTCGGCGAGCCGGCGCTGGGCGAGGAACTGCAGGTCCTGGTCGATGGTCAGGCGGACGCCGGTGCCCTCCTTGGGCTGCACGACCGTGCTGCCTGCCAGCGGAAGAATCTGCCCGTTCTCGACCTGGTACGTCGCCGAACCGTTTCTGCCCTGCAGGGACTTGTCGAATGACGCCTCGACGCCGCTGAGGCCCTGGTCGTCGACGCCCACGAAACCCACCAGGTTGGCGGCGACGTCACCGGCCGGATAGACCCGCAGCGTGTCGTGGTCCGCATAGACGCCGGGCAGCCCCAGCCGGTTGAGCTGCGCCACTGCCGCGTTCGCAGTGGCCGGTGAGAGGTGCCGGGCCAGCTCGACGTAGCGCGTGTTCGGCGTGCGCAACAACGAGACCAGGTCGAGATAGTCCGTACCGATACGGCGGTGCAGGATGGCCGCGATCTGGGTGGCATGGTTGTGGGTGTACGTCGGGTCGGCCACCAGCTTGGCGGCATCGACGGTTTCGGCGAGCTTGACGCCGTTGCGGTCGTAGATGGGAGCCCTCGGCGCCTCGAGGGTGATGGTCTGGGCACCCTTCTCTGCGGCGAGCGCGGCATAGTCGTTCTCGTCGATGCCCTGCAGCTGGATGAGGCGGGCGGCGAACAGCGACAGCACGAACGCGACGACGCAGAAGGAGCTCCACAGCCGAAACGGTCCTTGCGCGAGCCTGATCGTGCGCCGCCGTCGCGTCGTGGTCGTCCTGGGCGGCTTGGTCGTCCTGGGCGGCTTGGGCGCGGCGGAGCCGGAGGAGCGACCTCGGGTCCTGCGTGCAAACCTCGAGCCGGCTGGTCGCTTCGCTCCCCGAACGGCCGGGTCTCGCGGTGTCCGGTGAGTCACCAGGGCTCCTTAAGGCTGTGGCCTGCCGGCTGCGGGCGACCCGGTGATGCCACTGGGGCTCTTGGGGTCAATGTGCCTGTTGTTGCTGGACTTCTTTCTATCGCGCTAGTGCTTCGAACCTCGGGAGCCGGTCCTGGTGTCGCCGCCCTTTGTCGTGGTCGTCGCCGCCGGTCGACGAACCAGATGGGTCCCGGCGCCGTTGGCCTCGCCGCCCACGATCGGGGCGATCTTGCCCAGCCTGTCGACGCGGGGGCCGATCTTGGTGCCGATGTCGAACTGGTTGCCCCGGACGGCGGGGACGGACTTCCCGATGACCTGGCCGGTCGCGAGCGAGAGGAAGGCGGGACTGGTGTTCTGCACCATGCCCAGCTGGAGCGCCTTCTGCGCCACCTCCTGCGGGTCCTGAAGGGCCGCGACCTGCAGCTGCAGGGTCTGCTGCTGCGCGCTCAGCGCACTGGCCTGGCCGCGCAGGGCCGTCACCTGGTACGCGCCGCGCTCCATGCTGGTGTTGAGCAGCAGCAGGCCGACCAGGCCCGTCGCCAGCACCGCGATGACCAGGACCGCGAACGGCATGCTGCGCGCGGGGCGGGCGACCTTCGGCACCACCGTGAGGCGGGGCCGCGGCAACGGCAGGCTCGACAGGCTCGCCCGGGCTCGGCCCTGGTGCGTCGATGTGCTCATGCGACCTCCCGGATGCGTTCGGCGGCACGCAGCCGCGCGGAGGCGGCTCGTGGGTTGACGGCGGTCTCTTCGGGTGCGGCCTGCTCGGCCCCTCGGGTCAGCAGGCGGAGCTCAGGTTGGAGCTCGCTGGCCGGGACGGGCAGGTCCAGCGGCGCGGTCGGTCTGGCGCGGCGGCTCAGTGCCTGCTTCGCGAGGCGGTCCTCCAGTGAGTGGTAGGACATGACGACGATCCGGCCGCCGAGCGCCAAGGCGTCGATGGCACTCGGCAGCGCCCGCTCCAGCACCGAGAGCTCGTCGTTGACCTCGATGCGCAGCGCCTGGAACGTCCGCTTGGCGGGGTTGCCGCCGGTACGACGCGCCGCGGCCGGAACCGACGTCCGGACCACCTCCACAAGTCGCTCACTCGTCTCGAAGGGCGCCCTCGCCCGCTCGCGCACGACGCTCTCGGCGATCCGGCGGGCGAACCGCTCCTCGCCGTACCGTCTCAGGACTCGCGCGAGGTCGAGCGCGGAGTAGCTGTTCAGGACCTCGGCCGCGGTGACCCCACCGCTGGCGTCCATCCGCATGTCGAGCGGGGCGTCGACCGAGTAGGCGAAGCCGCGCTCGCGTCGGTCCAGCTGCATCGAGGAGACCCCGAGGTCGAAGAGCACCCCGTTCACGCTCGCCAGCCCGAGCTCGTCGAGCACGCGCGGGAGGTCGTCGTACACCGCGTGGACGAGCGTGGTGCGGGGCGCGAAGTCGGCAAGTCGCTCAGCGGCCAGCCGCAGCGCCTCGGCGTCCCGGTCGAGGCCCACCACCCGGGCGGTCGGGCAGCGGGCGAGCAGCGCCTCCGTGTGGCCGCCGAGCCCGATGGTCGTGTCGACGAGGATCGAGCCGGGCTCGGCAAGTGCCGGAGCGAGCAGGGCTACGACGCGGTCGAGGAGCACCGGGGTGTGTTCAGGAGGCTCCATCAGATCTCAGCCGGCCAGCTTCATCAGCAAGGTGGCAAGGACCACGACGGCAATCGAGGCGGCCACCGATGCGGCGGCCACGGCGATCCCGTCCTTGACCTCGTCCCGCACTCGGCGCACAGGGGCGCGCCGGGTGCGGGTCCGGTCGGTGGCGACATCGAAGCGGTTCATCTCGACCCTTTGGCTGGGAGTGGGGGTGTTCGCGAATGGTGGTGGCGAGGGTTGGTGGGGATGGTGGGTGACCTCGGGTTCGTCCGGCCAGGTCCCCGACCGCACCTTCGGGGAAGTGCCTTCTGGCACCGGGGAAGGTGTGTCAGAGGGCCGAAAGGCGGTCTGGAGACCTCGACGGACGAGCGAGCGGTTGATGGCTGCCGGGGGCGGTCAGGTTTCGTCTGGGTCCGACAGCACCTCCTCCGACCAGTTCGCGAAGGCGTCCTCCTGCTCGTCGGTGTAGCGCTGCCACGCTGCGGCGTCCCAGATCTCCACCCTGTTGTAGGCGCCGATCACGACGCACTCATGCTCGAGGCCGGCGTACGTGCGCAGCAGTGGCGGCAGGGTCACGCGCCCCTGGCGGTCGGCGCTCTCCGACGAGGCTCCGGCTGCCAGCATCCGCATGAAGTCGCGGTTCCTCCGGTTGGTGACCGAATCCTTGCGCAGCCCCGCGGTGAACGTCCGGAACTCGGCCTCCGGCCATACGTAGAGGCAGCGCTCCTGGCCGCGCGTCACGACCAGGCCTTCCGACAGCTCGTCCCGGAACTTCGCGGGCAGGAAGAGGCGTCCCTTCTCGTCGAGCCGTGGCGTGTGGGTACCGAGAAACACCGCCTACCGCCTCTCTGTCCTCCACTGCTCACCACAGTACCCCACTATTCCCCACCCAGCCACCGGAGGACGGGATTTCGACCCGGTGTGTCACCTCGAGACAGCACGGGCCCAGCCAGCCGGGCCGCGGACTTGTCGCCCGCGGTCACCGTGACGAGGGCGATCACCGCCCGGTTTCCTGCTCATGCTCGATCGCTACGACGGAGGCGTAACCTTGAGCGCACTCCGTTCTTCTGTACGACTCGGTGGTTACTGGTGTGGATCCAGGCTGTCACCACATCGTTATCGCCAGGTCATCGAGAAAGCAGTCCGGAGTTGCCAAGATCGGACCCGCCGGGGCAGACCGGGCACCACCTGAAGGCAGCGATGGGACAACAGATGAGCAGCATTGACACGCTCGCCGCGGTGACGAGCCGGGTCGGTCACAACATCGAGAAGGTGATCGAGGGCAAGTCCGACGTGATCAAGACCGCGATCACCGTCCTGCTAGCCGAGGGCCACCTGCTCATCGAGGACGTCCCCGGCGTGGGCAAGACCATGCTCGCCAAGGCTCTCGCCCGATCCGTCGACTGCACGGTCAAGCGCATCCAGTTCACCCCCGACCTGCTGCCGTCGGACGTGACCGGGGTGTCGATCTACAACCGCGAGACGCGGGACTTCGAGTTCCGTCCCGGCGGCGTGTTCGCGAACGTGGTCGTGGGCGACGAGATCAACCGGGCCTCGCCCAAGACCCAGTCGGCGCTGCTCGAGTGCATGGAGGAGCGCCAGGTCACGGTCGACAGCGTCACGTACGACCTTCAGCTGCCGTTCATCGTCATCGCGACCCAGAACCCGATCGAGATGGAGGGCACCTACCCGCTGCCGGAAGCGCAGCGTGACAGGTTCATGGCCCGGGTGTCGATGGGCTACCCGGTGTCTCGCGCCGAGCTCGACATGCTCGACACGCATTCCGCGGCCAACCCGCTCGACGACCTGGAGCCCGTCACCGACGCCGCCGAGATCGCGAAGCTGATCGAGGTGGTCCGCACCATCCATGTCTCCCAGGCCGTGAAGCAGTACGCCGTCGACCTCACGTCCGCCACCCGCCGCTCCCCCGACCTGCGCCTGGGAGCATCGCCACGAGCGACACTCCACCTGGTCCGTGCGGCAAGAGCGCACGCCGCGCTCGAGTCCCGCGACTACGTCATCCCGGACGATATTCAGCAGCTTGCCGTGTCCGTCCTCGCCCACCGGCTGATCACCGGTCTGGAGGCGCAGATGGGCGGCCGCGGACCCGAGCAGGTGATCACCTCCCTGCTGCGGACGATTGCGGTCCCCGAGGCCAGCAGTCACGTCAGCCGCACCTGACCATGACATCCGCCTTCGCAGCACTGACGACGCGTGGGCGGGCCTTCCTGGCTGCCGGGGTCGCGAGCGGTGTCTCCGCACTCGTCGTCGGACAGAAGGACCTGCTGCGAGTGGCGCTGCTGCTGGTGGTGCTGCCGGTGGCCACCGTCGTGCTGACCCAGCGCGCCCGCTATCTGCTGACCTGCAGTCGCCTGGTCCACCCGACCCGGGTGCAGGCGGGGCAGCCCGCCCAGGTCGACCTGCGGCTCGAGAACCCCGGGCGCACGCCAACGGGTCTGATGCTCTTGGAGGACACGATCCCGTACGTGCTCGGCAGCCGGCCGAGGTTCGTGATCGACCAGCTGAGGCCCAAGTGGCACCGGGAGATGACGTACGCGGTGCGGTCCGACGTCCGGGGTCGCTACGTTCTCGGACCGCTCACCGTGCGCCTGTCGGACCCCTTCGGCTTCGTCGAGCTGTCGCGATCCTTCGCGGCGCGCACGGCGCTCGTCGTCACGCCGGTCATCCATGCGCTGCCCATGACGACGCTGTCCGGCGACTGGTCCGGCACCGGCGACAACCGGCCACGCGCCTTCGCGGCGGCCGGCACCGAAGACATCACCGTGCGCGAGTACCGCCTCGGTGACGACCTGCGCAGAATCCACTGGCGGTCGACCGCCCGCACCGATGAGCTGATGGTGCGCCGCGAGGAGCAGCCGCACCAGAGCCGGGTCACCGTCCTCCTCGACACCCGCGCCGCGGCGCACCGCGGTTCGGGCCCGTCCTCCTCATTCGAGTACGCCGTCTCCGCAGCCGCCTCCGTGGGCAGCCATCTGGCGGGCAACGGGTTCGTCGTACGGATGCTCGTCGACACCCAGGGTGCCGCGGACTCGACGTGGCACGACCGCGGCATCAGCGCACCGGCCGAGGTCGAGATGCTCCTCGAGTCACTCGCGGTCATCCAGCTGTCGAACCGTGGTGACTTCGACATCACCTCGTCCGACTACTCGGCTGCTGGGCTGGTGATCGCGATCCTCGGTGAGACGACACCGAGTGACGTGGCGAGCCTCGCGGGTCTCAAAGCCGGTTCCACCCGGGCCCTCGCGATCCTGCTCGACGTCGCAGCGTGGTCGCGGTCCGACCAGGCCGCCCCGAGGATCGCGGCGAACGTCGACGACCAGGCGCTGGTCATGCGACGCCAAGGCTGGTCCGTGGTCGTGGTCCGCCCCGGCGACAAGATGGCAACGGTCTGGCGAGACCTGGCGCGTTCGCGTCCCAGCGTCTTCCGGCCGGAGGTCCACGCGACCCTTCAGGACGAGGGACCGGCCGCATGACGCTCAGCCTTGCCGAACGGCACCGACAGGCCTTGCTGGGCGGGCTGGCCACGGTGGCCACATCGCTGAGCCTGTTCCCGGCGCTCCAGCAGAAGCACTACTTCATCATCGGCATCGGACTCACCCTCGTGGTCGTGGGGATCGGCATGCTGGTGCGCCAGCTGCACCTGCCGACCGTCGTCGCGCCGGTGGTCCAGGTCGTCGTCGTCAGCGAGCTGCTCCTGCTCGTGTACGGCGGGTACTCGAAGTACGGCTTCATCCCGACCGCCAAGACGTTCTCCACCATCTCGCGGATCATCTCTGCCGGGATGGACATCGCGAACCGTTATGCCGCCCCGGTCCCTCGCAGCCCGGGCCTGATGCTGATGACCGTCGGGTTCATCGCGTTGGTCGCCATCGTCGTCGACCTGCTCGCGGCGGGCATCGGCCGGGCACCTCTGGCCGGTCTGGCGTTGCTGGCGCTGTACTCCGTGCCGGTCGCCGCCTTGCCCAAGGGCGTGCCCGCCCTCGCCTTCATCCCCGGCGCGGCGGCCTTCCTTGTCCTCCTCATGGTCTCCGAGCGGGAAAGGCTCGCGCACTGGGGTCGACACGTCGCCCGGTCGACGATCCGCGACCACTCCGAGACGATCGACACGTCCGGGCTCGCGATGTCCGGACGCCGAATCTCCGTGTTCGCGATCGCGATGGCGGTCGTGCTGCCGATCGTCGTCCCCAACTTCTCCCACACCCTGTTCCACGGCCAGGAGGGGCTCGGCAGCGGGAACGGTGGGAGCCTCAGCTTCAACGACCCGATGGTCAGCCTCGCCAACAGCCTGCACCTGCGTCAGCCCATCGACCTGATCGACGTGTCGAGCCCGTCGACCGAGCCCTCCTACCTGCGGCTCGCCGTACTGGACGACCCTGGTCCGAACGCGTGGACCAACAGCGGCGTCAACCTCTCGACGACGGTGGCGGCCGACGGCGCGCTGCCGCCGCCCGTCGGCCTCGGCACCGACGTCGCGCGGGTAAGACGTCAGATGAACATCTCCCTCACCGGGGACTTCTCACGGGCGAGCGACGTCTGGCTGCCGGTGCCGTTCGGACTCAGCAGACTCAACCTCCGCTTCGAGTTCGGCGGCCAGCCCAGTGACTTCGCCTATGTGCCGAACGACCAGACCGTGACGTCGAGGACCAGTGGCGCCCTTTCCGAGGCCAGCACCTACACCGCGACGTACCAGGATGTAGAGCCCACCGAGCAGGAGCTGCGCGGCGCCGGCCAGCCGCCCGCAGACATCGTCTCGGAGTTCGGCCGGGTTCCCGCCGGCGTTCCCTCCATCGTGGGTGAGGAGGCCCGCAACATCACGGCAGGGCTGACCAACGACTACGACCGGGCCCTGGCACTGCAGAGCTTCTTCCGCGACGGCCAGTTCACGTACGACCTCAACGCCGCCTACGGCTACGGCTACCAGTCGATGGCCAGGTTCCTCCAGCTCCGCCATGGCTTCTGCCAGCACTTCGCCGCGACGATGGCGATGATGGCCCGCGAGATCGGCATCCCCTCCCGCGTCGTGGTGGGGTTCCTCAGCCCGAGCAGGCACGACAACAGCCTGGGATACGTCTTCACGTCACGTGACGCCCACGCCTGGCCCGAGCTGTTCTTCGCTGGCGTCGGCTGGGTACGGTTCGAGCCGACGCCGGGCAACGGCGCCGTCATCCCGCCGTACACGCACGCGGTCAGCATCCCCCACGTCGGTTCCGGCAGGCCCACCCAGTCAACGCCCACCTCACCGGGGGCCGCCGGCGGAAAGAACCCCACGGAAGGGGGGCCGACCACGGCGGCAGCCGGCGGCACGCAGGGCACCGGCGGCGGCGGCGGGTCGGTTCCTCCGCTGGGCTGGCTCGTCCTCGTGGTCGTGGTCGCACTGGCGCTCACGCCCGGGTTGATCCGCTGGGGGGTACGACGCTCCCGGATGGCCCGTGCCATCGACGGTGGTCCCTCGTGCGAGTTCGCCTGGCTCGAGCTCCGTGACCGGGTCGTCGACCTCCGACTGCCCTGGACGGGCTCGCTGACGCCGCGGGCCAGGCGCCGCTTCGTCGAGCCGCTGCTGGGCGGAGACCCGGACGGCGTGGCAGCGCTCGACCGACTCAGCCTGACCGTCGAGCGTGCCCGCTATGCCGGGTCACCGCTGACGGACGCCCAGCCGAGCAGCGACGCACGAGAGGTGATGGCGGCGATCGGTCGCGGCGCCGACTGGAAGCAGCGCCTCAGGGCGTTCCTCTGGCCGGCCTCACTGATGCCCGAGATCCGCGGCGGCTGGTCCCGGATGGTCTCGCGGTTGCGTCGCCCGGAGCCGTCTCAGCCCTGACGTCGCGACGCGCGCACCGTCACCGGGCGCGAAGGGCATGCAGCGAAGGGGATGCGAAGGCGAGGCTCAGTAGTCGTCGCGGCGACGACGCCAGCGATCCTCCATGCGGTTCATGAAACCGGAGGGCTGGCTGGACTGGCGTCCCTTCGCCTTGCCGATCGGGTGGACGTTGGCCGGCAGGTCAGGGTCTGAGAGTCGTCGCCAATGGGTGATCGCCAGATAGGCACAGGCAAGCATGATGACGAACCCCGCGACGGCGACGATCGTGTAGGTGGTGATCGCACCGGTCATGAGAACCCCGATACCGACGACGAAGCCGAAGGTGGCAAGAATCGCGATTCGTTTGTGTCTCGTCCGCGAAGACGATCCGCGGATGGTCGACACGAACTTCGGGTCTTCCGCCGCGAGCGCTTCTTCCATCTGCTCCAGCAGACGCTGCTCTTCCTCTGAGAGCGGCATCATGTCCTCCCGCCGACGAGGGGGTGAATCGGTACCTCCTTGTAGTCTAGGCGCCCGTCGTGCCTACGGAAACCCAGACAACCAAATTGCTCGTCGCAGCGTCTAGGGACTGAGAAGCCCGGGCGTCACGCTGGCCCCCGGCGCCTGCCAGGGCGCCGATATCGCGGCGCGACGGTCGGCGGACGTCGGCGAACAGAGAGCGTGGAGGAAGCGTTGATGAAGCGGATCGTAGGGACGGCGGCCGCTGCCGTGGGGACATGCCTGCTTGCGTTGTGGTCGCCTGCGTCGGGGGCCGATCAGGGGCAGACACCCACGCGCGTCGTCGCGTCGGCAGCGCGCCACGGTGCCGACAGCAGCCGACCACCGGTGGGCCTGATGGCGCCGTGGGCTCGGGAGCAGACCCGGTACGGCGACCGGGACGCCGGGCCCCGTCATATCGAGCACGTCCTCGAGCTGCAGTACCGACTCAGGTGGGTCGGCCTGTATCCGGGAACGCCGACCGGGGTGTTCGGCCCGGCGACGAGGAAGGGGGTGCAGGCGTTCCAGGCGCGGCGGCACATCCCGACGTCCGGCACGGCGACGACGAGGACGTGGCGGCTGCTGCTGCAGAGGACGGTCAGGCACCCGCTGGCGGTCCCGGCGACCTGTAAGACGTCCGGTTGGCACGCCTGCTACGACCGGTCGATGCACCAGGTGACGCTCTGGCACAACGGGTCGATCTACAACACATGGCTGGTCCGCGGCGGTGGATACACCACCCAGACGAGGACCGGGACGCACAAGGTCTACTACCGCGACATCGACCACGTGTCGGGGTTGTTCGGCACGCCGATGCCGTACTCGCAGTTCTTCGACGGCGGTGAGGCCCTGCACGGTTCGGTGCTGATGACGAGCCCCTTCGTCGACCACAGCCACGGCTGCGTCAACATGTACCTCGAGGATGCCCACCAGCTGTGGTTCCTCACCCACGACAAGGTGCTCTGGGTCACGGTCTACGGCGCCTGGTCCTGAGCCCCCGCGCTGGCGTCGTTCACGGACGCCTGCCGACGAGAAGCGTCGCGGGAAACACGGCCTGGCGGCCGAAGCGATATGTCACCTTGTCGACAGCTCGCTCCGCGTCCTCCCAGCCGTGCTCCCGCGCGCCCAGCATCAGCTGCCGGGGCGCCGTCGCCGCGTCGACGAGCCCCTGGACCCGAACCCCTACCAGGCGCAGTCGGGCCCGCTGCAAGCCGAGCGCGTCGAACAGCCCGAGTGCCGTGTCATAGATGTCCGGCGTCAGGTTGGTGGCCTCGCGCAGCGTGCGCGAGCGGGTGATTGTGGTGAAGTCGGCGAACCTCACCTTCAGGACGACGGTGCGACCCGCCACCCCTGCCGTGCGCATCCGGCCGGCGACCTTGCGGGTGAGCCGGAGCAGCTCCCGGGCCACCACGGCATGGTCGTCGGTGTCCCGGCCGAACGTCTCGTCGGACCCGATGCTGTGGTCCGGCTCGTCGGGGCCACGTCGAGCCGTCACCGGCCGGTCGGCCTCCCCCCAGGCCAGTGCGTGCAGCCGGGCACCGAGCAGCGGCCCCACCGCGCGCCGCAGGGTGGGGACCGGGGTGTGCGCGAGATCGCCGACCGTGCGCAGTCCCAGCCTGCGCAGCTGCTCGGCGGTCTTCTCCCCCACCCCCCACAGCTCGTCGACGGGCAGCGGGTGCAGGAACGCCGTCACCTCGGTGGGAGGTACGACGACCAGCCCGTCGGGTTTGGCCCGCCGGGAGGCGAGCTTGGCAAGCTGGGTGGTGGAGGAGATCCCCACCGAGCAGGTGATCCGCTGCTCGTCGGCGATCCTGGCGCGCAGGTACTCCCCGACGGCGACGGCAGACGGGAACCTGAGCAGCGCCCCGGTGATGTCGAGGAACGCCTCATCCATCGACACCGCCTCCACGGTCGGTGTCACGCTGCGGAACGTCTCCATCACGGCAGCGGAGACAGTGCTCAGCTCGTCGTAGTCGGGGTGGACGACCACTGCCTGCGGGCACAGCCGCCGGGCTCTCGTCATCGACATCGCCGAGTGGATGCCGAACCGGCGGGCGGCGTACGACGCGGACAGCACCACGCCCCGGTCGCCACCCCCCGCGATGACCGGTAGACCCTGCAGCTCGGGTCTGTCCCGGATCGCCACGCAGGCATAGAACGCGTCCATGTCGACGTGCAGGACGGTGCATCCGGTGGCCTCGGTCGTGGTCACGTGACACCGCCGCGTCCACCGTCAATTGCGGGAAAGTGGACCTTTTCAGGCTCGGAAAAGGGCCACTTTCCCGCAATTCGCGGGAGCGGGAACCTGTCAGGGTCAGCGCTTGCGGGCGAGCAGGTGCAGCTGGGTCGCGAGCGGCAGGTAGTCGGCATGCGTGCAGGCGGTCGCCTCCAGCTCCGCGAGCTGGTCGGCGGCTCCGGGCTGTGCGTCGATGACCCGGCTGCTGACATGGTCGGTGAACACCCGGACCCCCCGCACCTCGGCAACGGTGAGCCCGGCCGCCGTGACGAGCTCCTCGAGCCGCTGGCGGGTGAACCTCCTCGGTACCTGGTCGTCGGCTGCCCGTAGCATCTCGGCCGCCTCCGCGAGGTGGCCGCCGAGGACCCGGGCGAACACCGCGCCGGACTGCTGCGTCGCGAGCACGCTGAGGTGGCCGCCCTCGCGGAGCACGGCGGCGACGGCCTGCACCGCCTGTGCCGGCTCGTCGACGACCTCCAGCACACCGTGGCACACCACGACGTCGGCGGTCGCCCGACCGACCAGGTCCGGCAGGGTGACGGCATCACCGAGGACCCCCCGCACCAGCGACGTGAGCTCAGCCTCGGCGGCCCTTCGCTCCAACGCGGCAAGCGCGTTCGGGCTGGGGTCGACGACGGTGACCCGATGACCGAGCCCGGCGACGGCAACCGCGAGCCCACCGGTGCCACCGCCGAGGTCGACGACGTCCAGCACTGACCCGGTGCCGTCGTCAGGCTGCAGCACCCGGCGCAGAGCGTCCCACACCATGGCGGTGCGCAGCACGCTGAGCTGAGGCACCACCACGGACTCACTCCTTCTGGGCCGACTCCTTCCGGGTCCCTCAACCCTAGTGTCTGGACTGCCGTCAGCTCTCCCGCGAATTGCGGGAAAGTGGGCCTCGACACGCCGACCACGAGGTCGGTTCTCCCGCAATTCGCGGCGGAACCCGTCATCCCCCCGCGCTCCCGGGGCTCGAGTGCCACAGCTTGCGCGGCGCCGTCTTGGTGTCGATGCCGGCGGGCTTGAGGTCGGCGTACGGCGACTGTCGGAAGCCGCTGGGGTGCACGAGCACCCGCTGGGGCTGCGGAGCGTCGAACCCGACCGGCACCACGTCGAGGATCTCGCGGACCCCGGCCATCCCAGCGCGCTGCCATCCGGCGTACAGGTCGGGCAGCTCCCAGCATCCGGTGGCCCGCAGCGACACACCCCGCGGACCGGTACGACGCAGCTCCCCCCGTACGACGAGCAGCCAGGAGTGGAAGACCGTTGCGGCGTAAGGACCCTGGACGTCCTCGAAGAACGTGGCGTCGACCGGACCGGTGCCGTCGTCGAGCGTCAGGAAGATCACCCGCCGCCCCGACCGGATGGGCGGGGTCTGGGTGGCTACCTTGACCCCCGCGACGAGCAGCTCCGACCTGTTGCGGCGCTTCAGCAGGTCACGGGACCAGGTGATCTCGAGCTCGCGCAGCATCGGGGCATAGAAGTCGACGGCGTGGTGGCTCACATCGAGGCCGAGGACCTCGAGCTCGGCCCGCACCCGTTCGGCGCCCGACATCTCCGGCAGCCCGGACGGCTCGGCCAGTGCCGGTACGTCGTCGAGGTCGAGGGTGAGCTGGACGGCAGTGACCGGCTGCACCGGCAGCGGTCCCTGCGACTGCGCCGCCGCCAGCAGCCGCGGATCCTCGGCGCCGCCGCCCGAGTCGGCCCAGCCGGTCACGTTCCCGCTCCCCTGGCCGGCGGGCAACGGCTTGACCTGCCTGGCCGGCGCCGAGCGGGATGAGACGGCCCGGACTGCCCGGTCGGTGGCCCGCGTCCACCTGTCGAGCTCAGCCACCTGGAGCAGCAGGTCACGCCGGGTGACGGTGCCTCGTCGGCGTACCGGGACCGCGGAGCCGATGCCGTAGAGCGCATCGAACGCACCCGTCAGCACCAGCCGCTCCACGACCGGTCGCGACACCCGGGCGCGCTGCCACAGGTCGGTCAGCGAGTGGAAGGGCCGCGCCGCCACGATCCGCGCGACCTCGGCGGCACTGATGCCCTTGACCTCCGCCAGCGCCAGCCGGATCCCGTACGTCGTCGTGTCGAGCCGCTCGACCCGGTAGACGTCGTCGGACACGTTGACGTCGAGCGGCAGCACGGCGATCCCGAAGTGGCGGGCGTCGTCGAGGATCAGCCGCTTGGGGTACATGCCGGGGTCATGGGTGAGCACGCCGGCGAGGAACGCGGCGGGGTGGTGCGCCTTCAGCCACGCCGACTGGAACGTGGGAAGCGCGAAGGCGGCGGCGTGCGCCTTGCAGAAGCCGAACGACGCAAACGCTTCCAGCACCGCCCACACCTGCCTGACGATGTCGAGCGGGTACCCGCATCCGAGGGCACGGGGGAAGAACCACGTCTTGACGTCGGCCTGTCCCTCCCGGTCGCCGAGCGCCCGGCGCGCCTCGTCGGCCTCCGCCAGCGAGCAGCCGGCGAAGATGGCGATCATCTCGATGACCTGCTCGTGGAACACGACGACACCGTGCGTCTGCTCGAGCACCCGCCTCAGGTCGGGGTGCAGGTACTCGGCCACGGACCAGCCGTGCCGCACCCGCAGGAACGGGACGATCATGTCACTCTTGACCGGCCCGGGCCGGAACAGCGAGATGTCGATGATGATGTCCTCGAACCTCTCGAGAGGGAACTTCCCGACCAGCTCGCGCTGGCCCGGCGACTCGATCTGGAAGCATCCGAGGGTCTTCGTGCTCTGGATCAGCGCGTACGTCGTCGGGTCGTCTCGCGGCACCTGTGACTCGTCGTCGATGTCGATGCCGATCCCGTCGACCCTGGCCACCTCGGCGACGGCATGGGCCATCGCCGACTGCATCCGGATCCCGAGCACGTCGAGCTTGAGCAGCCCCAGGTCCTCGACGTCGTCCTTGTCGAACTGGCTCATCGGGTAGCCGAGGAAGCTCGCCTCGACGGGGGTCCGGTCGAGCAGCGTGGCGTCGGACAGCAGCACGCCGCACGGGTGCACGGCGATGTGCCGCGGCAGTCCGTCGAGCTTCTCGACAAGCCGGAAAAGCAGGTCGAGGCGGCCGTCGCCCAAGCCGGTCGACTCCAGGCCCATCGACCGCAGCTCGGGCAGCTCCCGGACGGCGGTGCGGGCGTCGCGGGCCCGGATGTGCGGGAACGCCTTGGCGATCTGGTCGATTTCGCCGGGCGGCAGGCCGAGGGCCGCCCCGACGTCGCGGACCGCATGGCGCACCCGGTAGGTGTCCATCATCGAGACGCAGGCGCAGCGGGTGCCGGTGTAGCGCTCGAGGATGCGCTCGTAGACCTCGAGCCGGCGCGCCGACTCCACGTCGACGTCGATGTCGGGCAGCGCCTGGCGCAGCGGGGACAAGAACCGCTCCATCAGCAGGCCGTAGCGCATCGGGTCGACCCCGGACACGCCGAGCAGGTAGTTGACCAGGCTGCCGGCCCCGGAACCACGAGCGGCGACTCGCACCCCCATGTCGCGCACCAGGTCGACGACGTCGGCGACCGTGAGGAAGTAGGTCGCGTAACCGAGGCTGCCGATCACCGTCAGCTCGTCGTGGAGCCGGGTGTGTACGGCGGCCAGGTCGGCGCCCGACCCGTAGCGCCTGCCGACCCCCGCCTCGCACCGGGCCCGCAGCACCGCGTCGGCGGACGTGCCGGCGCCGCCTCCGGTGAGCCCCGCCACGTCGAGCTCCGGGAAGTGGACCTCGCCGAGACCGAGGTCGGCTCGGGGATCGAGCGCGCACCTGTCGGCGACCGCGCGGGTGCCCGCGAGCAGCCGCTCCGCATCGGCTTCGCCGAGCCCGGCGAACCGGCAGATCTCGTCGGCGATGTCGGCCATCTCCTTGCCGGTCTTCAAGAACCCCTCGGCGTTCGCCCGGTCGACGTGGCGCAGGTCGAGCGGGACCAGCCGCCGAGCCGCATCGAGGACGTCGACCACGGGGGCATCCGCGCGGTCGGCGTAACGGACGTCGTTGCTGAGGACGAGCTGGCAGCCCGCCGCGGCGGCCACCCCCGCCATCCGGGCGGCGTGCGGACTCGAGCCCGGCCCGGCACCTTCACGCCGGTGTGACATCACCTCGACGAGCAGGTTGGTGCGGTCGGTGACGTCGTACCAGTCGCGCAGCACCGCACGTGCCAGGTCGTCGCGACGCAGCGCCGCCGCCCAGCCGAGCTCCGAGCGTGCCCCGAGCATGACGAGCAGGTCATGGCCGGAGCCGGCAGCGGATGAGCTCAGCCCGGCCAGGTGGTCGGCGACGAGGTCCCGGGTGGTCACCGGCACCCCCCGCTCGCCCCGCAGGTGGGTGGCGGACACCAGCCGGCACAACGCCGCCCACCCGGCCTTGCTGCCGGCCAGCAGGGTGACCCGGGGGTTGACCTGGTCGTGGTCGATGTACTGTCCGCCGCGGACGGGCGTGCGCCTGCCCGCGGCGGGCGAGGTCGCGACGATGCCGGAGGGCTCGACCGCCAGGTCGACGCCGAGGATCGGGCGGATGCCGACCGCCTGGCAGGCCTTGGCGAACCTGACGGCGCCGTACACCCCGTCCCGGTCGGTGAGCGCGAGCGCGTCCATCTCCGCCTCGGCCGCCCGCTCCGCCAGCTGGCGTGGGTGGGAGGCGCCGTACCGCAGCGAGTAGCCGGACGCGACATGCAGGTGGACGAAGGGGTCCATCAGTCGATGCTGCAGACGAGCAGCCAGCACCCGTCGCCCCAGTCGAAGGCCAGGTCGAAGACGCCCGCGGTGCCGACCGTCCTGCCCCGGCCCGCCTCGACCCGCCAGACCTCGCGCTCGGCCAACAGGTCCGTTGCCGCCTCCTGCTCCCACCAGGCGCCCGTCCTCACCCAGTGCGCGATGATCTCCCGGACCACCCACAGCTTCCCGCGCCAGACGAACTGCTCGGGTGCGTCGAGACCCGTGACCAGGCCTCGGCGTACCTCGATGGGATCGCCGTACTGGCGCATCGCAACCACCTTCCGTGGCCGGGGACACCGATGGTCGGTGTGGAGCGGGCCGCGACCCTCCGCTTCGAACACATGTTCGAACGTACTGCCTAGTAAACCCCGTCCCGGCTCCCCCGTCAACCCCGCGTCGAGCCGTCGCAAACTTGCCGTCGAGCCGTCGCAAACTTGCCGTCGAGCCGTCGCAAAGTTGAGGTCGCTGGCACGCTGGGCGGGCCGCGTCTGGACCGGGTAAACGCGGAGTTCGTCCGCGCCCACATCGGGCAGGCCATCGGCGGCGGCGCCTGACTGGCTGCCGCGGCGGTAGCCGCATGGCAACATGGAAGCTGGTCTCGAGACGACAGGCCCTCACCGCGGGCGCACCCCGACGACGGAGCAGACCCCTTGGACAGACACGAGTCGAGCTGGCAACGACAGCTGGTCATCGGTCTGTCGGCTCTGCTGGCCATCGCCGTCCTCGTCGGGGGCATCCTGGGGGTCATCGCGCTGAAGGCGGCCGACTACGCCGGCATCGGCAACAGCGTCCACCTCGGCTCCACGCCGGACGTGATCCTCCCGACCACGGGTGACGCGAGCACGACCCCGAGCAACACCGCGCCGTCCACCACCACCAAGACGTCCCCCACCAGGACCACCCGGCGCCGCCCGCCGAGACGGCTGATCACCCTCGCGGTGAGCCCCAAGCATGCGGGCAGCTACCAGAGGGTCAACCTGACCGGCACCTATCCGGGCCATGACGGCGCGTCGTTGCAGGTCCAGCGCAGCCTCGGCCAGGGGCCGTGGGCCGACTTCCCGACCGGTGCCTCCGTCAGCGGGGGGACGTTCGCCACCTTCATCGAGACGGGGATGGTGGGCATCAACCACTTCCGAATGCTCGACAAGGCCACCGGCAAGACCTCCAACACCGTCGCGGTGAGGATCGGCTGACGCGCGGAGTGGCTCGTGTCGTCGTGGTCGGGGCCGGGCTGGGCGGGCTCGCCACCGCCGCCAGGCTCGCCAAGCTGGGCCACCACGTCACGGTGTGCGAGCGCGGCAGCGAACCCGGAGGACTACTCCGGCGGGTCCGACACGAGGGGTTCGGGTGGGATGCCACCCCGTTCGCTGTTACCCTGCCCGCGGTGCTGCGCGACCTGTTCCGCAAGTCCGGACGCCCCCTGGAGAGGTACGTCGACCTGCAGCTCAGCACCCCGGCCCGCCGGCACGTCTTCCCGGACGGCATCGTCCTCGACCTGCCGACCGGGTCACGCGGCGCCCAGCTCGACGCGGTGCGGGACGCGCTCGGAGCCAAGGCGGCCGGCGAGTGGACGAGCTTCGTGGACGAGCAGGCCGACCTGTGGGAGCTCCTGCGTTCGAACGTGCTCGACGTGCCGGCCGGAGCTGCACAGCTCGGTGAGCGTCGGACCGCGCGGGCGCTCCGGACTCGGCAGCGGCTGGGCCGGGTGTTGGGCAAGGCGCTCGCCGATGAGCGTCTGCGGCTGCTGGCGTCGTACCCGGTCCACAACGCCGGTGGAAGTCCCGCTCACGAGCCGGCGCTTCGTGCCGTCGAAGCGTACGTCGAGCGCACGTTCGGTGTCTGGCGGTCGCCGAACGGCTCCTCCGACCTCACCCAGGCGCTGCTGGTCCGGATGGGCGAGCGGTCGGTCGACATGATGTTCGACACGACCGTCGCGGCCCTGCGCGTCACCGGCGACCGGGTCACCGGAGCCGTGCTCGCCGACGGCCGGATCTTGGCCTCCGATCTGCTCGTGACCGCAGTCCCGCCAGCGCAGGTGTTCGGCGGTCTCCTCGACCACGCGGTCGCCCCGGACGCGGCTCCCCTGTTCGCCCCCTCGGACCAGGCGTTGCCCCGCTCGGTCACCTACCTCGGTCTGACCGGGGAACTTCCCGCGCTGCCGGTGGAAGTGGTCCTGCACGGCGACCCCCTGCTCGTGCTGTCGACTGGCGCAGGCTGGAGCGGGTCGGGCCCACATGCGTGGTCCCTCACGACCATCGGAGCCGCCCGCGACGAAGTGCTCGACATCCTCGCGGAGCGCGGCATCGACCTTCGCGGCGCGGTCACGGCCCGAGTCGACTCCACCGCCCTGCCGGCGTACCCGCTCGGGTGGAGGGATGCACGTACGGCCGTGCGACGCGCCCGGCTGGCAAACCCGCTGCCCGGGCTGCACTGTCTCGGCACCGGGCTGGTGCTGGGGAGCTCCGTCCCGTACGTCGCCTGGCAGGCCGCCCACGTGGGGACGCTCGCCGGCTTGGTCTGAGCCCTCGGCCGCAGGTCTCCGACCCAACCGTCCCACGATGCCGGCCGACGCCCGCGTTCGCCTGCTCAGATGGCGACGGACAGACTGTCGAAGATCTCGCGGGTGGCCGTCGAGCGGTTGAGCGTGTAGAAGTGCAGCCCTGGCGCTCCGGCACCGAGCAGCGCCCGGCAGAGCTCCGACGCCAGCTCGATCCCCCTGGCCCGCACCCGGGACGTGTCGCCCAGCTCGGACAGCTCCTGGACGATCGGGGCCGGAACGGCGATCTGAGAGAGCTCGGCGAACCGGACGATCTGCGAGAGGTTCGTGATCGGCATGATGCCCGGGATCACGGGGATGTCACACCCGAGGGCGCGAACCCGAGCCACCAGGTCCACGTAGTGCCCTGGCTCGAAGAAGAGCTGCGTGATCGCGAAGTCCGCACCAGCCCGCGCCTTCGCCACCAGGGCTGCCGCATCGGCGTCGAGGCTCGGCGCCTCGGGGTGTCCCTGCGGGAACGCCGCGACGCCGACACAGAAGTCACCGCTGGCGCGCACCAGCGCGACAAGCTCGACCGCGTGGTCGAGGCCGTCCGGGTGGCGGGTCCACTGACCGCCCAGGCCCCCGGGCGGGTCCCCGCGCAGTGCCAGCACGTTGCGTACTCCCGCGTCGGCGTACCTGCCGACGACCGCGCGCAGCTCGTCTCGCGAGTGTCCGACACACGTCAGGTGGCCCACCGGAGTGAGCGTCGTCTCGCTGGCGATGCGCTGGGTCACCCGGACGGTACGGTCGCGGGTCGAGCCGCCGGCACCGTAGGTGACCGACACGAAGCTCGGTCGCAGGGGTTCGAGCTCGCGGATCGCCTGCCACAGGCGGGTCTCCCCCTCCGCGTCCTTCGGGGGGAAGAACTCGAACGAGAAGCACAGCCGCCCGGTCCCGAGCACGTCGCGTACGACGCGGGCGCTCGCACCCAGCCGCGACGGGGGTTCATGGGCCATTCGCACAGCGTAGGCACGCTCGGCGAGGATGTGGAGCACCTCAACCGGCCGCGTCCACATGCCGGCACGCTCGGTCGCTAGGCTCGAGAGCGTGCCGGAAACCCCCGTGGGCGAAGCAATCGGGCCGAGCTGGCAGGATCCGGTGCCGGCGACCTTCAGAGCCGTCATCGCGGAAATCCTGGAGTCGTTCATCGCGCGGCAGCGGGCCGCCCTTGCCCCCCTCGGCCCCGATCTCGACCCGCTGCTCGACGCCGCCCAACGCGCGGTGGAAGGAGGCAAGCGGCTGCGCCCGGCCTTCGCCTACTGGGGCTGGCGGTCCGCGGGTGGCTCGGCGTCGAAGACGACATCGCTCATGCGCGCAGCCGCCGCCATCGAGCTCGTGCATGCGAGTGCCCTCATTCACGACGACGTCATGGACTCGTCCGCCATCCGCCGCGGAGCACCGGCGGCGCATACCGCGTTCACCGCCCTGCGGCTCGACGACGCGACCGCTGCGAAGGCTGAGACATTCGGGACCAACGCCGCCATCCTGCTCGGCGACATGTTGCTCGCCTGGTCGGACGAGCTGCTCGGCGACTCGGGTTTCAAGCCGAAGGCGATCCGACGTGGGCGGATCTACTTCGACAGGCTGCGGACCGAGGTCAGCGCGGGGCAGTACCTCGACGTCCTCGCCCAGACCAGGCCGCGCAGTACCGGCCCGGACGCGATGCGCGTGCTGCGCTACAAGTCCGCCAAGTACACCGTCGAGCGACCCCTCCAGCTAGGTGCCGCCCTCGGGAAGGCGAGCCCCCAGCTGTTGGCGGCCCTGTCGTCGTACGGCGTCCCCCTCGGCGAGGCGTTCCAGCTACGCGACGACATCCTCGGCGTCTTCGGGGAGGCGACGGTGACCGGCAAGCCCAGCGGAGACGATATCCGCGAGGGCAAGCGCACTCTGCTGGTGGCCCGGGCCTTCGACAGGGCGGATGCACGGCAACGCGCCACCCTGGAGGCCTCGTTCGGCAACCCACGGGTCGGTGTGGGTGGCGTCGCCGCCGTGCAGGAGGTCCTCCGGGAGACTGGCGCTCTCGGCGCGGTCGAGACAGTGATCAGCGAGCTGACGTCGGCCGCACTGTCGGCGCTCGCGCACGCGCCCATCGACGACGCGGAGGCGGTCAAAGCGCTCCGCACACTGGGCGACCGGGCGACCCGGCGATCGGTCTGACCGATCGCCCGCCGACCGGACGCAGCGCCGCGCCCCTCAGGGAGTGCGCGGGTCGAGCTCGGGGAGGTCGGTCTGGGGTCCCTGACCCTTGAGGAGCACGGCGAACGTGCCTGCCCGCTCGGTGTCCACCCGGGCTGCGAACACATCGACGGCGACGTCGAAGGCATGCCGGTCGGCGCGGGCGAAGGGCGCCCAGCCGTCCCAGAGGACCACGACTCCCGATGCGTCGCCGGGGGTCACGTCGTTCAGCGAGTCGCCGAGCCCGTCGAAGCTGTGCTCGTCGTCCGCATCGATCCCGAAGGTGCGCTTGCATTCGTGCAGGAACTCGTCCTTGCCCTCGACCAACCAGGTGTCGAGGCCGAGGTAACGCCAGCCGGCCCGCTCGGCTGCGTGCTCGACGACCCCGGCGTCCGCGGCCGACGCCCAGTGGTACACCCCCGGGGGTGTGTGACCTGCCAACAGCCGCGCCAAGCCACTCATGGCGTCACCCTCTCACCCTCATCCCGCACCCCCGCACGTCAGTCGGAGCTGACGTCTCGGGCCGATCGTAGACCTCGCGCTTGAGCCGTTCCACGCCGCTCAGATGACCACCTGGGCACGACGACGTACCTCACGTCCACGGTTCTCCCGGAGCGCGTCGATGGGACGGCCGGGTAGCGACTCCTCCGGGCTGAAGAGCCAGTCGATCGACTCCTCGTCGGTGAGCCCGTGGTCCGCCAACAGGGTCAGGGTGCCGGCCAGCCCCTTCACGACGGCGCCACCGACGATGAACGCGGCCGGGATCCTCGGCTCACGAGCGCCCTCCTGCCGTGCCATCGCGAGCTCGTGGTCGCGCACCATCTGACGTACCTTGGCCGGGCTCACACCGAGGGCAGCCGCGGCCTCCGGCAGCGTCAGCCAGGAGTCGGCGGACTGGTCGAGCTCTTCGGTCACCCGGACAGCCTGCCACGACCAGGGGACGCCCGAAAGCGCGGCGCGGTTGCCCGTGACCCGGGACCTCGATACGTAAACTCAGCATCGTGGAGAGGTCTGCCGTCGCTGACCCGCTCGTCGGGCATCTGCTCGACGAGCGCTACCGCGTGGAGGCGAAGATCGCCCGCGGCGGCATGGCCACCGTGTACGAGGCGACTGACCTGAGGCTCGACCGGCGGATCGCCCTCAAAGTGATGCCGCACGCGCTCGCCGACGACAACGAGTTCTCGCAGCGCTTCGTCAGGGAGGCGAGGGCGGCCGCCCGGTTGACCCATCCGAACGTCGTCGCCGTCTACGACCAGGGCGATGACGACGGGGTGCTGTTCCTCGCCATGGAGTACGTCGAAGGCCGCCACACGCTGCGCGACGTCATCCGCAACGAGGCGCCGCTGACGCCGACCCGCGCGCTGGCGATCCTCGAGGACATCCTGCGCGCCCTGTCCGCCGCCCACGAGTCGGGCATCATCCACCGAGACATCAAGCCCGAGAACGTGCTCATCAGCCCCCGGGGTCAGGTCAAGGTCGCCGACTTCGGGCTCGCCAGGGCGATCAGCTCCTCCACCAGCGCCACGGCGACCGGCGGGGTGCTGATGGGCACCGTCTCGTACCTGCCGCCCGAGCTCGTCGTCGACGGTACCGCCGACGCGCGCTCCGACGTCTACTCGGTCGGCGTGCTGCTGTTCGAGCTGCTCACCGGCACCAAGCCCCACGTCGGCGACTCACCGATCCAGGTCGCCTACAAGCACGTCCACGAGGACGTACCACCTCCGTCGACGCTGGTGCCCGGGATCCCGCCGTACCTCGACGCTTTCGTCGCCCGGGCAACGGCCAGGCAGCGCGACCTGAGGCCCGCCGACGCGCACGTCATGCTGCAGCAGCTACGGCGGGTGCGGAACGCGCTCGACCACGGCGTGGCCGACGACGAGGACCTGACCGACGACCTGACGCCGACTGTCGCGGTCTCCACACAGAGCGGGTACTTCGCACCGGGTGGCCCGGACGCCCCGGATGGCTCGAACGGCGGGGTCCGGCGGTCGCCGGACGAGGTCTTCGACCAGGACGCCTTCGGGGCCGGCGCGCGTACGCTGATCGTCGGGTCGGCCGCCTACCGGCCGGAGACCACGCTGGAGGAGCCGGGCCTCCAGTCGGGCTCCCCCCATCAGCCCGGGTCGCCGAGGTACTCCCCGCCGGCCGGTCCGGCGACGCCGAGAAACCGCAGGCGCAGACGCGGCCCGTGGGTCGCCTTCTTCGTGGTGCTGCTGATCGCCGCAACCGCCGCCTCCGCGGGCTGGTACTACGGATTCGGGAGGTTCCAGAGCACGCCGAACGTCACCGGCATGACACAGGGGGCGGCCGCCGCCAAGCTCAGGGCCAGCGGCCTCGCCCTCGACGTGACCGGTACCGGCTACTCCGAGACCGTGCCCGCGGGTGAGCTCATCTCGACCGACCCGGGGCCTGGCCAGAACGTCGTCAAGGGCGGCACCGTGCATGCGGTGATCTCGAAGGGGCCCGAGCGCCACGACGTCCCCGACCTGCGTGGCCTCTCGGAGTCCGCTGCCGCGAGCACCCTCAAGGAGCACTTCCTCAAAGTCGGCACCGTGACCCACCACTGGAGCGACACCGTCGCGGCCGGTGACCTGATCAGCTTCAGCCCGCCCGCGAACACACCGCTCAAACGTGACGCGCCGGTGGCGTTGGTCGTCAGCAACGGGCCGCAGCCGATCCACATCCCCAGCTACATCCACCGGCGGGCGAGCACGGCCGAGACGGCGCTCCGCAGGCTGGGTTTCAGGCTCGTCCCGAGACAGCGATACGACGACGCGGTGCCCGCCGGAGCCGTCATCTCCCAGTCACCCGCCCACGGAACCGGCTTCCACGGGGACCGCATCACGCTCGTGGTGAGCAGGGGACCCCATCTGGTCAGGGTGCCCGACGTGAACCACGACGGGGTGTCGGCCGCCGAGGAGGCACTTGCGGCCGCCGGGTTCCACGTCACGGTCACGCACAACACACCGTACTTCGGGCTCGGCTTCGTCGTGTCCCAGTCACCCGGCGGTGGCGACATGGCGCCGTTCAGGTCGACCGTGACGATCACGATCGTCTGACATCTCTTCGCGCTGACGGACCGCCGTCGGCCATTAGGGTTGCCGCGTGAGAGCTCAGTACCGAAGGGGCCTGCCGACCCTTGCGCTGCTGGGCGTCACCGCCTCCTGGGGCTCGACGTTCTTCCTCATCAAGGACCTGCTGCACCAGATCTCGGTGCTCGACTTCCTCGCCCTTCGCTTCGCGATAGCAGGCGTGGTGGCCTTCGCGCTCGCCCACCGGTCCGTGTTCAGGCTGTCTCGCCGCGAGGTGGGGCATGCCGTCCTGCTGGGGCTCGTCTACGGCACAGCGCAGGTGCTGCAGACCCTCGGCCTCTCCCAGACGTCGGCGAGCGTCTCGGGTTTCGTCACCGGGATGTACGTCGTCGCCACCCCGATCTTCGGGGCCGGCCTGTTCCGCGAGCACATCCGGGCGACGGTCTGGCTGGCGGTCGCGCTGGCGGCCACCGGCCTCGCCTTCCTCGCGCTGCACGGCCTCTCGGTGTCGCTCGGCGTCGGGCTCATCTTCGCAGCCGCCATGCTCTACGCCGTCCACATCGTCGGACTCGGCCAGTGGTCTCGCTCCGACAACGCGGTCGGGCTTTCCGTCGTCCAGCTGATCGTGATCGGTGCGCTCTGCCTCGTGGTGACCGCACCGACCGGGGTCGCCGGCCCGCACACGCTGGGCGGCTGGTCATCGCTCCTCTACATGGCGCTGGTGCCCGGAGCGCTGGCGATCCTGGCCCAGACCTGGGCCCAGGCCCACCTGTCGGCGACCCGCACCGCCGTCATCATGACGATGGAGCCGGTATGGGCCGCGTTCTTCGCCGTGCTGTTCGGCGGCGAGTCGCTGACCGCGAGGATGCTCGTGGGCGGCGCCTTCGTGCTGACCGCGATGTACCTGGTGGAGCTGGGCCCGCGCGGCGGCAGCGAGGACCCGCCGGACGGCGCGCCCCCGCCCACGCAGACGCCGGCTCCGGCCCCGCATCTGCCCCTGTGAGACGCCGGCCCTGGACGTACCGGACGGCTACCGGTCGACGGCCCTCTTGAGGACCTCCGCCGCCTGCTGGGCCTGCTCGGTCGAGACGTCGAGGTGAGTGACTGCTCGAACGGCGTACCGTCCGACCGCCGACACCAGCACCCCCGCCTCGGCACAGCGGGCCACCAGCCCGGCGGCGTCCGTCGTGGGGACGACCACCATGTTCGTGTCGACGTCGTCCGTCGGCACCCCGGCGGCCTTCGCGAGCAGTACCGCGTTGTCGTGGTCCTCGGCGAGCCGCTCGATGTGGTGGTCGAGAGCATGCAGCCCGGCGGCCGCCAGGATGCCGGCCTGGCGCCATCCCGCACCCAGCCGCTTGCGCCATACCCGAGCCTCCGCGACCTGGTCGCGCGAAGCGAGCACCAGCGAGCCGATCGGCGCACCCAGCCCCTTCGACAGGCACACCGACATGGTGTCGCCGATCTCGGCACCTAGCGCGGTGAACGGCGTTCCGGTGGCGACCTGGGCGTTCCACACCCGTGCCCCGTCCAGGTGGACGGCGAACCCTGCCTTGTCAGCAAGGGATCGCAGCGCTAGCAGGGTGGCCTGCGGCTGCACGCTGCCACCGGAGAAGTTGTGCGTGTTCTCGACCGAGACGCATGCGGTACGCACGAGGAAGGGTCCCAGGTCGGGCGCGAGCATCTGCTCGACGACCTCCAGGTCGAGGTGACCGCGCGGGTGGGTCCAGGTTCTCATCGTCAATCCGGCAAGGGACCCGTGGGCACCCATCTCGGCCCGGGCGATGTGGGCCGACGACTCGCACAGGACCTCCGCGCCCACGGGGACGAGCGCCCGCACCGCCAGTAGGTTCGCCAGCGAGCCGGTGACCGTGAACAGCGCGGCCTCGAAGCCGAACATGTCGGCCACCCGCTCCTCGAGACGCGCGACGGTGGGATCCTCGCCGTACACGTCGTCGCCGACGTCGGCGACGGCCATCGCGCGGCGCATCGCCTCGGTGGGTCTGGTGACCGTGTCGCTGCGCAGGTCGATCACGCGCACCTCCCGATCGGCGAGGTGAACCAGAATACTCATCCGCAATCCGCTCACGGCGCGGCGCCGCGCTCATCTCGCGA
>JAWWPG010000027.1:0-157284 GCA_033850885.1 Nocardioidaceae bacterium
CTTGCGCTGTCTCTCGGGCGCGCTGGGCGGCGGCCTGTTCCCGGGCGTAGAGCAGACCGAAGGTGAAGCCGTTCTCCCCCGGCGTGATGCCCGCCTGGGCGCCAAGCTCGCGCATGAGGTCGGCGGCTACGACGCTGCCTGATGCTCACCGAGCGCGTCCTGGACGGCCGTATTGAAGGCGATCGCTGACTTCGCCGCCGACTCGTCGAGGAGCTCCGCGGCAGGGTGCTGGGAGCCGACGTATCGGACACCTGAAGTTCGCTGAATGTTCGCCGAGTTCACCTCTCGGCGATCGCGACGGCACATAGCCTCGCAGGTGGCGGAGTCGCCAGTGCGCCTCCGTCTAGACGCGAGGAAGGGGTCACCAGCACGTGGAGACCGATCCGTCGGGCGTGATCCCCCCGGTCACCGGCATCGACCGGCATCCCGTGACCCCGAGGCCGATCCGTTCCACGCGCGGGCGGGGCGATCTGGTGTTCCGGGGAGTCGTTCGCTGTACCGGGGGCGTAGTACTGGCCATCACCGGCGGCATCGGGCTGTTCCTCGGCTGGAAAGCCGTCCCCGTGTTCAGGACCCTGGGCTTGTCCTTCTTCACGACGAGCGACTGGAACCCCGACACCGGCCACCTCGGAATAGCGGCTGTGCTGATCGGTACCTTCGAGTGCGCTGCCGTCGCCATCATGGTCGCCTTCCCACTGGCGCTCGGTCTGGCCCTCTACATCAGTGAGTACGCCCCCGCCGGGTTGAAGCGCGTCATGATCAGCCTCGTCGACCTGATGGCGGCGATCCCCAGCGTGGTTTACGGCCTCTGGGGCGTCTTCTTCCTGATGCCACGCGCGCTGTTCTTCTCGCACTGGCTGGCCCAGAACGCCAGCTTTATCCCGGTGTTCCAGGTCAAGACGAATGCGAACGCCCCGAACTGGGAGCAGGGGACGTACACCTCCTCACTTTTCATTGCCGGACTGGTCGTATCCCTCATGGTGCTGCCGATGGCCTGCTCGGTCATGCGTGAGGTGTTCTCGCTCTGTCCCCCCGGGGAGAAGGAAGCTGCCCTCGCCCTCGGGTCGACCAAGTGGGGGATGATCCAGATGGTGCTGCTGCCTTTCGGCAAGGGCGGCATCATTGGCGGCACCATGCTTGGCCTCGGCCGGGCTCTCGGCGAAACTATCGCTGCGCTGATGATCTTGGCGCTCGCTTTCGATATCAAGATCCGGATCCTCGAGCTCGGCGGCAGCACGACGTCCGTACTGATCGCATCTCGATTCGGTGACTCCACGCCGTTCCAGCTGAGCGCCCTGATGGCCGCTGGACTCGTCCTGTTCCTGATCACATTGGTGGTCAACACGCTCGCTTCGGTGGTCGTGGGCCGCTCCCGAAGCGGCGCAAGCAGCGGGATCTGAGCCGATGAGCACCCTCACCGAGTCCGACACGAACATCGCGGTCGAGGCGGACCTCCCGCGCCCGATCCGACAGCGCGGGACCGACGACCGCACTTCTGCCATCGGGTCCGCGGCGGCGGGGCTTGCTCTCGGCTGGCTGATCGACACCCGGCTCATCACGGCAACCGGCTGGCTTCCATTCGTTCTCGCCAGCTACGCGTGCGGCATGCTCACCTACGCCGCTGTCACCTACGTTGGCAACTCGCTCACGGAGGTCAAGGATCGCATCGCGGGCGCCCTCATCCGCACGGCCGCCCTCATCGTCATGTTCGTGCTAGCGCTGATCCTCGGTTACACGTTCTGGGAAGGACACAGCGCGCTCTCACACGTGAACTTCTTCTCGAGCGACCTGAGCCGGGCGGGTCCGCTGGACCCGCTCACCAGGGGCGGGGTGATCCATGCGATCGCCGGCACCCTCTTCATGATCACGCTGGCGGTGATCCTGACCGTTCCCCTCGGCATCGGCTGCGCCATCTACCTGACCGAGGTCGGAGGCCGGGGGTCCAGGCTGGTCCGTACGGTCGTCGAGTCGATGACGGCACTGCCCTCGATCGTCGCCGGCCTGTTCATCCTCGTCACCGTGATCCTGTTCCTCGGCCTGCCCCGGTCGGGTCTGGCCGCGGCGCTGGCTATCAGCGTGATGATGCTGCCGATCATCGCCCGTGCGTCGGAGGTCGTGCTCCGCGTCGTCCCGAACGGCCTGCGCGAGGCGAGCCTCGCTCTCGGAGCGTCCCAGTGGCAGACCGTGCGGCGGGTGGTACTGCCGACGGCTCGCCCGGGGCTGACGACGGCAGTCATCCTGGGCACCGCGCGCGGGCTGGGGGAGACCTCACCGGTCCTCCTGACGGCGGGGTACACGACATATCTCAACCTCAACCCGACGCAGGGTCCCATGGTATCCCTACCCCTCCTCACGTTCTCGTTGTCCCGCAGCCCCGAGAAGGTCGACATCATGCGGTCCTTCGGGGCTGCATCGGTCCTGCTCGTCCTTGTCCTTGTCCTATTCGCAGTGGCGCGGGCCGTCGTGGCCCGCAGTAGAGGCAGCCGTCGATGAGCCGGAACCGCATCAGAGCCCTGGCCGCAGCCGTTGGATGTGTGCTGCTCTCCCTGGTACCCGGAGCGACTCCTTCTGCTTCGGCTAGCGGGCCCTACGAGCTGATCGAGGGGACGGGCTCCACGTGGAGTCAGAATGCATTGAACCAGTGGATCGCCGACGTCGCCGCCAACGGCATTCCTGTCGCCTATGGCGGCGGCGGCTCGTCCAAGGGTCGTTCGGACTTCGGAAACAACACGGTCGACTTCGCCGTCACTGAGATTCCCTTCCAGGGAAGAGACCCGCGCACCGGTCAGTCCGACAGCGCGAACGGGCGGCCGTTCGCCTACATGCCGGTCGTCGCCGGCGGCACCTCGTTCATGTACCACATCGAGATCGGCGGCAAGCTCTTCACTGGGCTGCGGCTTTCCGGCGAGACGATCTCCAAGATCTTCACCGGACACATCACCAACTGGGACGACCCCGAGATCACCGCGGACAACAACGGCTTCAAGCTCCCTTCAACCAAGATCATCCCGGTCATCCGCTCCGACGGCTCCGGAACTACTGCCCAGTTCACCGCGTGGATGGACAACCAGTATCCGTCGTTGTGGCGTCCCTTCTGCCAATGCAAGGGACTGACGTCGTACTACCCGATCAAGGACGGTTTCGTCGCCAAAGACGGTTCGGTCGGGGTGGCCGGCCACATCGCGGCCAGCTACGGCAACGGCACCATCGGGTACGTCGAATACTCCTACGCCCTGAACGACAACTATCCCGTCGCAAAGGTGTTGAACAAGGCCGGTTACTACACTCTGCCGACGGCGTACAACGTCGCCGTCGCGTTGACCCAGGCCCAGATCAACCACGACACGCACTCGCAGCTCTACCTCACGCAGATCCTGACGGGTGTCTACAACGACCGGGACCCGCGAACCTACCCGTTGTCCTCGTACTCCTACATGATCGTCCCGACCGGCAAGAACGACCCCCGGATGAACCCCGCCAAGGCGAACACCCTGGGCGACTTCGCCTACTACTTCCTGTGTAACGGGCAACGCGAGGCGGCGCCGCTCGGGTACTCCCCGCTCCCCCTGAACCTGGTCAAGGCGGGGTTCGCACAGATCGCGCGCGTCCCCGGCGCGGCGAGCCCCGGGCACAACCCGACTACGTGCAACAACCCGACGTTCGACCCCAAGAACCCCGACAAGAACAAGCTCGCCGAGATCGCCCCGCTGCCGGCCCCCTGTGACAAGCAGGGCGCAGGGCCTTGCGGGGTAGCCCTACCGCCGAGCGGTGGCGGGGGCGGCGGCGGGACCGGGGGTGGGGGCACCGGAAGCGGTCCCGGAAGTGGCGTCGGAAGCGGAGGCGGCACGGGCAGTGGGTCCGGCGCGAGTGGCGGAGGCGGTTCGCCGACGTCCGGTAGCAGTACCGTCCCGGCCGGGAGTCCGCTCCCCGGGTCCGGTGGCGCCCCTGCTGGCGCGACGTTGCCGGGGCGCAGCAGCTCCACCCAGGGCTCGACCAGCACCGGCACCGTCCAGTACTACGGCACACCCACGACCATGAGCGCGTATGGCGACAGCAACGAGAGCACGTTGCGCAGGCTCGTCATCGTCGAGCTCCTCGCCTTCATCGTGATCCCCCCGCTGCTCCTCAAGATGTGGCGCACACGTAGCGCCAAGCGCCCATGACGCCAACCTCTGCCTCGACACAGGCGCCGGCGCCGCCCGCCGCGGCGAGCGGAGGTCCCGCCACCCCTTCGCCGCGGGCCCTCCCCAGACCGGTGAGGCCGATGACGAGGACGCCGGGTGCCGTATCCACGGCACGCATGCTCTCCTGGTTCTTCGCAGTCCTGTCGGGTTTCGCGCTCTTCTTCGTGGCGTTCCTGATGGTCCTCAGCCCGCTGCAGGAGTCACGCGCCCAGGCCGTGCTCTACACCCAGTTTCGCTCCGAGCTCGCGGCGGCCACGGCGCCGTTCGGGGTGACGCCAATCCCGCCCGGATCGCCGGTCGCCGTGATCGACATCCAGGCGCTCGGGATCCGGCAGGTCGTCGTCGAGGGTACGTCCGGTGAGGACCTGCGCAGCGGACCAGGTCACCTTCGTGTCACCGCGTTTCCGGGTCAGGCGGGGACATCGGTGATCTTCGGTCGGAGTACGACGTACGGCGGACCGTTCCGCGACCTGCCGAAACTGCACCGGGGCGACCCTATCCAGGTGACCACCGGGCAAGGAGTCTTCACCTACCAGGTGGAGGACGTAAGGCGGAGCGGTGACCCGCAGCCGCCGGCTCTGCGGGCCGACCAGTCGCGTCTTCTCCTCGTCACGACCGACAGCTCGACGCTGGGCGCCCTGAGCACCGTCTACATCGACGCCCTGCTCGTGGGCACACCGGCAGTGACGCCGCCACGTCAGGCGGTGTTGGTGCCGGACTATGAGAACGAGATGGCCTCCGACCCCTCTGCGCTGCTGCCGCTCGCCCTTTGGCTGTTCGCCCTGGTCGCGACCGGCGTCTTTGCCGCTTGGGGGGTCGTTCGCTGGGGCAGCGGCCAAACCTGGCTTGTGGTGATCCCCGTTCTGTTGGCGGTCCTGTGGGGCGCCTCGGACAATGCGGCGATGTTGTTGCCGAACTTGATGTGATGGGAGAGTGATGAGACCGCCTTCTGCGCGTCGTAGCGCCCTTGGACCTTCGAGGAGGTCCCGGACCCGGCGGTATGTCACGGCGCTGCTGACCCTGACGGGCCTGGCCGCGATGACCGGTGCGCTCTCACCGGGCGTTCAGGCGAGCCCGGTGATGCAGACGGGCGGCACCGAGGTGCGAGGTACAGCCGGCGCCGGCCTCGCTCGGTCGGCCGCGGCGGCCGGCTCGGGCTCAAGTGTCACCCAGACCAACACCTGGATGGACAGCAACGGGACGTCGCGAAGCGGCACCGTCACGGTGTCCCAGACAAGTGGTCTGTCGACACGTCAGGTTGTCAACATCTCCTGGAGCGGCTTCCTCCCGACGGTCAACTCGCAAGGCGCAGACAGCGTCCACCAAGCGCCGCAGACGCCGAGAGCCTCGGGCTACCCCGTCGTGCTGATGGAGTGTCAGGGCAGCGACGCGGCCAAGATGACCCCCAACGACTGTGCGATGACGGGGCCGCACCGGTTCTACCAGTACGCGGTCTACGACGCCAACGAGACCGATGCGGTGCACAAGTCGTCGATCGTGGACTCGCGACCCTTCACGGAGACCAGCGGCAAGGTTGACAGCGCTCCCACCGGCCAGCTAGTGACATTGCCGAGTGACTTCAACGACTCCAACGTCATCGGAACCAACTGGTATGCCACGTGGACCAACCCGGACGGAACCCACAACGACGCGCGCTTCGAGGTGCGCTCGGTGCAGGAAGCCCCTCAGAGCCTCGGCTGCGGCGACCCGAAGACCCGGTCCCACGGCGCCTGCTCGATCGTCGTCGTACCTGTCCGTCCCCTGCCGTGCGTAGACGCGAGCTCATGTCCTCCGCCCAACAGCTACCTGGGGTTGAGCGCGGACTACAACGAGTGGCAGAGCGCGTCGAACTGGCGCAACAAGTTCGTCTTCCCCGTCTCGTTCAAGCCGTTCCCGACCGTCTGCGAGCTCGACCACCGCATCGCCGTGCCCACCCAGGGTTCGGAGATGCTCGACCAGGCCATGCTCTCGTGGCTCCCAAAGTTCTGTACGTCGAGCAACCTCTTCAAGCTGGGCTTCACCCGGGTGAATGACTCGACAGCCCGGAATAACCTCGACTTCCAGATCGCCGGTCAGTACACAACAAACCTGGCCTTCACCACCCAACCCGCGCTCTCCATCCGCGGCAGACCGGTGGTCAACTCGCCTGTGGCCGTCACAGGGTTCGCCGTTGCCGTGCAACTGGACGGCGCCGACTTCGAACAGGTGAGCCAGGTCAATCTCAATGCGCGACTCCTGGCGAAGCTGATCACGGAGTCCTACAACGCCCCTCCCGACCCCAACGTGAAGAACAACCCGGAGGGGCTGTTCCAGGATCCGGAGTTCGCCAAGCTGAACCCCGGCCTGGTGCAGAAGCTGCCTCCCGATGTGAAGATCCGCAACCCGATCCTGGTCCAGGGCTCACCCGACCTGGTGTACGAGGTCACCCGCTACATCGCCTCCGACAAGACAGCGGTGGCCTGGCTGAAGGGCACGCCCGACCCCTGGGGGATGAAGGTCAATCCGTACTACCAGGGAGACAAGTGGCAGATCCCGACCTCGACGTTCGGCGAGCAGGACCCCTACATCTGGAAGGCCGACACCCGGCCCTGCCCGGAGAAGCCGGTGATGGAGCAGGTCGCTCAGTTCGTCTACGACCTATCCTCGGTCGCTGACGCCATGATCAACCGACAGCCGCAGGACTACAGCCTCTGCAAGGTCGTCGGCCAAAGCGGTACCGACTACGCATGGGCACACTCCGATCGACAGCTGCTGGGGTCGCGAGCCATGCTCGCGATCATGGACATCCCCTCCGCCGATGCGTACCAGTTCCCAATGGCGGCACTTGAGAACCACGCGGGCAAGTTCGTCACCCCGACCGACACCTCGCTCACGTCGGCTCTCCAAGCTGCGACGCTCGACCACACCACCGGCACGTTGTCGGCGAACCTGCAAAGCAACTCTCCCACCGCCTACCCCGGGTTGATGCCCGTCTATGCCGCGGCGCCGACCTATGGGCTCACGAAGGCACAAGCACACGATTTCGCCTTGATGATGACCTGGCTGTCCACCTCGGGACAGGTCCACGGTGACGCCGCCGGTCAGCTGCCGGCCGGGTATCTCGCGATGCCGCAGAACCTCAGGGCGCAGGCGGCGGCCGCGGCCAAACACGTCCGGGCGCAGGACTGCTTCGGGGCGCTCAAGGGCGACAACCCCTGCTCGCCAAGTCCACCGTCGCCGCCTCCCAGGACACCGCCACGTCCACCGACGCGTTCCCCGCACTCGACGGGGACGCCCACGTTCCCGGTGACCCCGACACATCCCTACACTCCGCCGCCGGGATCGGTGCCCGGAGCTGGCACCGTGCCATCCAGCAGCGTCCCCACAAGCCCGATCTCGACGCCGACCACGCCCACGCCATCCACGCAGCCGGCCGCATTCACATCCACTCAGGAGTCAGCCCTGGCGGCTCACTTGCTTCCCGTCCTCCTCGTCATCGGTCTGATCGGTCTGCTGGCTGCGCCGCTCCTGGTCGTCGCGAGTCGCCCCGGCGGCGTGGCTTCGCTCCGACGCGGTTGGCGCGCGTGGCGCAAGAAGAGGTTCGGGAAGAGGCCGCCGCCCGGGACATCCTCCTGACGCCGCGGAGAGGCGCCGCAGCCCCACCGGCGCTGGCGGCCCTGGGCATCGGCGCCTTGCTCGGCGCAGTCGGCCTCACGACATGGGAGCTCGGGGGACCCGCGACCGGTTTTGCGGCCACGGCAACGGTAGGCGCACCTCCGGCCTCCGGCGCCGCCGTACCAGCTCGGCTATCGCAAGAGCCCGACCGCGGAGTTAAGGGCGTTCGCTCCGTGGTCGAGCCCCAGGCCCGCGACTATGCCGGATGGGCGGCCGCCATGGCGTCCAGAACCGGCGTACCCGCCCGGGCACTGGAGGCGTACGCGGCAGCGAGTGAACGCCTCGGTGAAGAGTCCCCGGGGTGTCATCTGGACTGGACGACCCTCGCGGGGATCGGGTATGTCGAATCGCGCAACGGGGATGCCGGAGGGGGCCTGAGACCCACGGGGGAGCCGCGGGAGGCCATTTTCGGCGTCGCGCTTGACGGCATTCGAGGGGCAGTCGACCAGGGAAAAGCCGAGCCGAGCCGACTCGACGGACAACCAGGCGTCGACCGGGCCATCGGACCGCTGCAGTTCCTTCCGTCGACCTGGCGGGTATGGGGGACGGACGCGGACGGCGACGGCGAGGGCGATCCGCAGGACATCGACGACGCAGCGCTGGCAGCCGGCCGCTACCTTTGCGCATCGGGAGACCTGGGTACGGCACAGGCGTGGACCGCAGCGGTGTTCTCGTACAACCACTCGGCGAAGTATGTGCGATCCGTGTACGACGTCGCAGAACAGATCGCGACAGCCTCCGAGGCCTAAGGCCTGAACTATTCGACAGCATCCGAGGTCGAGGCCCGAATATCAGTGGAGTGAGAAGGGCGGCCGAACCAATGAAAGGCGCACGCGCAATGGGCCTCGGTGGCTGTGGATGGGTTCCACGCACCGAGGCCCACTGCGGTGGAGAGGCGGGGTAGCCGAGATCCGGTTACCCCGCCGGAGTTGTCGTTACTGGATGATCGGGACACCGCACTGGCCGGCGGGCAGGCTTGTGAAGCCCTGCTGCTTGATGACGCTCGCCGCTTTGGTGCTGGTGCAGATCCACGACGAGCTGTCAAAGAACTGCCCCAGTGAGGACGTGTCAGCGGTGCGGATGACGTTATAGACATTCCGCGTCACCTGGAACGCGCCAGCGTTGGCGTTGTGAGCGTACGTGAGCTTCGCCCTCGTCGCCGCGTCCAGAATCTTGTACCGAGCGAACGAGAACGGTGCGATGGCGTTGGGCAGCCCGATGACGGCGTTCGGGTCGTGCTCCTGAACCTCGGTCACACTGCAGACCTTATTTGGCTGGTTGATGGCGTCCTGCATCTGCGTCTCGGTCTCCCCGATCGACGCTTCGAAGAACGTCCGGGTTCCCGATCCGGCCTGGGGGATCTTAGCTTGGATGTGGCCTGCCGGGCGACCGAACTGCTTCCAGTTCGTCTTGGCGCAGGTGTAGATGGAGAACAGGTCCTGCGCCGTCAGGTTGTGGCTGACATTGCTGGTCGGGTTGGCGTACACGTAGCTGAGCTTGTCCTGGGCGTATGGGTAGAACGACGTGCCCTCGTCCCCGGTGGTGTTCGGACCACGTGACGAGCGCGCGAAAGACACATCCGTGTTGGCCTGAAGCTCGTCGATTCCGGCTGACGATCCGTCGGGGCGCGTGATCGCCGAGGTGCCCTTCCGGAGCACGATCGTCGCCGAGCCGGTGGCATCGAAAGACGCCATCCTGCGCGTCCCCCCTACCGTGGCCGTGTTGAAGGCTGAGGCGAGGTGGTTCATGACGAACTCTGTGGTGTCGGATCCGACCCCGACAATGTCGTTACTGTCGGGGACGAACTTGGGGTCTGAGTGCGCTGGCCCGGTCAGCACCATGGAGATGGCGAGTGCTCCGGCGGCTGCAGCTCCGGTGCGGCGATAGAGCTTGTGCATCAATTCTCCTCCTTCGCCCGAACATCTCGGGCGAGACGATGTCACGCCGACAAGACGTACGACGCTGGTTCCCCGTCACTCTCGGTGCCTAAGGCATCCGCGGGACGACCCTTCGGCAAGGTCTGCATGATGTTTGGGTGTCGAGTTGGCGACGCGGTTCGTAACCGAGCCCAACGCCGACACCTGGGAAAGCCATTGTTCGCCTGGCGTTCTCGATCTCGTCACTTCCGAGGAGGGCTTTGGTCCAGGAGGCCTGCATACGATGCGATGTCAGTTGACCGTATGGATCCGTGGGGAGGCTGCGTGACCATGTCTCTTCCGCGGCCGACCGGGGCTGTCGTCGCAGAGATGGAGCGGATGCTCACTCCAAGAGGCTGCAGCATCGACGCTGTCGACATCTCTGCCTGGTTCGGCAGTCATCTCGTTCTCGAACGGGTCTCCCTCACGATGGCCGCCGGGGACGTGACCGCCCTGATCGGACCCAGCGGCTGCGGGAAGTCGACTTTCCTGCGCATCCTGAACCGCATGCACGAGCTCGTGCCCTCGGCCGCCATGGCCGGACGGGTCGAGCTCGACGGTGTCGACATCTACGACCCTGGGCAGCGGCTCACCGAGGCTCGCCGCCGCATCGGGATGGTCTTTCAGAAGCCGAACCCCTTCCCCGCCATGACGATCGCCGACAACGTGCTCGCTGGGCTCAAGCTCACGGGAACCCGCGTGGCGCGTGGCGACCGCTCGGACCTGGTCGAGATGTGCCTTACCAAGGCCGGACTGTGGCGTGAGGTAAAGAACCGCCTGCACCGCCCAGGCGGCGACCTATCCGGCGGTCAGCAGCAAAGGCTGTGTATCGCACGTTCGTTGGCGGTCCGCCCCGACGTGCTCCTGATGGATGAGCCCTGCTCCGCGCTCGATCCCACGTCTACCCGGAGGATCGAGGAGACGATCGGTGAACTCTCCGACGAGGTGACGATCGTCATCGTTACCCACAACATGCAACAAGCCGCCCGCGTCTCCGACTTCTGTGCCTTCTTCCTCGCCGAGGAGAACACGCCCGGGTGGATCGTCGAGTCCGGCCCGACCGAGCAGATCTTCGAGAACCCACGGGACCCCCGAACCTCCGACTACGTCAACGGCCGATTCGGCTGACCGCCGAGACGTACTCCCTAGACCCGCGGCGAGGCCTTCGAGCGCTGTGTTGCTTAGGTCGGGTCGGGCGCGTCGAGGTTCTTCCGATCGGCTTCGGGCAAGGGAATAGTGGCATCGGGCCGTTGGCCGACCCCCACGACGCCTGGCCCACCTGGCACAACGGGTGCGCTGAGTCGAAAGCGCCTACACCACGGTCGCGGCGCCGGGCGTAGCACGAATGTGCGTCGGCCGAAGCAGAAACGAAGGCCTTACGCGGGTTAGTGGGTGCGAAGGTTCTCGTTGACCTCTCGGACGACGAGGATGGGCAGATAGGTGCGTACCTTGGCCGGTGTCAGCCGGTCGTAGGACGCGCGGACGAGGGAATGGATGACGTCTCGGTCCACGTCCGGGTTGTGCCTTCGGAGCTCGGTCTCGGACGATGTGACGATGTCCGAAGCAACCGCTTCTGCCTGGAGTACCTGCGATGCCATGGACCGAGCGTCGCACGCCAAGATGAACGTTGGGGTTCGCCGCTATCCGCCGTACCCAGTGTTGGTGGCGTGACAAGGGTCTGCGCCCCGCAAGGGGCGCGTGTGTTGTCATCCCTCCGCGTCACCCACGCGGACCGGACCCCAGACTCGCCATGACTGCGTGATGACCACACGACCGTTGATCCTCACGACATCCTCGTCGATCAGTTCGGTAGCCGGGGCATCCAATGGAGCGAGTCTCTTCTCGTGAATCTCGTCAAACCAGGAGGCGACCGCCTCAGACCTGACCCGCTGAACCTCGAGCTCGTCTGCATCGACGGGCACGGGACGGGCCTTCGCATACGAACCGATCACCCACTCATCATGCCCGCGACGTCGACGGCACCGCAATCGGGTCCGAAGTCTAAGGCAGCCCGGCTTCCAGAGAGCCGTCCGCCGGGGCCACGGCGGTCCCGGGGGCCGGGGCGGCGATCGGGACTCGTCTTGGTGCGGGCCAACGCCACCGGCCGCCGCTTTACTGCCAGGTGGCACCCCAGCCGACCATGGCGGAGAGTCGCGCGCTGTCGGCGACAAAGAACTCTCGTAAGCGGTCCTCGGTATCGAGAGCGATTCGCTCGCCGTTGGTGAGGACGTTCGACCTGGTGAACTCATCCACGGTAAAGGGCTCCAGGCCAAGGTAGTCCAGCAGCTCGCCATACCCTTTGCTCGGGTTCTCATTGAGATCTTCGCTCTTCACGACCTTCAACCTGCCTGGAGGGACATGTGCTCTCCATCGTTCGAGCTGAGAGGCATACAAGCCCCGGCTGGCGTAGGAGAAGTGTGAGTGCAGGTGTCGCCCAGCCCGGGTATGGAGGCCCTTATTGAACGCGGCCTCAAGTCGCAATGGTTCGGCTTCCAGGGCGTCCTCGAACGTGAGAGTCTCAACGCCCAGGTTCCGCGAGTGCAAATAGTGCGAATAAGCCCTGGCGACGGGATCCCGTAGAAGAACGACGAGCTTCGCGATCGGAAGCATGGAACTCACCAGCGGGGGCACGTCGGGATGAAAGAAATAGTAGGGACTTGCCTCGAAGGTCTGCTGCCCATGCTGCAGGCGCGGAAAGTGACTGCGGTACCAGCGTTCGCCTAGGCCGTGAAACATCGTGAAGAACTGGACTTCCTTGGTGATCGGCTCCACGACCTGAGGGTGTTTGCGGAGGTTCTGAAAGAGCGAGGTCGTACCACATCGCTGTGCGCCGATTATCAGGAAATCGGGTAGTGGACGCTCAGATGCGCCCAACCATCTGGCAGACGCACGCGCCGACCGGACTGCGTCTCGGGTGACGTTGAGCATCAGCTCGTTGCGCAGAATGGTATCGGGTCTCACCATGCCAAACTCCCACCCCAAGGGATGCCCCTATGACGCGTGCAGCGTCGGCGGCTGGACGTCGTGACACGAGAACCGAGCGCTACAGTCCCGACGCGAGTCACAGCACGCAGCCATGAAAGACAATCCAGGGACACACGGTAGGCATGGCGCGAGCCTGCTCCCTGCAAGTAAACCCTCGGCGACCGCAGGAAGCCCCGGGGGAAGTCCAAAGATGAACATCCAACGGTGGGTCAGGACGATGGCACCGGTTCCCCCGCCCCCCGCCCTCCCAACAGGGCCCGAGCTCGTGGCGGTGCCCGCACACGGTCGGGTTCCGCGACGGCATCGAGGCCGGGGCGGAGGTCTGGCGCTGGGCGGCACGATCGGCAGCCCACCGGCCGTGTTGCCGGATCCGACCACCGGCCGGATGTAGAACTGGCAGGCCCGCCTTGGTGGCCCGCTGGCTGGAACTCGACCGAGTGCTGGTGACGGTCACGGCGACCTGGGGCGGACCCTTGGCCGAGCGATCGACGGATAGCTACCGAGTTCGCGCAGCGGCACGAGCGTGGCCAGCAGACCCACAAACGGTCGCCATACCGATGAGTTATGGTCCTGAGCAAAGTCGGTTGAGGTATGACTACCGGAAAGATCGACCCGAGGTACGGCGACGCATCGGCCACCGCACCACCATGGGATGACATCGAGCGAATCCTCACCGACGCGCAGCTCTACTGGATCGTCACTGTCCGTGCGGACGGACGTCCGCACGCTGTGCCACTCGTCGGTGTCTGGTACGACGGCGCGTTCGCCTTCTGTACAGGCCAGGAGGAGCAGAAGCAGCGCAACCTCGACTCCGACCCGCGGCTGGCGGTGACCACCGGCAGCACGGGTGCGAACGGCTGGGACAGCGGTAAGGACGTCGTCGTCGAGGGCACGGCGATTCGGGTGACCGACGCCGCGGCGCTCCAGGCGCTGGCCGACGCGTGGTTCGCCAAGTATGGCGAGGACTGGAAGTTCGAAGTCCGCGGCGAGGAATTCGTCGAGCTCAGCGACTCCGGCGGCAGCTCCACAGGCGGCGCGCGGGTATACCGGGTCGCGGCCGACAAGGTTATCGCGTTCGGTGACGCGCACGGCCAGACGACGTACCGCTTCTGACCCTCAGTCACGACGATTTGGATGCCTGGCCCGGCGCGATGTCGGTCGGCCAGGGCGAAGGGGCGCGAGGTGCGGCCGGGCAGGGCCCTCGGGGGGCTTCTGCGTCTTGTGGCGGTTGAACATGCGGCCGCGTCGGGGACGGATACGTGAGGGATCGGTGACGGTCAGGACAGCCGGTAGAAGCGCCAGAACCCGAAGCCTTCGATTGGGAGGACCTCGAACGCGCCGAAGCCGGCCGCCTCGCCGTACCCCTGCAACGTCGACGGGCGCATCACCGTTCCGGTCCCCACGCTCGGGGGAGATGAAAGCCCGTCCGGCAGGCAGACGAACAGGCTGAACCCGTACATGATCCGCTCCAGCTCGTCGCCGTTCGGGGCGAAGGTGTCGGCCACGGCCTCGTCCATCACCACCAGTGAGCCGCCGGGTACGAGCGTCCGACGGACCGCGCTGAGAACCTCGACGGGTCGTGGCATGTCGTGCACGCATTCGAAGGCGAAGGCCACGTCAACCGTCCCCTCGGGCAGGGAAGCCGCGTCCTGGCACAGGAAGCGGACCCGCTCGCTCACACCTGCGTCGCGGGCGTTCGCCACGGCCAGGTCGACCGAGGGCTGGTCGATGTCGACGCCGAGCACGGTGGCCGAGGGGTACGCGATGGCCAGGGCGATGCTCGACCAGCCTCCGCCGCAGCCCACATCGAGCACCCGGCAATCTGGGGCGGCAAGGGCGTCATGGATCACGGGCACACCGGCAAGTGCCAGGCCGAGCCGATTCTCGTACCATGGACGATTCGCGGCAGCCTGGGCCTCCCGCGCGTCATCGCCGAAGTCGTCCCAACTGACCCCGTCTCCCTTCCGGTAGACCTCGAGAAGCTGGGGAAGCACCGCTCCGACCGTCCCGAACATCCTGCCGAGGGGCGCCAGGTAGGCCAGGCTCGTCTCGTCGGTCATCACCTCAGCGGTACTGGCCGGGATCGCGAAGCGACGCTCGTCGGGGGCGCCGTCGGACTCGACCTCCAGCAGTCCGGCCACCGCCTGCTGCTCGAGCCATTCGCGGGCGTAGCGCACCTGGGTGTCGGTGCGCCGAGCGAGACCGACCGGGCTGGCCGGACCGTCGTCGGCCAGAGAGCGGTACCAACCCAGACGGTCTCCGAGATAGACCGAAAGGATCTCGACCGTGCCGAGGAGCGAGCCGAACAGGCGTTCCGCCACCTCGTCCGCCGTCTGCTGGGATGCGTTCATGCGTCCACTATGGCGCTGCACGCGGCGTCGCGGAAGCCCCTCGGAGCTGACGGTGCGACGACGGATCAGCCGAGGAGAGTGCCATCCCGATCGCTACGCGTGCAGGGTCAACAGCAGGTAGGCGGCCGCGGAAGGGGCGTCGGTGATGAATCCGTCCCTGAACATCCGCTCCACGTCGCGTCGCGGGAACCAGCGTTGGCGCATGTCCTGCTCGCTGTTCTCACGGTTCGGCTGGCCGGGTACGAGGTCTGTGGCAAGGAAGACGTGGAAGCCTTCGCCAGTCGTGCCGTTCGCGCAGTGGAGAAAGCCGAGCTTCCTCAGGTTGCCCGCCGTGAAGCCAGTCTCCTCGGCCAGCTCCGCTGCGGCCATCTCCTCCGGGCTCCCCGTCAGGCCGGGTGGGAAGGAGCCGGATGGGAACTCCCAGGACCGGGACCTGGTGGGGTACCGGTACTGCTCCACAAGGTGGAACCCATCCACATCCGACGGGATGATGAGCGCGAAATCCGGCCTGTCGACGACTGAGTAGAGGCCACGGGTCCCGTTGGCGTACTCGATCTGATCTTCTCGCAGCGACAGCCATGGGTTCTGGTACATGAGCTTGGACGTCAGGGTCTTGATGCTCACGCCCGCCAGTCTTGCACGTGTTCGAATTGGGCCTGAACGGCGCTGTCCTGTGCCTCTGCAGGGCTCACCCATGGTCAGCTCTGGGTGGTCACCCACCAGGTCCACCAGATCTCGTTTCGCAACATCCCGCCGCACCGTGACCCGGGCGAGCGCGTCGACAAGGTGTCCGGCATCGGTCGCAAGCCCCGATGCCCTACCCGCCCCGTTGACGCGGAGAGGCGTCGACCAGCGGACAGCTCCGCGAGGTCCAACCATCGAATGTTTGAATCGTCCTGGCAGCGCGGGCCTCTCGGCTGCCTATTGCGGGAGGTGGTGCATGGCGGAGGCGGCGGTTGCTGTTCGTGGTATCCGGGCTACCCGCAATCCGGTCATGGTTGGCGCGGCTCTGGCGGCCGTGTACCTGCTCTGGGGATCCGTGTATGTCGCGGTTCGCGTCGTCGTTGAGAACGCACCGCCCCTGCTCTCTGTCGGACCGCGGTACGTCGTCGCGGGACTTGCCCTTGCCCTGATCGCCGGCGCCCGACGGGGGATGCGGGTATTCCGCATGTCATGGACAGCTCTCCTGGGATGCTGCCTGCTGGCCCTGCTGCTTCCCATCCTGACCAACGGGACCGTCGTCGTGGCCGTCAGCCATGGGGTCGGCGCGGGCCCAGCCGCCCTGCTCAGCGCCTTGGCACCAGTCAGCATCGCGGTCCTGCGCCTCGCCGCCGGAGACCGCCCACGGCCGTCCACGACAATCGGCGTGCTGGTTGGCTTCGTTGGGCTGGCGGTTCTCCTGCTGGGAGGCCGAGCGGGCACAGGGTTTCCTCTGGGGCCGTCCCTTCTCGTCGTGCTCGCTGCCAATTCTTGGGCGCTGGGCTCGTTCCTGCAGCCCCGGCTCCAGCTCCCGGCCGACACTTTCGTGACGGCTGCGTGCGAGATGGTGATCGGCGGTCTGGTCATGACGATCGGAGGTCTGGTCACCGGCGAACGGCTGTCGCAGCACTGGCCCGCGAAGACATGGCTCGTAATGGGCTATCTCACGATAAGCACGATGGTCGCGTTCACGTCCTACGTTTGGCTGCTCGCCAACGCGCACATCTCGCTCGTGGCGACACATGCCTACGTCAATCCCCTCGTTGCCGTGCTGCTGGCCTGGATCCTGTTGTCCGAGCCGCTGTCCTGGCCGATCGTCACGGGAGGCGCTGTGGTTCTTCTCGCCGTCATCCTGGTGGTGAGGGGCGAGCGTGCGGGGGGAGGCCCCCCGCGAAAGGTGCCGCCACCCACCGGATGACCTGAGCATTCATCGTCAGGCACCTGGAGCTGGCGCCCCATCCAACCGATCTCGAGCGGGTTCCCTCGACGAAGCGCTCACGCGTCACGAAGCCTTAGCAGCAGTCCGCCGATGAGGAGTGACGCGAGCGCCCAGGCGGTGAGGACGCCGAGTCCGGGCCAGGGAGCGATGGGTTGGGAGCGCAGGTTGGTGGTGGCTTGGATGGCTAGCCCGGCGGGCATGGGGGCGATCTGTTCAAGGTGTCTCCGTAGCGGGTTGGTGAGGGCTTCGGCGAGGACTGGGGCCAGATAGAGCAGGCCGAGGATGGCTCCGATGGAGACTGCAGTGTCCCGGATGGCAGTGGCGACGCCGAGGCTGAGCAAGGCGATGAGGATGAGGTAGGCGACGCTGCCGGCAGCGGCGCGCAGCGTGGGTCCGTGGCTGATCGACACGAGCTGGTACCCGTGGGCGGGGTTCAGCCCGTCGGTCGGGAGCATGATGCGCCCGACGACGAGGCAACCGGCCACGCCGAGGACTCCGGCGACCAGCGTCAGCCCCGCCAGGTTCGCGGCTTTGGCAGCGAGGAGGACGAGTCGGCGCGGTGTGGCGGACAGCGTGGCGCGGATCATGCCGGTGCTGTATTCCTCCGAGACCGCCAGCACCGCGAGAACGACGATGACCGCCTGGCCGAGGTAGATGCCGGTCAGGCTGAGCCTGGTCGGGTCCTGGCCACCGCCGCCGGCCGTGAGGTGGGTCGCGGCGGCCATTGCGACGCTCACTGCCAAGGTCAGGGCAACCGTCGCGATGAGTAGCCACCAGGTGGTGGTCAGTGTGCGCAGCTTGGTCCACTCGGCATGCAGAGCGTCGGTCATGCGTCCCTCCTGCGCAGCACCAGAGCGGCCACACCCAGGGCGATGGCGACCCACGCGCAGAGGACGGCGATGCCGGCCCAGGGGGTGAGCGGGTAGTAGCCATTGCCGAGGGTGTAGGGGTAGGCGACGTGCGCGGAGCGGGGAAGGGCCCCTAAGACGTCGAGGCCGGCGGCGGGGGTGAGGCGGAACAGCCACTCGTCCGCGCTGCCGGCTAGGACCTGCTTCAGGGTGTAGGGAAGAACGAACACGACGATTCCTACGGTCACGGCACCGGCGCCTCTGCGCAGGATGGCGCCGAGGGCGAGCACGGCGACGGCGGTGACGGCGACCAGGCCAGCGCAGCCGGCCATGATGCGTATTTCGGTGAGGGCGCTGGCCGGGAAGACGTAGTCACCGTTCGCCTTGAGGATGTGCTCGGAGAGTGGGATGGCGACGGCTGCCGATATCGCAGCGATCACGAAGGCGGCGACACCGATGACGACGGCCTTAGCCGCCAGCACGGTGGCCCGGTTGGGGGTCGCGGTGAAGGTCGTGCGGATGAGGTCTCGGCGGTATTCGGTGGTGATGAACGTGGTTGAGACGACGACCATGACGAGAAGCCCGGCGATGAGTCCGAGCGGCAGGCTGCTGGCCGCGGTGTCAGCGCCGAGGAGCCCCTCGCCAACACCCGGCGCGATGTCGCCAGAGCCGCTGAGGACGAACGCGCTACCCGAGCGGTGGTAACCGCCGGTGCCCAGGGTCGGGTAGAAGCTCTTGGAACCGTTACCGATGCTTTGGCCGTGCCAGGCGTCAACGGCTCCCGCGCCACCGCGGCTCCCGATGCTGACTCGGTCGAAGGTGGCGGTGGCGAGGGTGGGAGATCCGTTGTTGGAGTCTTGGAACGAAACCGGTGAGGCGACGAAGAGTCCGACGCTCACAGTAGTGGGCAGCCCGGCCAGACGGGTGGTACCGATCTGGGTCCAGGTGATGCCGTTGGTGGAGTCGTAGCCGGTGAGCGTGTCACCGGTACGGGTCAGTCGCAGCCAGCGTGGCGACGTGTCGGTCATCAAGCCGGGCAGGCCGGGACTGTCGTGCGTGTAGTCGTATTGCCAGCGGACGCCGTGGCTGCCGGTGGCCATCACCGCGGCGTAGGCCGATCCTTGGTTAGTGCTGGGCGTGACGAGGATGCCGGCCTTGGCCCAGGCCGCGAGTCCGCGGCGGGTGCTCGTCTGGGAGGGGGCGACGTTGGCCGGCTCGGTTGAGATCACGCCGGTAAGCGAGGTGACCTCAGCCGTGATGGTGGCGTTTCCGGTAAGCGGCTGGTTCAGGAAGTAGTAGCTGTCGGCGACCGGCTCGCCGTCTGGTCCGGTGGGGACGAAGGGATGGCCGGCATGGCAGTTGGACCCCGGCGAGTTGGGGCCCGAACCGGGCGGCGGGGGGCCGGTGCAACTACCTTCATGCCTGCCGTTGGCAACCAGGAAGGTGAACAGCACACTGAGCAGGGCTGCGACGAACAAGCCGACCAACCAGGCTCGAACGGTCCGGAACTTGGTCCACTCCGCCCGCAACACTGGGCCGAAGCTCGCGCGCCTCGGCTGCGTGGTCGGGGGTCGCGGTCTGCCGGTTGCGGTCTCGGTGTCCGTCATTGCTTCGCCTGCCCGTCTGAGCCGCTGTCCGAGCCGCCCCGGAACTCGACTTCACCGCTGGTGAGTTGGAGGTAGACGTCCTCGAGCCTGGCTCGCTGGACGATGACTTCGGAGAAGGGCACGCCTGCCTGGGAGAGGGCTTGGACGATGTGCTGCGCTGCCAACCCGGACACACTGACGGTGAACGAGTCGAGGATCTCTGTGCGGGCACCGGAGCCTTCCAGCACTCGGGCTGAGTCGGTCGGCGCCGGGGTGCGGACGACGACCCGGTCCCCGGAAGCATGGGCGACCAGCTCGTCGACGCTGGCGTCGGCGAGGACCTTGCCGCGACCGACTACCACGAGGTGGTTGGCGATGTCTTGCAGCTCGCCCATCAGGTGGCTGGAGATGAGGATGGCGCGCCCCTCACCGGCAAAGCTGCGCAGGAGTTGGCGCATCCAGATGATGCCCTCGGGGTCCATGCCGTTGAACGGCTCGTCCATGATGATCACGGGTGGGTCGCCGAGCAGAGCGGCGGCGATGCCGAGGCGCTGGCGGATGCCGAGGGAGTAGCCGCGGGCCTTTCGGCGGGCCGCCGTCGTGAGGCCGACTAGCTCGATCACTGCGTCGACCCGGCTGGCCGCCATCTTCTGGGAATGCGCCAGCCACAGCAGGTGGTTGCGTCCGGTGCGGCTGGGCTGCAGGGCAGCGGCGTCGACCAGGGCGCCGACCTGGTGGAGCGGATAGCGCAGCTGCTGGTATGCCTGCCCGCAGACCAAGGCGTGACCTTCGTCTGGGGCGTCGAGGCCAAGGATCACCCGGATCGTGGTGGACTTCCCTGCCCCGTTGGGGCCGACGAAGCCGGTCACGCGGCCGGGCGTGACGGTGAACGTCATGCCGTTCAGGGCCGGCGTCGGACCGAACCGCTTACGCACTCCCGTGACTTCGATGGTTGCGTCGCTCACGTGCTCGTCCGCCCTTCATGGCCTGGATGGCGTTTCGATCACAGTTCTACGACATGGGCGGTGTCAGCCCGGTGTCAACGACTGACACCGGGCTGACACCCGGAACCTGTCATCGTGGACGCACATGTCCCCACCCACTGGGAGGACGCGATGTCGCCACCACCGGTGGGAAGCGAAGGAGAAACAGTTGTGAGAGTGCTCGTCGTCGAGGACTACGAGGTGCTGGCCCGCTCGATCGGGACGGGGCTTCGCCGCGAGGGCATGGCTGTGGACGTCGTCCTCGACGGGAACGAAGCGCTGGATCATCTGTCGACCACCCGCTATGACGTGGTCGTGTTGGACCGGGACCTGCCGGGTACTCACGGCGACGAGGTTTGCCGACAGATCACCGCGCAGCGCCGGGACAGCCGAGTGCTGATGCTCACCGCTTCGGTCACCGTCAAGGACCGGGTCGAGGGTCTTGGGCTGGGCGCCGATGACTACCTGCCCAAGCCATTCGACTTCTCCGAGCTCGTCGCCAGGGTTCGCGCGTTGGGGCGGCGCGCGCAGCCGGCAACGCCGCCGACCCTCAGGGCAGCGGACCTCACCCTCGACCCCAGCCGGCGCGTCGCGTTCCGGGCCGGGCAACGCCTGGAGCTCAGCCCGAAGGAATTCGCCCTTCTCGAATGTCTGCTCGCCTCGGGTGACCGGGTGGTTTCGAGTGAGGAGCTCCTCGAACGGGTCTGGGACGAAGCGGCCGACCCGTTCACAACCGCGGTCAAAACGACGATGCGCCGGCTGCGGGCCAAGCTGGGAGACCCGCCCGTGATCGAGACCGTCCGCGAGGGCGGATACCGGATCGGGGTCCCCGGATGAACCTACGTGAGATGAACTTCCGCGACGTCGTATCGAGGGACCGGCTGCGTCGGCCACCGCTGCGCGTCCAGCTCACCGTGCTTTACGCCGGCCTCTTCGTCGCCCTCGTCTCGGCCGTCCTCGGAGTATCCGGCCTCCTCATACGCCACGGCAGCTTCGGGGTTGCGTCCGGGTCCCAGCAGCCCTCGGTTGGAACGGGCAACGTCTCTGGTAGCCGCTCCTTCGAGGTCTGGCCGGCCATCGTCGGGCTGGTCGGCGTACTTGTCGCGGTCTGGCTCGCCTGGTGGATCGCTGGGCGCTTCCTGCGACCCCTTCAAGCCATCAACACCGCTGCCAAGGAGATCTCCGCCACCAACCTGCACCGGCGCCTCGCGATGGACGGCCCCAACGACGAGCTCACGGAACTGGGGAGGACCCTCGATGACCTGTTCGGGCGCCTGGAAGCGTCGTTCGAGTCCCAGCGCCACTTCGTCGCCAACGCATCTCACGAGCTACGCACGCCGCTGGCCGGCCAGCGCACGCTGCTGCAAGTCGCCCTCGCCGACCCAGACGCCACTAGCCAGGACTTGCGGACGGCCTGCGGCGAGGCGCTGGAGCTCGGCGCACAACAAGAACGGCTCATTGACGCGCTCCTCACCCTGGCCACCAGTGAGCGCGGCGTCGAGCAGTGGGAGCCGTTCGACCTCGGAGAGGTCACCCAATCCGTGCTTGCCGGCCGACGGAATGAGGCCGAGAGGCTGGGCATCCGCATCGATGCCGCGCTCGGCCAGGTACCGGCATTCGGCGACCGGAGACTCGTCGAGAGCCTGGTCGCGAACCTCGTCGACAACGCCCTGCGCCACAACATCCCCGGCGGGAAGATCGAAATCACGACGACACCAGTCGACCGAGCGGCCAAGCTCGCCATCAGCAGCACCGGTCCAGCACTCGTGCCCCCTGATGTCGAGCGACTCTTCCAGCCATTCCAGCAACTCGGCGGCGCGCGTATGCGTCATACCGACGGACACGGCCTAGGGCTGACCATCGTGCTGGCAATCGCTCAAGCTCACCGCGCCGAGCTCACCGCGCATCCCCGCCCCGAAGGCGGACTGCACGTCGAGGTGATCTTTCCGTTCTCGCGCTCCTAGCAGCTACGTCGCTGCCGTCGCGTGGATTTCTACACAGCACCGCTTGTCTTCGGGTCGAAGGACGGCATGCAGGGTCGATGCGTTCAGGCCGATGAGAAGTCCGGTGACGAAGGCGTGGTTGATTCCGCAGACCAGGTCGGTTGCCTGAGTCGACTGTGGGGCGAATGGGCAGTTTTGCAGCCGCACGCAACCTGCTGTGGCCTTGGCGGGCTCGAAACCGTACTCCGCCAGGACGCTCATCGCGGCTGTCAGCGCGCGTTCGCCCCCGAGTCGCCCGGGTCGAAGGTGCCCACGTACCTCGGCGCCCAACTGCTCCCCGTGCAGACCGGCAACCCGGCCTGCTACGACCCGCGCATCTTCATCGGGCCGGCTCGTGCGGACGGCTTCCATCAGGATGCTCGCAAGAAGACCGGTCTCGCGCTGGGGAATCGAGACCCTGATGTCGACGTCCGACGGCTCGTAGACTTTGGGTCGACGTCCGACGGCGCGAGTCTCCCGCGACCGGTCACGGACCTTGAGCAATCCAGCCTTCACCAGCTTGTCGAGGTGGAACGCTGCGAGCTTCGCCGAAATCCCAACCTCTGATGCAGCATCCTGCCTGGTGACCGGTCGCCCGCAGTCCCGGATGAACCGGTAGATCGCGCGCCGCAGATCGTCGTCCAGGGCGGCGATGGATCGAATCGCTGGCTCGCTGAAGCCTCCCTCGCGGCCCGTGCGGGTCCTCACGGGCCCACGATAACGTACACGCTAGTATCCTTATCATGGGCGACGGGTGTTATTCCCCGGTGGGCTTGACCTCGTGACGGCGGATAAGTAAGGATGTCTTGGTGAAACTCGGCCGTGTCGATCGTCGGTTGTGATGACTGGTCCAGTTCAGGACGCCAAGCAGCCGGTGAGCGTCTTGATGGCAGGCCCCTACGGGCATCCGTTCCATCCGATTCTGGTGACGGTGCCGATCGGCGCCTGGGTGGCGAGCACTGTCTTCGACGTCGCGTCGCGCATCGTCACTGACCCGATGTTTCTCATTAAGGGATCCCTGTGGCTGATCGGCATCGGGATCGTCGGGGCGTTAGGCGCGGCGTTGGTCGGGTTCCTCGACCTCTTCGCCATCCCACCGGGCACCACCGCCCATCGCACGGCTCTGCTGCACATGACCCTCAACCTTGCCGTCACTGGTGCCTATGTTGCGAACTTCCTCTGGCGTCGGTCGACGTACGACGAGAGCGCGGTCGTTGCTTACGGACCCCTCCTGTTGTCGGCAGTTAGCCTTGTTGTGCTTGGTGCGGCCGGCTATCTCGGCGGCAAGCTAGCCTTCCGGTTCGGCGTGCGAGTCGCCGCCGAAACCACCCAGGAGGAAGGCTTTCGCAGCTAGCCGGCTGCGGCGGTGCCGGGTCGGACCCAAGGACCACAACACAAGCAAGGAGATACCGGGATGAAGATCGCAGCGCTGATCACCTGGCTGCTCACCGCAGCCGGCGGCTTCTACATGCTGGCCACCTGGATCAGCAAGGGCGGGGTCCGGCAGTCGGGAACGAGCAGGTTTCCACCCGCGCTGATCTTCGGACACTTCGCGCTCGCGGCGACCGGTCTGGTCGTGTGGATCATCTACGTCATCACTGGCACCCACGCCCTCGCCTGGATCGCGTTCGTGATCCTGCTACCCGTGGCGCTGCTCGGCTTCGGCATGTTGGCCCGCTGGATCCCGACGTACCGTGCAGAGCGCGCCACCGCCACCCGCTCCGCAGTAGCAACGGTCACCGGCGGCAAGGCACCCGAAAGTCACTTCCCGGTGCCGACGGTCATCGCCCACGGCTTACTCGCAGTCATCACGCTGATCCTCGTTCTTCTGACAGCGCTCGGCAGCTGAGCCCGCAAGGTCCAAGGCCCACGCGGATATTGCCCGACGGCACCGAAGTCATGGGGGTGGTGTTGGGCGAGCAGGACGCTCGAGACTGCGATTGTCTGCGCTGAGGAGTGGCTTCTCCCGGCATTCAGCGATTTGCGAGTTCGGCGACGACTGGAGCGAATGACTCAGCGGCATCTGCTGGCACAGTGACGTAGGACGGGCCCAAGGCGTCCCGCCGTCGCTGCAGTTCGTCGCTCATCTCACGTGGCGTGCCGGTCAACACGGTCACCGCACCGTGTGCACTGAGAGTCCGCGCATCGGTCCCCATCCTGGTCAGCCATGGCTGCTCACCCTCTCCGACGGCGATCAGCCCGGTGGCCAACTCGAGGTCGTCGGCCCGCGCGCCGGCGGCGGAGCGGACGACATTGATGCGTTCACGAGCAGCGGCGTCGTCGGTGGCAGGCGGCCATCCGAACGCGACGATGTCGGCGGTCTGGGCGGCCAAGGTCAACAGCTTCGGCCCGGATGCGGCAACGAGTATCCGGGTGCCGGGCAGCTTCTCGCGTAGTAACCGGACAGTCCCGCTCAGTCGGGCGATCCTTTCGCCGGGACTGCCGAACGGCACCCCCAACGCGGCGCAGTCGGTGGCAGCGTCCGGACGCCCTGCGCCTATGCCGAGCTCGAACCGGCCACCACACAAGGCTTGCAGGCTCGCTGCCTCCCACGCGAGCAGCCGCGGATTACGCAACGGGTCGCACAGCACCCATGAGCCTACCCGCAACGACGTTGTGACGGCTGCGGCCGCCGACAGCGCCGGAAACGGCGCCGGCGTGCTCGTCGTATCGGGCAGCAGAAAAGTCGAATAGCCCAGCGACTCGGCCCTCTGCCCCGCCGCCGTCCACATCGCCAGATCACCCACCATGGAATTGGTCAGCCCGAACCGAAACAGGTGGTCGCCCATCCATTCACTTTAGGCCGGCCGGGCAACGCCACCCCTGAGCAGCAGCACGTCTGGGTCAGGTGCCGTCCCGCCCGCGGCGACGCGCGTCCCCGGATCGTCACGCAGTGAAGGCGTGAATCACATGCTCTCGGCCATGGTCAGCGTCCGCCTCTGCTGGTACGGCGAACCTGCGCGCAGGAAGTCGTCCGCGACCTGCTGCATCCCGACCCGATCACGGGCCACCAGCGCCTCGGCGCGGCGGGTGATGGCCATGGCGACTGGGTTGTCGACGCTCACCTGCGTCGCGGTGCACAGCAGAGGCGCTGCGTCCTCGTGCCGGGCCAGGACGGCGGCTTCAGCGGAAAGGGCGGCCGACCACTGACGAAACACGAAGCCGAACATCCCCGAACGGTCCTTCGAGGTGAGCGACTCGAGGGCGAGCACCGGTTGGTCCTGCTCCAGGAACACCAGGGCGTCGAAGACCTCGCCATAGCCCGAGCCGCGCGTTGCTTCGCCAGCGGAAACGCCGCGGATCTCTGCGAGGACACGCAACCAGGCAGCGCGTTCGGCGACGTCCCCGCGCAGACCGTGCGCCAGGGCGACCGCGGCCGGTGCGAGACCACGCCCGGGAGCCTTCGGCCTTCCCGCCTCTGTCCAGTCCTCAAGGAACCGCTGCCCGACGCCCAGCACCAGCTCCCAGTCCCCAGCAAGGGCGGCCGGAGCGAGCAGCTCCTCGTCTGCCAGGTCACGTTGCTCGACCAGAAATGGCAGTTCGTGCTGACGCTCGGCCATGGCCCGGGCGCCATTCAGGTCACCTGCCCCTAGTGCGCAAAACGCCGCCACATGCAACGCGTCCTTGATCTCGAGCCCGGCGTTGGGTTGGTCGGGGCGTGCCATAAGACGTTCGACGCGCTGCACCGCGAGTCGGTAGGCGGCGACCACGTCCCCTTCGTGAATCCTCTCATTGCAAGCGGCGTCAAGCGCCGCACTCACCAGAAGACCGTCGTTCAGGTCGCGCGCCGCATCGAGGGCATCCACCGCCCGGTCCCGGCGTTCCGCTCCCTGGCCTGGCCTGGCGTTCGCCGCGGCGACGGTGGCAGCCACCTGGACGTGGTGATCGTCAGGGGCAAGTTCGTGCGCCTGCTCCAAGAAGCTGGCCGCGGCACCGATGTCAGGCGCGGCGAACATCCCCGGGAACCGGTGGAGGAGCTCGGCGGCGCGGACGAGTGCCAGGGCAGCGGCCACGTTGGCTCCTGCGGCTCGCGCTCTCGCGGCCGCGTCGAGCTCGAGCCGGAGTGCCTCACTGCCCAGCACCCGGCACTTGGCTACGGCCGCGGCCGTGGCGAGATCCGTCACAGCCTCCCGATCGTCAGCCGTCAGATCCGCGGCCTGCTCCATGCGCTGCTGCGCCTCCCGCAGGCGTCCCCAGCGAAAGAGCACCAAACCGAAGGCCCGGGCAAGAGCGTGCGCCGCCGGATGGGGCAGATCCTGGCCGACCTCCCTGGCGAGCGCGAAGCGGACGTCGTCCACCACGCGGTCCATGCCTTGGATCTCATCACCGGCAACCGCCGACTCGACCATCGCAAGGCACCACAACAGATGGTGCGTGAACGCGGGCATGTCCGCCTGACTCATCCGAGCGAGGCCGTACTGCCTGACCGGCTCGAGGAGGCGGAAGACGAGTTCTCCGGTCGATGTCGTGGTAGTGGCCACCAGGTTGTGCTCGACCAGCGTGCGCAGAATGACCGGCATTGCCAGAGTCGTGACCGGGGGGAACGCCGTCACTCTTGTCGCTGTGTCGAGGTCGAATGGGGCGGTGAGTACGGCCAGCCGAAACAGGACCGCGGCTGCCGGTGGCTCGAGCATCGCGACGCTCCAGTCGAGCGTCTCGTGCATGGACCCTTGTCGGGAGTCGAGCCTGCTCCCACCGACCAACAGGCTTCCCTGGTCGATCATCCCGCGCTTCATGCCATCGAGGCCCAGCGAAGGAAGCTGCACCGCGGCGAGCTCGACGGCTAGCGCCAGGCCCGCGACCGAGCGGCAAACACCGTCGATGCGTTCCAGGTCCGTGGTCGACGGGGTGGGGCTGCCCGCCGCCGTCGCCCGCTCGACGAAGAGCGCCACCGCGTCCCCGTCCGTTCCGGGCGAGAGCCCTTCCAGCCGGTAGACCCGCTCGAGAGCCATGGCCAGTCTCACCCGACTGGTGATGATCATGGTCAGGCCGGGACAGGCGTTCAATAGCCGGTCCGTGAGCAGGGCGACCGCGTGGACCTGGCGCTCGCAGTTGTCGAGAAGCAACAGGACGTGCAGTGGACGCAGTCCAGAGATGAGTGCCTCGACAGGACCCCGTCTGCTGGTCGGGTCGAAGCCGCAGGCGCGCGCGACCGCGACCTCCAGATCGTCGGCGTCGACCACGGGAACGAGATCGACGAGCCGGACACCATCGGTGAACGCAGTTGCCAGGGATAGGGCAGCGGCCAAGGCCAGTCGGGTTTTCCCGGCACCGCCTGGGCCAACGACGCTGACCAGTCGGGAGTCCCGGAGAGCTCGTGTCAGCTCTTCGACCTCGCGACGTCGGCCCACGAAGCTTGTCAACGGCACGGTGAGCGAGGGGGCCGCCACGCGTGCGGCCTCGATGCTGTACGCCGACGCGAAACGGACGAGCCCGCGATGGTTGGGGACGCCGAGCTTGCGCCGGAGCGAGGCAACATGGCTTTCCACGGTGCGGGGCGAGATGAACAGCTTCTGCCCGATCTCCTGGTGTGTCAGGTGCTCACCGAGCAGTTCCAGCACCGCCCGCTCACGTGGGGTCACGTGGCTCAGGTCCACCCCGCCAGTATGCCGGACTGTCGATTTCCGTAGTCGACTCCGGGGTTACCCCGGATGTGCGAACCCAGTCAGCCGGGAGACCGTGTTCCGAAGACACGACACCCAAAGGAGCACACCATGGGATCCGCACAGGTACAGGGCGAGTTCTGGGGGCGTCACCCCGAGGTATGGGCGCGCCGGCTCGAGCAACAGATGCGTCCGGTGTACGTCGCAACCATCGACGCGCTGTGGCCGCTCCCGAGCACCCGGTTCCTCGACGCCGGCTGCGGTGCCGGTCTCGCCCTGTCACTTGCAGCGGCGCGGGGCGCCGACGTGAGTGGCCTCGACGCTTCGGATGCTTTGCTCGAGGTCGCCAAAGACCGCGTACCGGCCGCACGCATCGAACGGGGCGACATCGAGGATCTCCCCTACGCCGACGGAACCTTCGATGCGGTCACGGCCTTCAACGCCATCCAGTACGCCTCCGCTCCTGCCCAGGCCGTCAACGAGCTGGCCCGTGTCTGCAGGCCCGGAGGCACCGTGGCCATCGGCATCTGGGGCGACCCGCAGCGATGCGAGACAGAAGGACTGTTCCAGCGGTTGCGCTCCCTCGCACCATCCCCACCAGGAACCCCTGCACCGCTCGACTGCAGTGAGCCCGGTGCCGTGGAGGGGCTGCTGTCCAAGGCGGGACTGGATGTCCGCGGTGGCAGCGAGGTGCCGGTCCCTTTCGAGTTCACCGACCTCGAAGACGCCCTGGCGGCCCACACTTCGTCCGGGATGGTGCAACGGCTCATCGACGTGGTCGGGTCGGAGGCCGTGTGCAGCGTCATCACAGCGGTCCTAGATGCCGACCGCAAGCCCGACGGCAGCCTGCGTCAGGACAACGTCTTCCGCTACGTGCTCGCGACCAAACCATCAACCGAAGGAGACTGATCATGGGATCTGCGACCGTCCAGGGACAGCTGTGGGGAGCGAAGGCAACCGCATGGGCCGAGCTTGCCGAGCCAGCGCAGGAACCGTTCTACCGTGCGGCATTCGACGCGCTGGGCGTCGCGGACGGAACCCGGCTGCTCGACGCGGGCTGTGGTGCCGGTCTCGCGCTGACGCTCGCCGCTCAGCGCGGAGCCGCCATCGCCGGCCTCGATGCCGCGCAGGGGCTCGTCGATATCGCACGCGCCCGGCTCCCCGAGGCCGACATCAGGGTAGGTGAGCTTGAGGACCTGCCGTTCGCCGACAACTCCTTCACCACCGTCACATCGTTCAACGCGGTCCAATACGCCAGCGACCCGCGCCAGGCCCTCATCGAGCTCGGCCGGGTGGCCGAGCCCGGGGCGTCGATCGCCATCGTGACGTGGGGCGACCCGGCCCGCTCTGAGATGAGGGATGTCCTCGCCGCAATCGGCGGCTTGCTCCCGCCTCCCCCACCCGGCGCCGGGGGCCCCTTCGCGCTGAGCCAGCCCGGTGCGCTGGAGGGTCTGGTCGAGTCCTCCGGCTTGACGCCCAAGGAGGCCGGCGAGGTTCCCACGCCGTACGAGTACCCCGACGTCGAGACCGCGGTGCGCGCGAACTCGTCATCGGGGCCCGCGGTGCGGGCAGCACAGCACGCCGGTGAGGAAACCCTCGTGCGGTCCCTCCATGAGGTCATGACCCGCTACCGCCAGGCCGACGGCAGCGTCCGCCTGGACAACGTCTTCCGCTACCTGATCGCAACCACCTGAGGCACGAGGAACTCCCGTCAAGTAGTGGTTGGAGCGGGAACATTGAGGCCTTGTATTTTATCTCTACATGAGTAGAGTTAGCTCATAATGCAGCGTCGTCGCCCTCACTCCGTGCAGACCATCGCAGTGATGCGCGCGCTGGCTGTAGATGCGTCGAGGTGGCGGTACGGATATGACCTGTGCGACGAGCTGGGGCTGAAATCCGGGTCGCTGTACCCCATCCTGATCAGGCTCGCGGACCGCGGCCTGTTGGCCTCCACATGGGAGCACACTGAGCCGGGCAAGCCGCCTCGCCACCTCTACCGTCTGACCAACGACGGAGTGGCCGAAGCGGCGAGGGCCGGTCGTGAATCGAGTCCGGCGAGGACCCGACACACCGAGCTCGGGCGCGCGTGATGCCATCGCGGGAGAGGCGAGACCTGGCGAGGGCGCTGCTGGCAGCCGGCGTTCTGACGCTGGGTGCCGGCAGGCCCGACTGGGGACGCGCCATGATGGCCGAGCTCGGGCAGCTCGAGGGCCTTCGTACCCGCTGGGTGTTTGCTCTTGGATGCGTCCGCTCGATCGCCTTCACCATGCCCCCCGCTGGCTTGCAGCGAGTGGTCGCCGGGGGCTCGGTCCTTGCCGCAGCCTGCAGCGCCGGGGTCGTCGCGGTCGCGCTTGTGCGCTATCCGGACCTGGTTTCGGGCGCACGGGCCTGGGTCTCGGTCGCCGCCTTCATCGCATTGCTCGTGACGTACGTCGTTGCGGCCGCCACCTTCGCCCCCCGAGTCGATGGGAGGCGACTGCTCCTGAACGTCGCCGTGGCCGGTGCCGCCATCGCGGCATCATGGATGGCGGTTGGCCTTGTCGCGTCCCTTGGGGGACCTAAGCCGGTCAGTGTGATGCTTCTCAGCCTTGCTCCGCTCGTAGCGGTAGCCATCGGTTGGCACGCCACGGCAAGGTCCGGCTCCAGTCGGGTGGGCCTGGCTTGCGTCGGCCTGGCGGCCGTCATCGCAGGCTACGCGCTCTTCCTCCTGTGGGCCGGTGAGGCGGTGGCAGCCGCGGGACGGCCCTATGACGCCGGACTCCTGCGCGACTTCAGGACAAGCGGAGCCTCCGACCTTGCGACCTACGCCGTCAGCGACAGTCTCGGCACGGGAATGATGCTGCTGCTCATGGTCCCGCTCGTCACACTCGCAGGTGGACTCGTCGGCGCAGCCGCTGCGGGTACCACGAAGACCCGCCCGTCGAGTGGGGAAGCCGCGAATCCAGGCGAGCTCTGAACACCCGGTCGCCGTATCACGTCACCAGCCGGATCTCCGCGCCCCGAGCCGCCGGCCCAGTGCGCTCTTGACCTTCTGCTGACCGGGGGAGTACGTCAGAATCTCAGGATGACGTCCGCGATCGTCGTCGGTGGGAGCGTCGCGGGGCTCCTGACCGCACGGGTGCTGTCAGGCCTCGTCGACGAGGTCGTCGTCATAGAGCGGGAGCGGCTCACCGACGCCGCCTCGCCGAGGGGGCACGTGCCCCAGGGAAGGCACCTGCATCTGCTGCTGACCGCCGGTCTGGACCTGCTGGTGACCTGGTTTCCCGGGATTGACAACGAGCTTGAGCGGAGGGGCGCGGTGAGGGTCGACGGGACCCGTGCCTGGGTCTACCAGGCCGGCGGATACCGCGCGCAGGGCGACTGGGGCCGGCCCGCCCTCAGCATGACTCGGCCCTTACTAGAGCAGGTGGTTCGCCGCCGAGTCGCCTTGCTCGGCAACGTGCAGCTCGAGGATGGCGTCGTCGTCGACCGGGTGGATATTTCCGACGGGCGGGTGTCCGGGGTTGTGGTCGGCGGGGTCTCGCATCGGGGAGACCTCGTCGTCGACTGTTCGGGTCGGTCTTCGCGCATCGCGCACCAGCTCGAGTCGTCGGGGGTCCTCGGAGCGCCGGTCACTCGGATAAAGATCGACTGCGCGTATGCCAGCGGCTTCCTGCCGCGCGCGGCGGACGACTTCGAAGGCACCTTCCTGGTCTGCGGCACCTCACCGCCCACGTCGTTCCGCAGCGGAGCGGTGCTTCCCGTGGAGGGCGATCGGTGGATGGTGACGTTGGCGGGCGTGCACGGCGACGCCCCGGGCACGAGCGAGGACGAGGTCCTCGCGTTCGCTCGCAGCCTGCTTTCGCCTGCCCTGGCCCAGCTTGTTGAGCGCGCGGGCCCGCTGTCGTCGGTGGCGTCGTACCGCTTCCCGTCGAGCCAGCGCAGGCACTACGAGAAGATACGGCGGCTGCTGCCGGGGTTCGTCACGATCGGGGACGCCGCGTGCAGCTTCAACCCCATCTACGGACAGGGCATGGCGTGCGCCGCCCTGCAAGCCGATGCGCTCGGCGAAACCGTACGAGAGGTGGGGGTGCGTTCGGTGGAGCTGCCACCGCGGTTCCACCGCAGGGCCGCGCGGATCATTGACGCTCCCTGGTCGATCGCCGTCGGCGCGGACTTCCTGCATCCGAAGACAGCGGGGCCGAAGGCGTGGGGGACGGACCAGGTCAACGGTTATGTCCTACGGCTCGTCAAGGCCAGCCAGACGTCGGTCCAGCTCGCGAGGTCGTTCAACCTCGTTCTCAACTTGGCGCAGCCGACCAGCTCTCTGGCGCGGCCATCGGTGGTGGCCCGGGTGCTGGCGTCCTCGGTGTCCGGAGGTCGCCGTCGAGTGCGCGTCGGCCATCCGCGAGTCGGCCCGCCTGGCATCGTCTAGCCGACCGACCTGATCGACCCAAAGCAAAGGACTGTCCACGGAGGGCCACACCGGTGTGCTTCACAGCCGCAAGGCTTGACACATGTCCATATCGGAATATGTTTTATCCATGGCCCGCGCTTCGACGACGTCGGATGTCTTCAACGCCGTTGCTGACGTCCACCGTCGCAAGATCCTGGACGTGCTGATCACGGGCGAAAAGCCGGTCGGGGCGATCGTTGGCGACCTGTCGATGTCTCAGCCCCAGGTCTCCAAGCACCTTCGGGTGCTCAGTGAGGTGGGGCTCGTCAGGTGCCGGGCGGAGGGTCGCCGCCGGCTGTATCGCGTAGCACCGGAGCAGCTTCGGCCCGTCCACGACTGGGTGGGCAAGTATGAGCGGGCGATGAACGACCGCCTGGATCGGATCGACGACTACCTCCAAGAGCTACAACGACAAGGAGACGGCAGTGACACCTAATCGACATGGATCGGCAGTCATCGAGTTTCCGAGTGAACTCGAGATCGTCATCACTCGAGAGTTCGAAGCGCCGATCGCTCTCGTTTTCGACGTGTTGACCAAGCCCGAGCATGTGAGCAAATGGGGCGCTACACCCCCGGACCGGATGACGGAGTGCTCGATCGACTTGCGCGTCGGCGGGAGCTACCACTCCTCCTTCGTGACCGGGGACGGAACCGTGTTCTCGTTCAGCGGGACCTACCTGGAGGTCGAGCCGCCGACACGGACTGTGGAGACGTGGCTCTTCAACTGCTGGCCGGATGCAGAGGCGGTCGAGACCATGGAGCTCCACGAGCATGAGGGGGTGACAACGCTCACCTGGAAGCTGGCGTTCAGCGACAAGGCCGGCCGTGACCACGTGACCCGTTTCGACGGTCAGCAAGACAGCCTCGACGAAATGGAAGACATCCTCAGGTCACTTCTCGACCCGAGCCGCGCCTGAGGCGAAGAGCACTCGATCTCGTGTTGCAAGCCCGACAACGTCCTGCTGAGTTCTGTAAGGAGGATTCGAGGCATCCAGGCACACCTCACGAAGTGCAGCAGGTGCGTCACATCACCGCCAGTGCGCTTGGTACTCGGCAAGAGGCGGTTACGGTTTGCTGGCCACAGGTCCCTTAGTTGCAGTTTTCTTGGCCGCCTGGCCCTTGGCCTTCTCACGCACCCGAACACCTTGCCCCGCAGCGCGCTTAACCTCGAAGAGTTCAATCGCGGTCACCAGATCGATCAACTTGGCGTAACCCCAGTTGCGAGCGTCGAAGGCGGGCTCCTGCTTGGCGACATAGCTCCCAACGCCGCCGAGGTCGGCCCAACCGTCGTCGTCCGATGCCGCGTCGATCCCCTCCCGCAGCAGCTTGAGCAACTTGGAGTCACGGCGGAGCTCGCTCGAGCTCTTGCGCACGGGAGCCGTGGAAACCGGGGCTCTCTCACTGCGCAGCTCCGGCTCCTCGGAGCTGCGCAGCACGTCCAGGTACACGAACTTGTCGCACGCGGCCACCAGCGAGCGCGGCGTCTTCGGCTCACCGAACCCGTACACGGTCTTCCCCGACTCCCGCAGTCGGGAGGCGAGCTTGGTGAAGTCGCTGTCGGAGGAAACCAGGCAGAAGCCGTCCAGGTTCCCGGTGTAGAGCAGGTCCATCGCGTCGATGATCAATGCGCTATCGGTGGCGTTCCTCCCAGTGGTGTACGCGAACTGCTGCATCGGCTGGATCGCGTGCGCGTTGATCGCTTCCTTCCAACCGCGGAGGTTCGGTGTGGTCCAGTCGCCGTACGCCCGCTTGACGGTCGCACTGCCATACTTCGCTATCTCCGCGAGGAGAGCCTCGATGATCGTGGGAGTGGTGTTGTCGCCATCGATGAGGACGGCGAGCCTGCTGGAGTCAGGGGCCAAGGCCATGTCCGGAGCGTAACCGGGAATGCAGACATGCATGCCCGCCGGTCCGAGCCGCCAGCGCTGGATGAAATCCAGGCATGGCGGCCACAAGACGAGATGCAAGAGCATGGCACGGCTTGATCACTGGGACGGGACCTGACGGAGGCAAAGCGAAGAACCATGCCCCGGAGGGCCACTCGCGATGTTGAACAGCGTGAGCAGCGGACCTGAGCCGACGTCTGGGCAGTCGGGCTTGCCAATAAGCGTGTGCCCTAGCGTTGACACATGAGCGAGAAGCAAGTTTGGTTCATCACCGGGGCCGGTCGAGGAATGGGCGTCGACATTGCCCAGGCGGCCCTGGCGGCCGGCCACGCGGTGGTCGCCACGGCACGCAGAGCCGAGAGCGTCACCGCCGCCTTCGGCGAACAGGAGAACATCCTCGCGGTCTCCCTCGATGTGACCGAACCCTTAGCAGCCCAGGAGGCTATCCAGACCGCCGTGGACCGGTTCGGCCGGCTCGACGTCGTGGTCAACAACGCCGGGAACTTCAACGCCGGGTTCTTCGAGGAGATCGCCCCCGAGGACTTCCGGGCCCAGATCGAGACCACCCTGTTCGGACCTGTCAACATCGCGCGAGCTGCTCTGCCGGTCATGCGCGCCCAGCGTTCGGGGCTGCTCGTCACGATCTCCTCGACTGCGGGCATCACAGGCCAGGAGTTCTGCACGGCCTACGCGGCCTCGAAGTTCGGCGTCGAGGGATGGATGGAATCACTCACGCCGGAGATCGCTCGGTTCGGCATCCGCACGATGCTCGTCGAGCCAGGCTTCTTTCGCACCCAACTCCTTACCCCGGTGTCCACCCACTACGCGAAGTCCACCATCCCCGACTACACGGAGCGCACGGAGCGGACTGTCGCGGGTTGGAAAAGCATGGACGGCAAGCAGGGCGGTGACCCCGCCAGGCTGGCCGACGCTTTGGTCAAGCTCGTTGGGCAAGACGAACCCCCGCTGCGCTTTCCCGCCGGCGCAGACGCCGTGGCCACATTCGAGCAGAAGGCCAACAGCCTTATCAGCCAGGCGAACGCTCATCGCGAGTTGTCAAGCAGCCTCGCGCACGACGACCACTAGAGCTGTGACGAACGTCCGCTCATGGCGCGATTCGAGTGATCATACCGAGATCCGAAGGCCGCCTCGGAGCTTGCCGCGATCCCTATGGATCGCTTCCTACGCTTCTCGTCGTCTCTCTGTCGAGTATGTGTCAGTAGTCCTGGATGGGCCGGATCTCGACGACGGGGTGAGCCTGGGTGAGTACCTGTGCGGCGTCCACGAGCGCGTCGTAGTCGTCGCAGGTGACGATGAAGAAGCCGGTCAGTTGTTCGACAGACTCCCTGTAGGGGCCGTCGGTGATCACCGCGGTAGCGTTTGGTCCACGCTTGAGCGTTCGTGCCTTGCTGCTGTGGGTGAGCCCGGCGCCACCGGTCATGGCGCCACCCCGCGCCTCGAGGAGCTGGCGGAACTCCAAGTCGATGGTGAAGGTGGCCTCGTGATCGGTTTCTGTGCCTGCCGCCCACTCTTCCTCGTTGTCGGCGGGGAACATGACGACGTAGTCGGTCATGGCGTTCCTCTCGGTGATTGTCTGCTACCAGGATGACGAGCGGGGCAATCTCGCTTCGACGTTTGAGCGCGAAAACCGTACCACCGCTTCCGGCGGCGGCTCAGAGACGCACTCATCTGCCGCGAGTCGAGCGATCATGCCGGAGAGCGGACTTGCACGAGTTGGCGGGACGCTTAGTGGGGGCTCGTGGGTCTGTCCGAGGAACTCGTGAGATTGGGGGGTGTCATGGCCCCCTGACGTTCATGCCCGTCTGACCGAGGGCATGGCGCCATGGAAGGCGAAGGCCCTGCGAAACGACTGGCCAGGTTAGGCAGCCGGTAGCGGCCGAACGTACGCCCGCTCATGCCGCAGGTCGAGCGCCCATGCCGATGACAGTGCGTGGTTGCGGAGGTTCGTAAGATTGTTTGGCGGGACGTCGAACTTGAAGTGAGGCGTTCGTTGAGCAGTTGAATGGCGCCCACAGAAGAGCGCCAAGACAAGGAGCCCAGCCTCGGATGCCTCCAGGATGGGCCTAAGACTCGTTCCAATCGTCGCACTCCACTCAGGAGGAATCGTGAAGCTCCTGCTCACGTCCGGGGGCGTCACGAACGCCAGCATCCGCCGTGCGCTGGTCGACCTGTTGGGCAAGCCGACGGCCGACGCGACCGCACTCTGCATCCCCACGGCACAGTGGGGCCACCCGATGTGCGGACCGGTCTCGGCGCGGGGATTCGTGAGCGGCGCGCCCCCGTGGGGTGGCTTGACCTCGATGGAGTGGAAGTCGTTGGGGCTCCTCGAGCTATCGGCGCTGCCGACGATCGACACGGATCGCTGGGTCTCATGGGTCCACGAGGCCGACGTGCTGCTGGTCGACGGCGGCGATGCGACGTACCTGTGCCACTGGATGCGGAAATCTGGACTGGCGGATCTTCTGCCCGCGATGACCGACACGGTCTGGGTGGGGGTCAGTGCCGGCAGCATGGTGATGACGCCCCGGATCGGCGCTGACTTCGTCAAGTGGCCGTCCGCGCCGGACGACCGCACCCTCGGCGTCGTCGACTTCTCGATCTTCCCGCACCTCGACGCTTTCCCGGGCAACACCATGGACGAGGCAGACCGCTGGGCCAGCGAGATCGGCGGTCCGGCGTATGTCATCGACGACCAGTCGGCGATCAAGGTGAACTACGGAACCGTCGAAGTCGTCTCTGAGGGGTATTGGAAACTGGTGCTGCCTTAGCCGTGGTGGTGGTCACCACATCCTCAGATGCTCGCCCCTGGACGACTGCAGCGAACGCACTCTCATGCCGCTGTCCGGCTCACTAATACTCCCGAGCTACGGACGTCGGACCCCGCTGCTCGGCCTAGGGTCGTCGTATGGCGGGTAATGGGATGTCCTGCGAAGGCGAACCTGTGGACCGGGTCCGTGGCTCAGGTTCCCGGTTGCCGAGGTTCGGCGGCCTGTCGTCTTGTTGTCGCAGGTCGTCGGGCGCCTCGAACGACCTTTGGCGGGCCGGGTACTCCTGGACAGCAGCGGTCGACCCATCCCGTGGTCCACCCGCGTAAGGGGCCAGCCTAAGCCTCAGATAGCTTGATACCGCTTCGAGACGCCCGGCTATGTTCCATTGATGCCCGCATCCGCATCTGCCGCAGGCTGGGCGAGGCATTGGCGCGAGGACGCTGGGGGTGGGCTCTGTCAGCGTGGAATGGAAGGATCCGGGGATGCCTTCAGCTCCGCCCGATGTCCCGCTCCCGCCGACGCCCGGACCGCTGCCGCCCGACCAGTTCGAGCGCTGGTACGGCGGCTGGGATCCACTCACCCCCACGACCGTGGCTGCTTTCATGGAGGGGTTCAACCGCCCGTGGTGGATCATCGGCGGGTGGAGCATCGAGGCCTTCACCGGTGTCCACCGCGACCATGAGGACATGGACATCTCGATCCTGTCGAGTGATGCCGAGGCGTTCCGACTGTTCCTGGGCGACCGATGGACACCGTGGAACGTCGACGAGGGCTGGCTGCGTCCCTTCGACCACCGGTTCACCGAAGTCCGACCTGACAGCCAGGTGTGGGTGCGCCGCAACGCTCAGTCACCCTGGGTCCTCGACGTTCCGTTCACCCCGGTCACGGATGGCCGCTGGACCAACAAGCGCCAACGAGCGCACACCGAGGACCTTCACGACGTCACCTGGGTCGCACCGAACGGACTGCGCTACGCCAAACCGGAGGTCACTTTGATGTTCAAGGCGGCCCAGGCCCGGGCGAAGGACCGCCTCGACGCCGACGTCACCCTCCCCAAGCTCGACACACCGGCCCGAGAGTGGCTCTCGACGACCGTCGCTCGGATGGACCCCCACCACCCGTGGGCACTCGGCTGACAACCAACCAACCGCTCTCACTGGCCGCTAAGTTCGCGACCGAGTCTGCCGATCAGCGGACGCCGGCTCAAACTGACCACATGGCGTGGTGTTGCTCCGTGGCCGCGGCTTCACCCAACCACCGGGCGTGTCAGAGCCGTCTCGTGGTGACCAGGTTGGTCCCATGGATCACGTCTTTCTGGCGTTCTGCCTCAGAGAATCCGACCTTCTCCAGCACCCGTTGAGAAGCGGTGTTCCATTCCCAGACCGTGGCCCACACACGTTCGTACCCGCACGATCTCGCCCAATCCAGTACCGCCCATGCAGCCTCGGTTGCGTATCCCCGACCCCAGAACCGACGGAGCAGCTCGTAGGCCAGCTCCGGTTCCTCGGGTCCTCGCCCGCTGTCGACCAGTCCGCAGTAGCCGATGACGTCCTTGGTGGCCTTCCGCTCGACCGCCGGCAACCCGATTGACGATGGCTTGGCGGTACGGACCCAGTCCGCGATGTCTGCGACCGTGGGGTGCCCGTCCGCGTCGATTCGGCGGTGAGGCGGCACGCGCGGATCGCGTTCGGACCACAGCTCGCGCTGGATGGCAGCCTCGGATACTCGCCAAGGCCTGAGCAGCAGGCGTTCCGTCTCGAGCACAATCTCGTGTCCCGGAACCCCTGCACCCGCCATGACGCAAACCTCTCACGTGAGCCAGCGACCGCTCATGCCCGATGCGCGGGTGTCAGTCCTGGCTCGCCGTGAGCCCTTACAGGCACATTTCCAGGAGCGGCACAGGTCCCCAGACTCAACTCCCAATCCGCCGGCGGTGGGGTCCGACAACAACTCGGCTCAGAGGCTCCGAGCAGCATTCGCGAAGGAGAGCCACCTCTCGGTGGCGCTCAGAACCCTTCTCCTTCTCAAGGTGAAGTCCAATGAGTACTGCGGCGCGGGCCATGAAGTCGCCGTCGGCGGTCAAGTACCCGACCTCAGAGACAAGCAGCCGAAAGCCGCGTTGCTAACCCTTCCAAACCTCAGCGGGAAACGGCTGTCGGCTTCCGTAAAGACGGACCACGTGATCCTCGACCCGCTGCCCGAATGCTCCAGAATCACCAGGTCCGTGCATCTCTCGAGCGACACAATTTCCCTTGCGGCACGCTTGCGGCTCGTGACAGCATCCCCCGCGTGACTTTCGAGGTGCGTCCCGAGCGATCGGCCGACCGCGAGTCCGTACGACGCGTGCTCGCGTCGGCGTTCGGGCAGGATGATCCGGCCCATGGGGATGACGTGGCTCACATCTGGGAGTCGCTGGGAGATCACCGGCGCACCGGTCTCGTCGCCAAGGAGCATGGAGACGTTGCCGGACACGTCGGCCTCAGCCTGGCGTGGGTGGACGCCCGCCGGAAGCTGGTGGAGGTATGGATGCTCAGCCCGCTGGGAGTTCTGCCGGAGCGCCAGCACGCCGGCCTTGGCACGGCGCTCGTGGCAGCAGCTGTCGAGACGGCGCGGGGCAGCGGCATACCGGCGCTGTTCCTCGAGGGCAGCCCCTTCTTCTACGGTGCCCGCGGTTTCGAGCGTGCCGACCGGCGCGGCTTCCTGCCCGCGGCGCTGGAGCGGACACCACGTGCGGTCTTCCAGGTCGTGGTGTTCGAGACGCACGAACCGTGGATGACGGGACAGCTGATCTACCCAGACATCTGGTGGGAGCACGGTGCCGTCGGGTTGCGCGACCCACGCCTATCCGAGCTGGAGGAGCGGTTCGCCGACCTCGACTGACTCGAACCTCCGCAACGCCAACTTCCGTCGCGACTGCTTCGACCGCACCGCCAAGAACGCAGGCTGACCGGTCTCGTGCCACACTCCCTGCGGCACACCGCGGCTTCCCTCGGGATCGCTTCCGGGCGAACATCAAGGTCGTGCAGTCCATGCTCGGGCACGCCTCGGCCACTAGACATGAGACCCGTACGGCCACCTATACGATGACGACCTGGATCGGGTGGCCCAGCGGATGCACGAGGTCCGCGAGGAGTTCCTGCGGACTTCTTGCGGACTACCTGCGGACCGAGCCGCTGAGATCCGCAGCATAGGGTGAAGCAATGGGGCTCTGACCAGGCGCTTTACCATCCCGCCCTCGTAGCTCAGGGGATAGAGCAACGGTTTCCTAAACCGTGTGTCGCCAGTTCGATTCTGGCCGAGGGCACCACCTGACCTGCGGAGACGCTTGGTCAGGCTCGCCGCCCAGCCGTCGCGTACTACGGCGGTACTACGGGGCTCGCATGCCGCGACGTCGGCCCGCCCCGGTCCGCGCTGGACCCAATCTAGACATCCTTTTCGCGTCGGCGGTTCGGATGTAATGTCCGCGTTCAGACCCTCATGATTGGGTCAGAATCTCTCAGACAGGAGTGTGCCCAGATGGCTCCGCCCGTGAAGAGGCTCGTGTTCGGCCGCATCAATAGGCGCTCGCAGGAGACGTTGCAGTCGCGGCCCTTTAGGGAAGACATGAGCGCACTGGCTGATAGCCACCTCACCAGGCACGTTCAGAGATTGACCTCGACGCGCCGAGCACGCACCTGGCAGGCCGCCGATATGGCGCTCACGCCCGACGGCGACTTCATGACCGGAGTACTTGGGTACTCGGAAGAAGAGAATCGCACAGACTTTGACCCAGCCTCGTGGTCGTGGATCAAGGGCGAGTCTCGCGAAAGCGACACCGCGAGCGACGCGACCATGGCGCCCTTCGCGGTCGATCTCCGTGACGACCACAGGTGGGTTGCGTTCGCGGTGACTGCTCGGCTGCAACCCACAACCTTCACAAAAGGATTCGAACAAGTCTTGAACGAGGCAGCCACCGTCCTCAAACTGGTCCCAACCACGTGGGAGGTCGATCTCGTGACCTCTCCCTTCCGCATCCGTGACTGGCTGGCTGATCATCCACGCGTTTACAAGATGGTGCGGACGGTCAAGTTCAGCAATCCCGGCCTTGACCTCGACCGCGACCGTCAAGAGATGCGCGCGATGTCCGCTCGGCGCAAGACAGAAGAGTATGCCGCTGCTCCTCGCCGATCCCTAAACGTCAATTCTGATGCGTTCAATGAGAAGCTCGAGGGTACAGACACGGGCAATTTGGACATCCGTATGTCCGCTCGTGGTGCCCAGGGAGCCAGTGAGTCGAGGTTCAGCACCCGCCTAAACATGGATGACGCCTCGGTCCCAGACTTCGGGACAGACCTCGTGGCCGGCATGGAGACGGTGCTCGCAGCCTTGAAGGAGTACGTGGCGAACCGCACTAGTCAGGGCCCGGCCCAGGCATCCATCAGCGATGAGTAACCTCTAAACCGTCGGCAGCGGGTCGTATCGTTCCCTTCAAGGTCAGCGCGAGGAGGCGGAGGCATGTCGAAGGGCATCATGCGGCATCTCTGGGGCGCCCTTCGCGATCTCACGATGGGCGAACTTCTCCAGATTGACTTCTGGCTCGCGCTGCTGGGAGGCGCCGGTGCCCTTGCACTCGCGCTGAACGAGCCGAGCCAAGCCCTCGCTCCGGTCGGCGTCGCATCTCAAGTGGTTGGCGTGATTATCGGCGCTGTCATAGCCGGAGTTGCAATCCAAGTCGCCTTCCTAGATCAACCATTCCTGCGCAAGCTTCGAGCGATCAATCGCGATCCAATTCGCTATCTTGCTCCCTTCTTGTTCACCACGGTCATTGGCGTGTTTGCCCTTTTAGGTCTCATGGTTGTGGCCGCGATGACGCCAGACACGCCCTCATGGGCACTCGTACCGGCGATCACGGTTACAGCATTCTTCAGTGTTTGGTCCGTTGCCAGTTTGCTCCCTGGACTCGCTACGCTGGTTCAGTTCGTCGGGCTTCGCCAAGATGCTTTGGACCTCCCGGATGACGTTGACATCACGCCAGCGCGCAAGCGAGACGAAGACTCCGGGGATTTACGCAACGACAAGGGTCGTTGAGCTCCCTTGGCATCCGTCCAGTGCTATCGAGGTGCCCCGTCACGGCGGAAGGGTACGACGTTGGTGTTGGTTGTCGGCGCGGAGAGGGCGTCCAGGGCCGAGCGCTGGCGTTCTTGAGCGTCTCTTGGAGCGTGGGCATAACGGTCGAGGGTCATGACGGCGCTGCTGTGGCCGACCCGTTCACTGATCTCCTTGATCCCGAGCTTGCCGTCGGACACGAGCCAAGAGATGTGCGCGTGCCGAAGGTCATAGAAGCGTAGGTTGCTCGGCAGGCCAACAGCCTTAAGCGTCTGCTTCCAATGGCGGTTGTAGAACAGGCCGTGGCGCATCGGCTTGGAATAGTCGAGCCGGTCAAGATCGGGTGCGCCGTTGGCGCGGCCAGTCTTCATGCCGACGAAGATCGGGAGCGCCTCGCCGGGGTGTACCTGGTCGGGGTGTTCGTTGAACCATCGGACAGCCCGACGCTGGTGCTCAATGAGGTAGGTAGCGAGCCGCTGAGTCGTGGCCGCGTCAAGGGCAATCGTCCGCCGGCTCTTGACCGTCTTTGGGTCGTCCTCGCGGATCAGAAGGCCATTGACGTCCACCAGCACCGACCGCACCTGGACTTCTCTTTGGTCGACGTCCACGTCAGACAAGCGAAGCGCTGAGACTTCCTCGGGCCGCATACCCGTCCAAGCAGCAAGCCAGGTGTAAGTGTCCCAGGGCTCTGGTAGCGCGTCGCAGACCAGGGCGACGTCCGCAGGTGACAGCGGGTAGCGGCGTTCCTCGCGGACTCGCGACTGCTTGACCCTAGGTAGTCCCACCCCCATGGCCGGATTGAACTGAAGGCGACGCGACCGTACGGCGAAGTCCAGCACGGCCCGGAGGACGTAGAAGTTGTTCCGCACGGTTGTCGCAGCAAGCTCGGCGCTGAGCCTCCCTACCCACCCCGCAACGGCCTCGTGGGTGATCCCGCGCAGCGGGAGCGCTCCAAAGGTCGCATCGAGCCGCTCACCTTCAATCAGTCCCTTATACCCAGCGCGGGTCTTGGCCTTCTTCGTGGGCAGGGTCGCGAGCCATTGCAACGCAAAGTCCCGAAAGATCACGTCACCCTGCGCCGGGTCGATCCATTGCCCTCGCTTGGCACTTGACCGGAAGTCGTCGGCCCAAGCGTCTGCGTCGCCCTTCTTGGGGAAGCCTCCTTTGGTCCGGCGCTTGCCAGTGGACGGGTCGTTGTAAACCACTTGCCAGCGTTGGTCACGCGGGTGGTTGCCCTTGGTTCGCGGGTCGCGTCGAACCCACGCACCGGGTCCTCGTGCGGTCATACCAGCCCTCCCTTGGTGTTGCGCTTGATGACGTCGCGGACGACGCTCGGGCTCCAGGCCTTCCCGCCTTGAGGGGTCGGGGTGCCTTCGGCGGTGAGCCGCTTGGCGATGGCGTAGGCGGTCGAGCCCTTCTTGGCGAGCCGGACGATGCGCTTCTCGGTCGCTGGGTCTACCTGTCGGGGCTTACCGATCTTCGAGCCGTTGCGCCGAGCGGCAGCCATACCGTCCTTCGTGCGCCGGCTGACCTTCCGGCGTTCCTCTTGGGCCATCGCGATCCGCACGTTGATCGTGAACTCTTGTTCGCGGTCGTCGGTGTCGAGCCCGTCCACCGCGCCCATCAACCGCCAGTCGTTGACCTTCGCGTCCTCCAACAGCGAAGCGCCGTCAAGGGTGCTCCGCGTTACCCGGTCGAGGTCACGCACGACGACTGCCTCGGCCATACCCGCCTTGACCGCAGCGATGGCGAGCTTCCGGCCGTGCAGTTTGTCGTACGACTTCGCGCTAGCGACCTCGGCCACGACGGTGACCAGGTCGTGCCCGTTCGCCTTCGCCCATTGCTGGACGCTCTCGCGTTGCGCGTCCAAGGAGTGGCCGTTGGTCGAGCCCTTGGACAGCCGGACGTAGCCCATCACCTTCATTCCCCACCGCCGTCATCAACGGCGATCAGGGTGCCGGCTCGCTTGTCCTCCTCGACGCAATTGCGACAGGCGAGCGTCATCGTTGAGCCGCCGAACATGGCAAGCTCGGCGGGTTCGCCACAGGGCTTCTCGAGCCACTCGCAGCGACCGGCGAACGGCGCTGGCTGGACGGTGTAGACCGCTGGTTCCGCCGGGTCGCGCAGACGGTCACCTACCTCTACCCGCCAAGTGAAGTCGCTGTCATCGTCGGGTAGGTCGAGCCTCATCGGTTCGGTCATCATGTCCTTCTTCGATTGGTTACGGCGGATAACGGTCGCTATCCGCCGTTACCTACCGTACGCCCAGTCTGTCTCGCATGTTGAGACAGCCGTCTCAAGTTCGACGGGCCTGGCCCGTAGCCGCTGCGAGCGGGCTCGACGGCCCTACCCCCACCCGAAGGGGTCGCGGCCCACCTACGGCCCCACCTCACGGGCGCGGGGTGGGGTAGCGGCTCGGTCGGCGGGCCGACGTCCACGAGTCGTTGTCAGGCTCGTCGCTTAGCCGCTCGACGAGGAGTTGCTCGCGAGTCTTCGCGCCCTGTCCAACCGGGCTCGGGTCGTGCTCCGAGCGCGGGTCGGACGGGCGACGGTTCGGATTCGCGAAAGGCCCTGGACCCGATGAGCCGCGAGGGACAACGAAGACGTCATGCCCTAGGTTGTCGAGATGGGTCGAGCGTCGCTCGGCGTCGTCGCGGTCCTCCTGCTCGTGGCGTGCCCGCTCTCGGGCCTCGTAGTCGGCCTGGCCCTGGATGCCGCTCTCAAGCTCGGGTGGCTTGCGCGACATGCCGAGCGAGCGGTCGTCGGGTGTGTCCCAGGCATCGTTGAGCAACGCGCCCCAGGCGTCGTCGGGCGAGACCTCGACCACGATGCCTGGCCGGAAACCCGTGCGGTCGAGGATCGCCGTGGCCGCGCGTACCTTGACGGCGTCCTCTGACTCGGGGTCGCGAAGAACCTTGTCGAGCGCGGCGATGGCTGGGTCGATGAGTTCTACAAGCCGCTCCTTGGCCGCCTTCTTCACTTGCTTGGCGGCTCCGCCGTGAACCCGGCAAACGGTGCCGCCCTTGATCGCGGCGGCTCGACATCGCTCCCCGGTTCTATGGGCGGTCGCGGTGCATCGCCGCGCCGGGTTCACCGATCCGGGAGCGCCCTTACGTAGCGGGCTCTCGATGGAGGGTCCAGACGTTGATAGGTCCTTCTCGAGCTTCTTCCTACCCACGGTCAATCTCCTTCGCAGTATGGGGTTTCGGGGCGTGGGGGCGTCGGGGGCGTGAGGGGCAGTTCCCCTTACCCCGGTTCCCGCGTACGGGGGGAAGGGTTAGGAAAGACGCCCCTTCCGCCCCCATCGGTCCCTCTACCCCACCGGGGGTTGGGAAATGTGGGGGCGGGTTCGGAGGCGCGGCCGTCATGAGTGCCACGTCATACCCGGGGGAAGCTCCGGCATGGTCACGTCGATCCCGCGGAACACCCTGGATCCGTGGGACTTTCCGTCCTCGATGTGCACGTCGAGGATGTCCATCACGGCCCCGGGAAGCCGCTCGTACAGCCGTCGCGCCGCGCCGTGCTCGTGACCGTTCGTCTCACACCACGCACACCAGAAGTCGTAGACCCGGGTCCTTGCAACGGCTTCACCGACGGTGACCCGTTCGGCCACGAACGCCCGCACCGGGTCGGCGGCTTCGCGGAACTCACGCGTCGCGTCGTGAACGGAGGCCGGGATTGAGAACTGTCTCCGCGTCATGACCCTTCGGAGTCCTTCGACGGCGGCCACCAACAGCCCGCGCATTTCGTTGTCGTCTTGAAGCTTGTCCTCGATTGACGGGTCCGCAACACCGGCCGGGAAGTAGCCGGTGAACGGGAGGACGACCCAGCGGCTGAAGAAGCCCTCGGTGGCGTCGGTCGAACGGGGATAGGCGTTGAACGCGCAGACCATCAACGCGCGGCAGGTGAACGTAAACGGCTGACCGTACTTCCGTTCGGCGGTGATCAGGTCATCCCCGGTCGCCTGCTTGAAGCGCTCGGTCGCCTTGAAAATCCTCGGGTCCACGTCGCCAACCAGGTTCGCGAGCTTGCCGTGCAACTCGGCAGCCGTGAAACGGTTCTCGTCCAGAGATTGGGGCGTGACGGCGGCAACATTCTCGACCCCGAGCAGCTGCTTCAGCAGCCGAAGGAAGGTGCCCTTGCCGTTGCGGCCGGTGCCGTACAGGAGCAGGGCCTTGTGGAGCGGGTTGCCGTTGTACAGGGCGTAGCCGATGACCTCGAACACCAGCGGAACACAGTCCTCCGAGACGACCTGCCGAACCCATTCATCGATCTGAGGACACTCAGCGTCCGGATCCCAAGGCACCGGGATGCGTGCGATGGTGTTGACGGACGGCGAGTGTTCCCTCAGTTCGCCGGTCTGCCAGTCCAGCAGGCCGTTCGGCAGGTTCAGCAGGTCCGTGTTGGCGGTCCGGTCGCTGACCGTCGCAGGTCGTACCGCGAACCATTTCACGACGTTGGCGGCATGGGCTGAGCGCCATCGCTCATCCAGGAGGAGCCGCGTCCTGTTCTCGACCTCGCGTGCACCTCCGCGATGCCAAACGCCGTCCGTGTACCAGTACAACTCGCTGCTCTCATCGCTGGCGATGACACCGGCCTTCTCGACCGCCCTCGCGAGCGTCCTGACCCTTAGACCTCCACCTTTGGTGAAGTAGTGGTCCGGGTCGGGGACCAGTGTCTTGGTGCTCGCCTCTGACGTCGATCGCTTCTTCTTGCCCATTACCGGTCCTCTGGCTGAGAGAAATGGTGAAGGGAACCGGACGGGGCAGGCGACTCGCCCCATGCCCACGCTTTCCGGATGAGTGGCGAGCGCGCACGGAGCAAGAGCGGCAGGCGCTCGCCAGTTCGGGTAACGGCTGTGGGTCCTTCGCCGTTTGCCGCCGCTGGGGCGCTACCTCGGGCCGCCCCCTCGCTGCCGCACCGCGAGGGCCCAGCCTCACGCCGCGCGCGTGGGGTTCTCGGCCCGTGCGGGCTCATCGCTTCCGCCTGGGCTCAACCCGAACCGGCATTGATTTGAAGGCTTCGAGTTCATCCGGGGTGAGGTCCCATTCTTCCTGCGGGACCCACCAATCGGGGAAGGAGCCGTTGCCAGACCCGCGATCTGGTATGACGGTGGCCGCTTCCTCGCGTAGCCTGTCAATCTTGACCGGCACGAAGTCATCCAGCCCAAACCCGGCCTCGATATGGTCGCGCGCATCTGCACCCTTGAACGCCGGAACCGGCCACACAATCCTGAGCCGCTTCTTGGGGATGCCGACCGCGCGGAGCAGGTCATACCGCCGGACAACGTCATATGTACCGGCCGGATCGCGGTCGGCTACCAGGAAGATCCGGCCCTTCCGCCCACGCAACCACTCGGCTTGCTTTGGCGTCGCCTTGCCCGCGCCGCCATGGTGAGACGTAGCGAGCACGCCGAACGACTCGACCAACGCTTCACAGTCGCGCTCGCCCTCTGTCCACCGCAGGTCGGCCCTCCGGTTGGCGAGCAGATGGGGCAGCCGATACAGCAGAGTGTCGGCGAGCGGGTGCTTGCGGTATTCCCATGCATAGACGCGGCCAGTCGCCTCGCTGTGGTCAATGGGATAGCGGTAGCCGTACCGCTTCTTTCGGCCGCCGTTGATGGCCTTGCGGTAGTGCTGGAAGATCGGCTTCCCGCTGGCGTCGCGGTACGTCCACTCCATCCACGGGGGGTCCGTTACGGTAGTCCTACTCATGTGGCTCCTTACAGCCGCTTGTCGGGGTCGGACCGGTAGCCCGGCCCCGGCTCACTTCTCCTGGCTCGATGGTCGGTACGGACTCGGCTCGCGACCGGCCACGATCTCGTCGGTGATCAACGGAAGATGATCGCGCAGATGCGGGAAGCGCCCCAGATTCTCTTCCTGAATCTCCTCCGGGGATCGGTTGACTCTGGCCCAAGACGCGTCCGCAGATTCCCGCAGGGCATCGGCACGGGCTCGAACCCGCTGGAGGTCAGCGAAGACCCTGGTGAGATCCCTTCGGCCGGCCTTGGCCTCAATACGTCCACTCTCGAGGCCCACCGCCATCCGTCGAGACGCCTCGTCCAGCACACCGATCTCGCCAAGAACGGCTGACAACTCTGCGACATGACGCTCATGCTCGGACTCATAGCGCCATCGGACCGGCCCCATGATGAACTCGGCGTACTCGCTCCGCAGAACCTCCAAATGATGCTTCTGCTTTGGTAGGAAATCGCCCTCCTCAAGAAGCGCCTGAAATTGTGAGTAAGTGGGTTGTGGCTGGGCTTGGAACCAACCGCTCATTGGCCACCTCCCATCCGCTCGCTATGAGTCTCTGTCGTCATGGCCCGGATAGCGGCCTCACGGTCGAGCGCCGCCTTCAAGGCTTCGAGCGCCTCATTGGCCGCAGCCTGCGTGGCATCGAGGGCATCCCCGAGCGCCTCGTGGTCGAGGCGCTTCCGAATGACCCGGCCGTCTCGACTTCTCTCTGGTGTGGGCATTTCAGCTGATCTCCTAGATATCTCTGCGTCTTGTTCGCGCATGAGCCGGCCCTCGCGTGCTCGGGCGACGGCGGCACGGTCACTCCCAGTCGCGTATCGAGCGCCGCCAGCGCCGTACACCATGAGCCGCTCGTCCCGGAGCCGGCGCTCACGCTCGGTAGCCCTCGCGGCGTATTGCTTCAGCCAGTTGGTGGGTTTACCGCCCGTCGTGCTCATGCGGCTCCCCGCGCCGCCTGGCGCTCTGTGCGACGAATCTCGCTCTGGACGGCACGAACGATGAACCCACTCATGCTGAGTCCTTCCCGCGTCGCCGCAGCGGACAGATCGCGATGCAAGGGCAGCGGACACCAGGCCTTAATCCTGATGCCTTCGCGTCTACTCATGGGGAGTTATCCCTTCTACACAAGGGCCCTCGGTCCGGGCCCATTACGTTCTAGTTTCGCGGACCTCGCGCTCGACCCTCGGAAAAGTCTCTCGGCCCCAGGAAGCGACAGAAGCTTGAGCGGAGAGAAGACAGCCCGGCACAGGCGGTCGGAGGCAGGTTAGTCAATCCGACTTGGTCTTCCGGCCCACAGGGATCGTCGAAGCCTCGATGAGCGCATCGAGGTCGTCCGTGCGGATGTAGACCGGGCCGGTTGGCCCGCTCGGCTTCACACGGCGAAGCTTGCCTTCGGCGCACCAACGCTTGATCTGTCGTTGAGTGAAGCCGTAGCGCTCGGGTACATCGGCTGGCCGGATCAACACCGGCTTGGTGTGGCTGTGCACTGGGATGGCCTCTCCGGTCGAGGACAGGCTCCGAGCATGAGAAAAGCGAGACACTCGGGGCAGACCACGACCAAACGCGGATTCCACCCGCTGTCTCGGCTGAGCCGCGCGCACCTCTGGTGTTCAACGCAGGCTAGTGACTTGCGCCCTCGGTGCAGATGCCTCGGGCGGTCCTCTGAACCGTCCGGCAACGCCCTCAGGGGCAGCGGAACTAGATCTTCACCGTAACCCCACACGCGACGGCAGACAAGGCGGCGAACCAACCCACCCCCACGAACGGACCGCCAGCAGTCTGGCGCGTTACGTCCGTCTTCAGATACTCTGTCGCAAAGTCGACGGAGGTATCCGAGTTGCGGTCACCCATCAAGGATCGGCCCTTGTCGGCGGATGAGCTGGAGCAAATGCGCCTGATCCTGAGCACCTTCCGCGACGGAAGTGGTCAAGTCATCCTCAAGGCATCCGGTGAGTCCATGCCAGGGTTCAGAGACTTTGAGCGCGCCACCGCCGTGGTGTGTGGTGGCACGACAGCCGAGGATAAGGGGATCTTCGACGTGCTCATTCCCGTCTCGGGACGCCTCCCATACGGTGTCTCTTGCAAGATGGCCGTGACACAGCGTGCTCTGACTCATTCGAGTTTTATGGAAATGTCGAACTCAGCCAAGAAATTTGCGGATGAATTTCAGCGCCTCGGAATCGACTGGACCACTCAGCCCGATTTGGCCGGCCGGGCCACCGTAGACTTGGTGTCCGGCTGGCACAGTGTCCTGGGCGGTGAAGTGGACCTACCGGGGAGCCGCTACCTCTTACTGTCACACGACAGAGCCTGGCGCAATTTTCAAATTCTTTGTTACTCGCTCAATCTCAAACATGCCAATCCCCGAACCGGTGTGAAGTGGCGCGTCGAAGGTCGTAGAACTCCGAGTTCCGTTGCAGGTTACGTCAGGGACGGAGTTCGCGATCATCGTCTTTGGCAGCTGTACCCAAACTCCGGTGGGCAACTCAAATACTATCCACTCCTGGAATGGGCAGAGTGGACATCGCCTTCGTTTACTCTGGAACAGCCACCTGTGCGGTCGCTCTTGGAGCGCGTGAATGAGTATTTCCCCGGGCGGTGGCCCAGGTGACTCGCGTCAGCGCTTGACCCAAAGCTTCTCCACCCTGACAGCGGCCTTCTCGACCTTGGGGGGTTTGAGAGAGATATGCTGCCATCCGGCGAGCCGCTTGTCGTAGAGTTCATTCTCATAGCCACTCAGGACGACCGGTCCGGCATGCGCTGCCAACAGGTCTAACATCACAATGTGCTCGTTCTCGGTCATCTCCTGCCCGTACATTTTCTGGGTACGGGTCGAAGGCAGATATGGAGGGTCAGCGTAGATTAGACAGTCTTTCGCCGAAAAGCGCCTCATAACTTCTAGTGCAGGCCGATTTTCAATCTCGGCGTCAGCCAGTCGCCAAGCCATCTCAGCAAGTTCAGAGGGCACGCGTTGCCATCGGATTGACATACCACGGGCGCGCTGTCGGACACCCCTGTTCTTCCAGCCAGTCTTCTTCGCGAGGTCACTTGCATGAGCCTGCCATATCCGAACTATGAAACGTCGAGCATCTTCCAACGGATCGCCGGTTTGGACGTCTGATATCGCGTACTCGTCGCGGGACCATGGCGTAGTCTCCAGTGCCCAGCAAAGTTCCTCTGTGTGGTCGCGCAAGACCCGGAAGAAATTGATGACTAAGCCGTTTGAATCATTGATCAGTTCGTGCGGAGAGGGATGCTTGGTAAAGAACACTGCGCCACTGCCGAAGTAGGGCTCCACGTAGTGGTAGTGATCGCCGAAGTGGGATGTGATCTCTCGGGCAATTGACCACTTGGAGCCGGGGTATCGCAACGCTGCGCTCCGGCTGACAGCCAGACCACTGCCTCCGACCTCTGCCACGGACAGGAGCCCATCAGGGTCTCGTCCACCTTCCACAGCCATCCTGCCTCCTGTCAGCCCCGATGAGACAACCTTAGGGCTCGCCAGCGACGGTCCTTGGTTGGACGCGGAGTTGTCCACAGGCGGATCTCGGCAGCCCATCCTCCAGCGGCACGGCAGGTGGGCCGTGGCGCTCGTGAGGCTCCGGGGCCGGTACGCGAGCCCGCCGATGCCCGGCTAGCCCACCGGCAGGCGGCCTAGGGCTGCGAGCGAGGGCGCTCCCGGCGTACTACGGCGGTACTACGCCGCGCCGAGGAGGACCTGTCGACGGCGACTGCACTGGTCAGCGGCGTGAGGCGGGGGATCTTCAAGCTCGGCTGAAGAATCGCTGGTTTCAGGCGTGAACCGTCGCGGACCGTCGCGGACCCCAAACCGTCGTGCGAATCGGTTCCTAAACCGTGTGTCGCCAGTTCGATTCTGGCCGAGGGCACTCTTGGGCCCCTGACCTGCGCTTATGTCGCAGCGAAGGGCCGCGCGAGGTCCTCGGGCGGGTAGCACCTAAGAGGGTAGGCACACAGTTTCGGGAGCGGCTCCCTTCGACCTGGAGGTACCTGACCCGATCTCCAGCATCCCCGCCAAGCGCCTGCGTGCCGTCCCCAACGCCGACGGCGCCGCCGAGCGAGCCCAACAACGCGATCTGTTCGCCCTGGTGCTGCGCAGCGAGCCGAGCCGAAGAGGCAATCCCTTCAGCGAACGCACCATCGGCGCGTACCTGGACGCCGTCATCTCGCTCGACCATGCGGCGCTGGCTCACGGCCCGCGCCAAGCACCCGCAGATGCCCTATGCCGCTCGAGGACCGCTCTGGGTCACCGAGAGGAGCGGTGCCGCCCTCACCGGCAACGGCATCTACCAGATGCTGCACCGTCGCACCGTGCAGGCGGGGTACCCGCGAGACGCAGTCCGGCCACACCTGTTCCGCCACACCTGCGCCCACGAGTTCCTCGTCGCCGGCGGCTCGGAGTCCGACCTGCTGGCCCTCGCGGGCTGGAAGGACCGGTCCATGCTGCAACGGTATGGCGCGAGCATGGCCGAGGAGCGAGCCTTGCTCGCCATACAGCGCTCCGGCTTCGGCGACCGCTACTAGGCTGCCCGACATCACAGTCGGACAGTGACGGCCACCGTCTAGATCGGCCCGCCTGCAGGTCTAGCCATTGCGAGGGGCGAACCGGAATCGTCAGGCGGGAGGACATCGCCGAGAGCACCGACCACGCCACCGCTACCTCCCCATCTACCCGCGGTCGGCGGCGGCTCTCAGACGACCAACGGCAGGGAGCATCTGTCCGCTGGCGCCGTCACGAGGCCTCCCCGAGGTGACGGCGACGCGCCTTTGCCAGTCGCATGCCGGCCATGTGGGCAGCGAGAGCATGTTGTGCGAGCTCCCGCCTTCGCCACTTCGGCAGGCGGCCGTCCGGATCGACTTGATACTCAAAGCGCCGCCACAGGGCGGAGACGGCTGCCTCACTCTGCTCGGCCTGGGCAGTCGTGAAGCAGTGCGGGAGATTAGATGCTGTGGGTGCCATGCCGAGGTGCCTCCTGTGGAAGCGGGATGTCGCCGTCGTGGGGTCTACCGCCCCGGCGGTACACATCGGCCTACGCGCTCGCGAGCTGGTGCGACGTCGGGGATGGTGAGGTCGGAGGTGATCAAGGTGTCGTGCGCTGCCCGGCGCGGGCTGGGTCTGCGGTGCCGCCCGGCCGCACAATTGAGTGCGTGACGAACTCTCAGTCACCCGCGTCTCGACTCTCACCGGATTCGCAGACATTCCCGTGCGGCGCCGGTGTCGCTGTGGCGGCGTCTTGGCCGCACCTACCACTGGTCATTGCCTTCCAGGCCATTCACAACCGGGTGCTGCGGAAGGACGACCTCGCCGGGTGGTTCATTCGCTAGTCATGGCTGGAGCAAGACTGCAGTGTCAGAACTCCTGGCAGGATGACCTTCGCCAGATCGCCTCGATGCGCCCGCTGGCGGCGGAAAGACGCAGGACCTGACACGTCGGGGTCTTGAAGTCACGAGCTCCCTAGGTTGGGGTCAGGTCGAGGACCATCCGGGCGGTGTGGGTGGCGGATTGGCTCGTGGTGTCGAGAACAAGTTCGTTTGCAGGCGACCACGCCTCTTGTGCCTGGAGGGCGTCGTCGACAATCTGCTGGAGATAATCCTCGGTGGCGCCGACGATGTCGTCGCCTGCAAGCGATGCCATCTCGCCACGGGACCGAGCGCGAGCCCTTGCAGTGAGCTCGGACTCGGCGGCGGCCAGCCGAATAGTGGTCATTGGTGTTCCGTCGAGGTGGTCGGTATACAGCTTGACCTGTGCCGGATCGTCGGTTGTGCCGTTGAGCAACAGAAGCTGGTTGCCACGCGCTCGAAAGACCCGCCACAGAGCACCGGTGGTGGCTGCTTGAAGCGCGTGGTCGGTCGGCCCCCCCGCGCGCCCGTGGAAGCCGAGTTGGCGTAGATCGACGAAGGCCGTGGGGATCTTGCGTTGGCGCGCCATCATCAAGGCAAGCCAACCGACCGTTGACTTGCCGACCACGCGAGACCCGGTGATCAGCACGGCGCGGCCAAGGTGTGCGGAGGTCGTTGGCGTTGGCTCGTCGGCGTGAGTGAACGTGGCGACGGGATGCGTTCGAGCTGCATCGAGCACGTGCCGCGCTACGTCCAGGGGACTGCCCCCGTCGGCACGGACGACGGGGAGATTGTGTCCGGATGCCTCGTGTCGCCGCGCGTCGGCGAGTACTCCGGACCAGTCCTCGGCGTAGTGACCACGGGCATCCATCCGACGCCTCATCACGTCTACGTCAACGGCCAGTCGCACCAGGGCGAGGTCGAAGTCGGCTAGGGCGTGGCGGTAGAACTCTATCTGGTTGGGATCCAACACCCCCGACACGAGCAGGGTCATCGCACAGCGCTGTGCGTGCACTCGGCTGACTGCGGCAAGGGCCCACGCCTTGTGCCTGTGCGCCTCGCCCTCGTCGCAAGATTCCGGAGCGGCCATCCCCAGCTGGTCAATGTCGAGGTAAGCCGTCGGCTCGTTGCGGTCGGAAAGTAGGTTGAGCAGCTCCCAGGACGTCACGGACTTGCCGACGCCGGGAGGACCGAACAACCACAAGATCTTCACGACGAGACTCTCCACGTCGCTCCCTGCATGGACAAGCGGATTACGGCATCCCCGTTCCGTGGTCGCGCCGGAAACCTGAGCCCCTGGCGGCGGTAAGACGCACCTCTGCCCGTTGACGACCGTGGCCAACTGGCTCAACCTGATGCGCCGGTTGGGGATCCTCTTGCGGGCGTGATTGGAGCGAGATCGATGGTGGCTAGTGTTGCGGAATGGTCCAGTCGGTAAGTCCCCGCGACGTGCGCTTCGTAGGGGTGTCCCTCGAGTGCGCCGACCCGGCAGAGCTGGCGGACTTCTACCTGCAGTTGTTGGGTGGGCGCGTGCTGTGGACCCGCCCGACCAGCGCCGCGGGCAGACACCTGGAGTGCTGCTAAAGAGGATCGGCTACCGGTCCGAAGCGTGCACTCGGCCATCCCTTCTTCAGCGTGCGGTTGCTCTCGGAACCCTGCCCTCCCTCGGCACAGTCGGAGTCCAAGCAGATGCACCAGCACCCAAGCAACATGCCCAGCCGGAGGTGGAAGGAGGATCGGCGATCAGGCCGCTGACTCGGATACTGTCGACGTCATGGCGACCCAGGACCCTGGCCCCACGACGATCAAGCCGCTGACTCCGGACACATGGAACCTCTTCGCAGCGCTGGTGGAGCGGCACAAAGGCATCTTCGGCGGGTGCTGGTGCGTTAAGTTCCATGCCGAGCGCGTCGACCACGTGCCCGGGTACGACGGCAACAGGGCGTTTAAGGAGCGGATGGTCGACGAGGGGGTGGCCCACGCGGCGCTAGTCGTCCGTGGCGGTGAGGGCGGAGAGGAGGCGATCGCCTGGGCAGAGTATGGCACCCCGGCCGAGCTGCCCGACATTCACCACAGCAAGCAATACCTTGAGGAGCAGGACGTCGAGCCCGACTCCGGATCACCTGCATCTTCGTCGACAGGCGGTTCCGCCAGAACGGTCTGGTGACCGTCGCCCTGGAGGGGGCGCTCGACCTGATCGCACAAGCTGGCGGCGGTCTCGTCGAGGGCTATCCCCACATCCCGGGGGAGCGTCGGCTGTCTTCGTCGTTTCTCTACAACGGCACGAAGGCCGTCTACGAGCGCGCCGGCTTCGACTTCATCCGGCCCAAGGGCATGAAGAACACGGTAATGCGCCGTGACGTCGCCCCATCGCGATAGCCCCACCGAACTGGCACTGAGCAATGTGCCGTTGTCTTCGACCGCGACCCATTGACTGGTCACCCGGGGTGCCATGCGTCTGACATGGCATCTGGCCGAAGATTCAGCCAGAGCGCTCTGAGGCCGCCGCTCAGAGACAGCAGCCAACGTTCCGCGAGCCGAACGGATTACGGCGCGAGTCAACTTCAACAACCATGTTCGAGGCGACTACGCCCCATCGCCGTAAGCGGATCGCTATCTGGCGATGTTGAGGCTCAGCGTCGCGAGGTCGGCGTTGATCGTGAAACCGCACTGGCGGTACAGCGCGAGTGCCGCGGCATTGTCCGGTTCGGTTTGCAGAGACAGCCGCAGCGCACCGGCATCACTGGCGGCTTGTTTGATGGTTTCGAGCAGCCGACGGGCGATGCCTTGGCGACGCACCGCGGGGTCGGCGAATAGGTCGCGTAGCTGCCAGAACCGACCCAGCCCAAGAGATGCCGGGACCTGGTGAATGGCTGCGAATCCGACCATCCGCGGACCGTGGTAAGCGCCGTAGAACTCGAGCTCGCCGGATCTGGCCATCTCGCCGACCCACGCCCGTGTCGCTGCCGGAGCCGACCACTGGCCGTAGTGGATCCGGTACAGCTCGAACAGGCTCGCCAGCTCGGCGACAGCGTCGGACATCGGATCGACAGGACGACAGGCGACGGTCTCTGGCACCAGCACAGCCTACGATCGCAGCCGCTGCCGCAGCACGATCATCGAAGAGGGATCGGCTCGCTCCGCGTGCTCATCGGCATTCGGACGGCCGCTGGCGTTGCGGTAGCCGGGGATCGAGGCGCCTGCTGTTGGCGTCGGGCGTTGCCCGATGTCCGAGTCGGCCGCGTGCCGCGATCTGGCCGGACCATCCCTGTGGAGGTGCGCCATGCGCGCGCTACTTGTCGGGTACACCCGCTGTTCTACCGATCAGCAAGACCTGACCGCCCAACGTGACGCCCTGACCGGCCTGGGTGTTGAGTCAGACCGGATCTATGTCGACCACGGCCTGACCGGCACCAACCGGGAACGACCCGGACTCCGCGAAGCCCTCGCCGCATGTCGAGCCGGAGACACCCTGGTATTCACGAAGCTCGACCGCCTGGCCAGGTCACTGCCTGACGCTCGGGCGATCGCCGATGAGCTCACCGCCCGACAGATCAGGCCTCTCCCTGGGTGGCTCGGTCTACGACCCAACGGACGCCGTCGGACGTCTGCTGTTCAACGTTTTGGCGATGGTGGCTGAGTTCGAGTCCGACCTGATCCGGCTTCGCACAGTGGAGGGATGAAGGTGGCCAAGGCCAAGGGCCGGCTGCGGGGCAAGCAGCCCAAACTCAGCCGGAAGCAGGAAGCTCACCTGGTGTCGCTGGTGCTCAGCGGCGACTACAGCACCCTTGAGGTAGCCGAGCTCTTCCGCGTTGGCCGATCGACGGTCTACCGAGCGATCGAACGCCAACGGATCGCGGCCAAAGCTGGCATCGCTGAGGCGTCATCAAGGCGCTGACTTGCTCACGGCGCCAGCTGTCCCGTATCCGACACCCCGGCGGGACGCTGGCGCCTCAATCGTCGGGGATCGCCAGTCACGTCCGATCCCGGTTGGTCTACCGACACGGCAGGTTCGACGCAAAATCGACACTTGCCACCGCGCGGGCCAGTGAACAAAGACCCTGAGTATCGGCGAGGACGCAGGTGCCAACGGCGCTAACGTGGCAGACGTGAGTGAGCCCTTCGGTGGTCTGCCAACCCGCTGGGACCCCGACTCGGGGCCGTCGAGCAGGGTCGCTGTCGTGCTGCCGGGCGCGGGCTACTCCCCGGCTCATCCATTGCTTGAGTTCGGGCGCCAGTCGCTCCTGCAACACGGCTGGACAGTGCAACAAGTCTGGTGGGACCAACCACGTGTCAGGCAAAACCGCGATGAGACGTCGGAGTGGGTGCGCCAGCAGGCGACGGCCGTTCTAGACGCCGAAGCGGGCGCCGACCGGTTGCTTGTCCTAGCCAAGTCGCTCGGGACTCTCGCATCCCCAGTTGTGGCGGAACGTGGTCTCGACGCAATCTGGATGACGCCGCTTTTCTCAATGACGGACAGCATAGAAGCGATCCGGACCAATGCCGCCACGGGAGCTCACCAGTTGCTCGTCGGCGGATTGTCCGACCCGGAATGGGACTCCGAGACGGCCACCGAACTGATGGACCAAGAAACTGGAATTGAAGTGGCCGAGTTCGCTGATGCGACCCACTTTATGCACGTCCCCAACAACGTACTGCGTGCTGTTGAGATCCAGGCGGCGGTCAGCCGCGCTGTCGATGCGTTCCTCGCCCAGATCACTCGCTGAAGCCAGCCTTGCCGACTACCCGCCGTGCTATCAGCTCAGAAGCGGATGGGTCATCGGCACGCTGCGCCTGCGCTTCGTCGACCGGCACGTCACGGACACAGCGCCTCCGCCTGACCGCTCACATCCCCCGGCCCACCGCGCGGTGTTGCCGACGGCTGCGGGTGGTGTCAGCCTCGACTGGTGGACGCCATCATCACTCCTGCCGGTCGTCGTCTCGAGTACTTCATCGGCGGTGACTCAGCGGGTTTCCCGCTCCTGTTCCACGTCGGCACTCCCATGGCCGCCCGGCACTTCCGACCGCTGGACGAAGCGGCGACGCGCCACGGCTTCCTCCTCGTCAGCTACTCGCGTCCGGGCTACGGCGGCTCGACGCCCAGGCCTTCGGGCGCCGACTCGACGATGGTCGACGACGTCGACGATGGGGTGGCCCTGCTGGACGCGCTCGCGCTGGAACGTTTCGTGACGGCCGGGTGGTCCGGGGGTGGGCCGCGCGCCCTCGCATGCGCGGCTGTGCTGCAGGATCGTTGCGTCGCCGCCGCCAGCCTCGCCGGCCCCGCGCCGTACAACGCGCAAGGGCTCGACTTCACCGCCGGCATGGGCGAACATAACGCGCGCGACTTCGAGCTTTGCGTGCGCGATCCGGACCGCTTCCGCGCGGAGTGCGAACAAGGCGCCGGCGAGTACGAGGCGCTCACAGGGGAAGCGATGGCCGCCACGCTCGAGAGCCTGCTCAGCGCCGTCGACGCCGAGGCCCTCACCCCTGAGCTCGCCGACTGGCTAGCCGTCTCCTTCCGGGACGGCTACCGGCAGGGGGCCGTCGGGGCCATCGCGGACAACCTCCAACTCGTACGGCCATGGGGTTTCGACCTCGGTGCGATCAGTGTCCCGGTTGAGGTGTGGCACGGCCGCGACGACCACTTCGTGCCCTACTCCCACGGCCGATGGCTCGCAACCGACATCCCTGGCGCGCGGCCCCACCTGGAAGAACGGGTTGGCCACCTGGGCCTCGTCGCGCGCGTCTACGAGGTGTTGGGCGACCTCCGGGACCTCGCGGGAGTCGCCTGACGTGGTCGCAACCGACCTGGCCCTGCCGACCGCCACAGGCACGTGATCGATGTCGAGAAGCATCGATGATTGACAACGCCCCAGGTCCCTTCGACAAAACCCCGCGCTGAGTGCAGCCGTCTCCGAGTGGCACCTGCTCGTCGCGAGGGCCCCGCCCGTCCCGATCAGCGATCGACTTGTGGGACGCCTGACTCTGCTTGGTGAGCGGTTGTCGTTGCTGGAGGGGGACTGGCGGGCTGGCGATCGGCCTTGCTCGTCACCAGACGAACGGAACGAGACGAGCCCGGTGGTTGGCGAAGTCGCGGTACCGGTCTCCGAACTCGTTGATCAACGCGTGCTCCTCGCGCCGGAGCCGGTAGACGAGCGCGGTCAGGCTCAGGAGGAGGCAAGCAGATGCGCCTGCCCAGTTGCCGAGCATCACGCCGCAGCCTAGGAGTGCGACGAGGAGACCGGTGTAGCTGGGGTGCCTCAAAACTCGATACGGCCCGTCGCTGACGATGACCTGGTCGGCTGATGTCTTGACCACGGTGGTGAAGTACCTGCCCAAGACAGCGAACGACCACCAACGCAGAAGCAGGCCGAGCCATCCGACGACGAGGCCCAGGACGAACAGCCCTGGGCCTTCCAGCACAGCTTCCGGCACCAGGGTCTGGGCGAGCGGCAGCATCAAGATGGCCGCGAAGAAGACCACCCGGAACACGACCTCGCCAAGCAGATCAACCTGTGACGCGCCGCGACGCCACTTCATCGCCTGCGAGAACTCACCGATTGCGAACGCCGCGACGCTGGCGCCGAACACCACCCGTGCCCACACTTCATGGTGGAGGTACGGCGGCATCACCGAAGCAGTGTTTCACCACGATGACAGTTGGCAGTCTTGAAATGGGAACCGCTCGTAGCCGCGAGGCGGCGCCAGGAGGTCGGCCCCATCGCACGCGCCGCGGCCATCGACTGCGGTTACAGGCCGGCCGCCCGCCGCGAGGCGATGACGACGGGGTTGGTAGGCATGTCGGCCCAGGCGATCTCGAAGAAGTTGTTCTCGGGGTCGCACAGGTACGCGGAGCGACCGGTGAAGAACTCCGCATCGACCGGTTCCTTCGTCACGCGCGCACCAGCGCCGCGCATGTGCTCGGTGAGCCGGTCCACCTCGTCGGCGCCGTCAACCTGCAGACCGATGGTGAAGCGGATGCCTCCCGTGCGTGGCTCGGGTTCGGTGTTCCCGTCGCGAGCAAGCTGGGCCAGTGGGAATTAGGCCAGCACGATGCCGCGCAGCTCGAAGACCGCGAAGTCGACGTCGTCCATCACCTGCGGCCAGCCCACGCGCCGGTAGAAGTCGCGCAGGGCACCAAAGTCGCGGGCGCCAAGAGTGTTCACATTGGCGAGTGTGTCGCGACCGACCAGCGCCCTGACCCGACGATCCCACGCACGGCCGGTGAGGGATCCACTTGCGGTGAACTGTTGGCCCGTGGCCCCAACGACAGCGAGAATTTCTCACCGCAGGCAGGGCGGTCGGCTTGCGAAAGTCATTGCCGTCGACCAGCGGCCTGACTCGCCATCTGCTGCCTGCTGGAACAAAGTGGCAGGGTGCTGTTCCATGATCGACGACGCCGCTAAGGCCAACCTGTACGACTACCTGAAGCACGAGCGCGAAGCGGTGCTTTCCAAGCTCGACGGGCTCTCCGAATACGACGTCCGTCGCCCGCTGACCGTCACCGGCACCAACCTGCTGGGCCTGGTCAAGCACCTGGCGACCTGGGAGGCAAGGTACCTCGGCGAGGTCTTCGACCGTCCCTTTCCCGAACCCTTGCCTCGGTGGGACGTCGAGGCCGAGCGACTCGCCGACATGTGGGCGACCGAGCACGAGTCCCGCAGCGATATCGTCGACCGCTACCGACGCGTGTGGGACCACAGCGACGCGACGGTAGCCGCCCGCGCCCTCGATGCTACGGGCCGCGTGGCCTGGTGGCAGGACGCTGAGGTGCCCCTGTTCAACATCCTCGTCCACCTGCTTGCCGAGACCAGTCGGCACGCCGGCCACGCCGACATCCTGCGCGAGGAGCTCGACGGAGCGGTGGGAACCGACGCGGAGGGCATGGCCGTGAAGCAGCACGAAGCAGCCTTCTGGACGCAGCGGCGCGAACAGATCGAGGCGGCCGCCAGGTCAGCCGGTTGACCTACATCGCGAGCGAAGACCGGAGGGCCGTTGGTGCCGTCATGCGGCCGTCGGTGGCCGCGAGCCGATCGTCAATCGGAGCGAGCCTGGTGATCAGCAAGCCACACGATGGCGCCGCTCTCCACAAGACCGAAGATCCGCAAGGCCAGGAACTGGACGTCCTCGACGCCACGGAGCACATGCCGTGCTGATATGCCGGCGTCGGCGAACTGGCGGTACATGTGGCGTGTCGCTTCGAGATCGGCGAAGCCGTGTCCGACGCGCGAGTGCACTCGCTCGAGGCATATGGCCTCAGGCGGGAGCAGCATCACGTAGTGGAGCCAGTCGAGTCCCGTACCCGCGATGAACGCGTCCAAGAACCAGGGGCCGACGACACCGTCATAGACGACGGCGAAGCCGCCGGCGGCGAAGCGGCCGGCCGCGGCTGCCGCCGCGCCCATGACGGTGTCGTTCTGCTCGTGGGCTTCGACGGTCCACGGCGCGACGTAGCCCTGATCGACGAAACCGAAGAAATCGTCGCCGCTCACCAGCACGCTGCGCGTGAACATGGCTGATAGCGCACGAGCGGCGCTCGTCTTGCCAGCGCCAGGCGGTCCGGTCACCACGATCAAATCGGCCACGAGGACGATGATGCACCGTATTCCTGTGCCGCGGCGAGATCTTGACCGTGCCGGACAGCGCAGCCGGAGCCGTAGCCAACAGTGCGCTGGCACGCCCACGTTCCAGCGGCTCGCAACCGGCGCGGATGCTCACGCCGCGTCGGCGGGCGTCGTCGACGAGGGATCGTCTTGCGAAAGGCGGCGCTCAGCGAAAGTGGCTCGAGCGGTAACGTCCAACGCATGCTGAAGGAGCTGGTGAACGACGGCCGTGCCGAGCTGGCCAGTCAGGGCTTAGCGCGGGTGACCGGCCACTTCGCGACGCCCGAGGACGAGTGGCAGTGCACCAGCGGTGTAGGCACCGATGACGCGATCCACAGCCGCCCGACCCGGACGCGTCGCAGCGTCGACGGCGGGCCGCGCCAAGTAATCGTCGCGATCACCGGGGGCGCTGGCGGCGGACTGCGTCACACTGGGCGGGCCTTCCGGCACACAAGCAGTGACCTTCGCCCCTGACTGCCGTCGAGGGATTCATCGAGAGTGGAAGACATGGGCGATGAATTGGCACACGCATCGGTCGACCTGTTCTGGCTTCCGCTTGGGGCGGGAGGCCACTTCGTGCGCTGGAACGGCCGCCTCTACGAATGGTGGTCGGCGCGACGCCAACACCGCCCTACAGCGGACCTGTACCACTGCGGGCTGATGCTCCGCATCGACGACATCACGTATGCAGTCGAGATGGGTCCGGTGTGGAACGTCTCCGACGCTGAGCGCGGTGTCCTCACTGAAGGGCCGGTTGGGTCGAAGCGGCTCGGCCGGTTCCGCGCGTTTCGCTATGAGATGCGTTGCTGGCCCGGGGGCTCCATCCCGGACGTAGCCGAAGCAGTCGACAGCCCAGTGCGCACCACCGAAGATCCAGCGAGAGTCGCAGCCGTGCTGGACGTGCTCCGAGAAATTCCGGTGCTGACCTGGGGCAGAGACGAACTGGGCGCAGGCGAGATGTGGAACTCAAATTCTGCGGTTGCTTGGGCGCTGGCGCGCACAGGCCACGACATGGACACGATCGGGCCACCCCCAGGAGGTCGCGCGCCGGGGTGGGCCGCGGGTCTATTGCTCGCGGATCGACAGGCGCGGACTATGACCCCGAACCTCGGATCGAGGGGCCGCTGATCGCGGAGCGAAAGGAAACTGAGGGAACAGCTTCACAGACCCCTCGTCCATTTCGAAGGGCGACTCTAAGATCGCCTCCCCCGTCCGAGCGGTCCGCACGCGGCTGATTGACGCGTCGGCCGAGCAACCTGGTGACTGCGTTCAAGGCATCAGGGCGAACAGCACCTTGACAGCAGTGCGAAGGCTCCGGCGCAGCGCACTCGTGAACGTGGAGCCGCCGGCTCGGGCATCGCGATAGGTCACTACCCCGAACGTGACCACGCTCACCATGAACGCCGACGCGGCGGCAGCCACGATCGCCAACGGTACCGAGGCAATGGCGCCGAACGCGACCACGACCCCGCTCACCATGGCGACAAGGACAGCGACTGCCAAGGTTCGTTGCGGGCGTGGCACGACGTCATTCAAGGTCATGCGGGGATGCTCGCACAGACACCGAGGTGTCCGCTGAACTGTTCGAGCGGACACCGGCCGATCCGCGCGCATACTGCAAGCAGGTCCGCGCGCTTAGCCAGCGTGGGCGGTGTTGCGCGTGGTCTTCGCGCGGCGTGCTCCGGCTGGCTAGACGCCGGCGACGTGGGCGGGCCGCAATCCGAACCTCATCTGGGGCCGGGCGCTTGGACGGCCAGAGCTTTGAGGGAAGTTTCGAGCGCCCGCTAAGGCGTCGACCCGAAGGTTCACGTCCGGAGGGCAACTCACTGCGTCGGCTGCGGGCGACGAGCAACCTCTCGTGTGGAATCTCGTTACTAGCCCATGATTGATGCGAGTGCGACCGACCTTCGTGCCGGGCTCTGTGCGGCATGCCAGAACCCGAAGGGCGACCAGCAGGGAACCCGTTACCCGAGGCGCCGTAGCGCTGTCTCGATAGCGACCTCGACCCGGGAAGTCATGCCGGGCACATCGACGGGACGGCGCCCAGCGACCTGACTACGGATCCACTTCGGCCCGCTATCGTCATAGTGCAGCAGGGCATACAGGTCCCACCACGGATCGAGAGTCACCCCGGCGATCGACTCATAGAGCGACCGAAGCTGCTCCGACCATTCGGGCGAGTAGAGCGCCGCCAAGTATCGACGACAGTGCCCGACGTCAATCGCGCGCGCCCCCCGATGGATGCCGATCCAGTCGGTCAGTCCAGTAATCCTCCCGCGCGACCACAGCATGTTGACAGGCAGGAGATCGCAGTGCAGAAAGACGGCAGTGTCCTTTGGCGGCGGCGCCGCCATGACACCAAACGCCGCCTTCCACACAGCCGGCTTCTGTGCGTCGACCGGCACTCGAAACCCGTCTAGAGGAGCGATCCAAGAATCCGTCCAAGGTCTGAACATCTTCGCGGGGAGATCGAGGGCATGCAGCAATACAGCAAGCTCCGCCATCCTCGTCATCCACGACCGAGGCTCCGCCGGATTGAGACGAAGATGCCCCTGCAACCGTGTCATCAGCAACGATGGCGCGCCCCCCGTCGAAGCACCAGCAACATCAGTAGCCAGGATGCTCGGAACCGGGAGCCCGCTTCCCGCCACCACCCCAAGGTTGGCGATCTCCTTCTCCAAGCTCCCCTGCAGACCAAGCCCGCCCGGGTACTGCCGCAGTACGACGAACGTTCGCATTCCACATCGCTCGACAGTCAGCCGATTCACGGCGGAGCATACGCCACCGGTCAATCGGCGACAGCCAACGATGCGACTGCCCCGACCCATCGACGCCGCAACCCAGGCGAGAGTCTCCACCGAGGGCCGACGCTGCCTGAACCCGCCATCCCTCCAGTCGCCGTCGGTCATGAGCACGAGGCTATTCGTCAGAAGCCCACGACGATGCGAATTTCTAGTCCGCGTGAGGCAGTGACACGGCTGCTGGATGGCCGTCACCATCCACCGCTTACCACCGACGTCGATCTAGACGCTCCCCGACAATCCATACAAGCACAGGCGAACGCGAACCGAAATGCGGGACGCCTGCCGTCGTTGTCCAGGAGGTCGCCGCCACGGAGGCACTCAGCGTCCGATCGTCCCGGGAGGGAATCTCAAGAGGGCGCTGAGACTCATGCGGCAGTGGCGAGACGCCGGCGTCCCGCTGGGGTGTTGGATTCGGGACGGCAGGCGTCCTGACCTCTTGTCAGCGTTTAGATCTCGACTCCGCGCGGCCGGCTCTGGCTTCGACGCGTTGACGTTCGATGGCGCGGTAGACGGTGGAGCGGCCGACGCCGAAGAGTTCGGAAACTTCAAGGGTGCTGTACTCGCCGCTGTGCACGAGCGAGACTAGGTGTGCTTCTTGGCGGCGGTTGAGCTTGGGCTGCTTGCCACGCAGCCGTCCCTTGGCCTTGGCGACCTTCATACCCTCGCGAGTGCGAAGGCGGATCAGGTCGGACTCGAACTCGGCCACCATCGCAAGGACGTTGAACAGCAGTCTTCCGACCGCGTCGGTGGGGTCGTAGACGGATCCGCCTAGGCTCAGGCTGATCTGCGGGGTGGTGAGCTCGTCGGCGATCGCGCGGGCGTGCGGCAGGGACCTGGCGAGGCGGTCGAGCTTGATCACACGAGGGTGTCGCCGGCTCGGCAGGCCGCGAGTGCTTCGCGCAACCCGGGGCGCTCGCGGTTGGTGCCGGTCAGGCCGTGATCGACGTAGATCCGGTCAGCCTGGACCCCCAGGCTGGACAGGCCCTCACGTTGGGCGGTGAGGTCTTGTTGATCGGTGGAGCATCGGGCGTACCCGACAAGCAGCGCGCTTATGGCGCACCTCCAGAGCTGGGCTCGTTCGGACCGCAGGACGTGGCCGGCTCGAGCATCGGGCAGCGCGCCCGACTCCACCATCAAGACGCTCGCCACTCGCGGCTGCAAGAGCAGCACCCCAGCCGCAACGGGATCGCCGCGGGACACGGCTGGGCGACGTACTGGCAGCACAGGCAGCAGACGTTCGCGAGTCCTCCAAGCGAGCCATGATCGAGACCGGCCAACGAAAAGAGGCCGTCATGATGGTCACGGTCGATAGTGATCCAGCACCTTGCGTAGATGGCACGACAGTAGGTGCCAACACGCGCTGTCGTGCATTCTGGAGTGGATCGAGAAGGGAGCCAGCGCCATGCCAGAGTGGGTAACCCCGGTTCTCGCTGCCCTCATCGCGGCTGCGGCAGTCATGGTGACGAATCTCCTAAACGCTAGAAGCAGCGCGCAACAACGCGAGGACGATCGAGTCGAGCGCGCTGCGGACCGCGATCACGAGATGAATAAGTGGAAGGCGGAACGCGAAGCGGCACGGCACCAATGGCTCCTCGACCGTCGCGCAGAGGCATACCTCGCGCTTTGGGAGTGGTGCTTTCTAGACCAGCAGGACCCCAAGAAGGCCCAAACTTCCTGGGGAATAGACGTGCGGCTCAGGGCGTACGCGAGTCGACCGGTCGCTGACGCATACATCGTGTGGTGGAGCGACCCCGATTCGGCCACCGGTGAAGATGATCCTAAGTGGCAGGAACTAGTCAAACTCATGAGGAACGACCTCGGCAGTAATGACAACCCCTCGCCATAGAGGTCCGAACCGACCTTGACCCTGAGGTAGCCCGGGTGCGCGTTCTATGCCCGACCCCACCCGCCGGGTCTGCTTCGCTGGCAACGGCGGGGTGCGAAGCCCCGGTCAGAAGCCGAAGCCCCTCGCGTTCCATACGAGGTGGTGGGTGAGGGAAGGCCGGACGGGTGAACACGTTTGAACTGTTGGTACGTCTCGTCCGAGTGAGGCTTGGTGGGTGCCATGCGCGAGCGTCGGGTCCGGCCGTAGCCAGCGCGCTGCTCAGTAGCCTTCCGCGGGCGATGACGACCTGGACAACGTCATGCGGCGGCGCGTCGGCGTCGATGACCAGGTCGAACGCCAGGTAGACGCTGCCTGGCTGGGCCGCTACTTGTCCCGCATAGGCCGGAGGTCATGTGCGACATGGCCGCCGTCGTCCAGCAGTTCCATTCCAGCGACCGGGCCCAGCCCTGCCAGTCTCGCGACTCGTACGGCGCGAGTACCCGCACCATCTCTGCCACGGCCTGTTCGAGGTCTTGGCGGTCTATCGAGCGGCGGTGCCCGCCTCCTCCGTCGTTCCGCTCGCTACCGGACGATCGCGTCGCAGTAGGTGTTCCCCGGGAACACGCCAGCCGTCGGACATGTCTGCCTCTGCCGGAACTGGTTTGCCTGGCCGAGCCTCTCGACCGTGTTGGGGTAGTTGACGCCGAAGTTCAAGGCGCTCCCGTCCCATGAGTACCACGGGTAGATGCAGTGTGGGCCACCGTAGCTCGTGCAGTGGGTCGGGCCGACGAACGAGTGGCCGAGCACCTCGGCCTTGCCGCCGGTGTCGGTGACCACGGCCCAGTTCCGCGGGTGCGAGCCGTTACCGAAGGTGACGTTGAGAATCCGGATCGGCTGCTGGCCGGCCCAGTTGGCGTTGTTGAAGGAGCCGCAGAAGGTCTGGCCCGGGACGCAGAACTGGCCGGGATGCTGGCCGTAGAGGTCCGCGTGGCCGATCTCGTACACGAAAGCCATCGGTGTGTCCCAGACGCCGCCCCAGTCAAGAGCATTGCCGATCTCCTGCCTGCTGAACTCAGGCGTCAGCGAGCCGTCGCTCGGACTGTTGAGCACGAGCACGCTCGACGTCTCCCCGCTGGTCTCGTCCGTGACCTGCTCTCGGTAGGACGCGTCCGGCGACGGAGCCCAAATGTGCACGTCGACGATGTCGCGGGCATGCATGACGAACGGACCCGATCTCGCCGCGTTCTCGAGCATGCCGTTGAACGCGGCCGGCTCGATGATGTGGCCGTTCCGCTTCATGAGTGTCCAGACGGGTGAGCACGCCGTAAATACGTCGGGCTCGTGCTTGAGCTGGAAGCCGCCGCCTGGGGTGCACCCCTTGGTGAACGAGTCCGGGTAGAACTGCAACTCCAGGAATCCCTCGCCGCCGATCTTGGCTGGGTTCGTGTCTTTGACCGTGCCGCCGAACCAGAAAGTGGGCCCGACGCTCGACACCGGGGAGGCGCCGTCTGCCGGCAAGACAACGCGCCACGTGATGTTCTGCGCCGATCCTCGCGCGGACGTGACGGGGTCAAGTTCCGGCTCGTCGTGACCGGTGCAGCCTCGCGTGTAGTAGTGATACAGGTCGCCGCCGGCGACATGCGCGAGACAGTCGGCAGCGTTGCTCGCGCCCGCGGTGCCCGAGGTGGCCCCCGAGCTGATGCGTGTGCTCGCTGCGCCCGTGGTCGCGCTCAGCCCGAGCACGACCGCGGAGCCCGCTGCGACTAAGGCAAATCTCATTCCTGTCATCTGCTCTCCTCGCGTTGGCATTGTCTGCCTGTTCTCGCCTCTAAGCCGCGTCCCGTTGAGTGGTGGAGTCTTCGACACAGTGCCGGGGTCGGTTCTGATCATGCCGTCATGAACCAGGGTTTGGCTACCACCTTGGTGGTTTCCTCACTTTTCGACGTCGCCCGCCATATCATTCCTCACCGGGTCAGACCCTAGCGACGCGGCAACCTGGACCTCGCACCCACCCTCGTAGGCTCCGGGCATGCCCCATCACGAGTCCGAACCGGAGTATGTCAGCGAGCGCACCCTCATCGGCTCCGAGCGCGAGCAGATAGAGGCGTTCCTCGAGGACAACCGCACCGAGATGCTGGGTCTGCTGGACGGTCTCGATGAGGATCAGGCCCGGCGCCGCCTGGTCCCGTCGAAGACCTCGTTGCTGGCGCTCGTCAAGCACGCCGTGTTCGTGGAGAAGGTGTGGTTCCCCGTCGCGATCGAGGGTCGCAGCCGCGAGAACATCGGCTGCCCCGTCGACGCCGACGCCTCCTTCGACCTCACCGAGGTCGACACCATCGCCTCCGTGACCGTTGCCTACCGGGCCGCCGCCCAGGAGTCCCGACGCATTGCCGCCGCCCACGACCTCGACGACCTGGCCCAGCACAACCGCCGCGGCCCGCTCACTCTGCGTTGGATCCTGGTCCACATGGTCGAAGAACTCGCCCGCCACACTGGCCACGGCGACATTCTGCGCGAGCAGATCCTGGCCGCCGACGGCTGAGGTTCGGGGGACGGGTTTCAGGCATAGGTAGAGCTCGAGGCCTTGAGGACTAGCCGCCATCCCCATGACTACGATCAGCCAGACCCACCAAATCCACGACGATCAGCCCATCGACCCCGGCCGTATCGGGCAATACTCACTACGTCCAGACAGCTGCACGACCGATGATGAGTCAACACGTGAGCCAGTGGCGAACTCGCGAGGAGTGATGACGCTTGGCCGATACCGGTGACCCGGCGGCCATCCTCGGTCGCGACGTCGAGGTGGAATGTCTGGCGCTCCTGGTGACAGACGTGTCGCGGCTATCCCGGGTTGCGCTCGTCGAGGGTCAGGCCGGGATCGGGAAGACCACTCTGGTCGAGAAGGCCATCGCGCTGGCCCGTGACCATGGACATGCCCTCCTGGTATGTCGGCCGGTCCGGTCGGAGCGGGACCTCGCCTTTGTGGGGTTGATGGAGCTTCTCGCCGGGGTCGACGAGGACGTGGCAGACGAGCTGCCAGCTCCTCAGCGACGCGCCTTCGACATCGTGCTCCGACGGATCGAGCCGGACGGGCCACTCGACCAGTTGTCGCTGTCCGTGATGCTGCTGACCGCGGTACGCGAGCTGGCGGCGAAACGTGGCCTGCTTATCGCCATCGACGACCTGCAATGGCTCGACCGCCCAACGGCAAAGGTGCTTGCCTACGTGCTTCGTCGCATCGAGGACACGGGCGCGCATGTAGTGATTGCGCAAAGGGGATCGGGGGATCGCTCTTGGCCGTTCGGGCTCGACCTAGCCCTTCCCAACGAGTGCTTGACGTCGTTGTTGCTCGGCCCACTGTCCGCGAGCGATCTCGCCCAGATGCTGCGGTCCAAGTTTGGATGGGCTCCGCCGTGGCCGACGATCCACCGCATCGCCGAGATCTCTGGCGGAAACCCCTTCTATGCCCGCGAGATCGGTCGAGCCTGGGCTGAGGGCAGCGGGGACAGTGGCCTCGAAGAGGTTCTGCCGGGTCGGCTCCTCGATCTGGTGCGCTCACGGCTGGATTCCTTGCCGCCACCGGCGCGCGATCTCCTCGACCTCGTCTCGGTACCACAGCGACCAACGGCCGAAGTGTTGCGTCGGCTTGCCCAGGCTATGGCCGGACCCGCGAAGCCGCTCGACATCTCCGAGACGTTGGCGCTGGCCGAGAAGTCCGGGGTTCTAGTGACGGACGGCATGCGAGTCCGGTTCTCGCACCCCATCATCGCTGCCGCCGTCTACGGGTCCCTGTCACCGCAACGGCGTACGGATATGCATCGGGCCATGGCCACGCTGACCGAGGACGTGGAGGAGCGAGCCCGTCACCATGCCATCGCGACTCCCGGGCCCGACGTCGAGGGAGCCGCCCTTTTGGAGGCGGCCGCGGAGTCATCCTGGCGGCGAGGCGCCCCGGATGCCTCGGCACATCTGCTGAGGGCCGCCTGCAGGATGACTACAGCCGACGAGACGTCGGATCTGGCTCGTCGTCGGATCGCATTGGGCCGGATGCTCTTCCACGCCGGCGACCAGCTGGCCGCGATGGCCGAGCTCGACGCCCAGCAGTCCGCCCTCCCATCGGGTAGCGGCCGAGCACGTGCGCTCTATCACCTGATGTACGTCGCCCGCTCCGCGACAGGAATCGAACGCGCCGTCGAGTACGGCGAACAGGCTGTCTTGGAGTCGGTCGACGATCCCGCCTTCCAGGCAGAGGTTCTCGAGCATCTCTCACGAGTTGCTGACCACGACTCGGCGCTTAAGCTCGATATGGCCCGACGGGCCATGCGAGCGATGTCTCAGGTCACCGAGCCGAACCCGGTTGCCCTCTTCTACGTCCGCGCCGCCCTCGTAGAAGCGGAGTTCCACGCCGGTCTGGGAATCCATCTCGAGCTGCTCGCCAACCCTCCCCCGGAAGGGCCCCCGGGCTTCCCACCGGTGCGTACCGCTTCTAGTGGAGACGACCTGACGGGGCGCCTTCTTGCGATGTCGGGTCGGGTCGATGAGGGGCGCACTGTTCTTCGGAAGCTGTACGACCGGGCCGCGACCGAGAACCTCTCGATTATTCCCGCCGTCCTGTGCTGGATGAGCGAGCTGGAAGTCATCGCCGGTCGCTTCGTGTCAGCCTGCAGCCTCAGCGAGGAGGCGCTCCGGCGCGCCGAGGAAACTGGGGCGGCGGCCAACCTGGCGTGGGTGCTGGGGCGACACGCGGTCGCCCTCAGCTACCTAGGACGCCTCGATGACGCCGAGGACGCTGCGATGCGTGCGCTGACGCTGGCTCAGTCTGATCCGAAGGTCGGCGTGGAAGAGACGGTCGCCCGCCTTGCCCTGGGTGCTGTCCAGATGGCTCGGAACCGATATGAGGCTGCGGCCCAACATCTCCGGGTCATCGACGGCATAGCACGACGGGCGGGGATCCGCGACCCACGTTGGTTCTGGCACAGCGCCGACCTCGTGGAGGCTCTGATCGCCGCTGGCGATCTGGAGGAGGCAGCGGAGACACTCGCGGAGTTCGAGGAGCAGGCCGAGCGTTCGGGGGGACAGTGGACCCTGGCCGCGTCCGCGCGCTGCCGTAGTCTGCTCTGCGCCGCGGAAGGTCAGCTCGACGCGGCGATGGAGTCGGCGGAAAGCTCTTTGGCAAAGATCGAGTCGCTACCGATGCCTTTCGAAAGGGCTCGGACACTTCTCGTCAAGGGGCAGATCCATCGCCGGCGACGGGAGAAGAAGGCCGCAGATCTCGCGCTGCGCCAGGCCGTTGACGCCTTCGAGCAGCTCGAGACGCCCGTGTGGGCTCAGCGTGCCCGGGCTGAGCAGCGCCGGATAGGACTTCGTCCCCACGCGACTCAAGACCTCACCGAGACCGAACAGCGCGTCGCGCTGCTCGCCGCGACCGGGATGACGAACCGCGAAGTGGCGACCGCGATGTTCATGGCCACCAAGACGGTGGAAAGCGCCCTTGCCCGCGTTTACCGCAAGCTCGGGATCGAGTCGCGCGCCGAGCTCGGCGCGTGGGCGGCACGCACCATAGGCCCGGCTGAGGGGTCAAACACTCGCCCGCGCGTGGGACGCGGCGAGACAGATCAAGGGTTTCCCCCCTATCCATGACTCGGGACCGGGTCTACGTTCCTGGGCAAGATGGAAGCCGCGGAGACAGGCGAGCAACCAGGGACGACGTACCTGGTTGAACGGTACTGGCCCGGCATCGACAAGGCACTACTGCTGCTTGCGCTCAACCGTCTGCAGCGAACCAACTCCGATATGACGCGGGCCGGGTCGCCGATCAGCCACCTCGGATCGGTGCTCGTAGACGACGAACAGGTGGTGTATTCGCTGATCCGAGCTGGATCAGAAGACCTCGTGCGCGAGGCCAACGAGCGTGCGCATCTGCCCGTCGACCGCATCTCGAGGAGCAGTTTGCACGGTTTCAGCTCGCTCGCACACATGTGAGCGACCCAGCAGATCGCCCGCCACTCGGGGGGTGTGAAAGGAATAGGACGAAACGTCATGCGATGCCAATCGAACACACCTCACCGCAGCTGGGCGATAGTTGCCTGCGTCGCAACCCTGGCGGCTCTGGCCGCCGGATGCAGCAGCGGCAGCACGAGCAAAGCGACCACTTCGCCACCAGCGTCCGGCCGCACATCGACCGCCTCGAACTCCAGCCCTTCAGCACCGCCTGTCAAGAGAACGCCCACAACCGCGCCCTCCACAACGGCCGCAGGCATGGATCTGTCGGGCAGATGGACAGGGCGGTACAGCGGCGCCTACTCAGGCACATTCAACCTCAGCTGGCAGCAGAGCGGGTCGAGCCTCCGTGGCAGGATCACGCTATCGTCCGCCGGGGGCACAGAGAGACTGAACGGCACGGTAAAGGGCACGAAGATCACGTTTGGCACCGTCGGCTCTGCCGCCATCACCTACTCCGGCACCGTGTCCGGCAACTCGATGTCCGGCGCCTACCAGGTCGGCGGCGCATCCGGAGGCAACTGGAGCGCCACCAAGTCATCCTGAGCCGACGAGAGCGCCTCGAGAGGCGGGGCCTGGCTCGTGTCCGAGGACGGAGCGCGGCTGCGGCCTCCCCTCACTAGGTGCATGAGTCGGACAGAGATGGGTATATCATGATTCTTACCACTTCAACACTTTAGCGGACTTCTCTCTTGTCGCCCGTGACCGGGGAGAGACATGACGACGACGCTGACCGTAACCGCCCGCAGCGACCTGCGAGACGGATCTGGAGCGAACACCCACTTCTGTTTCAATCCCTCGGTCTACTCGGTGGGAAGCTCTCCGAACGCCCACATCGTGCAGGCACTCGTCGACCTCAAGGTCGGCTACATCCGTGAGCGCTGGTGGCCGAAAAACCCTGCGCAGCAGGCGGCCTTTGTCACGCTCACGAACGCTGGGATCGGGCTCTACGTGTTCATCGGTGACAAGACCTACACAACCGCGCAAGTGCAGTCCGATGTGGCTGCGCTCGCCGCTTCACCGTTCGCGAGCGCGTTGATCGCCGTGTGTGGGCCAAACGAGCCGAACTCCGGCGGCGGAAGCACGTGGCCGGCCGCGGTGGTGGCGGTGCAGCAGGCGATCTACACCGAGGTGAACAAGTACGCGGTCTTCGACCACACCGCCATCGTCGGACCCGCACTCATGCACAATGTCCGCGATATCGACGCTGACTACCGGGCCTTGGCGGCGGCCGGGGTCGGGCGGTGGTGCGATGCCGGTGACTTCCACTTCTACCCCGGCAACGCCGGACCCTCCGGCAACGCCGCAGAGGCGCAACGAGCCGGCCAGGCATACGGGGGGCTGTCCTTGTGGCACAGCGAGACCGGCTGGACCGGTGCCGATACCGATCCCGGAACCGCTGGGCGCTTCTCCGTCGAGGCGCTGCTGCGCAACCACCTCAGCGGAATCGTGGGGACCATGCTGTACGGGTTCGCTGACGAGTCCCAGTACGTACCAGGTCGAGAAGGACTGTTCGGGCTGATGACCGCCACTGCCCCGAAACCAGCCTATTCGGAGATCCAGGCGTTGATGAAGAGCCCCGACGGCACTCAGGCGTTCCATGGAAGGCTCGCCTCGTTGGCTAAGAATGTCGAGTCCGACACGGGGGCGGTTGTGACCAGCGACGGTGGCAACACCTGGACCGTCTATCTGCTCAGGGAGACCCAGACGGCAACCACGCTCGTCATCCCGCAGCAGTTCTCGGCAGACTGCGGCAGCTTCACGCTCGGGTCCGGCGGCAACCGGCGTTACTCCGTAACGCTCACCGAGTCGATGACCGTCGTCCACGTACAGCAGCCGTAGAGCGGGAGCAACGCTTGCGTACGCCGTTAGCAGCGGCAGCCATCAGCAGACCGCGAGAAGAGCCCCCCACCACCGGGTGGGATGACGGGGGACTCCGGCCGCGTCGTCCCTCCACGACCTGACGCGGGAGCTTGCTCCAGCCGAGGGAGGGGTGGCCGACAGGGCACTCGCCGCGCTAGCCACAGGATAGCCGAAACCACCGTAACGACTGAAATCGGTTATCACGGACGTTTAGGATTTCCCGCGAGGCGCCCCGCGGTTCCCAGGCACCGCCGCGCACCTCCCGCGAGAACCTTGCGGGCATTTGCACGCAACGTACCGTTGCGGCGATGCGGCGGCAAGATCTATTCGGGGCGCATCGTGCGGTGGGTGCCCGGCGAGATCGTGGCCGGTCTACTCTGCGCGGTCGGATCGATCCGTGTCGATCTGCTGGCGGAGCCGGCGGTTCTCGTGCTGAAGCTCGAGTACCTGGCGCACGCCCATCAGGTTGAGGCCGCTCGCCATCAGCTCCGCAATCTCGTTGAGCCGGTCGATGTCCTCCCGGCTGTATCGCCGGGTGCCTCCTTCGCTGCGCGCCGGATGGATGAGGCCTTCCCGCTCGTAGATCCGCAGGGTCTGCGGATGCAGGCCGGTGAGCTCGGCCGCGACCGAGATCGCGAACAGTCCGCGCTCGCGGTCCTCGGCACTGGGCGCTACCACGCCGTGATGGCTCCGGAGCATGCTGCGCACACGGACTTTCCCCCTTCCTCATCAAGATCTTAGCAGAAGATATGACCTTCTACTTGTCAACTTCTCTTCCGATAGTGTATATAGATGAGTGAGCCCGGTGCAGCAGGCTCCGGGCTGACCTCCGGTTAGGAAGGAGACCACCCATGTTGATGCGTACCGATCCGTTCCGTGACCTCGACCGCCTGACACAGCAGATGTTCGGCACGGTCAGCCGCCCCGCTGCGATGCCGATGAACGCTTACCGCAAGGGCGACACCTTCCTCCTCAACTTCGACCTCCCCGGCATCCGGCCGGACTCGATCGACCTCACCGTTGAGCGCAACGTGCTCACCGTGCGCGCGGAGCGGGAAGCCCCCGAGCCCGACGAGGTCGTCGAGCTGATCGCGGACGAATGCCCGTCAGGGGTCTTCACCCGCCAGGTGTTCCTCGGCGAGACCCTCGACACGGACAACATCCAGGCCGACTACAACAGCGGTGTGCTGTCCCTTCGCATCCCCGTGCATGAGTCGGCAAAGCCGCGGAAGGTCACGGTCACGAACAGCGACTCGGCTCAGCAGATCGCGTCGTGACCGAGAACCCGTCCCCTAATCGGTCGCCGAAGAGAGGTGAAGGCTCCAGGGAGCACGCATCGTTCGCGCGCACGGCGTCACCCTTCGACGTCCGTGCCACAGCCAGGTAAGCGCGTTCCCCATCCGAGGAAGCCCCCGGCCCGGAGTGGTGCTGGGGGCTTCCAACGGGAACCCCTTTGAAAGTTGGGCAAACAGTGACTCAGTCGCGACTTGTAGACCTGATCAACTCTGCGGCGTGTGCTCTGGGAGAGCCGGTGGACCTGCCGGAGACCCTCGACCGCATCACCGCGGCCGCGCGTGAGGTCGTCCCCGGTGTCGACCAGGCCAGCATCTCGATCCGCCACCCGGACGGACGGCTGCAGACGGTGGCACCGACAGACCTGGTCGTCATCGATGCCGACGAGGTCCAACATGAGCTCAAGGAGGGACCCTGTTACGACGTCGTCACGGGTGACGTGCTCACCTACTCCAGGGACCTCGCAGAGGATGAGCGATGGCCGAACTACGGTCCCAAGGCCGCCGCGCTCGGACTTGGGTCCCAGCTGGCTCTGCGGCTTCTCGACGGTGACGGGGCACGGTCCGGATTGAACCTGTACGCCGTCAGACCTGGCGCCTTCGACGAGGCTCAGGAGGCGGCGGCCTTGTTCGCCGCCCATGCACGGGTCGCGATGGCGCAAGCCCAGGGCCGTCAAACGCTCATCGCCGCCCTCACCTCCCGCGACACGGTTGGGAAGGCCATCGGCATCACCATGGAGCGCTACCGCATCACGGACGAGCAGGCGCTCCAGATGCTCGTACGAGTGTCCCAGACGAACAACGTCAAGCTCCGCGACATCGCTGCCGACATCGTGGCCGAGAAGATCGAAGACGCGCGGCACGGTTCCTGAGATCGCGGGCGACGGCCTACTCAGGTGACCTCACAGTGCTGTACACCGGGACGTGGGGGCCCTTTGAGGTGGAAACCAGCCGTCTAGGGCTCACCCCGCAGAGTTACCAGGTTCTCATATGCATGAGAGGGCCTGAGGTGGGTAAAGGCAGGCCACGGGCGCTGAGAGACCCAATGTGTCCATGTCCGTGAGGAGGCGACCATGCCAGACGGAGTCGAAACCGGGAGAATCACGACCGACATCCCAGCGCGCATGGATCGGCTCCCTTGGGTGCGTTGGCATTGGATGATCGTGGTGGGTCTGGGCACGGTGTGGATCCTCGACGGCCTCGAGGTGACCATTGTCGGCTCCATGTCAACGGCGCTGCAGTCGCCGACCGACGGCCTCGGTCTGAGTGGCTACGACATCGGTGCGGCAGGATCGACGTACGTCGCAGGGGCCTGTCTGGGTGCCCTGCTCTTCGGACAGCTCACCGACCGTTTCGGCCGGAAGAAGCTGTTCATGATCACGCTGGGGGTCTATACGGTCGCGACCGTGCTGACGGCCTTCTCACCCAACCCGGCTTGGTACTTCATTGCTCGGTTCATCACCGGCATGGGGATCGGAGGCGAGTATTCCGCGATCAACTCCGCCATCGACGAGCTGATCCCGGCCCGGTACCGAGGTCGCATCGATATCGCGATCAACGGCTCGTTCTGGGTCGGCGCGACGGCAGGCGCACTGATCACGATCCCACTTCTCGACCCGACCGTGATCGATCAGAAGTACGGCTGGCGGCTCGCTTTCGGGTTGGGCACCATCTTGGCAATCGGCGTGCTGCTGGTACGGCGTAACGTCCCCGAGAGCCCGCGTTGGCTGTTCATCCATGGCCGTGAGGACGAAGCCGAGACCATCGTCCGCGACATCGAAGAGCGGGTGACCAGCGAGAGCGGCGAGGAGCTCCCGGGCGTCTCTGACTCCCTGACGATTCGTCAGCGCAAGACGATCAGTCTTCCGCTGATCGCCAAGACGGTCTTCACGCTGTACCCGAGGCGTACGATCCTGTGCTTCTCGCTCTTCATCGGACAGGCGTTCCTCTACAACGCGTTCTTCTTCACCTACGGCACCTCGCTGACGACGTTCCTCGGCGTCACCCAGGCCGGCTACTACATCGCCGTGTTCGCCGTCAGCAACTTCCTCGGTGCGCTGCTGCTCGGCAGCTTGTTCGACACGGTGGGACGGGTCAAGATGATCGCCGGCACCTACATACTGTCCGGTGTCCTGCTCGGCGTGACCGGCCTGTTCCTGGGCTCGTTCGGTGCCGTCAGCCTCACGGTCATGGGGTGCATCATCTTCTTCTTCGCCTCGGCGGGAGCGAGTGCGGCGTACCTGACGGCCAGTGAGGTCTTCCCGATGGAGACCAGAGCCTTGTGTATCGCGTTCTTCTACGCCATCGGCACCGCCGCCGGGGGAATCAGTGGTCCCCTGTACTTCGGGCACCTGATCGACGCCGCCAAGACCATCAGCGACATCGCGCCCGGCTACTACGTGGGGGCTGTCCTGATGGTCGCCGGCGGCATCGTCGCGATCTTCCTCGGCGTGCACGCCGAGCAGAAGTCGTTGGAGAGCATCGCCACCCCCCTCACGGCGGAGGACAGCCCGAGCACGGGCGGGCGCAACGAACCTGCCCCATCACCTGCCTGAACACCCGGGGGCCCAAGCCATCGCGGACGGGTACGTCGTCCGCACGAGCGACGGGCTGCTGACGGCAGCGTAGATACACTTCGACCATGGCCGGACCCTCCCGCGGCTTCCTCGGCCGGCGCCGGCCCGATCACGGCGCGCGGCTTCCCCCAGGTCAGTACGACGTGGGCGGCGGTTTCCCGGTCCTCACGGCCGAGGTCACTCCGCGCCTGGATCCCCAGCACTGGACGATGACGCTTGACGGACTGGTCGAGAGCGAGCACACCTGGACGTGGGAGGACATGCATCGGCTGCCGCAGTCTGAGTACCGCGGCGACATCCACTGCGTCACGACCTGGTCCAAGTTGGAGACGAGCTTCGCCGGCGTGAGCGTGGACGTCCTGCTGGAGAGTGCGAAACTGCTGCCACGAGCCACCCACGTCCTCGCGACATCGACCACCGGATACACGACCAACCTGCCACTGGAGCATGTCCAGGGCGGCCAGGCCTGGGTCGTCTGGACGCATGAGGACAAGCCGCTCCCTCGTGACCACGGCGGGCCGGTACGCCTGCTTGTCCCGCATCTCTACTTCTGGAAGAGCGCCAAATGGGTCACCCGGCTAACGCTCCTCGACCACGACGAGCAGGGCTTCTGGGAGCGCAACGGGTATCACGACCTCGGTGACCCATGGCGAGAGCAGCGCTACCAAGGTGACTGAGCAGCGCGCACCGATCGGCGGCTGGCGACGTTCGACGGTCCGCAGCGTCACGCACCCGACGCCGCGCGGCGTCGTCCTGCGGCTCGACGTTCCCGACCGCGTCGACCACTGGGTGGGACAGCACTACGTCGTCAGGCTCACGGCCGAGGACGGCTACCGGGCGCAGCGCTCGTACTCCGTTGCGTCGGCCCCGTTGGACCCCTTGGTCGAGCTGTACGTCGAGCGCTTGGAAGATGGCGAGGTTTCGACATACCTCGCCGATGTCGTCGAGCCGGGTGACGAGCTCGACGTTCGCGGGCCGATCGGAGGGTGGTTCGTCTGGGACGTCGACTCGGTCGCGGTCGGCGTCGGCGGCGGATCCGGGGTGGTACCGCTGGTCGCGATGCTGCGTCAGGCCGTTCATCTCGGCCGCGCGGAGCTGCTGCACCTGGCGGTCGCGTCCCGGACGCTGGTGGAGCTTCCGTACGCCGAGGAGCTCGTCGCAGCGGGAGCACTGGTCGCCCTGAGTCGGGAGGACGCCGAAGGCGGGCGCCGAGCCGGGCGGCTCTCCGCACTCGAGCTCGAGCGTCTTCTTGCCGCGGAGGCGACCTACTACGTGTGCGGCTCGGCCGCCTTCGCCGAGGCTGCCAGTATGCTTCTCGTCGACCTCGGGGTGGACGGTGGGCGGATCCGCGTCGAGCGGTTCGGTCCCAGCGGGTGAAGTCGATGCGAGGAGGACGACGGTGACGACGCACCGCCCCGCCGAGTGCTGGCTCACCGACATGGACGGTGTGTTGGTTCGCGAGGCGATCGCCCTCCCGGGCGCCGCCGAGTTTCTGCAGCGGCTGGTGGAGCGGGACCGACGGTTCTTGGTCCTCACCAACAACTCGATCTACACGCCGCGTGACCTGGCCGCCCGGCTGTCGCGGGCAGGACTGCCGGTGCCGGAGGAGGCCATCTGGACCTCGGCGCTGGCGACCGCCGACTTCCTGTCCAGCCAGCTACCCGGTGGGTCTGCCTACGTCATCGGCGAGGCGGGTCTGACGACGGCGCTGCACGAGATCGGCTACGTGCTCACCAACACCGACCCTGACTACGTCGTCCTCGGAGAGACCCGGACGTACTCGTTCGAGTCCATCACCAGAGCGATCCGGCTCATCAGCAAGGGCGCTCGCTTCATCGCCACCAACCCGGACGTCACCGGCCCCTCCCCCGACGGGCCACTGCCGGCGACCGGGTCCGTCGCTGCGCTGATCACCCGCGCCACCGGCTCCGAGCCTTACTTCGTGGGGAAGCCCAACCCGATGATGCTGCGCAGCGCGATGAACCGGATCGACGCTCACTCGGAACGGACCGTCATGGTCGGTGACCGGATGGACACCGACGTGGTCGCAGGAATCGAGGCCGGGCTCGAGACCATCCTCGTGCTCAGCGGCTCGACCACGTCCTCCGACATCGAGCGCTTCCCGTTCCGCCCGAGCCGCGTTCTGGAGTCGATAGCGGATGCCATCGAGCTGGTATGAGAGGACCCAGCGGGCCCGTCGGACCGGCTCAGCGCTGGTTGAGGTACCGGGCGAGGAACGTCATCTGACCCTGCGCATGGTCCGCCCAGAAAACGTAGTCATGGCTTCCGGGATCGAACACCTTTGTCACCCGGTACGGCGGCACCGCCGGGAACCCATCGACGAACGCCATGTCCGCCTGGTAGAACGGGTCACTCGTTCCGCAAGCCAGCCTGATCGGGATATGGGCCAGGCTGCGGCGCTCAGCGAAGACGTTGTGGCGCCGCCAGTCCGCTGCGTCGTCGAATGCGCCCGGCGCCGTGAGGCCGGGTGCGGTCCACAAGGCGGCACTCATCGGAGCCACCGCAGCCACCCTGGCCGGGCCCATGGTCGCCGCAAGCAGCAAGGCGCCGTACCCACCCATCGACCAGCCGGTCAGGCCGATCCGGGTGGTGTCGAGGCCGAGCCCTGCCAGGAGCGGGACGAAGTCCTCTATCACCATCGCGCCGGCGTCGCACGGCGGGGTATTCGGACTGATGCCGTTGGTACCGGTGCTCTCGCTGCGCCGCGCGTGCCAGTAGTAGTTGCCGCCGTCGATCGCTGCGACAGCGAGTCCGGTGGAGACGATGTACCGCTGGAGCTGGACCTCGGTGAAGGTCGTCGTGGCGTTCCCACCTTTACCGTGAAGCGACACGACCACCGGGGGGCTGCGCACGCCCGCCGGACGCATCATCACCCACCGCGGCCGACGACCTGGCAGGTGCTTCGACGAGAGGCGGCCGGCGTCGCCGACCACCCCAGGACCAGGGAACGGCAGCCGGTCGGACTCCGAGCACCCTGCCGACAGCGGCAGGGCGACGGCGAAGGCAAGCAGTGTCCGACGCGACAGGGCTGGACCAGGCCGTCCCGCCTCGGCCATCACACCACCTCCCACCCGGTCTCGGTCCCGTCGACAGGCTAGCGACCGCGGCTGCGGCGCACCCGCGGACCTTGAGGCGATGGCAAGCGCGCTGCCAGACTGCAGAGGCAAGGGATCGCTGCGAGTGGACTGAGGATACGAGATGGCGTTACGGGTGGCATTGACGATTTCGGGAGCGGTCTCGCTGGGATCGTACGAGGGCGGCGCGCTGGCAGCGTTACTGTGCGCAGCGGGTCCCCTGGCAAGCCGGCCGGAGCCGGCGCTGGAGATCGATGTGATGTCGGGAGCCTCTGCCGGCTCCGTTACCGCACTGCTGGCAGCCCGGACCCTGCTGGAGGGGCACGACCCGGTTCAGGTGATGAAGGGTGCCTGGGTCGAGGGTGACTCCATCGGCGCGATGCTCTCGCACGACAGCGACGCGCCGCTGTCGATCGACGCCCTCAGGGACATGGCCAGGGCGCTGATCGACCCGCCTGCCGACGGTGGCGGTGTCCGGCCACGGCAAGCCTCCCCCGTCGAGCTCAGCTACACACTGGCCTGCTTGCGAGGCCTGGAGTACCGGTTGCCCCGCCTCGGCACCGAGCCGATCACGGCCTCGACCTTCATCGACTACTACCAGCACACCCTTGGCCAGAACGCCGACCTCGCCAGCCTGGTCACGCCCGCGGGCAGTGCGCCCCTGGACGCGGTCCTGGCCTCGGCAGCCAACGCGATGGGCTTCCCGCCGTACCTGCTGGACCGCACCGCGAACCGGGCTACCTACCTGGCTCAGGGGGTGGACAACCTTCGACCCGCCAGCGAACCCTCGATGTGGTTCACCGACGGCGGCACGCTCGACAACGAGCCACTCGGTCGGGCGCTCGATCTCAGCAACCAGATCGACGCTGGGCAACCGGCCGGAGCGCGGCGGATGCACCTGCTGATCCACCCGCATCCCACCGGCGCGGTGCGCGGCGCCGCCTGGGCAGCACCGGACAACCCCCCGACATTCGTCCAGACGGCCGTCCGGGCGATGGCCATGCAGCGAACCCAGAGCCTGTACGACGACCTAAAGCGGGTCGAGAAGACGAACAGTCAGATCGCCTGGGTCAACCAGGTGTGCGAGTCCCTCGGCGAGGCTCTCGCGACTTTGCCACCGGAAGAGCAGAGCCGTCTCCAGGTGGCGCTTTCCGCCGTCGCCGGGTCCATCCAGACCGACAAGGGCGCGCTGCGCCGGCAGAAGGGAGACCCCGGTGCCCAGGTCCCGCAGAGCCCGGCGAGCGCCGATGCGGACACTCTCGGCGGCCTGCTGTCGCGAACCATCGGTCTGGCCACGGGTGTGGGTGGCAAGCGCCGGGTCGCGGTGGACGTGATCAGCCCCCTCCAGCTCATCGCGCCGGGAGAGGAGGAGCCTTCGGTGGAGGACATGCTCTCCGGGGAGGTGCTTTTCCACTTCGGGGGTTTCCTGGACGCCACCATGCGGCTGAACGACTTCGACCTCGGCTACTCAAGCGCGCTGGAGTGGCTGAAGAGCGATGCGCTGTGCCGGGCGGGGCTGGACGAGGCCGACAGGGACTCGGCCCACTCGGCCGCCGAAGCGGGCTATCGGCCGCGAGACGGCTGGAAGGAGACGGGGAAGACGACTGTCGGATCCCTGTTGGGGATGCATCGTTGGCAGGCTGCCCGCCTGACGGGGAAGATCACCCACGTCATGCTCCACGACCTGCTCCACCACCCGCCTCAATGAGCCGTCACCGATGCATCGTGGCACCGAGGCGCGAGTAAAGGGCTCGACGAGTGATCAGCTGCCGAGCAGGTCCTTGAGGTCGTCTGCGTGCTCCTCCTCCTCCGCGAGGATGTCCTCCAACATCCGCCTCGTCGTCGGGTCGCCGTCGCCGATCCAGCGGATGATCTCCTGGTAGCTCGTGATCACGATGCGCTCGGCCACCAGGTTCTCCTCGAGCATCCGGTTCAGGTCGTTCTCGGAGGTCACGACGTACTCGGTATGACTGCGTTGCGCGAGCGTTCCCGGGTCGAAGTCCGGGGATCCTCCCAACTGGCTCACGCGCTCTGCGGCACGGAGCCCGTGCTGTAGCTCATCTCCCGCATGCTCGGTGAACTCCTCCGCAACCTGCGAACGGTCGAGGCCGGTCGCGGCGATGGCGTGCTGCGAGTAGCGCAGGTAGCAGACGATCTCGGTGGCAACCACCTCGTTGAGGACCTCGATCAACCGTTCTGTGTCAACCGTGTTGCCCTCCGTCACGGCGCCCTGGCGCATGTGCTGGCGGGCATCGTCGCGGATCTTCGTGACGTCCAACGCGAACTGGTTATCCATGACTTGCCCAATACCCGCAGATCCGCCTGCGTAACCCTCAGGCGCCACGTCACCATGCCGAAACGCAGCTGTGCCAGCCATCTCTCGATGGCTGGCACAGTGTCTGCCAGGAAGCGGCTGACCCAGAGTGCGGTGAGGCGGCCGGTCGCGTCGCGCCTACTCGGCTGGACCCGAGATCAACGTCACGCTGGTGGTGTGGGACCCGCCCTGGGTGTCGGTCCAGCCCAGCGCCACGGATGCTCCCGGCTTGAAGTTGGAAAGCACCGTCCTCAGCTGGTCACCCGAGGTGATCGCCGTACCGTCGACACTGGTGATCGTGTCGCCCGCGATGAGGCCCGCGCTCGCCGCTGGGGTATGCCCCAGGACACCCGAGATGACGGCTCCATGCCCCTGACCGGAGGTGATGCCGGGCTGGAACTGGACACCCAGGAAGGCCGGAGTTCCGAGCGTGATGTTGCCGCTCGCCGTGTCGCCGTTCTCGATCTCCGTGGCCAGCATCAACGCCCGGCTGATCGGGATCGCGAAGCCCGTCGACTGCGCGGGCGACGACGAGGCGGCGGTGTCCATGCCGACGACCTTGCCGTCAGAGTTGTACAGCGGACCGCCGGAGTCGCCCGCGATGACCTGGGCGTTCACCTCGATGAGCCCCGTCAGTCGCTCACCGACGACACCCCCCTCGCTCTGGGTCGTGATCGAACGGTTGAGACCCGTGATGGTGCCCTTGGCTGCGCTCGGCACGCCGCCGACGCCCATGGCGTTCCCGACTGCCGTGACCGGGTCACCGACCGACGCCGGAGCCGTGTCCGTGGAGACGCTACTGAGCCCCGAGGCGCCCGTGAGCTGGAGGACGGCAACATCACCCACCTTGTCGGTGCCGACCACGGTTGCTGCGTACTTCTGGCCTGTCGAGACGACCTCCACCTTGATCTTCGTCGCGCCCTCGACGACATGGTTGTTCGTGAGGACCTCTCCGTTCGACGTGAGGATCATGCCGGTCCCGGCCGCCTTCGCGCTCTCGTACTTCAGTTTGGTCTTGATGTCCACGACACCCACCGACTGTGCTGCCGACGCGTGCCCGGGCGTCGAGAACCTCGAAGCATTTCCGTTGCCGCGCTGGTGGCCGTTGCCGCCGGTCGACGGACCACCCGGAACCTGACCCTGCAAGGGGGCGTGACCCTGCGAGGGCATTTGGCTCGGCGCCGAGCCGATACCACCAGCGATTCCGGCCGCGGAGGAGCTGTAGCTGGAATGAGTGAACCCGTAGGCGGCACCCCCGGCGGCGGCGCCACCGACCAGCAGGAGTGCGGCGGCGGTGCCGAGCACCTTGACCTTTCGGGAGACCGGCGGGCGCGGCGGCGGGGCCCCGACGCGCTGCTGCGCACCCGGCCACGAGCCCATCGGCGCCGGGCCGGCGCCACCGTTCCACTGCCAGGTCGTGGCGCTCGCCCACTCGACCGGAGTCGGTGCGACCGGAATCGGTGCGCCCGGCGCTGGTGCGGCCGGAGTCGGTGCGGCCGGAGTCGGTGCGGCCGGCGCTGGCTGCCACCGCCCCTCGATCCCTTCGATGGGGCGGGTCGGTTCAGCCTGCTCGCTGTCCCCGAAGTCATTCATCGTCTATCGCTCCTGTGTCGGTGCTGGTCTGCCCAGTTAGATCGTCCTGGCTCCAGACAACCCGGCCTCCCCATGAATTTGCTGTGCTCCCCCCTAGTAATGCCCGTGAGTTTCCGCCCCCGCCTCAGGGCGCTCTCAGGTACGGCGAGGATTGGCCACCTGACGGACCGTCCGGCGCTCACCAGAACTGGGTGGCGGACCACCCGTTCTTGGTGCGAAGGTTTCGCCATGCCCGAAGAGATCACCATCGACTCTCTCACATCTGCGGACCGGGAGATGCTTCTCGAGATCGACCAGGCGGCCTTCGGGTTCGACGCCCGCGACATGGACCCGGAGTCGGATACGGCAGTGATCGAGTGGGACCGGGCCTGGGGAGCCCGCCGCAACGGGGAGCTGGCGGCGATCTACGTCGTTTTCTCCTTCGGGCTGAGTGTCCCGGCTCGTCCTCCTCAGATGGCCACGCTCGTCCCGATGGCGGGCCTGTCCTGGGTCGCCGTACACCCCGACCACCGGCGCCGGGGGCTGCTCTCCGCGATGATCCGCCACCACCTCCATGACATCCACGAGTCCGGGAGGGGTGAGCGGGTCTCGTGCCTGTTCGCCTCGGAGTCGCGCATCTACGGACGCTTCGGCTACGGACTGTCGACGGAGAGCCGGCGGCTTGCCCTCCGCCGAGGAACGACGCTTCGCCCGCTTCGCGAGCCCGGTCCGGTCACGACCCGGTTCGAGGCGCTCGACCGGGAACGGCACAGGAAGATCGTCGAGCAGGTCTACGATGCGGCGTGCCTGCTCCGTCCCGGGAACACGGTCCGGCCCGCCGCCCACTGGCAGCATGCGCTCGAGGACCCGCTTTCGCGACGTCCGAGCGGTGCCGAGGCGCTCAAGATCGTCACCGTGCACAAGGACGGTACGCCGACCGGCTACGCACTTCTGCGGCGTTCTCCCTCCTGGGGCGAGCAGACGCCCGAGGGCAAAGTTCGGGTCGTCGATGCCCATGCGCTGGACCCGCAGAGCGGACATGCCCTGTGGAGCAGGTTGATCGCATTCGACCTGATGGAGGAGGTGACGACTCCCCCGCTGGCTCTCGACCACCCGCTCACGGTATGGGCGGCCGAGTCGGCGGCCCAGCAGCACTTCGGCCTGGCCCTGTGGACCAGGCTCGTGGACGTGGCGGCGGCACTCACCGCCCGCGGCTACACCCGGGACATCGACGTCGTCCTCGATGTCTCCGACGACCTCTGCCCCTGGAACGCGGCCCGGTGGCGGCTGACGGCCGGACCCGAGGGAGCCGTCTGCGAGCAGACAACGGCGGCAGCCGACCTGGCGCTCGACGTTCGCGAGCTGGGCTCGGCCTACCTGGGCGGTACGACGCTGGCGAGCCTCGGCACCGCGGGGCTCGTCGAGGAGCGGACTCCGGGTGCCTTGGCCGCCTGCTCGACCGCGTGGCGTTCGACCGTGCTGCCGGCAACGCCGTACATGTTCTAGCAGCCATCTCCGCACCGGCTGGGCGGAGGCCATGAAGGGGCGGTGCACCACCCAAGCAGCCCCTCACGCCACCCAGATTCGGGTGGCTTAAGGTCCATCTGAGTGGTGCACCACCCAAGCACCACGAGTGCCATCCAGATTCGGGTGGCTTAAGGTCCATCTGAGTGGCGCACCACCCAAGCGCCACGAGTGGGAACGGGCCGCGGGCAGCGGACCGCGCGTACGACCGTCGGCGCCGACCGGATCAGCTGAACGGTCATGAACGCTCAAAATGGATGAGATTTCTCAAAACCGACGAAAAGGCGTTAAGGTCGCATCACCCCCCTAGGCCGAAGGTTCCCCCACCATGCTCGTGCGGATTCGCCCGTCACTTCCCCATGCGACGAGGCGCGTCCGCGCCCTGGTGCTCACCTCGGCGCTCTGCGCCCTCACGATCGGCGTACTCCCGGCACCGGCCGTCGCGGCCGGCCGCTACTCGGTGACGATTGAGGGACCGGCGCACAGCCCGCTGGTCGCCGCGCCGTTCGTCCTCTCGGGCGCCGTCTCACCTGCCGCGATTGGTGCCACGGTGACCCTGCAGCGCGATATGGGCGGGCAATGGAAGACGGTCTCCACAACCCAGCTCGACGCTCACTCCGCGTACAGCTTCACCCAGCACGGTTCATATGTCGGGGGCTTCGCCTACCACGTCGTGATGCCCGGCCAGCACCACGTCCACGTGGGGACCAGCCTGGTGAAACGGGTGTTCGTCACTGGGGACACCATCCTTTCCAAGCGCATCATGCGCAACGGGAACAGCCTGGTCTCAGCCGCGGGCTCCTACGCGATGACGATGCAGCGCAGCGGGGATCTCACCATCTGCGTCGCACGGACTGGGCGGGTGATCTGGTCGATGGGCACCGCGGGCCATCGTGGGGCGTGGGCCGTCCTCCAAGGCGATGGCAACCTCGTCGTGCACGCGCGCGATGGAAGCGTGTTGAAGACCACCGGCACCGGAGGACAGACCCTCGGCACCTACTCGCTGAGCATCCAGGAGAACTCCAACCTGGTGATCCTCAACGCCGCCGGGGCGAACCTCTGGTCCAGCGACACGACGAGCGACACGCTCGGCTCGACAGAGGCCCTTCAACCCGGCCAGTGGTTGCGGTCACCGAGCCAGCGCTACAAGCTCTGGATGCAGACCGATGGCGATCTCGTCCTCTACCGGGTGTGGAACCACACGATCGCCTGGCAGACCGACACCCGAGTCGCCGGCTCGTTCCTCACCATGCAAGACGACGGCAACCTGGTCCTCCGCGGCCCCGCTCGAAAGCCCCTGTGGTCCTCCCGCACCTCCGGTTATCCGGGTGCGGTCGCCGTACTCCAGGACGACGGAAACGTCGTCGTGTCCCAGCACGGCGTCGCCTACTGGACGTCGAACGGACTCGGTGGATTGCTCGGCGACGACTACCCCGCCAACCTGCACAAGGCGCCAAGGGACTCCCTCATCGACCCATGGCGGTTCTACAACCGCGAGTGCACGAGCTTCGTCGCGTGGCGCATGAACAGCGCCAACCACGTCGACTTCAACAACTTCATGGGCGGTGGCCATTTCGGCAACGCCGGCAACTGGGACGACAACGCCCGGGCCCTCGGCTACCCGGTCAACTCCGTCCCAGCGCGCGGTGCCATCGCCGAGTCGGACTCCCAGGGTCACGTGGCGTGGGTGGCCGAGGTCGGTGACGGGACAGTGACCATCGAGGACTACAACTTCTCCGCACCCGGCGAGTACGGCACCCGCACGGTGCCGACGTCGACGTACGTCTACATCCACATCAACGACCTCTGAACCACCGCTCCGCGGCCGCTCCCGCAGGCGGCGTTTGCCTGGCATGCCACCCAGGCACATCGTTTGCCACCCAGGCCTGCCTGGCAAACTGTGTATCCGCCTGGCTTGCCAGGCAAACCCCCCGGTCGCGAGCCCGGGTAGGCGGTAGGCGATCCCGGGGCGGCGGTAGGCAATCCCGGCCTCACGTCGGGGTACGTCGACGTGCCCGGGCCGGCAGCAGCCGGTGGCGGGCCGGTGCCCCAGCGAGGGTCTCCGGCATCCGAACGGCGAGCACCATCGCGGCGAACACGACGAGCGCGCATGCGACGAACGCCGCCCGGAACGAGATCTGGTCCGCGAGCCAGCCGGCGGCGAGCGGACCGGTGATGGTTCCCCCGTCGGCGGACATCTGGAAGACCGCCACCACCTTCCCGCCTCGTCCGCGCATCAGGTCGCCGACGATTGCACCGGGCGCGGTGCTCACGAACGCACCGCCTGCCCCGAGGGCGGTCATGGTCACCAGGAACGCCGGCAGCCGGGTGTCGAACGCGAGGCTGGTCAGCGCCAGGCCCACGACCAGGCAGCCGGTGACCAGCGCCGGGCGCCGTCCGACCCTGTCGACGAACCGGCCGGCGACGAGGAGGAGGCAGACCTCAGCCACCGACGTACAGAGGAAGCCGATCCCGATCCAGATCACGCTGGCGTGCAGTGCCTCGGTCACGAACAGCGGGATCAGGCTGATCCTCACCCCGAAGAAGGCCCAGCCGATCGCGAAGTTGACGGCGATCGCGGCCCGGTACGACGGATGAGCCAGCGCCTCACGCAGCGGCGTGGCAGGAGGCTCGTCGGCCGCCGTCACGTCGACTGTGGCGGCGTCGGCCGGCACCGGCGGGACGGAGGGGGCGTCGGCCAGGACGGGCGGGACGGAGGCGCCTTCGACCGGCGCCGGCAGGACGGGCGCGGCGTCGGACTCCGATCTCGGGGCCGGGCGCAGACGGGTAGCCGACAGCTGGAGCGACGCAATGGCCCCGGCCCCGACGAGTGAGACCGCGTAGACGTAGAACGGCAACCGCAACGAGTAGCTGGTCAGGAACCCGCCGACGAGGGGACCGAGCAGGCCGCCCACCAGGAAGCCCGACTGGAAAAGGCCGTTGGCACGCCCGCGGCTCTTCGGTCCCACCACTCGGAAGAGCAGGGCAGTGGCGGAAACCGTGAACATGGCGGACCCGATGCCGCCGATCCCCCGCAGGACCAACAGCTGCTCGTAGCTCTGAGAAAGGCCCGCGAGCCCGGTCGAGACCGCCACGATACCGATGCCGGTCGCCAGGATCAGCCGCTCGCCGAACGCGTCGACGAGACGGCCGCCCCCGAGAGCCGAAACGAACCGCATCAGGGCGAACGCGGAGATCACGGCGCCAGCGGCGGTCTTTCCGACGCCGAACGACCGCGCGAACTCAGGGATCGCGGGGGCCACCACACCGAAGCCGACCGCGACGGCGACCCCCACCGCGGCCAGCACGGCGACCTCTCGTGGCAGGTCCTCGAAGGGATCCCTGAACGGGTTCCTCACAACCCGGTCAGTCCGCCAGGACCCAGGCGTCGTCCGGACCGTCCCTCGCGGTGACCGGGACGGATCCGCGGGGTACGCCGACGGCGAGCGTCGTCTCCACACACTGGCCGGCCGACAGCGTCCGGGGGAAGTCCTCGGTGGGAGTGCCGTTGACGATCTTGCCGCCGGCTGCGCCCAGGGTCCGGCCGGACCGGGCCACCAGTCGCCAGCTGCGGTGGTCCACCCGCGCCGGCTCCGCCGCTGCGCACTCCTCCACGGTGATCACGTCGACGCGGGTGCCAGCGGCCGCACCCGTGACGGCCGCCCTCCGGTAGTCGAGCGCCCGCACCCTCAGCCCCCGCAACGGCAGCCAGTCGGACATCGCCACACCGTCGCCGAAGGCAGCCTGCGTCCGGTGCCGGGCCGCCTCCGTCGCTGCGGCCTCACCAGCGGTCCCAGGCGGCCGGGAGGCCGTCGTACCTGCCGTGTCGTCGGGACCGCCACTACACGCCGAGGGCACCGCGAACGCGACCGCCGCGACGGTGGCGACGGTTACCCAGCGGCCGAGGGCCGCGGCCCGGCGGGCGCCGAGGCGCTGCGCCACCTCAGGCGTTCCGCACGAAGACGTGGGCGGCGGTCTCCAGGTCGATCTCGACAGGGTCACCCCCCGCGGCCAGGATCACCACTCCGAGACTGTTCTGCGAGACGGTGACGACACGACCGGGAAGCACGTCACCCCGACGGAAGCGGGCCATCAGCTGCTCGTCGGTCTGGATCGGCTCCCCGATCCGCGCCAGCCTGAGCTTGATCTCGCCCGGCAGGCTGTCCGGGTCCACCACTTGGTCGAGCGGCCTGACCCCGGCCAGGAAGCCCTCGTAGCCGCCCGCCTCGCCGAGCTCTTCGAGCCCAGGGATCGGGTTGCCGTACGGCGACTGCGTGGGGTGGTCGAGGATCTGCACCAGACGCCTCTCGACCGTCTCGGACATGACGTGCTCCCATCGGCAGGCCTCGGTGTGCACCTGCTCCCAGTCGAGCCCGATCAGGTCGACCAACAGCCGCTCGGCGAGCCGGTGCTTGCGCATGACCCGCATGGCGCGCTCGCTGCCGTCCTTGGTCAGCTCCAGGTGCCGGTCGCCCTCGACGGTGAGCAGCCCGTCCCGTTCCATCCGGGCAACCGTCTGGCTGACGGTCGGCCCTGACTGGTGCAGCCGCTCGGCGATCCGGGCGCGCAGCGGGACGATGCCCTCTTCCTCGAGCTCGAAGATGGTCTTGAGGTACATCTCCGTGGTGTCGATGAGATCTGTCACGCTGCGCCGTCCACCTGTCGCTGAGCGAACTGTGCATGTCCTGGGCGGCCAGCCCTTGGGTGTCGCCGCAGCTCTCCGGCAGGCCGCACCCGCACCTACCAGGAGAGGCTACCGCGCGGGTCCGACATGATGGCGTCGATGTCCACCTCGATCATGTGGTTTCGACGCGATCTCCGCCTCGGGGACAACCCCGCCCTCGTCGCCGCCGCGGATGCCGCGGACGACGTGCTGGCGGTGTTCGTGGTCGACCCGCGGCTGTGGGGGCCGGCCGGTGCGCCACGGCGGGCGTACCTACTCGCCAGCCTGCGTTCCCTCGCCGGGCGGATCGAAGGGCTGGTCGTTCGCTCGGGCGACCCGGTGGACGTCGTACCCTCACTCGCTGTCGAGGTCGGGGCGCGCGAGGTCTTCTGCGCCGCGGACTTCGGACCGTACGGCATCCAGCGAGACGCCGGCGTCGAGGCGGCTCTGGCGAAGACGAGCGGCGCGCGTCTGGTGCGCCGCGGGTCGCCGTACGCGGTCAGCCCTGGCCTGGTGCTCACCCAGCAGGGCCACGGGTACCAGGTCTTCACGCCGTTTTACCGGGCTTGGCGCGAGCACGGCTGGGCCGAGCCGGCGCCCACGCTTCGCGGTATCGACTGGCGGCGTGACCTGTCCGGCGACGAGCTGCCGGAGCCCGAGATCCCCGAGGGCATGTACCTGCCGGACGCCGGTGAGGCGGCAGCCCGACGACGGTGGCACGCCTTCCTCGAGACCCACCTCTCGCACTACGCCGAGGATCGCGACCGCCCAGACCTCGACATCACCTCACGGATGTCGGTTCACCTGAAGTGGGGCGAGATCCATCCGCGGACGATGCTCGCCGACCTGAGAGCGAGGCGAGGTGAGTCCAGGCGCAGGTACGAGACCGAGCTCGCCTGGCGGGAGTTCTATGCCGATGTGCTGGCCCGGCGGCCGGAATCCGCACGGGAGTACTACCGGCCAGAGCTCGCGCAGATGGCGTACGCCGAGCCCGGCGAGCGATTCGACGCTTGGCGCGAGGGGCGCACCGGCTACCCGATCGTCGACGCTGGAATGCGTCAGCTCCGGTCGGAGGGCTGGATGCACAACCGGGTCCGGATGATCGTCGCCAGCTTCCTGGTGAAGGACCTGCACATCGAGTGGCAGCACGGTGCACGCCACTTCATGCGCTGGCTCGTCGACGGCGATCTCGCCTCCAACCAGCACGGGTGGCAGTGGACCGCGGGCTGTGGGACCGACGCCGCGCCGTACTTCCGCATCTTCAACCCGATCGAGCAGGGCCGCCGGTTCGACCCGTCGGGCGACTACATCAGACGGCACGTGCCCGAGCTCCGGCACCTGCCAACCGAGGAGCTGCACCAGCCTCAGCACCCGATCGTCGACCATGCCGCGGAGCGGCGGGAGTCGCTCGCCCGCTACCAGGCCGTGCGGAACCAGTCGCCCGAGGGCGAGGTCCGGCCGGTCTGACGGCGTCCGCCGGGCGAATCGGCTCGCACCGTCTTTGGATAACCTCGTGGCGTCATGCCCACCGCCCCGCCGACCTCGGTCACCGTCAGGACCCGCTTCCGTGGTCCGGCACGTTCCGGCAACGGCGGCTACACGGCCGGCCTGCTGGCGGCGTGCCTTGGTGAGGTGCCTGACCGGGCGCCTGTCACGGTGACGCTGCGCCGACCGCCCCCACTGGATGTCGAGATGAGCGTGCGGGCGGAGTCAGCCGGTGATGTGGCGGGTGGGGTCGGGCTGTGGTACGGCGACCTGCTGGTCGCCACCGCGTCGCCCGGCGCCTTCAGCCGGGAGCCGGTCGCACCCGTCAGCCTCGCGTCGGCCTGGGCGGCCAGGTCGGCGTACCGGGGACTGGTCGACCACCCGTTCCCGGAGTGCTTCGCCTGCGGTCCGGCGCGGGAGCCGGCCGACGGGCTGTGCCTCGCCCCCGGGCTGGTCGGGCCGGGGCGAGCGGCATGCGGCTGGGTGCCCGATCCCTCGCTGGCCACTCCTGACGATCCGACGGTTGCCGCTCCCGAGTTCGGGTGGTCCGCCCTCGACTGCCCCGGCGGGTGGACCTCGGACCTCGACAGCCGGCCGCTGGTGCTGGGGCGGATGACGGCCCGCTGCCTGGCGCTGCCGAAGATCGGCCACCCGCACATCGTCGTCGGCGAGCTCATCGCCGAGGAGGGCCGCAAGACCTTCACCGCGACCAGCCTGTACGACGACGGCCGGCTCGTCGGTCGGGCCGAGCACACCTGGATCGCCGTCGACCCCACAGCGTTCAACCCCTGAGGGCGCCTCGGTTGAGCCGTCGCAAAGTTGCCCTTCAGCCGTCGGTGAATTTGCCCTTGAGCCGTCGGAAAGTTAGCCAGGAGCCGTCCTCTCCTCACCGACTCTCAAGCTGCGGCCAGTCTGCGACGGCTCAACGCCAAGTTTGCGACGGCTCAACATCAGGCTTTTGACCTCAACGGCAATTTTGCGCCGGGTCAAGGGCAATTTTGCGACGGGTCAACGTTGGGGGGATGGGGTTGGCAGGATGTCAGCAATCCAACCGAGACCGATGAGGAGATGCCGATGGCCGCAACCGTGCCCCCGGTCGCCAACGAGCGCGAGGGTCTGCTGGAGTACCTGGCCCACGAGCGCGACAAGCTCAAGGTGACCGCCTACGGGCTGACCGAGGAGCAGGCTCGCGCCACACCGTCGGTCAGCGTGCTGAGCGTTGGCGGACTCATCAAGCACGTCGCCCTGACCGAGCGCAGCTGGGTCGGCCACATCCAACGCCACGAGACCGACATCGGTCCCGAGGGGTACGCCGACACCTTCCGCATGACCGAGGAGGAGACCCTGGCGTCGGTGATCGCGTTCTACGACCAGGTGGCGACAGAGACGGCAGACGTCATCGCCGGCATCGACGACCTCGGTTATCCGGTACCGGTCCCACCGGCGCCGTGGAACCCCAAGGATGTGAAGGAGTGGTCCGTCCGATGGGTGCTGCTGCACCTCATCGAGGAGACCGCCCACCATGCGGGGCACGCCGACATCGTCCGCGAGACGGTGGACGGGGCGACGTTCTACCCGCTCCTCGCGGCGTCCGAGGGCTGGCCCGAGACCTCCTGGCTGAAGCCCTGGGCACCCGCCTCCGGAACCTGACAGCTACCGGACCGGATAGGCAGAGTCGTACTCGAGGAAGCCCCGCTGACCGGCGGCGGCTAGCACGACCCCGCACATGCAGCCGATCCCACCTGCCCCCAGCGCCAGGGTAGGCGTGAACACGGCGGCGGTCGTGCCCATCACGAAGTCGCCCAACCGCGGCCCACCCGCCACCACGACGGTGAAGACGCCTTGCAACCGACCCCGCAGGTTGTCAGGTGCGGCGACCTGCAGGATCGTCGACCGGTACGCCGCGCTGATCATGTCAGCGCCGCCGCTCACCGCCAGGAAGAGCACCCCGAGCCACAACGAGCGAGCGAAGCCGAAGGCGGCCACGGCAGCGCCGTACACCAACACGGCGAGCACGACCGCCCGGCCTTGGCGCCGGACCTTGCTCACCCAGCCGGAGAAGGCGAAGGCCAGCAAGGACCCGATCGCCGGGGACGCCTGGAGCAGACCGACGGTCCGCACCCCACCTCCGAAGAACGCCCCGGCGACAGCCGGGAACAGCGCCCTCGGTTGGGCCAGCACCATCGCGCACATGTCGACGATGAAGGTCATGCGGAGATTGGGTGCCCTGGCCAGGAAGCGAAAGCCCTCCACCACCGACCGCAGCCCGGGCCGCGTCGGCGCCTCGCCCTCGAACGGCTGGGGAGGGATCGGCGGCAGCCGGAAGAGCGAGTAGAGCGCTGCCAGGAACGTCACGGCGTCGATCCCGTACGCGAACTGGTAGCCAGCCGCGCTGATCGCCAGCGCGCCGAGAACCGGCCCCGTCGTGAAGCCCAGGTTGAACGACGCCATGTTGAGGGCGTTGGCCGCGGGCAGCAGCTCCTTGTCGACGAGCCGAGGAACGATCGCACTGCGGGTCGGGCTGTTGACAGCGAAGCAGGCTGCCTGCGCCGCGACCACGACGTACAGAACGGTAACCGAGCCGACGTGGGCCGCGGCCTGGATGACGAGTACGACGGACAGCACCCAGAGACCGGACGAGGAGGCGAGGGCGAGCTTTCGCCGGTCGACGGCGTCGGCGAAGGCACCGCCGTACAGGCCGAAACCGATCAGCGGGAAGAGCGCGAACAGGCCGACGAGCCCGACCGAGAACGTCGAATGCGTCAACCCATAGACCTGGATGGCGATCGTGACCGCGGTCATCTGCTGCCCGAGCTGCGAGACGGTGCTGCCGACCCACAGTCGTCGGTAGTCGCGAGACGCCTGGAGCGGTCTGACGTCCGTCAGGATCCGGCCGGCGCGACGCTGCACGGGGCAACACTAGTGGCCGTCCGCGAGCGGTTCCGGTGCGCACGCAACCGGCCGTGGTCACCGTGTCCCGGGGGTCAGCTCACGTCGCCATATGCCCTTGCTCGGAAGGCGAACCCGACGTACGGTGAGTGCACACATGAAGGGAGGTGGTCCGACAGATGCATTCTAAACGGACTTGTGAGGTGGCCAGCCGCTAACCGGCCGACCATGGATCTGCCTCCCGCTTAGACGGTGGGGGTGCCGGAATCCTTCAGGACGACGTAGCGAATCCACGTTGGCTACCCGGGCCCGCGGGTGCTGGACCGTCCATCCAGCCGCGGCTCTTGCCGTGACCAGCCCGCGGGCCTGCTCCTGCCCGCATTCGATAGGTTCGGGTTCATGACGCCGCCGCGCCGCGACATCGCCGACTGGCGCCGCGAGTACGCGGACCGAGGACTGACGCGAGATCTCCTCGGGGACGACCCCATCGCCGCCTTCCGTGGATGGTTCGCCGAGGCGGCCGAGGCCGGCCTGCACGAGCCGAACGGCATGGTCGTGTCGACGGTCGGTCCGGAGGGTCCGTCCGCGCGCATGGTGCTGCTCAAGGCACTCGACGACCGCGGCTTCGTCTTCTACACGAACTACCGCAGTCGCAAGGCGACCGAGCTCGCCGCGCAGGCCGCCTGCGCTCTGCTCTTCCCCTGGCATCCGCTCGAGCGGCAGGTGCGCGTCGAGGGCGTCGCGTCCCGGGTCAGCGCCGCGGAGTCCGACGCGTACTTCGGGACCAGGCCGCGACCGGCCCAGCTCGGCGCGCGGTCGTCGCCGCAGTCGGAGGTCGTGCCGTCGCGCCACTACCTCGAGCAGCGCTTCCTGCGTGAGGAGGAGCGGTACGCCGACCTGCCGGACGTCCCGCGGCCCGAGCACTGGGGCGGCATCGTGGTGCGGCCGCACCGGGTCGAGTTCTGGCAGGGCAGACCGGGGCGGTTGCACGACCGGTTCCGCTTCGACAGGGTCGACGACACGAGCTGGACAGTCGACCGGCTCGCCCCCTGACGGCGAGCTCCGTCGACGGTGACTGCCGCGCTCCCCCACATCGGGCGGCGCCATCACCGTGGGCGACAATGGGCGCGGCACACACGTCGTACGAGGAGTCGGACATGGTCGAGATCCATCACGGCCTCGAGGGGGTCGTCGCGTTCGAGACCCAGATCGCCGAGCCCGACCGTGAAGGCTCCGCGCTGCGGTACCGCGGGGTGGACATCGAGGATCTCGTGGGACGGGTCCCGTTCGGGAACGTCTGGGGGCTGCTGGTGGACGGCAGCTACCAGCCCGGACTGCCGCCCGCCGAGCCGTACCCCATCCCGGTCCACTCCGGCGACATCCGGGTCGACGTCCAGAGCGCGATCGCGATGATCGCGCCGGCGTGGGGGATGCGCCCGCTGTACGACATCACCGACGACCAGGCGCGCGACGACCTGGCACGCACTGCGGTGATGGCGTTGTCGTACGTCGCCCAGGCGGCGCGTGGGCTGGGCCAGCCGATGGTGCCCCAGGCACAGATCGACAGGGCGGCGACCATCACGGAGCGGTTCATGGTGCGCTGGCGTGGCGAGCCCGACCCGAAGCACGTCAGGGCGGTCGACGCGTACTGGACTTCGGCCGCAGAGCATGGCATGAACGCCTCGACGTTCACGGCCAGGGTGGTTGCCTCGACCGGCGCCGACGTGGCCGCCAGCCTGTCGGCCGCCGTCGGGGCCATGTCGGGTCCGCTGCATGGCGGCGCCCCTTCGCGGGTGCTGCACATGATCGACGAGGTGGAACGCCGCGGGGACGCGACCCTCTATGTCAAGGGCCTCCTCGACAAGGGCGAAAGACTGATGGGGTTCGGGCATCGCGTCTACCGGGCCGAGGACCCGCGGGCACGCGTGCTGCGCCGCACCGCCCGCGAGCTCGGCGCCCCGCGTTACGAGGTCGCCGAAGCGCTCGAGGCAGCAGCGCTCCGGGAGCTGCGCCTGCGTCGCCCCGACCGGGTGCTCGAGACCAACGTCGAGTTCTGGGCGGCGATAATCCTCGACTTCGCCGAGGTTCCGCCGCACATGTTCACGTCGATGTTCACCTGCGCCCGGACGGCGGGCTGGAGCGCCCACATCCTCGAGCAGAAGAGAACCGGCAGACTGATCCGTCCGTCCGCCTACTATGCCGGTCCGCCTCCGCGACGGCCCGACGCGGTCGAGGGCTGGAACCCGGGCTGGGCCGACTAGCGAAAGGCACTCCATGTCTGACCTGAGAATTCCTTCCGAGCTTCTCCCCCACGACGGCCGCTTCGGGTCCGGCCCGAGCAAGGTCCGCGTGGAGGCAGTCGAGGCGTTGGTGGCAACGGGTACGACGTACCTGGGCACCTCACACCGACAACAGCCGGTCCGCTCCCTCGTCGGGCGGGTGCGCGAGGGGATGTCCGACCTGTTCTCGATGCCCGAGGGTTACCAGGTGGTGCTCGGCAACGGCGGCGCGACGGCGTTCTGGGATGTGGCCGCGTTCAGCCTCGTCAGGAACAAGAGCCAACATCTTTCGTTCGGCGAGTTCTCCTCCAAGTTCACGACGGCCGTACGGACGACTCCGTTCCTCGACGAGCCGACGGTCTTCACCGCAGAGCCGGGGAGCAGGCCGGAGACCAAGGCGGAGGTGGGGGTCGACGCCTACGCGTGGCCGCACAACGAGACGTCGACTGGTGTGATGGCCCCCGTGTCCCGGGTGCCGGGGTCGGACGATGACGCCGTCGTCCTCATCGATGCCACCTCGGGCGCGGGCGGTCTTCCCGTCGACGTCAGCGAGACCGATGTCTACTACTTCGCTCCCCAGAAGTCGTTCGCCGCGGACGGCGGTCTGTGGCTGGCGCTGATGTCGCCGCGCGCCGTGGACCGGGTCGCTCGGATCAAAGACAGCGACCGATGGATACCCGCCTTCCTCGACCTGCAGACCGCGATCGACAACTCGATGCTCGAACAGACCTACAACACCCCGTCGCTGGCCACGTTGTTCCTGCTGGCCGACCAGGTCGACTGGTTGAACGGACTGGGCGGGCTCCGGGGCGCCGTCGAACGGACCACGGCCTCATCGACCGCGCTGTACACGTGGGCCGACGAGTCGGAGTACGCCACCCCGTTCGTGGCCGACCCCGCGAACCGCTCGCTGGTCGTCGGCACGATCGACTTCTCCGACGATGTCGACGCCGCGCAGGTGGCGAAGACCCTGCGGGCCAACGGCATCGTCGACACCGAGCCTTACCGCAAGCTCGGCCGCAACCAGCTCCGGGTTGCGATGTTCCCGGCGGTCGACCCTGAGGACGTCGTCGCCCTGACGGGGTGCATCGACTGGGTGATCGGGCAGACCAGCTGAATCCACTGGTGCCCGCACGGTCACTCACTCGAGTCCCTGAACCCTCAAGGCACTCCGGCGGCGGGAGGCGAGGGCTCGGCGGGAGGTGCCGGCCGGCGACGGCGACGGCGAGTCGATACCGCGGCAACCACGACGACCAGCACCGCGGTGCCAACGCCGCCCAGCGCTACCACCCACCCCGACGGCCCATGGTCCTGGGCCGTGGCTTTCGGTCCATGCTCAACTTGATGCACCGCTGTCGGTGGTGTCGGGCTCGTCGCTGGGGCAGTGTGCGGCACCCGCGGTGCCTGCCCGGTCTTTTCGACAAGCGCCGCCGCCGCCTTGTCCAGGGGCACGTCCCAGACCGGGGAGTCGACGCCTTCGCTGCCGACCCAGACGGAGGTCTGCCCGGGCACGGCCGAGATCGACTCGCCCTGTTGCTCGGTCGGCAGCGTGAACGACGTCTGTACGTGCCACGACGGATAGCGGTAGACGACCGCGTTGTAGTACGTCCGGACGACGACCGCCCGGGCGCCGGGCAGGAACGCCGCGTCGGTGGCGATGGTCGGCGCTGCGGCGACCCGCGTGAGAGCGGCCGTCGGCGCCGAGAAGACATCGGGCCCGGTCGCGTAGACGTGGGCGTCAACCTCCTTGCTCACAACGAACACTCGGCCGGTCCGCGCGTCGTAGAGCACGGACTCCGCGTTGTGTGGTCCGTCCGGGTACGTGAGGGTGACCTTCTCCGGCGTCACCGTGAAGTCGCCCGCCTTGGGCTGCGGGATGCGGTAGATCTGGACGCTGCCACGCACCGCGTGGTTGTCTCCGATGTCGGCCACCACCAAGGAGCCGTCCGACCCGCTGGACATCGCTTCCACGTCCACGGGGTCCACCCCGGCCATTGTCGTCGTACCGACCAGGCGACCGTGATGGTCGAGGACATAGACGAACGGCCCGTCCCCGGAGTCGTTCGCCGTGTATACCAGCCGCGGGTGGGCGGTGCTGACGACGAGCGAGCTCGACTCGTTGATTCGCGCTGAGTGGATCCTGAAGATGACGTGCGGTTGGCGGGTTGCGCTCAGATACGTCGGAGCCGCCCGCGCGTACGACCACGACGCGGCAGAGACCAGGACGGCGGCACCAAGGACGACCCCCCAGGGGCGCAGTCGCGCCCACCTCTGCCCCATCACCCCGGCTTCGCGCGCAGGTCGGGGATGGAGTCGCGCAGCAACAGCTCGAGGGCGGGAGTGACCTGCCACTGGTTGACCAGATCGCGGTAGGCGTCCCAGGCGGAAGCGTCGCCCGTCGCACCCGTCCGAACCGCCCTGATGAGGGCGTTGCGGGGCGTGTGCCGTGAGTCGACGAACTCGATGACCTCGACGCGGTACCCGACCAACCGCAGGAGAGCCGCTCGAAGTGCGTCGGTGAGCACGTCAGCGAGTCGTTCTCGGAGGATCCCGTGCCGGGTCACCAGCCGGTAGGGCGGAGGTGTCGACCCGACGGTCAGCTGGCGCGCAATGTCGTGGTGGCAGCACGGCGCCGCGACCACCACCGGGGTCCGCCATTCGACTGCGCGAGCCAGTGCCTCATCCGTCGCCGTGTCGCAGGCATGAAGGGCGAGCGCGAGGTCCGGCGGCTCGGACAGGGCGATGTCGCCGATGGTCCCCCTGACGAACGTGACCGTGTCGCTGACGCCCAGCTCGGCAGCCACGGACGTGTTGTGCATCAGCGCCTGCGGCTTGATGTCGACGCCGGTCATCGCGACGGGGAGCCGACGGACCGCCGTCAGGTAGCGGAAGCCGGCGAATGTGAGATACGCGTTGCCGCACCCGAGGTCGACCACGCGCAGCGGACTGCCCTCGCTGAGGCGCGACCCGGGTCCCAGGGACACGGCGTCGTCGATCAGCGGGTCGATGGCCGCGAGGAAGTCCTGCACCTGGCGGAACTTCGCCGTCCTGGTGGGTTTGACCCTGCCGTCGCTGGTCGTCACGCCGAGGAGGCTGAAGAGCGGGTCGTGCTCGTCGAGCCGCCGCCGCTTGGCGCGGTCGTGGCGATGGTCGGGCCCGAGGGTCGCGTCGTCGTTGGCCTTGCTGGTGACGTGCAGCAGGGGCCGTCCCTTCTTGGTGACGCGGAGCTGGAGGGTCTCGGCCCGCGTCTCCACATGCCAGTTGGCATAGCCCGAGGCGAGCAGGTCGTCGACGACCTGCTCGCCTTCGGCATGGATGTCGTGGTTGCGGGTGAAAGCCTGCGTGTCGTCGTACGACGTCACCTGCAACCGCAGGCCGGCCAACAGGTCGACGTAGCGCACCTCGACTCGACGGAAGGCGAGCGCCGCCCCCCGCTGTCGCCCCGACCCGACTGCTCCCACCAACCCGTCGACGTCGAGCAGCGCTGAGCGCACCCGCTCCCACGGTCCGGGGCCCACCTCCGGCGCCAGCGTTGTCATGGTCCTAGGCGAAGGCAGCCACGACCACGATGACCAGCAGCAGGAGCAGGGCACCGGGGATGACGAGCCGACGGTAGCGGGGATGCATTTGGGCCGAGGCTACCCCGTGCATTCCGCGAGCCTCGCCCGGAACTCTCTGGCGACATCCGGGTCGCCCGAGGTCTCGACCCGATCGTCGCCGACCCGCCCCCACAGCCAGAGGAAGACGGACTGCGGGTCTCCTGAGATCGTTGCCGCGGCGGGAGACGACTCATCCTCGGCGACGGTGGCGCTCTTCGAGGAGACGCTGCTGAGCCAGCGCCGGCCGCCCGACTCCACGGCCACGGCCGCGTCGAGCGGATGCTCGGTGGTCACCCTTCCCGCCCACCACGGGCCTGCGAGCATGACGCGCAGAACCTCGTCGATGCCGTCGACGGCAAGGTCCTGCGGGATCGGGGTGACGTCGTCGTGGGCGGTTTCACCGTCGTGGCGATGAATCGCGACCTCCAGTGCCATCCGCCTCACCCAGAACCCGATGGTCGAGTCGTCGGCGGAGAACGTGGTCGTCTGCTCGCCGGGGTCGTGAGCCGCGAACTCGGCGAACAGGTGCGACTTCGCATCGACCAGTGCCGAGACCGGTGCCTGCTCGACCAGGTCGGCGGGCGGCCACGGCGACGGCCAGCCGTTGTCAGCCATCACCCGCACCTTGTGCTCGTAGACCTGGGCGACGTGGGAGACCACATCCGCGACCTTCCAGCCCGGACAGCGCGGCACCTCGGCCTCGAGGCCTCGCCCTGCCATGGTGAGCAACCGCTCGGTGTCCGCGTCGATGGACTCGAAATACTCCTGCGGTTCCAGCCGCGTTGTCGTCATGCCGCTATCTTGGCAGGCAGTCCCGACAGTTCCCGTACGTCGAGATGCTGCTTCCTCACCAACCAGACGGTGGCCAGCACGACCGCGATGCCCGTGCACAATCCGCCCCCGAGCAGCGTCCAGCGAGCGCCGAACGTCTGGCCGATCCAGCCGACGATCGGCGCGCCGACCGGCGTACCACCCATCAGCGTCATCATGTACAGCGCGACGACTCGACCTCTGATCTCGGGCGCGACGGAGAGCTGGACGACGGTCTGCAGCGAGTTGAGCATGGTGAGGGAGGTGATCCCCAAGACGGGGAGCCAGGCCGCGAAGAGCAGGTACGACGGCATCAGGCCGGCCACGATCTCGGCCATCGCAAAGGAGAAAGCCGCGAGGACGAGAAGCTTGCGGCGCGGGTAGCCACGCCTGGCCGCGAGCAGGGCTCCCGTCAGGGAGCCGACCGCCATGATCGACCCCAGGACGCCGTACTCACCCGCGCCCTTGTGGAACACGCCGGTCGCCATCAGGGCGGAGGTCATCTGGAAGTTCAGCCCGAACGTCCCCGCGAAGAACGCGACGATGAACACGAAGACAAGATCCGGGCTGCTTCGGACGTAGTTCAGTCCTTCCCGGAGGGCGCCCTTGGCTCGCTCGAGCGGGATCACGGAGTTGAGCTCCGAAGCACGCATCGCCTTCAGGGATGCGATCACCGCGAGATAGCTCATCGCGTTCACCAGGATCACGGTGCCGGTGGCCGAGACCCCGGAGCCGAGAGCCGCGATCAGCAGCCCAGCCAGGCCGGGGCCGATGATCCGGCCGACGTTGAAGGAGGCGGAGTTGAGGCCGACCGCGTTGGGAAGGATGTCCCTGCCCACCATGTCGACCACGAAGGACTGTCTGGCCGGCGTGTCGAAGGCCGTCCCGAGCCCGAACAACAGGGCCAGCAGGTAGACGTGCCAGGGCTGGACCACCCCAGTGACGGCGAGCACGCCCAGCACACCGGCGGTGACCGCCAGCGAGCACTGGGTGATGACCAGCAGCCGGAGCTTGGAGTAGCGGTCCGCGATCAGCCCCGCGTACGGCGTCGCGAGGAGGAACGGCAGGAACTGCAGGCCCGTCGTGATGCCGAGCGCGCTGCCCGAGTGCGTGAGCTGGAGCACCAGCCAGTCCTGGGCGACCCGCTGCATCCAGGTGCCGGTGTTGCTGACGAGTCCGCCCATCCAGTAGAGGCGGTAGTTGCGGACGGACAGGGCTTCGAACGTAGGGCTCATGCGCGGGAGAGCAGCTCCAGGATCGGGGCGGCGTCCCGAAGGACCTGGCGCTGTGCCGGAGTCAGCTCACACAGACGCCGATGGAGCCACACCTCTTTGCGACGTCGCGACTCCTCGATCACCTCGTCAGCCGCCTCGGTGAGCGAGGTCACCACGACCCGACGGTCGGACTCCTTGGTCTCGCGCTGCACCAAACCCTTGTCGACGAGGGAGTTGACCGTGCGGGTCATCGAGGGGGGCTGCACCCTCTCCTCGGCGGCAAGGTCGCCGATGGTCAGCGGGCCTGACCTCGCCAGGGTGAACAACACGGCGAGCTGGTTGAAGCTCAGGTCCTCGCTCTGCTCGCGCTCGTTTCTCATCCGCCGCGACAGGCGCATCACTGACACCCGGAGCGCACTTGCCAAACCGGTATTGGTCCGAGACTGGGCGGCTACGTGGGCTGGCATGGCCTCCAGTGTATCTCGTTAGCCTCGCTAAGTAAATTCGGAGATGCTTGCGCCAGCCGAAACCACCCCGTGTCGGCCGGCGATGTCCCTGCGGCCTGGGACGAGCTCAGCTGACGCCCAGCCACCCGCTGATCGGGTGAATGGCGAAGTAGACAACGAACAGCACAGCGACGATCCACAGCAGCGGGTGGACGGCCCCCGCCTTACCTCTGGCGAGCTTCAGCACGACGTATGAGATGAACCCGGCCCCGATGCCCGCGGAGATCGAGTACGAGAACGGCATCACCACGATGGTGAGGAACGCCGGAATCGCGATCTCGAGGTCGTCCCAATCGATTGAGCGAACCTGGCTCATCATCAGGAACCCGACCACGACGAGCGCGGGTGCGGCGGCCTCCTGCGGGATCACCGCGACGAGCGGGGCGAGGAACGTGGTGAGCAGGAAGAGCACCCCGGTGACGACGCTGGCGAGCCCGGTGCGGGCGCCCTCGCCGACCCCGGATGCCGACTCGATGTACGACGTGTTGCTGGACACCGAAGCGGCGCCTCCGGCGGCTGCGGCAAGTGAGTCGACGACGAGGATCGACTGTGACTTCGGCGGCATCCCCTCGTCATCGAGCAGCCCGGCCTCCGCGCCGATCGCCGTCATCGTCCCCATCGTGTCGAAGAAGTCGGCGAGCATCAGCGTGAACACGAAGAGCAGGGCCGTGACCACGCCAGCGTCCTGGAACGCGCCGAACAGTGAGAAGCTGCCGAGCAGGGAGAAGTCCGGCGTGGCCGTCACCGAGTGCGGGAACGAGGGAGTCGTGAGGTTCCACCCGGTGGGGTTCGTGAGCGTGTTCGTCCGGAAGTCGTAGCCTTGCCCGCCGAAGTTGCCGATGGCTTCCAGCACGATCGCCAGGGCGGTGGCCACGATGATGCTGATCAGGATCGCGCCTTTGACCTGCCGCGTGTAGAGCACGGTCATCAGCAGCAGGCCGAAGGCGAAGACGACGACCGGCCAGCCGGCGAGCTCGCCACCTACCCCGAGCTCGAGCGGTGGCGCGTTGGCAGCGAACGGGCGGCTCACGAAGCCGGAGTCGAAGAAGCCGATCAGCGCGATGAACAACCCGATGCCGACTGAGATCGCGATCTTCAGCTGTGCCGGTACCGCGTGGAAGACCGCCTTACGGAACCCGGTCAGCACCAGTACCAAGATGATGAGGCCCTCGAGGACGATGAGCCCCATGGCGTCCGCCCAGGTCATCCCCACCACGATCGTGAAGGCGACGAAGGCGTTGAGGCCCAGACCCGTGGCGAGCGCGATCGGGAAGTTGGCTACGACCCCCATCAGGATCGTCATCACCCCCGCGACCAGCGCGGTCGCGGCGGCGATCTGGCCGAAGTCCGCACCGGCCGTCCCGCCGGTGATCCACTGGTGGTTGACGTCCTGGGCGGCGCCCAGGATGAGGGGGTTGAGGACGACGATGTAAGCCATCGTGAAGAACGTGACGACGCCCCCGCGGATCTCCCGCGAGACGGTCGACCCACGCTGCGAGATCTTGAAGAACCTCTCGAGTCCGGTGGTTCCCGGCGACGCTTGGGGGCTCCGAGTTGAAGTCACAGAGGGAGATTAGTGGGCTGGCCGTCGGCCTGCCAGACTTCCTGCGATCCGATCCAACTGCCGTCAGGCTCGCTCAGAGGGACTTCGGGTCAGGTTCGACGCGGCGCCGGCCGCATAGCGGTGGTCGTAGGGTGGTCACTGTGACGCCTGAGCAGGATGACAAGGCCGACCGCGACCCCCTCGTCGTTGCTGATGTCCAGCCGCTGGACCTCACCGGCGTCCGAACCGTCACGGTCGGCGTGGTTGCCTGGACGGTTGCCTTCCTCGTGCTGCTCCCCTTCTACGGGACGCTGCGCGCCGACGGCCACCTCTCGTGGCTGTGGACGTCTCTTGCCGGAATCGGGCTCGGTGTCCTCGGCAGGGAGTACTGCAAGCGCCGCGAGCACCGGCTGAGGGAGAACCCTCGCGGTCCGGAGACCAGCCCGCTCGGTGCCGCCGGCCTCTAGTTCGGTGCCGCCGGCCTCTGGGCCGGAGGGGTTCGTCAGCGGATGATCTCCAGGTCGGCGTCGCCCCAGGTGTCGAACGTGAGCGTGTCATGGAACGGCAGCGATGCTGCTGGCTGGTGCTGTCCCGGTTCCTCGCGTACGTCGGAGTGTGCGCCGCACCCGTGGTCGAAAGACACCACGTGCCCGTCGCTGGGCGAGGCCACGTTGGCGCAGACGCCGAACATCGAGCCCAGGGCGCCGTTCAGGCGCACCAGGAAGCCACAGGTCGCACACGGCGCCGGAGCCACCTTCGCGATCGGGTCGTCCGGTCCGTCCGTGCCCTCGTACCACCGGTCGGCCGCCTCGTCGCGCCCCTCGACCGACAGCACGAGCTCGCGCCCGAGGCCGAGCTCACGGGTCACCTCCCGCTGTTCACGGGCGTTCGCCGCGTCGAGCGCCTCGTCCCCGACCAGGTACCCCGGCACCAAGCGCGGGTCGTCGTACGACACCGGGACCAGGTCACCCGGGCGGAGGTCCTCGGGCGCCATCCTGTCCTTCCAGGGGACCCACTCCGGTGCCATGACGGCGGCATCACCGGGAAGCAGCACGATCTCGTTGACCGTGATCGCCTTCTGCCGGGGCGCCCGGGTGATGGTGACGGCCCAGCGCCATCCGACGTACCCCCGGTCGGTCGTGTCGAAGAGCTGGGTGACGACCCTCTCGTCCTCGACGAGCGCGCCGATGTGTGCCCCGACCTGTGACGCGCCGACGGCGCTCCGCAACGCCGCTCCCGCCTCGTCGGTTGCGGCCATCAGCTGAGGGTCGGCCTTGAATGCCCTGACCCCGGTTCCGGATGATGTCGTCACCGCGTCATTGTGACCCACCGGTCAAGAACTTGGCGAATCCTCACCACGCCGTGCGGCCCTGATGCCGCGGGACGACATGGCGCACCGGGTCGGGGCATGGCGGGCGGGCACAAGGCAGGATGGAACAGTGCATCCGGACGACGACGAGCGCTACCCGCCGGTGGGCGGGGACCGAGGTGCGTCGCGTCCCGACCTCGGACAACCGGGTCACGTGCCGGGCAGTCGTGGCCAAAGCCCGACCGACCGCGCGCGGCAGTCCGCCGAGCACGGCCTACGAGCGTCGACTGCTGCCGAAAGGGCCCGCAAGGCGGCCGACGCGGGCCGTAAGGTAGCCACCTTCTCCGGCCGGGCGGCGAGCGGGGCGGCCCGCGCCGCCAGGAAGGCGAGCAAGGCGGGCGGGGCCGGAGAGTCCGGGCTGTACCGGCTGCTCGAGCTGCACGCGTTCAACGCCGCAGGGGACGCGGCGCTGGCGATCTCTCTCGCGGGCACGCTGTTCTTCCAGGTGCCGAGCGCACAGGCGCGCAGCCAGATCGCGTTGTTCCTCGGCATCACGATGCTTCCCTTCGCCGTGGTGGCTCCGCTCATCGGCCCCTTCCTCGACCGGTACCGCCGAGGGCGCCGCTGGGCGATCGGCGCCACGATGGCGCTGCGAGCGTTCGGCGCCTGGGCGCTCGCCGGCGCGGTGGCCACCCGCTCGGCCTGGATGTTTCCCGCGGCCCTCACCTGCCTGATCGCGTCCAAAGCGTACGGCGTCACGCGGGCCTCCGCCGTACCCCGCGTGCTGCCCGACGAGCTCTCCCTGGTCCGCGCCAACTCCCGGCTGTCTATCGCCGGCATCGCAGGAGCAGCGATATCCGCACCGTTCGCGGCACTGTTCTCGTTCATCGGACCCGACTGGTCGCTGCGCTATGCGGCCCTCTTGTACGCCGGAGGCACGGTGCTCGCGATACTGCTGCCGGCAAGGGTCGACTCCTCGGAGGGCGAGGCTCAGGTCGGCGTGCTGCAGATCGCCGACCCCGGCCGGCGTTCGCGAAGACTCGGCATCACGCCGGTCGTGATCCTTGGCCTGCGCTGCAACGCGGGCCTGCGCATGCTCTCCGGTTTCCTCACGATGTTCATGGCTTTCCTGCTGCGCGAGCACCCCATGCGCGGGTGGGAGACCCATCAGACCCTCCTGCTGGGCCTCGTCATCGGGTCGGCGGGACTCGGCAACACCCTCGGCACCTTGATCGGGTCGATGCTCAAGGCCCGCAAGCCCGAAGCGATCGTGATGGCGACCCTGCTGCTCGATGCGGCCGCGGCGATCTATGCGGCGGCCTTCTTCGGACTCGTCGCGGCGATGGTGCTGGGTCTCGTCACGGGGCTGTGTCAGGGGCTCGGCAAGCTCTCGCTCGACTCGCTGATCCAGCGCGAGGTTCCCGAGCTGGTCCGAACCAGCGTCTTCGCCCGCTCGGAGACCTTGTTGCAGCTGTCGTGGGTGATCGGCGGATTCCTCGGGGTGTTCATGCCACTGAATGCCACCCTGGGCCTGTCGATCGTCGCTGTGGTGCTGGTCGCCTGGTCGGTGTTCGTGCTGCACAGCCGGGTCACCAGCGCCCGGTTCTTCCGCACCCGCTCCCGAGGGGCCTAGCCGATCAGGAGGCGTGGCGCCAGGTGTCTTTGAACTTGGCGCCCTGCTTCCTCAGCTTGCTCACGCTGGCGAGCGTGTGACCGCCGCCCACCATCGTGACCGCGTCGTGCGGGAACTTCGAGATCGAGCCGGACGTCGTGTTCGAGGTCGCCTTGGACCTGTTGAAGGACATCGTCGCGTAGTTCGGCAGCGAGTAGAGACCGCCGCTACCCGAAGGGCGCTCCGCGATCCACTCGGCAGAGCTGCTCTTACAGGAGGAGCAGGACCTTGTCACCTTGAACGAGTTCGCCGGGTGCATCGCGTCGACCACCTGCAAGGTGTAGGACGACCCGGTGCGCACGACGGACGAGGTGACCTGGTCACCCGGCCGAACCGTTGCGCCGACGAGCTGGATGGCGTTGCCGGGGTACATCTCCCACCACGTGTAGTAGCTGGCGACCCCTCCTTGGCACGCGGCAAGAGTGCCGGCCTGCTCCACCGACGCGGAGCGGTAGCCGTCGATTCCCACCCAGAAGACGGCGATGGACTGTGCCGACGTGCAGGTGACGGCCGGTTCCTTCCACGTAGCCGAGACCTTGGAGTACTTGCCGGCGCCCGACGTCGCCGCATAACCCGACCAGTTCGACGAGGTGGCCCTGCTGTCCGGACCCACCGTGAAGTTCCGCAGAACCGCGGGGCCGGTACGAGCGGACGCGCGCACCGGGTTCGCTGCCTGCGCCGCCGGCGCGAACGAGGAGATGAGGGCGCCGGACACGATGAGGCTTCCGAGGACGGCCGCCTGGCCTTTGCGGGAGGCAAGCGTCATGACGCCCCTTTCTTTCTGCTGGCTTTTCGGCACCAGGAGCCCGACGAAGGGACAGCTTCGGCAGCGTAACCCGGCCAGACACCCCACGATAGCCCCACAGCGGATCTTTCGTGCATTGGCGACAGATCGCCACGGTGGGTCCAGCACCCGCTGTGCTGTGGCGGGCTCAGCTCAGCTCAAGCTCGGCAGCGAGGGCGCGGAGCAGGGCCGCGGTCTGCTTCGCAGCGCGGGGGTCGGCGTGCCTGCCTCGACGGTAGGTCTGTTCGAGGCGCTCGAGGAGCTTCATGAGGTCCTCGACGATGTTGACCATCTCTTCGGGCTTCTTGCGCATGGCCCTCGCGACCGAGGGAGTCGGTTCGAGCAGACTGAGCTGGATCGCCTGGTCCCCTCGGCGACCCTGGACGAGGCCGAACTCGACGCGGGCCCCGTTCTTCAAGGTCGTCACGCCCGCCGGCAGCGAGTCCGACCTCACGAAGACGTCTCCGCCGTCATCCGTCGTGAGAAACCCGAACCCCTTCTCGGAGTCGTACCACTTCACCTTGCCCGTCGGCACCGTAACCTCGCGAACTCTCGAATCAGCGACACAGAAAACCTCCGCTTCTCACGGAGGTGCCGCCCATCCTACCGCCTCGGGAAGCGCCGTCTCAGCGGTATTTGCCGGGCTCTTCGAGCAGCTCGTTCATCGACCCTGACCGGAATCCTCGTGGGTCGAGCACCACGTCCGTGAAGCCCGCCTCGACAACCAGGGCAACGACCTCTCGGTACCGTCCGCCCCCGGCTGGCAACGCATCGAGGGTTGCCCGGTCGAGCTCGATCCTGGCCGTCGTACCGAGGTCTCGTACTCTCAGGTCGGTGGCCACGATGTCGTGAGCACCCAGCCACGCCCGGAGCGCGAGCTCGGCCCGCTCGACCCGGGCCAGCCGGGACGGTGTCACCTCGACCCCGAACGCGATCCGGGAGGAGAGGCACGCTGCGGCCGGCTTGTCCCAGGTCGGCAGACCCCAAGCCCGGGATGCCGACCGGACCTGGGCCTTGGTGAGACCGGCGTCGAGCAGCGGTGTCGCAGCGCCGCGCTCCGCCGCGGCCCTGATGCCGGGACGGAAGCCGGCTACCGCGTCGTCCGCGTTGGTGCCGGTGACCACCGCGTTGAAACCGAGGTCGCGTGCTATCGGGGCCAGCACGTCGAGCAGCTCGGCCTTGCAGAAGTAACAGCGGTCGCCGGCGTTGGCACGGTAGCCTTCCCGCTCGATCTCGTACGTCGACGGAGTCAGGTGGCGGACCTCGAGGCCGACGCAGAAGTCCCTCGCGTGCGCCAGCTCCGAGGCCGGCAAGGAGCTCGAGACCGCCGTCGCTGCGACCGCGCGGTCCGGCCCCAAGGCCCGTACCGCGGCGGCCAGCAGGAACGCCGAGTCGGCTCCCCCGCTGAAGGCGACGACGACGCTGCCGAGCTGACTGAGGCGTGCCTCGAGCATCACGAGGCGATCGTCGAGGGTCGCCTCGTCCGCGTCGGTGAGCACTGCCACGTCGTACACCACACCGACGACCTTACCGACCGGTCTGCTGAGTACTCGCAGCCTGCGGAGCAAACTATCTCAAGCCAGAGAAACTGCGTAGAGTAAGCGTTTCTTGCCTGTCGGCGCTCGAGGAGGTGTCTGCCGTGAAACGCCTGGTCTGCGCGTTCGCCGCGGCGCTCACCTTGGCCGGGGTCGGGGTGGGTACGACCGGCCTGCCCGCCCAGGCCAGCCGGACGGTATCCCGAAGCGAGACGGCCGGTGTCTACCTGGTCGTGCTGCGTCATGCACCGGCCGCGTCGTACGCGGGCGGCATCGCCGGCTACCCGGCAACGACACCGGCGCCCGGCAGGCGCTTCGACGCCGAACGGCCCGCCGCCTCGATGTACCGCAGCTATCTGCTCCGCCAACAGGCACGGGTGCTCGCACGGGTGGGCGACCCGCTCGTCCTCTACTCCTACACCACCGCTCTCGACGGGTTCGCGGCCCAGCTCACCGCGTCTCAGGTGAAGACCCTCACGACGATGGACGACGTCCTGCTGGTGCAGCCTGACTCCGTCGTCAAAGTCGACAACGCCTTGAGCGTGCCGGGTTCCCGCGTTCCAGACGTCGACACTCCCGTCGGGCTGTGGCGCCAGGCGGGAGGCGCCGACAAGGCCGGGCGCGGTGTGGTGGTGGGCGTCATCGACACCGGGGTAAGTCCCGAGAACCCCTCGCTCGCGGGAATCCCGCTGAGCTCGTCGACGCTCGACCAGAGCTACCCGGGGTTCTCCGGGACGTGCCAGGGCGGGGTCAGTTGGACACCCGCGACCTGCACGTCGAAGGTGATTGCCGCGCGTTACTTCGTCCGAGGATTCGGACGCGCCAACGCCGCCGCGTCCGACTACCTGTCGCCGCGCGACGGTAGCGGGCACGGCACCAGTGTTGCGGCGATCGCGGCCGGCAACAGGGGCGTCGACGCCAGGATCGCCGGCCAGGATTTCGGGCACATCTCGGGGATGGCGCCGGCTGCCGGACTGAGCATCTACAAGGCGTGCTGGTCGGCCCCAGACCCGGCCAGGGACGGCTGTGACACCGCAGACACGGTGAAGGCGATCGACCAGGCGGTGACAGACGGGGTCGACGTCATCAACTACTCCATCGGCGGGACCCGCTCGAGCCTCGGCGACGCCGTCGAGCTCGCCTTTCTGAATGCGGCTGCGGCGCATGTGTTCGTGGCCACGTCGGCCGGCAACGGCGGTCCTCATGATGGTTCCGTGCAGCACCCGAGCCCTTGGGTGACGACCGTTGGAGCGAACACCCATGACGTCTTCCAGGGCGGGCTCAGGCTCGGTGACGGACGGACGTTCGTCGGCGCGATGCTCTCCGACCGGAGCGTCGGGCCGGCGCGGCTCGTCTTCGCAGGCGCCGCACCGGCTCATGGAGTGTCCCCTCGACGGGCCGCCCTGTGCTATCCACACAGCCTCGACGCCCAGCGCGTGGATGGCGCCATCGTGGTCTGCAACCGCGGCGTGACCTCGCGGGTGAGCAAGAGCGCCACCGTCGACCAGAGCGGTGGGAGCGCGATGGTCCTCGTGAACACCCAGCCCGACAGCGTCGACGCGGACCTGCACGCCGTGCCGACGGTGCATCTCGACGAGACTGCGGGCAACGCGGTGAAGGCCTACATCGCGCGGCAAGGAAGCTCGGCGGTCGGCACGATCTTGGCGAACGCAAGGAACGCGACACCGGTTCCCGCGGTCGCCCGCTTCTCCGGGCGTGGGCCCTCTTCAGTGGCAGGCGGTGACCTCCTGAAGCCTGACCTCACCGCAACGGGAGTGGCCGTTGTGTCCGCCGTCGCTCCGGCCTCCAGCTCCGGTCAGCTTTGGGACGTGGAGTCGGGTACGTCGGTCGCGACGCCCCATGTCGCCGGCGTCGCCGCAGTGGTGAGGGCGGCCAACCTGTCTTGGACCCCCGCCGAGGTCAAGTCGGCGATGATGACGACCGCGGCACGTCTCCAGGGGTCCAACGGCCCCGAGACGCGGGGAGCCGGAGAGCTCGACTCAGGCTCGGTGCTCCGACCGGGTCTGGTGTATGACGCTGGGCTGACGGGATGGGCCGACGTGCTGCGCGGCGAGGGGCTCGACCTGGGCGGCCGGCCGGGCACGGCCGCCGCGGACGCCAGCCAGCTGAACCAGCCCTCCATCTCGGTCGGAGACCTGGTGGGCCGCGCGACGGTGCGACGCACGGTCACGAACGTCGGATCGGCCACGATGACGTACACCGTGACGACACGCGGGCTGCGTGGGATCTCCCGCTCGATCACGCCGGACTCCCTCACGGTGGCGCCCGGCCGCTCGGCCTCTTTCACAGTCGCCCTCACTGCCACCAGGAACGCGGCGTACGGAAGGTTCGTGACCGGGTCGCTGACGTGGCGCGACGCCACCGGGCACACCGTGTCGAGCCCGGTCGCCGTACGGCCCGAGCTTGCGTCCGTGCCCGCGGAGGTCACCGGCTCCGGACGGGCCGGCTCGACCGTCGTCGACGCGCTGGCCGGCGTGACGGGCACGCTTCGAGCCACCACGTCGGGGCTCGTGGGCGCCAGCCCGCTACCGCTCTCCCTGCGACCAACGGGCTTCGACCCCCAGCATCCGACGACCTCGCCAGGCACCGCGATGGAGACGCTCACCGTGCGCGCGGGGAGCCGCGCGGCACGCTTCCAGGTCAGCTCACGCCAGCCCGGTGACGATGTCGACCTCTACGTGTACCGCGGTGACCGGCTCGTCGCCTCCGCCACCGACGGTTCGGGCGACGAGACACTCACGTTGACGGCCCCCTCGGCGGGGCGTTACCGGATCTACGTCAACGCCAACCGGGCAGCCGCGGCCACCGCGCACACGACGTTCACGAGCTGGGTGCTGCCCAGGGCCGACCAAGGCAACCTCACCCTGATCCCGAGCGCGCTCGGGGTCAGCGGGGGCGAGCGCTTCGCCGTGAGGGCCCATTGGTCCGGCCTGAGCAGAGCTCGACGCTGGTGGGGGTACATCGCCTACCGCGGACTGCCGAGCGTCACCTACGTGACGATCACCCCCCGTTGACCCGTCGCAAAGTTGCCGTTGAGCCGTCGCAAAGTTGCCGTTGAGCCGTCACGAAGTTGCCGTTGAGCCGTCACGAACCCGGCGTTGTCGCAGCGCCCAGGTCGAGCTCCTCGACGCTCCGCTCGCGCATCTCGACCTTGCGGATCTTCCCCGTCACGGTCATCGGGAACTCGTCGACGACCATGACGTAGCGCGGGATCTTGTAGTGCGCGAGCTTTCCGGAGGCGAAGGCTCGCACCGCGTCAGCGTCCAGCGGCTTGGCCCCATCGCGCATCTTCACCCAGGCGCACACCTCCTCGCCGTACTGCTCATCGGGCACGCCGATGACCTGGACGTCCTCGATGTCGGGATGGGTGTAGAGGAACTCCTCGATCTCGCGCGGGTAGACGTTCTCCCCGCCGCGGATCACCATGTCCTTGATCCTGCCGACGATGTTGGCGTACCCGTCTTCGCGCATGAGAGCGAGGTCACCGGTGTGCATCCAGCCGTCGTCGTCGATGGCCTCCGCGGTCTTGTCGGGCTGTTGCCAGTATCCGAGCATCACCGAGTAACCGCGGGTGCAGAACTCGCCGGTCTCCCCGCGAGGCAGGACATCCCCGCTGACCGGGTCGATGATCTTGATCTCGACGTGTGGGTGGACGCGCCCGATCGTGGAGGTACGGCGGTCCAGGTCGTCGTCGACGCGGGTCTGGGTGGAGACGGGAGACGTCTCCGTCATGCCGTACGCGATGCCAACCTCGGCCATGTGCATATCGGAGACGCAGCGCTTCATCACCTCGACCGGGCACGGGGAGCCTGCCATCAGGCCGGTCCGCAACGACGTCAGGTCGTACGACGCGAAGTCGGGGTGGTTCTGCATGGCGATGAACATCGTGGGGACGCCGTACACGCCGGTGCACCGCTCATCCTGGATCGTCTGCAGCGTGACCTGTGGGTCGAAGCCGGCCGACGGGATGACCATCGCCGCACCGTGGCTCGTGCATCCCAGGTTGCCCATGACCATCCCGAAGCAGTGGTAGAACGGCACCGGGATGGCGAGCCGGTCGGACTCCGTGAAGTTGATCAGCTCCGTCACCTGGTAGCCGTTGTTGAGGATGTTGCGGTGACTGAGCGTCGCGCCCTTGGGGAACCCCGTCGTGCCTGACGTGTACTGGATGTTGATCGGGTCCGTCGCGCTGAGGCCGGCCAATCGCTCGGCGACTGCGTTCGCCGGCAGGCCGCTTCCACGCTCGAGCAGCTCGTCCCAGTCGGGCCCGTCGAGGTAGACGACCCGTTCGAGGGCGCCGCACTCGGGGCGAACCTCGTCGACCATCGACCGGTAGTCGCTCGACTTGAAGGCGGTCGCTGCGATGAGCACCCTCAACCCGCTCTGGTTGACGGCGTACGACAGCTCATGTGTCCGGTAGGCAGGGTTGATGTTGACGAGGATGGCGCCGATCTTCGCCGTGGCGTACTGCGCGAGCGTCCACTCGGCACAGTTCGGCGCCCAGATTCCGACCCGGTCGCCGACCTCGACCCCCAACGCCAGCAGGCCTCGCGCGACGTCGTTGACGGTGGTGTCCAGCTCGCGGTAGGTCCAGCGCCGCCCACTCGCCACGTCAACGAGCGCCTCGGCGTCGCCGTACCGGGCAACCGTGCGCTCGAGGTTCGCGCCGATCGTCTCGTCCAGCAGCGGCGGCTCCGCGGGTCCGGCGGCGTACGACGGCTCAGTGGCAGACGTCATAGCCGCCAGGCTAGCCGCCGATCAGGCGTCGCGCTTCAAGAACAGCACGAATGCGGCCACCACCAGGATCACCAGACCGCTCCAGAAGACGGCAGTGCTCGCCGCCACCCCCCAGACGTGCAGAACGACGTCCGTGCCGGATGTCGGGTTCGCGAAGGCTTCGTAGGGAAGGTAGATCGTACGTCGGCCGGCGGATGCGGGGAAGAGGTTCGCGATCCGGTCCAGGGCGCCCCGATTCACGACCCGCAGCACGTTGTAGCCGATGGGCTCGATGACGAGCGGGTAGACCAGTACGCCCACCAGGGCGCCCGCCAGGTTACGGAAGATCGCCGCCAGTGAGAAGCCTGCGATGCCGAACCCGACGTTGTAGAGCACGAAGTCAGCGATCGGCCGGAACGAATCGCCGCTCAGCGAGAAGTTGTCGAGAAGAAGTGCGCCCAGCCCGATATTGATGACGACCAGGACCAGCATCAGGGCAAGAAGCCAGCCGACCAGGACGATGAGCTTGGCGTAGAAGGCCGTGAACCGGTCGGGTATCGCGGTGAGCGTCTGCTTGATCGTCCCGTAGCGATACTCGTGCCCAAAGGCCATCGCCCCGATCACCGCGCAGAACGGGGCACTGAGTACGGGAACGAAGATCACCGACGCCCCCGCGGTCACGACCAGGGTCGAGGCCTGGAAGAAGTTCGAGATCCCGTCGGAGGTGAAGTTCGACGAGCTCAACGTCAGCGCGATGAAGAAGGCGATCAGGGCCGAGAAGACGATCGACATCCCGGAGAACCAGTACGTCGACCTCACCGTCGTGATCCGGCGCCACTCGTACGCGATGGCGGCTCTCATCGGTCGTCTTCAGGCGGTACGTCGTCAGCCGGCGGGCCCGGCTCATCCCCTGGCGTCTCGCGGGGCCGGGATTGCCCCGCGGGTCGCGGCGACCCCCCACTCTGGCGGGGGGGTGGACCGTACTGTCCGGGCGGTGGGCCGTACGCACCGGGCGGTGGGCCGTACGCACCGGGCGGTGGACCGTACGCACCGGGCGGCGGGCCGTACGCACCGGGCGGCCGGCCGTACGCACCCGGCGGTGGGCCGTACGCACCCGGCGGCAGACCGGACCGACCGGGCGGCTGCTGCCAGTACTGACCTGGATCGGGTCGGTAGCCCGCCATCGGGCCACCGAACTGGTCCACGCCGCCGAACCCCATGGAGGCTCGGAACTCCTCGGATGCCCCGGTGGCGTCGAGGAACGCCTCCTCGAGGGTCGCTTCACGGTTGCTGAGCTCGAACACGCGGATCCCGAGCTCGTGGGCGAGCCCGCCGACGGCATCCGAGTCCATCCCGGTAACCGCGAGCCTGCCGTCGCGCTCCGTCACGACCGCTGCCCGGCGGGCCCGAAGCTCGCGCGTGAGGAGCTCCGGATCCGCGACCCTGATGACGACCGCGTTGCGGCGACTCGTCGAGATGAAGTCGCTCATCCGGCCGCTGGCAATCAGGCTCCCGCGTCCGATGACGACAAGGCTGTCTGCCATCAGCGCCATCTCCGACAGCAGATGGCTGGACACCAGGATCGACCTGCCCTGACCGGCCAGTACTTTGAGCATCCCCCGCAACCAGTGCACGCCCTGCGGATCGAGCCCGTTCGCCGGTTCGTCGAGGATCAGGGTGCCGGGATCTCCGAGCAGCGCCGCCGCCAACCCGAGGCGCTGCCCCATGCCGAGGGAGAACGTCTTGGGCTTGGCGTTCGCCACGTCGCCGAGCCCGACGAGGTTGATGACATCGGTCACTCTGCTGCGGGGGATGTCGTTCGACACGGCAAGCATCCTGAGGTGGTTGACCGCCGTCCGGGTCGGATGGAAAGGCTTGGCATCGAGGACGGAACCCACCTGTCGCAGCGGGTTGCTGAGCTCGCGGAAGACGACGCCGTCGTACGTCGTCACCCCCTCCCCGTTGTCGAGGCCGAGCATCAGCCGCATCGTCGTGGACTTCCCGGCACCGTTGGGGCCCAGGAAGCCGGTGACCGAGCCCGGCACGACGTCGAACGACAGGCCCCTGACCGCAGCCTTGCCGCTGAACGTCTTGCTCAGCCCACGCGCCTGGATGAACGCCACCGGCGAACCCCTTCCATCAGGAAGCGCAATCTTGTCATATGTACCGGTCCGACCCATGCAATCTGCCTGCCGGGAACTCGAACAGACGCGAAGTTTGCCCACCCTCTAGCGTTGAGGTGATGGCATCCCCCCGCTCCACGCCCCGATCGCTCACGCAGATGTTGCGCGACTCGGAAGACGCCGCTGTCCGCGACCTGCTGGTGGCCCGTCCGGACCTCGGAGTTCCGAAACCTGCCACGTTCAGCCAGGTCGCCTCGCGCGCCACCACTCGCGAGTCGGTGCGTGATGTGCTCGACACCCTCGATGCCCTCGACCTGTGGGTCGCCCAGCGAGCAAGCGCTTTCGCCGGTGCGCTCTCTGCGGCCGACATCGACGGCGTCGACCGCGAGACCGCGGCTGCGGCCCTCGAACGCTTGCGCCGCCTTGCGTTGCTGTGGGGTGACGCCGATGCCTTGCGCCCGGTCCGGGCGCTGGCGACCGAGCTCGGACAGGCACCGCTGGGCCCGACGCCCGACGTGGATCCCCCCAGCTTCGAAGGCGCCGTACGCCAGGAACCGGACCGGGTGGACAAGGTGGCGGCGGGTTCGGCGTTCGAGCTGGTACGTCGGATCGAGGTGCTCGCCGAGCGCACGGACCACACACCGATTCGGCTGCGCCACGATGGAGGGCTCGCCCATCGCGAGGCACGAGTCGTGGGGTCGCTTCTCGACCTGCCGGTGGGCATCGCCGTCCAGCACGCGCAGATCGCGCAGGCCGCCGGCCTGATCGGGGTGGTCCCCCAGGGCCGGACGGACACTCTCCTGCCCACGGCGGGCTTCGACACCTGGCAGGGGCTGCGGCTCGCGGAGCAGTGGGCCTGGCTCGCGCGGGGGTGGATGACGGGCCACCCGGCCAGCGGGACACCTGCTCTGAAGGCACTCTGCTTCCGGGCCTTCGGGCCGCCGAGTGACGGACGGGTCCTCGAACCGTCGGACATCCAGCGCTGGCTGGCGTGGAACGTGCCGCGCCTGCTGGAGGAGTCGACGCGTCGGGCGGCGACGATGTTCGCCCAGGCGTCCTGGGTCGGCATCACGGGACTCGGGGCCCTTGCCAGCTTCGGGCTCGGGGTGGACCTCTCGGCTCTCGAGCGGCTCCTCCCGGAACGAGCGGAGACGGTGCTCGTGCAGAACGACCTCACCGCGATCGCTCCCGGGCCGTTGACGCCGGACGCCGCCCGTGAGCTGGGAGCGCTCGCCGACGTGGAGTCGCGTGGAGGTGCGACCGTCTACCGCTTCACGATCGAATCTCTGCGCCGCGCGCACTCGATGGGTTGGTCGTCCGGCGAGATCGCGGCAGCCCTCACCTCGAGGTCTGTCACGCCGATCCCCCAACCCCTCAGATATCTGATCGGCGACCTGGACCGAGCGGACGCGCCCGCTACCAGCACCGTCCATCCGCAGGTCGGGCGCACCTGGTCGGCCATCCATCATCGGGGGGTCAGGGCCCCAGTCACTGCCCTGGCCGGAGCCGGGGACGGACCGAAGATGGACGTCGAGACGGCGACGCACATCGTGACGGAGCTGCGTCACGCTGCCGGCCCCGAGGTACGTCCGGAAACCTCGGATCTGACCGCCGCCGAAGGAATGGCCGACTCCCCGCTCGAAACACTGCGGGAGGCGGTCGAGACCGGCGAGCTGGTCTGGGTCGGATACCTCGACACCCGCGGCGAGCCGGGCGAACGCCTCGTCTACGCGTCAGCCGTTGAGGACGGACGTGTCACTGCCCGCGACAGCCGCACCTCCGAACGCCTGAGCGTTCCGGTCCACCGCATCACGGCCGCACACATCATTCGCGGCGCCTCCGTCTGATCCGACCGTCCCGCCAGATCCGGCACCGTCGCGGCGTACCGTCGGAGCTGGCGGGTCCAGGCGTCACGGGGGGCGGGACATGACCGCCCGGCCGGCCTGCCATGGAGTGCGTCGCCCGGTTCGCCGCCCACCCCAAGGTGCCAGCCCTCGCGGTCACCCTCCGGTGGGCGATTCGGCGACGGTCCACCCAGCTCGGCTTCCTGCTGGCTTGGTGGTGGCTGGGCTGGCACTACATCACCGCGAGCTGACCGGTTGCCCGTAATATCCAAGTCCTGCGATGGGCATTACCACTCGGCGTGATTTCCGCGTAATATGGGCGGATGGACTTCGTGCGGTACGCCGATTTCGCCGCCGGCCTGGTCAATGCGCCCATCGAGACCCACGAGGACCTGGCCGACTACCTGGACAGCCGGCAGTGGCTGCTGCGCAAGGTCGGGGAACGTGACCTGGCCCCGCTCAAGCGCCTGCGGCGCGAGCTCCGGCCGATCTTCGAGGCCTCCGACCGTGGCGACGAGATGGAGGTCGTGGCGCTCGTCAACGCCCTCCTCGCCAAGCACCCCGTGACGCCGTACATCGCCGGCCATGACCACCAGAGCTGGCACCTGCACGTCGCCGAACGTGGCTCGAGCGTCGCGGCGCTGATCACCGCGGAGTGCGTCATGGGACTGGCCACGCTCGTCGTCGACTTCGGGCCGACCCGGCTCGGCGTCTGCTCCGCGGATAGGTGCGAACAGGTGTTCGTCGACACATCGCCGAACCAGTCGAGACGTTACTGCTCCGACCGGTGCTCCTCACGTGCCAACGTCGCCGCCTACCGTGCTCGCCGCAAGTCCGAGGCTGGCGTGTGACGGAGGGACCGCTGATCGTCCAGTCGGACAAGACTCTTCTGCTCGAAGTCGACCACCCCCAAGCTCGCGAGTGCCGGCGTGCGATAGCACCGTTCGCCGAGCTGGAGCGGTCTCCTGAGCACATCCACACCTACCGCCTGACGCCGCTCGGGCTGTGGAACGCGCGCGCCGCCGGCCATGACGCGGAGCAGGTCGTCAACGCGCTGCTGACGTACTCGCGCTATCCGGTGCCGCACACATTGCTGGTCGACATCGCCGACACCATGGACCGTTACGGCAGGTTGCGGCTCGACAAGCATCCGGTGCACGGTCTCGTCCTCACTGGAAGCGACCGTGCAGTCTTCGAGGAGGTGGTGCGGGGCAGGCGGATCGCCCCGATGCTCGGTGCCCGCATCGACGACGAGACCGTCGTGGTCCACGCGTCCGAGCGCGGCAACCTCAAACAGGCGCTGCTCAAGCTCGGCTGGCCCGCCGAGGACTTCGCGGGGTACGTCGACGGCGAGGCACATCCGATCGCACTGAAGGAGGAGGGCTGGAGTCTTCGGCCCTACCAGGTCGAGGCCGCGGAGTCTGCCTGGCACGGCGGGTCGGGCGTCGTCGTGCTGCCGTGCGGCGCGGGAAAGACCCTCGTCGGTGTGGGAGTGATGGCCCGCGCCCAGTCGACGACCCTCATCCTGGTGACGAACACGGTCGCGGCACGGCAGTGGAAGGACGAGCTGCTCCGGCGCACGTCGCTCACCGCCGAGGAGATCGGCGAGTACTCCGGCGCGGTGAAGGAGGTGCGGCCCGTCACCATTGCGACGTACCAAGTCATGACGACACGACGCAAGGGCGTCTACACCCACCTCGAGCTCTTCGACGCGCGGGACTGGGGCCTGGTGATCTACGACGAGGTGCACCTGCTGCCGGCGCCGATCTTCCGAATGACCGCGAACCTGCAGGCACGCCGTCGGATCGGTCTGACCGCAACCCTGATCCGTGAGGACGGCCGGGAGGGCGACGTCTTCTCACTGATCGGTCCCAAGCGCTACGACGCGCCGTGGAAGGACATCGAGGCCCAGGGCTACATCGCCCCGGCGGAGTGCATCGAGGTGCGGGTATCTCTCAGCGACGGAGAGCGGATGGCTTATGCCACGGCCGAGGCCGAGGACCGCTATCGACTCGCCGCGTCCTGTGACCACAAGGCCCGCGTGGTGGCCCAGCTTGTCGAACAGCATGCCAACGAGCCCACGCTCGTGATCGGGCAGTACCTCGACCAGCTCGACGAGCTGGCCGAGCAGCTCGACGCGCCGGTCATCAAGGGTGAGACGACGGTCAACGAGCGCGAGCGGCTGTACGCCGCGTTCCGCTCGGGTGAGATCGGGCTGCTGGTCGTGAGCAAGGTCGCCAACTTCTCGATCGACCTTCCGGAGGCATCGGTCGCCATCCAGGTGTCGGGCACGTTCGGTTCGCGGCAGGAGGAAGCGCAACGGCTCGGGCGGCTCCTCAGGCCGAAGGCCGACGGAAGGTCGGCACGCTTCTACACGGTCGTCACTCGCGACACGGTCGACGCCGACTTTGCCCAGCATCGCCAACGCTTCCTTGCGGAACAGGGTTATGGCTACACGATCGTCGACGCGGGCTCACTGACCCTCTGACCGAGACCTCCCTCTGACGCCTACAATCCCGTCATGGCGGCGACCGACCGACCTCTCGACCAGGCCACACTCGACCAGCTCTGGGACTTCGACGACCCCACCCGGTCCGAGCGACGCTTCCACGAGGCGCTGCAGTCGAAGCCTGACAAAGCCCACCGCGAAGAGCTCCGTACGCAGGAAGCCCGCGCTCTCGGTCTCCAGGCCAGGTACGCCGAGGCGTTGCACCTTCTCGACGACGTCGAGGCGCTCACCCCGACCGTCGAGGCCCGCGTCCTGCTCGAACAAGGCAGGATCAGCAACTCGTCGGGGCGGTCCGCAGACGCGGTGCCACTCTTCGAGGAGGCGCTTCGCAAGGCGAAGGAAGCGGGTCACACCTTCCTGGCGGTCGATGCGCTGCACATGCTGGTCATCGCGGATCCCTCGAACGCGGCAGGCAGGACATCCGACGCATTCGCTCTCGTCGAGGCAAGTGACGATGATCGAACCAAGCGATGGGCGGTTTCCCTACACAACAACCTGGGTTGGGCTCTGCATGACGAGGAGAGGTACGACGACGCCCTGGCCGAGTTCGATGCAGCGCACGCAGCCAGCGAGGCCTTCGGCACCTCGGAGCAGGAGTTCGTGGCCAGGTGGGCTGTCGCACGGTGCCTTCGGTCCCTCGGCCGATACGGAGAGGCGCTGAAGATTCAGGAGCGCCTCGCGGTCGAGGATCCAGAGGACGAGTACGTCGTCGAGGAGATCGAGGCTCTGCGCGCCGCTCTCGGTTCCAGTTGATGTTGGCCTAAGGTCCTTGTACATAAGAATTGTGCCGATGGTTTGGCGTATGTGAACCACTCGGGGCGCGTGGTTAGTGGTGAAGCGCCGCACTCGGCGACGGTTCCCGGCGAAGATGCCGGTAAGCGAGGAAAGAGGAGCCGTCATGCGCGGATTCCCCACACATTCGTTGAACTCTGCCAGCCGCATGGTTGGTGTGGTGGCGGCCACCGTATTGCTGGCTGCCGCTTGCGGCAGCTCGAACGGCTCGAGCAACTCGTCCGGCGCCGTGTGGTGGTCGAGCCACCCATAACAGCTCCGGCGCCGGTGCCACCACGGCGACCGTCGACACGCACAGTGGCCCGCTGCACGTACCTGACCAACTCGAAGGGGCTCTCCCTGTACATGTTCGCCTCCGACACCGCTGGAAAGTCCAGCTGCAGTGGACCGTGCGTCACCTACTGGCCGCCCGTGACTGCCACGGGCAAGGCCACCGCCGGGCGGTGGCCGCTACTGACCAACCGTGCCACGGATCAGGCGCGCCTCATCATCCCCAACCGCTGGGGCCTGAAGCCCGGGAAGAGCCTGGCGAGACTGACGGACCCGAAGCGGGCCTCGACAACCTCCCACAGCACCGAGCGGTAGTCCGTCGTGACCGCCAGATCACCGTCCACGAGGTGCCACGGGTCCAGGCCCGGCCAGCTGCCGTACACCCGGCCACCTCGGACCCCCCCGCCCATCACAAGCATCGCGTTGCCGTAGCCGTGGTCGAGGCCCGCGTCGCCGTTCTCGGCCACCCGCCGGCCGAACTCGCTGATCGTGACGAGGGTGACGAGCGAGCCCAGCGAGCCGAGGTCGGTGAAGAACGCGGCGAGCGACCGGGCCAGGTCGTCGGCCATCACCCGCATCTCCCCGTCGTCGAGAGTGCCCACGTCGGTGTGCATGTCCCAGGACGAGTGATCGACGCTGATCACCTCGGCACCGACGTCGGCCTTGACCAACCGTGCCGACTGGGCCATTGCCCGGCCGAGGTCGGACTTCGGGTAGCGGGCGCCGTGCTCGGGTCGACGCGGGGTCTGGACGACCGGGCGCCACCGAGCCGCGGCCTGCATGCCATCGCGGGCTGCCCGTCCGAGCGGCCCCGGCGCGTGCCCCCAGGTCACGTCCAGAGCTGCCTTGCGCTGCGAAATGGCGCCTGCCGGGCCGGTGATCCGGATGTTCTCGATATCCATCGCTGCCAGCGCCGGCTGTCGACCATGGATCTCGTTCCCTGGCACCGCCCACCCAACCTGGACGGCGCCGAACAGGTACGCAGGCTCGGTCATCCCGACCATCCGGTTCAGCCAGCCAGCACGACGCGTCGAGCCTGGGTCGGCTTCTGCGACCTCCTCGGTCGCAGAGAGGTGCGAGCGGTTCGGCGCCGGAAGACCGACCGCTTGTACGGCGGCCATCCGGCCCGTCTTCCACAACGGCTCGAGTGCACCGAGCCCGGGGTGCAGCCCGAACATGCCGTCCGTCTGGAGCAGCTGTCGCGGCGCGACGGCGATGGTCGGCCGGGCCCTTGCGTAACCGTCGTCGCCGTACGGAACGACAAGTGACATGCCGTCGGCTCCGCCTCGCAGGTTGACGACGACGAGGACACTCTCCGCCTTCCCGCTCGCAGCGAAGGCGGTCTGCCCGAACGCGGTGCCGTGCATCGTCGCGAGGACGCCGCCCCCCGCCAGAACGCCTGCGCCCTTGAGAAACGTCCGGCGCGACCGCAGCGACTCCCGGTAGTCCTCACATCCGGCGTGCTGGGGCGTCTCCATGCGGACTCGTCTCTCCTCGCCTCAGCGACTGAGGTGCTCGGGGGTGTCGAGAATCGTCACCGCGAGGCGCGGGAACCTGTGGGTGACAAGTGGGTGTGTCGGGTGGATCATCTCTCGCGGCCCGATCTCGGTGGCCACGCAAGCGGCGCGCAGCATCGTCGGTGTACACGGCAGGAACAGCATGCGACGTACGACGCGGTCGACGACGTTGTCGAACGTCGTGGGAAGACTCGGCATCCAGTCCATCGGTGGCGGGAGCGTCATGCCCTGCCGGGGGAAGGCGCCGCTCGCGGCGTCCCAGTGGGCCTGCATCGACCCCAGGATCCGGCCGGAGCCGGTCCAGGCAGCAGCCACGTCGGGAAAGCCGCTCGGTTGAGGCCAGTCATAGACGACCTGGCCGATCGTCCTGCTCACGTTGACGATCTGGTTGGCGGCATCCTGGTCGTGATGTGGTCGGGCGACGACGGCACGCAGGGCGGTCAGGCTGGCAAGAGCGTCCTCGACGGGTGTGCGCACCTTACCCAGGACCGAGCGCTTGAACTCGGCCGACGCCACCAAGGCACGCAGGACGGGGACGATGGCCGTGTCCGAGTCCAGGTACACCTGCGCTAGTGAGTCGACCAGGGCCGCCGAGGGTTCGTCGGACACGAAGCGCACCGCGAGCCTGTTGCAGATCCGTCGGGCGGTGGCAGGTCGATGTGCCAGGTACGAGAGGTAGCTCTCGAGCACGGTCCGACCGTCGCGGTGCCCGTTCGGCGACGAGAACCCCATCACCTTGACCCGGCCGACCCAGTGGTCCGCCGGCACGTACGAAGCGGCCCAGGTGTTGGCCATGTCCACGTGCGACCCGGTCAGGATCCTTGCGGAGTCGACCACCTGACTCTCCAGGTACCCCCCGTCGATCCCGACCGTGTGGCACTCGAGCAGCTCCCGGCCGAGGTTCTCGTTGACGGCGCCGGCCGTCGACTCCACGTTGTCGAGGTAGAGACCCATGGCGGGGTGCCGGATCGCGCTCCGAAGCAGGTCGTCGAAACGTCCCAGGGCATGTCGACGAACCGTCCTCTCGTACTCGACGCGGTACACCCATGCTTTGGGGCTCGGGGAGGCGACGTGGAGCAGGTTGGACCAGAAGCCGACCATCTGCTCTTGCACTTGACGCTTGGAGACGAGCCCGCGGAGCATGACCCACGACGCGAGGTCCTGCATCGCCTGGCAGCCGTCCATCCGACCCGACTTGTCCAGCTGCCATCTCTGTCGGGGCGCCAGGGCAAGGGACGGGAACCACGACCGGAGCTGCTCGGCGGAGGGGTCCGGGAGGTCGGCCGGCGAGAGCTGCCGGTCGAACCAGGCGTCGATGCCGCCGGCCGCCACGACGTCGGCAATTCGCTCGGCGCTCACTCCGGACGTGAACCGGCTCAGCACGTGTCGGGTGTGACCGTCCGGCAGGTCGACCGCATGCCGGTCGGGGACGAAGTGGCGACCCTCGACCCGAGGCGCGGTCTGGATCGGAGACTCGCGAGCCACACCTTGGGCCGCAGCGGCCGGATAGAGAGCTGCTGCACCGGCGACGGCGGATGCCGTCAGCGCCGAGCGGCGGGTGAAGCTCACGGAAGCTCTGGCGGGGGTGCGCATAGAGGGCCTCGCTGGCGTTTGGGGGGTGGGCGTGTCTGATGTCTGCGGTGGCTCGGGCCCTCCTTCGATGCCTGTTCTTCGGCCTCGTTCGAGACGGTCAGCGGCTGCTCCTCGACGGGGATATCGGCGCCCAGCATCGGGGTCGTCCGCCGCAGCTCGACAACCCGGTGGTCGACAAGCACTCGGCAGGCTAGCAGGTTGGACGTGACGCGCAACACATGCGGAGCGGCTTCGTCGGGGCCACGCCTGCCCGGCGGCGGGTCTGCGCGGGCTACAGTGGCGCGGCATGAAGACATTTGAGGGGCTCTTCGCCGAGCTGTCGCGTAAGGCGCTCGAGCGTCCGGAGGGCTCACGGACGGTGGCCGAGCTCGACGCCGGCGCGCATGCGATCGGCAAGAAGCTCGTCGAGGAAGCCGCTGAGGCCTGGATGGCGGCCGTGCACGAGACCAGGGAACGGACGGCTGAGGAGATCAGCCAGCTGCTGTACCACACTCAGGTCCTGATGCTGGCCCGCGGGCTCGACCTCGAGGATGTCTATGGCTATCTGTGAGGGACCTACCGGCGAGGCATGGTCGTCGTGCTGAGGGTTGCCGTGCCCAACAAGGGCTCCCTGTCAGACGGTGCGATAGCGATACTCAAGGAAGCGGGGTACCGGCAACGCAAGGATGCCCACGACCTCGCCGTCGCTGACGACGAGAACGATGTTGAGTTCTTCTACCTTCGGCCGCGCGACATCGCCGTGTACGTCGGTGAGGGCACCCTCGACGTCGGCCTCACCGGCCAAGACCTGATGCTCGACTCGCGGGCGCCGGTCACCGAGCTGATGACCCTGGGTTTCGGTGAGTCGGCGTTCGAGTTCGCCGGCCCGGCAGGTCGTTTCAACTCCGTCGCCGACCTCGAAGGGGTGCGGGTGGCGACGGCGTACCCGGGGCTGGTCAAGGCGTACCTCAAGGCGCACGAGGTGCAGGCCAACGTCGTGCGGCTTGATGGAGCGGTCGAGACCGCGGTCCGGCTTGGTGTCGCCGATGCGATCGCCGACGTCGTCTCCACCGGCGCCACCCTGAGGCAGGCCGGCCTGGCGCGCTTCGGTGAGCCGTTGCTGAGGTCGGAAGCCGTGCTGGTCCGTCGTACCGGCGCCGACTCGCCAGCCGACCTCGACGTCTTCCTGCGACGCCTCCAGGGCGTGCTCGTGGCCAGGCGCTACGTGATGCTCGACTACGACGTCCCGGACAGGTATGTCGACCAGGCGTGCGCGATCACCCCCGGTATCGAGTCGCCCACCGTGTCCCCTCTGCAGCGGGCGGGCTGGTTCGCGGTGCGCGCCATGGTGCCGCAGGGCGAGGCGCAGTCGCTGATGGACCGCCTGTACGACCTGGGCGCCCGCGGCATCCTGGTCACGACGATCCATGCCTGCCGGCTGTGAGCGGGGCCTCGTCGAAACACGTCTCCGCGCCGGTGTGACAGGCCGGCCCGACCTGGTCGACGAGCAGCAGGATCGTGTCACCGTCACAGTCCAGCCGGACCTCCCGAACACGCTGCAGGTGACCCGAGGTCGCTCCCTTGACCCAGTACTCCCGGCGGCTGCGGCTCCAGTACGTCGCCAGGCCGGTCTCGAGCGTCCTGCGGAGCGCCTCGGCATCCATCCAGGCGAGCATCAGCACCGCACGCGACATGAACTCCTGGACCACGACGGGCACCAGGCCGTCCGCGTTCGGCGACAACCGGTCACGCCATCCCAGGCCAGGGTCCGAGGTCATACCGTCATTGTTGTCGAGCCCGGGCGAGTCAGCGGACCGGGTGGCCCGCCGCGGACAGCGCGGCCTTGACCTCCGCCACGCTTACCGTGCCGAAGTGGAAGACGCTTGCTGCGAGGACGGCGTCCGCCCCGGCCGCGATCGCCGGAGGGAAGTCCGCCGCGGACCCGGCGCCTCCGCTGGCGATGACCGGAACGTCGACGGCGTCCCGCACCCGGCGGATGAGCTCGAGGTCGTACCCCGCCTGCGTTCCATCGGCGTCCATGGCGTTGAGCAGGATCTCACCTGCACCGAGACCGGTCGCCCGCTTTGCCCACTCGACGGCATCGAGGCCCGTCTTCCGGTGGCCGCCGTGGGTTGTCAGCTCGAACCCGCTGGGGACGGCGGCCGACCTGAAGGCATCGACGCTGGACACCAGTACCTGCCTGCCGAACCTCGCCGCGATCTCCGCGATAGCCTCCGGTCGCTCGATCGCCCCCGTGTTGATCGCGACCTTGTCGGCACCGGCGCGGAGCAGCGCGTCCACGTCATGGACGCTGCGCACACCCCCTCCCACGGTGAGGGGGATGAAGACCTGCCCGGCCGCCCGTCGTACGACATCCAGCATGATCGCCCGGCCCTGCAGGGATGCGCTCACATCGAGGAACGTGAGCTCGTCGACTCCTTCCGCGTCATAGCGGGCAGCGAGCTCGACCGGGTCGCCGGCATCGCTCAGGCTCCGGAAGTTGACCCCCTTGACGACGCGCCCCGCGTCGACATCCAGGCAGGCGATCACCCGGACAGCCAGCGTCATGATGACACCATCCGCAGTGCGGCCTCGAGCGTGAACGCTCCCGTGTAGAGAGCGGTGCCGATGATGACACCTTCGACGCCCTCGTCCACGAGGTCCGCCAGTGCGCGGAGGTCATCGAGCGTGCTGACGCCGCCCGACGCGACAACGGGTCGCGGAGTCCGGGCGCAGACGTCGCGGAGCAGGCCCACGTTGGGGCCTTGCAACATGCCGTCGCTGGTCACGTCAGTGACGACATACCTGGCGCAGCCTTCCGCGTCGAGTCGCGACAGCACCTCGTACAGGTCGCCGCCCTCACGCGTCCAGCCCCGAGCCGCCAGCCGGGTGCCGCGTACGTCGAGGCCGACCGCCACCCGGTCGCCATGCTCGGCTATCACCGACGCGCACCACGCCGGATCCTCGAGCGCGGCGGTCCCGATGTTGACCCGGCGACACCCGGTAGCGAGGGCAGCCGCGAGAGTGTCGTCATCGCGGATGCCGCCGGACAGCTCCACATCGATGTCGAGGGCCCCGACCACCTCAGCCAGCCGTGCATGGTTGGTACCTCGCCCGAATGCGGCATCGAGGTCGACCAGGTGAACCCAGCGCGCGCCGGCCGCCTGCCACCGAAGCGCGGACTCCAGCGGGTCCCCGAACACGCGCTCGCTGCCCGCGACCCCCTGGACCAGCTGAACCGCGTGACCGCCGGCGACGTCCACGGCGGGGAGAAGCTCCAGCTGGCGCATGGCGACAAGGCTAACCGCGCGGGCGCAGGCGGTCAGAGGGTCGCGATCCAGTTCCGCAAGAGTGAGATGCCAGCGTCGCCAGACTTCTCGGGGTGGAACTGGGTCGACCACAAGGCCCCGTCCTCGACAGCCGCGACGAAGCGGTCCTCACCGTACGACGTCCAGGCGGTCAACGGCGTACCCCCGGCTGACGCCGCTCCGAGCTCGTCGTCATGAGCGGCGTACGAGTGCACGAAGTAGAAGCGCTGGTCCCCGATCCCGGCGAACATCGCCGAAGAGGGGGCCGCCGACACGGTGTTCCATCCCATGTGCGGCAGCACGCGGGCATCGACCGTTTCGACCGCACCGGGCCAGATGCCCAGCCCCGGCGTGGACCTGCCGTGCTCCGCACCGTGCGCGTACATGACCTGGTGGCCCACGCAGATCGCGAACACCGGACGACCGTCACCGAGGCGTTCCTTGACGACTCGCGGACCGTCAACGGACGTGAGCGAGGCCATGCACGCCGCGAACGCGCCGACACCCGGGATGACGACACCGTCCGCCTCGATGGCGGCCTCGGCCGAGGACGACACGTGGACGGAGCCACCCGCCCGGTCCAGGGCACGTTCCCCGGAGCGGACGTTGCCGGATCCGTAGTCGAACAGCACGATCCGAGGCTTCACAGGCTGCCCTTGAGACTCGGCACCCCGGTCTCGCGCGGGTCGACCGTCGCCGCCGCGCGGAGTGCCCGGCCCACTGCCTTGAACTGCGCTTCTACAATGTGATGCGGGTCGCGACCAGCCAGAACCCTTACGTGCAAGGCTAGTTCGGCATGAGTGCTCAACGACTCGAAGACGTGGCGAGTGAGCGAACCGACGTACGAGCCGCCCATCACCACGTACTCCTGGCCGTCGGGCTCACCCGTGTGCACGCAGTACGAGCGACCGGACAAGTCGACCGCGCACTGCACGAGCGTCTCGTCAAGGGGGATGAGGGCGTCACCGAAGCGACACACGCCCACCTTGTCCCCCAGCGCCTCCCGCAGACACTGCCCAAGAACGATCGAGACGTCCTCCACTGTGTGATGGGCGTCGACGTCGATGTCCCCCTCGGCCTGCACGCTCAGGTCGAACAACGCATGCCGCGCCATCGAAGCCAGCATGTGGTCGAAGAAGCGAACGCCGGTCGAGACCTGTGCGTCACCGGTGCCGTCGATGTCCAGGCTCATCACTACCCTGGACTCGTTGGTCGTCCGCTCGAGGTGTGCGCTTCGGCTCATGACTCGTGCCCTTCTCGTCGTACGACGGTCACCGAGCCCAGCGCCGAACGGAACGCCGCCATGTCCGCCGGCGTGCCGACGGATACCCGCAGCCATCCCGGCACCGTAGTCTCGCGGACCAGCACGCCTCGGTCGAGTAGCCCCTGCCACACCGCGTGGGCGTCGACGAAGGTGCCGAACAGCACGAAGTTGGCGTCGGAGTCGGCGGCCCGGAACCCGGACGAGCGAAGCCAGCCAACCAGGTCGTCGCGCTCGTCCCGCAGGCAGTCGACGGTGGCCAGCATCTCTGTGGCATGAGCCAGCGCGACCCGGGCAAACGCTTGTGTGGTTGACGAAAGGTGATACGGCAGCCGCACGAGCTTGAGCGCGTCCACCAGCTCGGAGCTCGCGGCCAGGTAGCCGAGCCGCAGCCCGGCAAGGCTGAAGGCCTTCGACATGGTGCGAGCGACTGCCAGCCGCGGGAAGTCGTGGAGCAGCGACACCGCGGACCGAACCCCGCTGCGCCGGAACTCCGCGTACGCCTCATCGACCACCACGACACCCGGACTGGCGCAGCAGATCGCCTCCACCACCGTCAGCGGCAGCGCGGTGCCGGTCGGGTTGTTGGGCGAGGCGAGAAGAGTGACCGTGGGCTGCTCGGCCCGGACTGCCTCGACAGCCCGGTCGGGGTCGACCGAGAAGTCGCTCGAGCGCTGCGCCCCGACCCAACGGGTCGAGGTCGAGCGCGCGTACTCCGGGTACATCGAGTAGGTCGGCTCGAAGGACAAGACGCTTCTCCCGGGTCCGCCGAAGGCCTGCAGCACATGCAGCATGACCTCGTTGGACCCGTTGCCCGCCCAGATCCGGTTGGCGGTCAACCCGTGGCCCAGGTAGCCGGCGAGGTCACGACGGAGGGCGAGCGCATCCCTGTCGGGATAGCGGTTGAGAGTGCCCGCGATCACGCGGATGACGTTCGCCATCTCGGCGGCCACCTGCGGTGACGGGCCGTACGGGTTCTCGTTGACGTTGAGCCGTACCGGGACTGTGAGCTCGGGCGCGCCGTACGGCCTCGCATCGCGAAGCTCCGCGCGCAGCGGCAGTGCCGAGCTCACGCCGGACCTAGACGGACACGCACGGCCTCGCCGTGCGCAGGCAGGTCTTCGGCATCGGCGAGCGACAGCACGTGACCCGAAGCCGACTCGAGTGCTGACCGCGGGTAGTCCACCACCTGCATGGTCTTGAGGAACGACCGCACGGAGAGGCCGGACGAGTGCCCGGCGCTCCCGCCGGTCGGCAGCACGTGGTTCGAGCCGGCGCAGTAGTCACCCAGCGACACCGGTGCGTGGGGACCCACGAACACTGCTCCTGCGTTTCGGATCCGAGCGGCGACCAAGGCGGCGTCCCGGGTGTGGATCTCCAGATGCTCGGCGGCGTAGGCGTTGACGACGTCCTCGCCCTGGGCGATGTCATCCACGAGCACGATCGCGGACTGTTGGCCCGACAGAGCCTCGCGGATCCGGTCGGCGTGCTTGGCCTGCGGCACCTGGCTCTCGAGCTCCTGCTCCACCGCCGTCGCGAGACGCAGGGAGTCGGTCACGAGAAGGCTTGCTGCCATCGTGTCGTGCTCTGCTTGGCTGACCAGGTCCGCTGCGACGTACCGCGGGTCGGCGCTGTCGTCCGCGAGGATCGCGATCTCGGTAGGTCCTGCCTCGGAGTCGATGCCGACGACTCCGCGCAGCAGACGCTTGGCGGCGACCCCGTAGATGTTGGCCGGGCCGGTCACGAGGTCGACCGGAGCACAACCACCGCCCTCATGCGCGTAGCCGTAGGCGAACATGGCAACCGCTCCGGCGCCGCCCGCGGCATGTACTTCCCGCACGCCCAGCAGGGCGCACGCTGCGAGGACCGTCGGGTGCGGCAGGCCGTCGTACTCCCGCTGGGCAGGGCTGGCCAGCGCGAGGGACGGGACGTTCGCGACCTGTGCCGGTACGACGTTCATCAACACCGACGAGACCAAGGGCGCCTTGGCGCCCGGAACGTAGAGCCCGACGCGGCCGACGGGCACGTTGCGGCAGGTGACCCGGCCGCCTTCCGGCATGGCTGTCTCGACATCGTGCGGCATCTCCGCCTGGCAGGTCGCCCGAAGCCGCTCGATCGCCTCCTCCAACCCGTGCCGCACCCGCGGATCGAGACGCCGCAAGGCCCGGTCGAGAGCTTCTGCCGGCACCCTGACCTGAGGGATGTCGACACCGTCGAAGGACTTCGCCTGCCGGACCAGCTCGAGATGGCCGTCTCGTCGAACCGCCTCCACCAGCGGACGAACCGTCTCCACGGCCGCGTCGACGTCCATCGCCGCCCTCGGCACCAGGGCTGCATAGTCCAGCCGCCGGCCAGCGGCCCGATCACCCCGGACGTCGCATCGACGGATCATCTCGCAAGCATAAAGTGCCGGCCGTGTCCCGTGGATTGTCGTTCTCGCGGGCGGCTCGCCGTGCCCTTCGGCACGCGGCTGCCGCAAGACGGCCGGAGCGCGGACAATCATGCCCATGCGACCTCACGAACCGCACACCTGCAGCGTCTACAGCACGTGAAGAGCAAGGAACCCTTCGAGACGGTGGTTGCCGTGCACGGTGCCACCGTGCTCCGTGTCTGCCGGGCCGTGCTGGGCGCTGTCGACGCCGACGACGCGTGGTCGGAGACCTTCCTGTCGGCGCTGAAGGCCTACCCGGACCTGCCGGGCGATGCCAACGTCGAGGCATGGCTCGTCACGATCGCGCACCGCAAGGCCATCGACGTGACCCGAGGCGCCGTACGTCGCGCGGTTCCCACAGCCGAGCTGCCGGAAGCGGCGAGCGGCACCGAGGCGGACAGTCGTGACCTCGACCTCGACCTCGTCGAGGCGCTCGCCAGACTGCCGGCCAAGCAGAGACAGGCCGTTGCCTACCACTACCTGGCCGGCCTGCCTTACCGGGAGGTAGCAGCCATCCTCGGCGGCAGTGCCGATGCGGCTCGACGCGCGTCGGCCGACGGCATCGCCACCCTTCGACGTACCTGCCCAGGTCTCACCTCCACGAAAGAAGAAGCCCGATGAACATCGATCACGAACTGCGTCGCGACCTGGCCCGGTCGCTTCCGGAGGCCCCCGGACACCTGCGTCTGCTGCATGACCGTCTCGCGACGGCGGCCGAGGCGGAGGGCATCCTCGACGTCGCGTACCGCACCGTCGACAGCCCGGTAGGAACGCTGCTCCTCGCCGCGACCGATCTCGGACTCGTGCGGGTGGCCTTCGCGAGTGAGGGCCACGATGCCGTGCTGAAGAGCCTTTCCGACGAGCTGAGTCCCAGGATCCTCGAAGCGCCCGCGCGGCTGGACACGACGGCCCGAGAGCTTGACGAGTACTTCGCCGGTCGCCGGCACGGCTTCGACATACCGCTCGACTGGCGCCTCGCCACCGGGTTCCGCAGCACCGTGCTGCACCATCTGCCGGACATCGGCTACGGGCGGACGGCGACCTACGCGGCGGTCGCGCTGCTGGCGGGCAGCCCGAAAGCAGTGCGGGCGGTGGGCACCGCCTGTGCGACCAACCCGCTGCCGGTCGTCGTACCGTGCCACCGGGTGGTTCGCTCGGACGGCGGCCTCGGCGGATACCGCGGCGGGGTCGACGCCAAGCGGACCCTGCTCACGCTGGAGGCAGCCGCCTAGCTCCCGAATCGTTGCTGCACAACCATCGCCACAGAGACCTCTGGGTCTCCGGCCGGGCAGCGGGACGCCTTCGATGTGTGGGGTCCCCGTTAGGGTTGGCCGCGGGGTTCGGAAGCGTCGAAGGTGCAAACCGTTAGACGGCGCCGGCCCGGTGCGAGAGACTGGTCCGATGCCCCCAGCCGCTCCCGGGGATCCCGCGCGCCCCGAAATCGCGCACGAACAAGACCACCTGACCGAGTCCCGTGCGGCGCTCGCGCGAATGCGCGAAAGGACCGCGGGCATGGAGGCCCTCAGCGGCGACCGCGTCAGCGGCGAGTACCTCAAGTTCACGCTCTACCAGCGGATGAAGGCGTTGGAGGACGACCCCGAGGTCCCGCTGTTCTTCGGCCGCCTCGACTACGGGCAACATGCGGGCGGATCCGCCGGGCTGCCAGGGGAGCGCTTCTACGTCGGGCGGCGCCACGTGACCGACCCCCATGGCGACCCGCTCGTCGTCGACTGGCGGGCGCCGATCTCCCGCCCGTTCTACCGCGCCAGCTCGACGGACCCAATGGGGCTGCGGCTCCGGCGGCGCTTCGGCTTTCAGCACGGCCGGGTGACGGCGTACGAGGACGAACCCCTCGCCGGCCGGCCCGCAGACGATGTCGCGGCAGCGCACAGCGACATCCTCGAGGCAGAGATCGAGCGGCCGCGCGTCGGGCCGATGCGGGACATCGTCGCCACCATCCAGCCGGAGCAGGACGACATCGTGCGGTCCGACCTGGCCACCAGCGTGTGCGTGCAGGGTGCGCCGGGCACCGGCAAGACGGCGGTCGGCCTGCATCGGGCCGCCTACCTGCTCTACGCGCATCGCGACCAGCTGACCCGACAGGGCGTGCTCGTCGTCGGGCCGAACGACTCCTTCCTGCGGTACATCGCAGACGTGCTGCCGGCGCTCGGCGAGATCGACGCCAGGCAGACGACAGTCGAGTCGCTGGTGGCGACCGTGCCGGTCCGGGCGATTGACTCCCTCGAGACGGCGAGACTGAAAGGCGACGCCCGGATGGCGACCGTGCTCGACCGGGCCCTCTGGTCCCTGGTCCAGCCCGCAGCGGAGGCGCTCGTGGTGCCCTCGGGAGTCCGGCGCTGGCGGGTGGCGGCGTACCTGGTCGACGAGATTGTCGATGAGCTGCGAACGCGAGGCGTCCGGTACGGCGCCGGACGGGCCATGTTCCCGCAGCGGCTCGCCCACGCCGTACTCGTCAAGATGGAGGAGGCGGGCGACTCACCCGACGACCGGGTGCACGCAGCCGTGGCACGCTCGCGGCCGGTCAAGGAGCTCGCCGCCGTGGTGTGGCCGGCCATCGACGCAGCTCGCCTGGTGATGCGGCTGCTCGGTGAGCCCGACCTGCTCGCCCGCGCGGCTGACGGTGTCTTCACCCCTGAGGAGCAGGACAGGATCCGCTGGCCGCAACCGGCGAAGGGTCCCCGCAGCGCGCGATGGTCGTTGCACGACGTCGTCCTCATCGACGAGGCCCGCGACCTGCTCGAGCGCACGCCCAGTCTCGGTCACGTCGTTCTCGACGAGGCTCAGGACCTGTCGCCGATGATGCTGCGCGCCGTCGGGCGCCGCTGCTCCACGGGGTCGACGACCGTACTCGGTGACCTGGCGCAGGCCACCACCCCTTACGGCGTTGGGTCCTGGGACTCGGCGCTGGCGCACCTCGGCAAGCCCGATGCGCACATCGAGGAGCTCACTCTCGGGTTCCGGGTGCCCGGTGACGTGATCGACTACGCGGCTCGGCTGCTTCCCACCATCGCACCCACGTTGAAGAAGCCGACGTCGGTACGACGGGCGCGGGGTGAGCTGGCGTTCGAGCACGGGCCGCGACCTCTCGAGGCCGCAGCATCCGCGGTCAGACGCCTCATCAGGGAGCCCGGCTCGATCGGCGTCATTGTTCCGGATTCCCTGGTACAGAAGGCGAACCAGGCGCTGACGAAGGCTGGGGTTGAGCACAGCCAGCTCGGCAATGACGACGACATTGCAGCCCGGGTCGACGTCGTACCGGCCTCGCTCGCCAAGGGTCTCGAGTTCGACCACGTGGTCCTCGTCGAGCCCGCGGACATCGCGGACTCCGAGACCGACACGCTCACGGGTCTGCGCCGGGTGTACGTCTGCCTGACCCGGGCGGTCACGTCGCTCGTCATCGTGCACGAGAGACCGATTCCCGTCCCCGACAAGGTCGGAACTACCGCCGCCTAGAGACGCGACACTCAAACGCCACATGACGTGCACCACCCCCGGGGCGGCGTTTGGGTGGTGCACCACCCAGATTGCCCTCAAGCCACCCAGATCTGAGTGGCTTGAGGAGTGTTTGGGTGGTGCACCACTCAAACACACGCCTGGCCGACCAAACGGCGCCTATGGGCAGCCTCAGCGGGCGTCCTGCTTCAGCGCCGTGTCGACTCCGAGCGCCGACGCCACGACGAGGCTGAGCAGCGGCTGCGACAACGGCTGGTGGATCTGCACCACGTAGTTGTCGGCGGTGGTGAACATCGTCTTCGCCAAGCCCTCCCAGGTCTTCGTGATCCGGGCGATCTCCTGCCCGGCGTCGTCTTGCATGTTGAAGTTCCAGGCGCGCCAGTTCTCGCCGTTGAGTGAACCGACCGTACGACCCCCGGCCTCGAGCGAGAACCGGATCTTGCCGATGACGTTCTGCTGCACGATCTGGCCGATCTCCTGACCGTCGCCGCCCTCGACGATCATCCGCGACTTCATCAGCTTGGCCGGCCGGGTCAGCGCCAGCACCACCCGGCCCTCCTTGTCGACCACCTGGAACTTGTGCGTCAGGTACTGGTCGACGTTGGACACGAATCGCAGCATCTTCTTGGCGGCGCTCTGGCCGACCTGGCGGACCGCCCCGATCTGCGTACCGTGCTGGTCGTAGACAGCGAACTCCTGGTTGATCTCGAGCAGCTTTGCCTTCTGGTTCACCACCAGCACCGGCTCGGTGAAGAGCGAGCCGCCACCTTGCGCCTCACCCGCCTCGATACCGGCCCTCGAGACATCGCGTTGCACCTTCTCGGTCTTGCGGTGCACGGTCGGGATGTGGCCGTCCCCGCCGGGCGGGTCGATGGACGCCCTCCCATGGCTCGCCACATGTTCGGTCCAGTTGGTGCCGTCGAAATATCGATGCTCGTGTCGGCCCCAGGGATCGGGGTACCAGTTGGGGGCATATCCACTCGTGTCGGTCACAAGCACAGGCTACCGCGATGGGCATGATGGCCGCGTGGAGAAGGGAGCACCCCGGCTCGATGATGCCCTGCGTCGCCGCTGGTCGGCGCGCTTCCCCGCCATGTCAGACGTGGGCGACCTGCTTGTCGCCAGGTACGACCACCCGACCCGGGCCTACCACGACGTCCGACACCTGAGCGAGGTGCTGGCGGGGATAGACCTGCTGCGACCCGAGAGCGCGGACCCCGAGGTCGTGGACCTCGCCGGCTGGTTCCACGACGCTGTCTACGACCTGCGCCGAAGCGACAACGAGGCGGCGTCGGCTGACCTCGCCCGGAGCCTGCTGACGCCGTACCTGGAACCCAGTGTCGTGGACGAGGTGGCCCGGCTGGTCGTCCTCACGCGAGACCATGAGGTGACGTCCGGCGACCCGAACGCGGCCGTGCTGTGCGACGCCGACCTCGCGATCCTCGCCGGCAGTCGCGACAGGTACGACGACTACGCCGCGCGCAATCGGCTCGAGTACGCGCACCTTCCTGACGAGACTTTCAGCGCCGGCCGCTCAGCCGTCCTGCGCAGGCTGCTCGACCGCCCCAACCTCTTCCACACGGCCTACGGGGTGGAGCACTGGGAGAGGGCGGCGCGCGCCAACCTGCAACGTGAGCTCACCCACCTCGGTTGACCCGTCAAAAAAATTGCCGAAGCTTGCCGTTGAGCCGTCACAAAGTTGGGGTTCACCCGTCACAAAGTTGTGTGTGCAGGTATCGGGAGCCTGGGTACGACGACGGTAGCCTCGCTCCACAGCGACTTTGCGACGGTTCAACAGCAATTTTCCGACGGGTCAACAGCAATTTTGCGACGGGTCAACATCAGGTGAAGGGGGGTGCGCTGAGTCGCAGGGACGGTGCGCCATCGGCGGGTACGTCGAGGGTGGCCCTCACCCCGAAAGGGACGCACCGTGCCGTGGTGGAGTGCCCGGCGTCGTACCCGGTCACCAGCGGAACCCCCAACGGGGTGAGGCGGTCGAGCAGGGCCGCCCGGCACAGCGCCTCGTCACCGCAGTCGGTGAAGGTGCCGAGCACGACCCCCCGAACTCCCTCGAACCAGCCGGCCCGCAGGAGCTGGGTGAGCAGCCGGTCGATCCGATAGGCGTCCTCCGTGACGTCCTCGAGCAGGACGATCCCCCGGCGACCCAGTCGGGCGGAGGCGGCGCCCACGTCGGCTGCCAGGATCGCGAGGTTGCCCCCGACGAGGACGCCCGTCCCAGTGCCGGGCACCGCCCCGCGCACATCGGTGCCCTCGAACAGGTCGACGGCGGCAGGCTCGAAGAGCATGGACCGCATCAGCTCGGCACTCTCGTGGCTGGCTTGGCCGAGCGACGTGGTCACGTGCGAGTGCAGGGTGACGACCCCCAACCGGCTCGCCAGCGCCTGATGCATGGCGGTGACGTCGGAGAACCCGGCGTAGATCTTCGGCGTCGCCTCCGCCAGCCGCCGCCAGTCGAGCAGGTCGAGCATCCGCTGCGTCCCGTACCCCCCGCGTCCGGCGATGACGGCGGCCACCTCGTCGTCCATCCAGGCAGCCGTGAAGTCGGCGGCGCGCTCCTCGTCCGTGCCCGCGAGGTACGTCAGCGACGGATGTCGGTCGAGGGTGTGCGGCAGCACCCGCACGCGCAGGCCCCAACCGCGCAGCCGGTCCAGACCTGCCTCCAGACGCTGCTCTTCGATGGGGCCTGCGGTCGCGGTGACGGCCACCAGGTCTCCGCCTCGCAGACGAGGAGGTCGCAGCAGCGCGTTGCCGGTCGCGCGGCGGCCCATGGCGTCGACCTTGCGCCGCCGCAGACCAGCCGTCGTGAGGCGGCGCAGCAGGTCACGCGACGGGACCGGTGACGCGCCGGCGGCGACGAGTCCGTGATAGGTATCCGCCGGTACGTCGTAGTGGTCACGCTCGAAGCCGCGGCGCGGCACGCCATGGGCCGCGGCAAAGGCATGCAGCTCGTCGTACGAGACGTCGCTGACGAGGTGTGACCACAGCCTGCCGTGCGCCGCCCACGCGGGCGGATCGATGAGGATCGCCATCCGGGCGGTCAGCCGGCTTGCGGGCTCAGTCCCCGCTGGTGGTCGACGGCACTGTCGAGCAGCAGTCGCCAGGAGCGTACGAAAGCGGGGTCGACGTGCGCCTTGGTCCAAGACCCACCCGGCCGCACCGAGGCGCCGAGGTGGATCTTCGTGACGCCGGCCCGCACCAGCCACGGCACCGCCTCGGCATGCAGGCCGCCGGCCGCCACGGCCGTCCAGGCAAAGGCGGGGTCGGACTCCGCCAGGTCGAGCAGGTCCTCAAGCCCGCTGGCCAGCCCCAGCACGGAGCCTGCCGTGTGGATGCCATCGAGGCCGGGCAGCCTGCGCACGTGCCGCCAGGCGCGCCGTGCATCGAGCGCATGGTCGAAGGCCCGATCGAAGGTCCAGGGAGCCGAAGCCAGCGCGCCCGCGAGAGCGGCGCAGACCGCCACATCCACCTCGAGGTCGGGCGTGAGGAAGCCGAACACGAACCCCTCGACCCCCTGCGACAGGTAGTCGGTCACCAGCCCCGCCAGCCGGCTGAACTCTCCGCCCTGTGTCGTGAAACCCCCCGACAACCGCAACGTGACCCGGACCGGAAGGTCGGTAGCGCGGACGATGGCGCTGACCGCCGACGGCTCGAGCGTCAGCATCTCATCACCGACGACGCGGAAGACGTGCAGCCTGTCGGCTCCGCCGGCTTGCGCGTTCTCGGCGTCCTGAGGATGGAGGGCGGCGACCTCCACCATCGGACGAGCCTGCGCGTCGACAACCACCCGTCAAGGGTGCCAGCCGACGGCCCCCTCGTGTGGGAGGCGTGCGGGGGCGGCGCCGTACGTCGGAGTGCTCGGCGAGCCCGACCTTGGGCTCCCTGCAAAGATGAGAGGTATGACGTCGGCCGACCCGCTGCTGACCGCACGAGCCCTGGTCCTGCGGGACCTCGCCTCACAAGGCCGTCTCGACCCGCACACGGTGTCGGTCGTCGAGGACTGCGTCGCCCAGCGCCGGTGGTGGCTGGCCCAGTGGTCGGCGGGCGAGGACTTCATCGCCGGCCTGGTGGCGCAGGACGTCCAGGACATGCTCTTCGATGAGGCGCGCCGGTGGCCCGTCTGCGACACCTGCGCGGAGCCCGTCGAGCACAGCCTGGCGATCGAGCCCGAGCTCGGTCCCGATCCGCACTGGGTCTGTTCGGAGTCGGGCTCGGTCATCGCCCCCCTCGGCCACCTCAGCGACGTCACCGTCGTCGACCCGGAGATCGGCCTCTGACGCACCCGTCGTCAGCGACGCCGGCGAACCAGCCGCCACAGCACGACCAGACCCACGAACCCTCCTACCAGGTACGGCGCGTAGCGACGCGCCAGGACCGGGATGACCGCCGTGCCCAGGTTGAGAGCGACCGGTTCCGGCTCCCGCCGATGTGCCGCGGTGGCGGTGGTGGGCGGACCTGGCGCCGGTGCCTCCGACGTGGCCCGAGGCTCAGCGGCGGCAGCCTGTTCGGCGGGGGTCCTCGCGGCGGGTGACTTCTTGACCGCGGCAGCCTTCCTGGCCGCGGCCTTCTTGGCCGGGGCCTTCTTGGCTGTCGCCGTCTTGGCCGGGGCCTCCTTCGCGGCAGACTTCTGTGTCAAGGCGGCCTCGGGTTCGGCAAGAGGTTGCTGTTCGGGATCGGCGGCCGGGCCTAGCTTCGTCTCCAGACACGTCGCGAACTGCCCCAGCAGCCGGTCACTCACGTCCTGCATGACGCCGCGGCCGAACTGCGCCGGCTTGCCGGTGATGTTCAGCGCCGTCACCACCTCGACGTCCGTCGTGTTGTCAGCGCCCTCCGACAGCCGGGCGGTGATGGATGCTGCGGCGGTGCCGTTTCCGCGCTTGTCCTTGCCCTTGGCCTCGACGACAGCCCGGTGTGCGGAGTCGTCGCGCTCCACGAAGCGGCCGGTTCCCGTGTACTGCAGGGAGATCGGGCCGAGCTTCACCTTGACGAGACCAGCGAACTCCTCCCCGTCGTACGACGTCAGCGCGGCACCTGGGAAACACGGTGCGATCCGCTCGAGGTCGTTGAACGCCGCCCACGCCTCGTCGATCGGTGCCGGCACGGTGAAACGATGGGTGAGGTCCATGGCGCGCAGTCTATTCGTTTCGCGTTTTCCGGTCAGCGGCCCGTGAGTGAGCCGCGTCAGGCCCCCGCAGCCGCCAGGACCGCGCGCCGCGTCAGCACTGCCGACAGATGCCGCCGGTAGCTCGCGTCCCCGTTGGTGTCCGTCGGCGGGTCGGTACCCGCAGCGGCCTGTTGTGCCGCCTCCCGGACCGCATCCTCCGTGGCGGGCTGGCCGACCAGGGCTTGCTCGACCGAGGTGGCTCGGATGGCCGTAGATCCCATGTTCGTGAGGGCGACCTTGGCCTCCGTGATCGTGCCGCCGCCGGACCTCACGGTGGCGGCGACGCCGACGATCGACCACTGTTGGGCGACCCGCGTGAACTTCTCGTAGCGGCTGCCCCAGCCCGTGTGCTTCGGCACCCGGATCCCGGTCAGCAGCTCGTCGTCGCCGAGGGCGGTCGTGAACAGGTCGGTGAAGAACTCCGAGGCCGGCACCACCCGCGCCCCGTCCGGGCCTTGGAGGTGCATCTCGGCGTCGAGCGCGAGGGCCGCGGCAGGCATGTCACCCGCTGGGTCTGCATGTGCGAGCGCCCCACCGAACGTGCCACGGTGTCTCACCTGCGGGTCCCCGATGGTCTCGGCGGCCCTTGCCAGCAAGGATGCATGTTCGCCGATGAGGGGGTCATGAGCCACATCGTCATGCGTCGTCAAGGCCCCGATCACGATCGCGTCGCCGTCGTCGGTCACACCGTGCAGCTCGGTGATACGGCCGATGTCGATGATGAGCGTCGGTGCGGCGAGCCGGAGCCGCAGCACCGGGATGAGGCTCTGCCCCCCGGCCATCACCTTGATCTCGTCGGAGTCGGAGCTCAGTGCGGCGATGGCGTCGGCGACGGACTCCGGCGCGGCATACTCGAATGCGGCGGGGATCATGCCTGCCCTCCTTCGCTGGAGCCTTCGCTCACTTCGGCGTTGTGCGACGGCACCGCGTTGTCCTCGAAGGAGACATCGCGTGGGGTGTTGTCGCCGGCCGACGCGTTCTGGATCGCCGTCCATACTCGATGCGGGGTGCACGGCATCTGGATGTCGTTGATCCCGAAGTGCCGTACGGCGTCCACGACCGCGTTGACGACTGCCGGGGTAGAGGCGATCGTGCCCGCCTCGCCGACCCCCTTCACTCCAAGGACGTTCGACGTGGCGGGGGACTCGGTCCGACCGGTCGTGAATGACGGGACATCGGCGGCACTGGGCACCAGGTAGTCCACGAACGACCCGGTGACCAGGGTCCCGGAGTCGTCGTACAGCGCCTCCTCCCATAACGCCTGCGCGATGCCCTGCACCAGACCACCGTGGACCTGGCCTTCGACGATCAGCGGGTTCACGACCTTCCCGATGTCGTCCACGCACGTGTAGTTGCGGATCTTCACCTCGCCGGTCTCGGTGTCGACCTCCACCGCACACAGGTGGGTGCCATGGGGGAACGAGAAGTTGTCCGGGTCGAAGGTCGCTTCGGCATCAATGGACGGCTCGACGCCCGCCGGCATGTTGTGGGCCTGGAAGACCGCGAACGCGATCTCGGCCATGCCCAGTCCCTTGTCGGTGCCCTTCACGCCGAACCTGCCGCCGGCGTACTCGAGGTCGTCCGGGTTCGCCTCGAGCAGGTGCGCGGCGATGGGTCTCGCCTTGTCGATCACCTTGTCGACGGCAGCCACGACAGCCATCGCGCCGACCGTGAGCGAGCGGGAGCCGTACGTGTCGAGGCCGCGGGTCGAGATCTGGGTGTCGCCGTGGAGCACCTCGACGTCGTCGAAGGCAACCCCCAACCTGTCAGCGACGATCTGTGACCACGCCGTCTCGTGACCCTGACCGTGCGGGCTCGTCCCGGCGATCACCTCGACCTTGCCGGTCGGCAACATCCGGATCGAGGCATGCTCCCACCCGCCCCCCACGTAGCCCTGCTCCCCGAGCCATCGGGAGGGCGCCAGCCCGCACATCTCGGTGAACGTCGATATGCCGATCCCGAGCTGTACCTGGTCGCCACTCTCACGTCGGCGCCGTTGCTCCGCGCGCAGGTCGTCGTACCCGAAGAGCTCCTTGGCCTTGGCGGTGGCTGCCTCGTAGTTGCCGGAGTCGTACTCGAGCCCGGCGACCGTGGTGAACGGGAACTGCTCGTGCTTGATCCAGTTCTGCTCGCGAACCTTGATGGGATCGACCCCGAGCTCGGCCGCCAGCTCGTCCATCATGCGCTCGATGGCGTACGTCGCCTCCGGGCGGCCGGCGCCGCGGTAGGCGTCGGTCCACGCCTTGTTGGTGAAGACGTTGGTGCAGGAGAAGTGATAGGCCGGGAAGCGATAGATGCCGTTGTACATGTAGGCGCCCAGGATCGGGATGACCGACGTGACGAGCCCGAGGTACGCGCCCATGTCGGCCAACAGCTCGACCTTGAGCGCGGTGACGTCGCCGTCCTTGGTGGCCGCCAACGTTACGTGCTGGATCTGGTCGCGGCCGTGGTGGGCGGCCATCAGGGACTCGCTCCGGCTCTCGGTGTACTTGCACGGCCTTCCGGCATGCCGCGCGGCTATGACAGTCAGCACCTCCTCCGGCGTGAACTGCAGCTTGCCGCCGAACCCACCGCCGACGTCCGGCGCGATGACGCGGATCTTGCTCTCGGGGATGCCGAGGACGAGCGCGGTGAACACCCGGACGAAGTGTGGCACCTGGGTCGAGGTCCAGATTGTCAGCTGCTCGGCAGTCGGGTCGACGACGATGGAGCGGGGCTCCATGAACGCTGGGATCAGACGCTGCTGGCGGAACGTGCGTTCCAGGAGGATCCCGCCGTCGCGGGACGCCGCGATCGCGTCCTCCACATTGTCGCCGGTGCCCGCCTCCGCAGAGTCGAACACGAAGTGGGCGGACACGTTCGACTCGAGCTCGGCGTGTGTGAGGTCCCCGCCTTTCGAGGCTGCCTCCAGGTCGAGGACGACGGGCAGCTCGTCGTACTCCACGTCGACAAGCTCGACCGCATCCCGGGCCTCAGCGGCGGTCCGGGCAACGATCACGGCGACGACCTCGCCCGCGAAGCTGACCGTGTCCACGGCGATCGACGGATGGTTCGGGGCCACCTGGTCGGGCACGATGGCCCAGGCGTTCGGGAGGCCGCCCTGCTCGTCGGCGAGATCGGCTCCGGTGTACACGGCCACGACACCCGTCGACGACTTGGCTGCATCGGTGTTGATCGCCGTGATCCGGGCATGCGCCATCGGGCTGCGCACCATCGCCAGGTGCAGCATGCCGGGGAGCGTGATGTTGTCGGTCCATCGGGTACGACCGGTGAGCAGACGCTGGTCCTCCTTGCGTCGGCGCGGGGCCCCGACCTCCAGGGCCGGCCGCTCGTCTGTTGCCGTCATGAGGCCACCCCCTCGACCGCGCTGAGAACTGCCTTGACGATGTTCTGGTAGCCCGTGCAGCGGCACAGGTTGCCCTCGAGGCCTTCGCGGACCTCCTGCTCCGTCGGGTGCGGGTTGTTGTTCAGCAGGTCGATGCTCTGCATGAGCATGCCCGGCGTGCAGTATCCGCACTGCAAGGCGTGGTTCTCGTGGAACGCCTGCTGCATGGGATGCAGTGTCCCGTCGACGGCCAGACCCTCGACCGTCGTGACCTCGTGGCCGTCCGCCTGGACCGCCAGTACGGTGCAGGACTTCACGCTGGTGCCGTCCAGGTGGACGGTGCACGCCCCACAGTTGCTGGTGTCGCAGCCGACGACCGTCCCAGTCTTGCCTCGTTGCTCTCGCAGGTAGTGCACAAGAAGCGTCCGGGGTTCGACGTCGTCGGTGTGGCCCACCCCGTCGACCGTGATGCTGATCCGCGTCATGGGTTCAATCCCTCTCGTTGCAGGAACGAAGGCCACCGGCCCGGCCTCCCGGGTCGAGGTGGCGCTGGTTCCACCCAACAACGGGGGCCACGTTTGCACAAGGAGAAGCCCGAACTGTCTCGCGGAACGAGTCGGGTTTCCTCCGCGAATTGCGGGAAAGTGCACCTTCAGGACGCCCGCTCGAGGTGCACTTTCCCGCAATTCGCGGGAAAGGGAGGCGGGCGGCCGCTCGCGTCAGGCGCCTCCCCGCGTGTGGTGGACAGGCCCGTCGAGGCGCGCCAACGGCTGGCCTCGACCGCCCCAGCGAATCGCGATGATCTCCGAGGCGATGCTGATCGCCGTCTCCTCCGGGGTGCGGGCGCCCAGGTCGAGGCCGATCGGGCTGGCCAGCCGGGCCAGCTCCGGGTCCGTCAACCCCGCCTCGACCAGCTTCCTGGCGCGCTCCTCATGGGTACGCCTGGACCCCATCGCTCCGACATACCCGACTGCCGGTAGCCGCAGCGCGATCTCGAGCAGCGGTACGTCGAACTTCGGGTCGTGGGTGAGCACACAGATCACGGTGCGCTCGTCGATGCGGCCCGCCTCCTGCTCCTCGGCCAGGTAGCGGTGCGGCCAGTTGACCACCACCTCGTCGGCATCCGGGAACCGCGCCGCGGTCGCGAAGACGGGACGGGCGTCGCACACGGTGACGTGGTAGCCGAGGAACGACCCGACCTTGGCGACAGCGGCGGCGAAGTCGATCGCGCCGAAGACCAGCATCCTCGGCTTCGGGGCGTACGACGTCACGAACACCGCCATACCCTCGCCGCGCCGCTCGCCGTCGGGGCCGTAGTGCAACGTCTCGTTGCGGCCGGCGGCGAGCAGCCCGCGAGCATCTGCAGCGACCGCGTCAACGGCACGCGCCGAGCCGAAGCGGCCGGTCACCACCTCGGGACGGCCCTCGGGTCTGATGACCAGGCGTCGGCCGACCATGGCTGGATCGGGATGGCTGACGACGGTCGCCAGCGCCACCGGCTGTCCGACCCCGATGTCGGCGGCGACCTGACCCAGCTCCGGGAAGGTCTCCTTGTCGACCAGCTCGACGAACACATCGAGGATCCCTCCGCACGTCAAGCCGACCCCGAAGGCAGTCTCGTCGCTGACGCCGTACCGCTCGAGGACGGGACGGCGGTCGGCGAGCACGCGCTCGCAGAGCTCGTAGACGGCGCCCTCGACGCAGCCACCGGACACCGATCCGACGGCCGCACCTCCCGGAGCCACCAGCATGGATGCGCCGGGCGAACGCGGCGCGGACTGGAAGGTGGCCACCACCGTCGCCAGGGCGGCGGGCTCGCCCGCCTCCCACGCGGCAAGCAGCTGGGGAAGCACGTCACGCACGGGCAACCACCTCCAGCACCTCGTCGAATGCGGCCATGCTGTGGCCGGCGATGAAGTCGTCAACATAGGGTAGGGCCGCCACGATTCCCGACTGCACCGGCGAGTATCCGGGCTTGCCCTGATGCGGGTTCGACCACACCACGCGATGCGCCAGCCGCCGCAGACGCCGCATCTGCTCCCCGAGCTCGACCGCGTCGCCACGTTCCCACCCGTCACTCATCACGACGACGACGGCACCTCGAGCCAGTCCGCGCTGCCCCCACCGGTCGAGGAACGCGTGCAGTGAGTCGCCGAGCCGGGTTCCCCCTGACCAGTCCGGCACCGCCTGGCCGGCCGCCCGCAGAGCCGCCTCGCCGTCGCGGAGCCGCATCGCCCGAGTGACCCGGGTCAGCCGGGTGCCGATCGTGAAGACCTCAGTGTGCCTGCGGTTCGCGGCGGTCACGACATGGGCGAACCGCAGCAGGCTGTCGGCGTACGGGCTCATCGAGCCGGACACGTCGATCAGGAGCACGATCCGGCGTGGCTTGGTCGACCGGTCGCGGTAGTGCAGCCGGGACGGCTCGCCGGCGTTCTGAAGCTCGGCCCGCAGGGTACGACGGGCGTCGATCTCACCTCGCCGGGACGGTCGACGCCTGGCGGAGGTGCGGTGGGGCGGATGCGGGCGAAGACCCCCGAAGAGCGTCGCCAAGGTGGCGCGTTCGCCTTCGTCGAGGTCGGCGATGTCCCGCTTTCGCAGCACCTCGACCGCGCTCGCGGTCGCGTGGACGACGAGCTCCTCGACGGCCGCGTCGCTGCCCGTCTCCGGCTCTCCTCCCAGCGGCGCCTGTGGGGTGCGGCGGACGGACTCCCGGGGAGTACCCGCTCGCAGGGCTTGACCGCCGAACCACGCGCCGTAGACCTGGTCGTAGCGCTCGAGATCGTCGAGGCAGCCGCACAGCGTCGCCCTCCCCGACCAGTAGACCGCCGACTCCCGGTCGACGCCGACCATCGCGCACCCCTGGAGGAACGCGCGGGTCCGGTCGCTCGTCACCGGGACGCCCGCGGACCGGAGCGCAAGGGCGAAGGCCGCCAGGACCTCCGTCGCGGCTGGCTCCGCCGGCGCGCTCATGTCGACAAGATGGCGTCGAGAGAGGCGCGCACGCGTTCAGCGTCCTCGCGGTACTTGACGACCGCACCCAGGGTCACCGCGGCCGACTCGAGGTCGAGGCCGGAGGAGCCGAGAGCGTGCAGTGCCGCGGCCCAGTCGAGCGTCTCAGCCACACCGGGTGGCTTGACCAGGTCACGTCGCGACCGCAGCCTCGCAGTGGCACGAGCAACCTGTTCGGCCAACTGCACCGGGACCTCCGGCAGCCGTCGCCGGACTATCTCGATCTCCCGCGCGAGACCGGGGTGCTCCACCCAGTGGTACAGGCATCGCCTCTTGAGCGCGTCATGCACCTCACGCGTGCGGTTGCTGGTGAGAACGACGATCGGAGGCGTGGGCGCGCTGACGGTCCCAAGCTCCGGGATCGTGACCTGGTTGGTGGACAGCACCTCGAGCAGGAACGCCTCGAACTCGTCGTCGGCCCGGTCGATCTCGTCGATCAGCAGAACCACGGGCGACTCCCGCAGAGCCCGCAGGATGGGGCGGGCGAGCAGGAACCGCTCGTCGAACAAGGACTTCTCGACCTCCTGCTCGTCGATGCCTTCGTCGCCCCTGGTCGCTTGGATGGTGCGAAGGTGCAGGATCTGGCGGGCGAAGTCCCAGTCGTAGAGGGCTTGGCTCGCGTCGATCCCCTCGTGGCATTGCAGCCGGATCAGGTCGAGCCCCAGCGCCTCCGCCAAGGCCTCGGCCAAGGCGGTCTTCCCCGTCCCGGGCTCCCCCTCGAGCATCAGCGGCCGGTGCATTCGCAACGCGAGGAACCCGATCGTTGCCAGGCCATCGTCCGTCAGGTACCCGGTGGTACCAAGCCGTGCCGCAAGCTCCGCGGGCGAATGGACGTCGTACATGTGGCCTAGCATTGCTGATCTTGCTTCAAAGCCCAAGCGCTCCAAGAAGGCCAGGAGGAGAGACTCGATGTCAAGGGCCGGCGACTACGACTACGAGGCTCACGGTGCCGGGTACGCGAGGCGTCGCCAGACCGACCCGCGGATCGCGGCCTTCGTCCATGCGGCGCTCGGCCCCGCAACCACGGTTCTCAATGTGGGGGCCGGAGCCGGTTCGTACGAGCCAGTGGACCGCGCCGTCACGGCTGTCGAGCCGTCGGCGTCCATGCGCTCCCAGCGCGCCGCCCACCTGAGTCCGGCGGTCGATGCCGTAGCGGAGAACCTCCCGTTCAGCGATGCAAGGTTCGACGCTGCGATGGCCATCATCACCATCCACCAGTGGGCCGACTCCGACCAGGGTCTTCGGGAGATGCGGCGGGTGAGCCACGGGCCGGTCGTGGTCCTCACCTTCGACAGCGCTGCCATCGATGCGTTCTGGCTGGCCGACTATTCGCCGGAGCTGATCGCGGCTGAGCGGAGTCGCTATCCCGCGATCGACCACATCCGAGAGGTGCTGGGTGGGAGCAGCACGGTGCTCCCGGTGCCGATTCCCTTCGACTGCCGCGACGGGTTCACCGAGGCCTTCTACGGCAGACCCGAGCATCTGTTGGAGGCGTCCGTGCGGCAGTCGCAGTCGGCGTGGGGGTTCGTCGACGAGACCGTTGCGGCCCGGGTGGTGGCTACCCTCCGGGCAGATCTTGAATCCGGCGAGTGGGACCGCCGGTACGGCGACCTGCGTGCGCAGCCGGAGCTCGTCGGGTCACTTCGGTTGGTCACGGCCATCCCGCATCCAGGCTGAGGAGGGGGAGCTGGGTTCCGCCCCGGTGGCTGCCGAGCCAAGCCAGGAGGCGCCCGCACCCGGTAGCCGGCTCACACGCACTCGCCGTTCAGCGAGGTAGGTGCCCGGAAGCGCCGGCACGCCAGTCGGAGAGCCCTTGTGGCGTGTCGATGTCGGCGCCGGAGCCGATATCACCGCACTCGACGAGGTGCACGGGACGAGCCTTGAGGTAGTCGCGTGCACCGTGGTCGCCATGTGCCGACTGGATGACCCCAGCCCAGTGCTCCCGGCCGATCAGCACCGGGTGTCCCGCTTCGCCCTGGTACGTCGACCTGCCGAGCGCCGAGCCCAGCCCCGTGCCGGCGCCTTGCTGCGCTGAAGCCCCATCCCCCTGGGAGACCAGGCGATGCACGACATGGGGCGTGACCTCGGGAGTGTCGACGAGCATCACCACCACCGCGTCGGCCCGCCGCTCGCAGGCGGCGATGGCGCCGAGGCCGCACCGCAGAGAGGCGCCCATACCCTCCTGCCAGTCCTCCGCCACGACCAGGGACACGTGCTCCGGGACCACGGCCCGAACCTCGTCAGACGCGGCGCCGATGACGACGTACACCGGCAAACAACCCCCCTCGCCCAGCACCTGCACGGCCCGCGCCAACCAGGTGATGCCGCCCCGGCCAGTGACGAGTGCCTTCGGCCGACCCAGCCGGCTCCCGGAGCCTGCGGCCAGCACCAGGCCGACGACACCCGAGCGGTTCGGCGACGGGCCGCCGCTCTCCGCGCCAAGCTCAGTGGTCAAGAGATCGCGTCCTCCATCGCGCGCATCGCCCGCAGTACGTTGCCGTGCGCGAGGCTGCCGAGCTCCGCCTCGGACCAACGGCGGGCGCGCAGCTCGTCGAGGAGAACCGGATAGCTCGAAACGTCAGGCATCAGGTCGGGATAGAACATGACGCCGTCGTAGTCGCTGCCGAGCCCGACGTGGTCGAGGCCGGCGACCTCGCGTACGTGTTCCACGTGGTCCGCCACGTCCCCCACGGTGCAGGTCGGGGCACCGGGCAGCCGCTCGCGGATCACCGTGTCGATGTCCTCGAGCTTCCGGCGGTCGCCTCCCCGCTCCTCGGCGGTGCGCAGGCAGTCGTCGTACCAGTCGGCAACCGCTTGCGACGTGAACATCGGCACGAACGTCACCATGCACACGCCGCCGTTGCCGGTGAGTGACGTGAGGACGTCGTCGGGCACGTTGCGGCTGATGTCGCAGAGAGCCCGGGCCGAGCTGTGGCTGAAGATGACTGGGGCGATCGTCGTCGCCAGAGCGTCGCGCATGACGTCGACCGAGACATGGCTGAGGTCGACGAACATCCCCATCCGGTTCATCTCACGAACGACCTCCCGGCCGAAATCGCTCAGCCCTCCGAGCACGGGCGTGTCGGTCGCCGAGTCCGCCCAGTCGACGTTCTCGTTGTGGGTCAGCGTCATGTAGCGCACGCCGAGGTCGTACATCATCCGCAGAGCTCCAAGGGAGTTGTCGATGGAGTGCCCGCCCTCGATCCCCATCAGCGACGCGACGCGGCCGGCCGTGGCCGCCAGCTCGACCTCCCCCGCCGTTGTCGTGAAGGAAAGGTCGTTCGGGTAGCGGTAAACCATCGTCTTCACGAAGTCGATCTGCTCCAGGGTCGCCGTGACCGCCGCGCCACCCGTGAGTGAGCACGGCGCGAAGACCGACCAGAACTGGGCTCCTACACCGCCCTTGCGCAGCCGCGGGAAGTCTGTCCGCAGCTGCGGGACCCCGGCGGCGAGGTCAGCCTGGTCGAGGTCGTAGCCGTTGAGCTCTCGCATCGACCACGGCAGATCGTTGTGCCCGTCGAAGATGTACGTCGTCTGGTCCACCCGGTCCATCCTGGTGCATCGACGCCAGCCCCGACACCGAGCAGCTCGCACTCGTGTCGGTGGAGCGGGCTGACGGCTAGCGCTTGCGGCGCTCGATGGCTCGCTGCACCCGGGACGGCGACTGCCCCAGGAGCTTGGCCAGCAGCGGCACCCGGAACAGGTATGCCCCGACGGCGAGCACGACGATCACGAGCAGAATCAAGAACACCATGTGCCCCAGGGTACGTCGACCCGCAGCCGCTCACCAGGACGAGCGGCCCGCACCGGATATGTTGGGTCGACTCAGAGTCGCCAGACCGAGATGGAGTTCTTTTGGTTGTTGGTGACGTACGCATAAGTCCCGCTCGGGTCGACTGCAGCGTCACGAGGACTGCCGAGGACTCCCTGCCCGAACTGCATGACGAACGAGCCGGTCAGACTGAAGACCTGGACGCGGTTGTTGTTGCTGTCTGCCACATAGAGCTCGTCACCTACCACCGTGAGCCCGTTCGGGTTCTCGACGTGTCCGGCGCTCGTTCCGGGGCCTGCCAGGGTCGTGCATGACCCCGAGGCGGAGCACTTGAGAACACGATTGCCACCGCTGTCAGAGACGAAGACGTCTCCCTTGGGGTCCACGGCTATGCCGGCAGGCTTGGTGGTGCCGGCACCCCAGGAACGCCGTACCGTCCCGTCCGCCGCGAAGTTCACGATTCGATCGTGGTATGTATCGGTCACCCAGATACTGCCGTCGGATGGGTCGATGGCGACGGAATAGTCACGCAGTAGTGTGGTTCCGGTCGGCTTGTACAGCTTCAAGAACCCACCGGCCAAGGTGAAGGACTCGACGCGTTGGTTCTCGGAGTCCGCGACCCACACGGTGGAACCCACGACCTCGATGCCTCGCGGATAACGGAAGTGGCCGCCCGTGCCACCGATGCCGCCGAACGTCCGATCGCAGATGTTGCTGGGTGTACGGCACACCACCACGCGTTGGTTGAACGAGTCGGTGACGTAGAGATCACCATTGCCGGCGAAGGAGACGCCGACCGGCTGGTTGAACTCCGCCGGCGCCGGAGAGGCGAAGACCGTATCCGTACGGTAGGTGGGCACACCGCCCGGTGACACGCCGTAGCTCTCGATCCGATGGTTGTCGGTGTCGCACACGTCCAGCTCTGCGCCGTTCATGAAGACGCAATGAAGGGTGGCGAACTGGTTGGCCCCGGAGCCGAAGGAGGAGTTCGTGGCGGCGATGAAGGCTCCACCGTTCGTCACGTGCTCCGCGCGATAGTTGCCGGAGTCAGCGACCCACAGGCCGCCATGACCGTCGTTGGCCAGGGCCCAGGGTTGGTTGTACTGTCCATTGCCCTTCCCCTTGGCGCCGAAAGCGCTCAGGCATCTGCCGTTGACGGGGTCGATCACCAGGATGCGAGCATTGTCGGTATCGGTTGCGTACAGGCGTCCGTCGCTACCGAGCGCGACGCCGCGAACGCGGCTGAGGGGCTCACCCAGGCACGAAGCAAGCGACCAGGCAAGAGTGCCCGTTTTGCGATAGGCGCGGACGTCATGCCCGTATGTGTTGGCCACGTAAACCCGCGAGGCGTCAGCGACCAGACCGTATGGCGAGCTGATTCCGGACGTGATCGACTTGACCTGGTGGCCGGTGGACGTGTCGATCTCCACCACCCGTTGGTTGTCGGTGTCGGCAACCCACAGATGGACTGCGTCCGGATCGGCGGCGATCGCCTTCGGATGCTTCCAGCCGCCGCTGACCGCACTGGACAGCACACCGGAGAACCCCTTGGATGTTGCGGTGACCACGCGATTCTGGCCACTGTCGGCGATGTACCAGGTCGCTGCATCGGCGACCCCGCCGGCCGGATATACCTCGTCGGCAGGTGGCGGTGACGAGATCTCCGAGACATGCGTGGGCGCCGTGACAGCGCGGTAGACGGCCGCAGGGTATGCGGCGCCGGTGGCGAGGAGCAGGCTGGCAGCAGCAACGAGGCACGTGGGTGAAGGTCGTCTCGCCATCACCGACTCCAGATCTGCTCGGGCCGCCTCAACATGGGGCTAAGGAAGTGCATAGACCTGGATTCGGTTGTCGAACGTATCGGCCACATAGAGATTGCCTGCATGGATGACAATCTCATGCGGACGGTAGAAACCGTTATTGTCCGTTGCCGCACACGGTGCGCAGAACCCGCCGAAACTGTCGGGCAGCTGTGCGGTGAGATCGCCGGTCAGGTGGACCATCGCCTTGGCGGTACCGCTGCCTTGCGTGTTGGCAACCCAGACGGAGCCATCTGCCGCGACGGCCACCCCTTCGGGGTCCTGCAGGCCCGACGCGTACTGCGCGACGAAGGCACCGGCGGTGGTCAGCTCGACGATCCGGTTGTTGTCCGAATCTGCGACGTAGACGTGTCCGCTGGCGACGGCGATCCCGCGGGGATGCTTGAAGGGCTTTCCGCCGGCCGCCGTGTAGACCTGCCAGTTCGCTGCGGTGTGGTCGGCGACCTGGACGCGGTCGTTCAACGTGTCCGCGATCCAGACGTGGTAACCGGCTGCACCGCCCGCCCGGTCTATGGCGACGCCTTCTGGCAGGTCGAACTGGCCGGGTGCCTTGCCGGTGTCCTTGTTCCCCACTGGAGCGCTCACCGAGGCAAGGTCGGCCGACCACTTCTTCAGAGTGTCGTGCTGACTGTCAGCTACCCAGACGGTGGCGTCAGGCCCCGCAGCAGCAGCCTCCGGCCACGAGAACGTCCTGGTATCGATGCCCCGATGGCCGGCTGAGCTCAGCCAGGAGCCGCTGCCACTGAATCGCTCGAGTCGCTGGTTGAGCCGGTCGACTCCGTAGATGCTCCCGTCGCCGCCAACCGCGACGCCGTACGCCTGGGCAAAGCCGGCATCGGCGGCCGTCAGGGAGAAGGAGTCGCCCTCGATCTCGACGATCTTGCTGACGGCGCCGTCGGCAGGCCATATCTGCAGCCCATTGCCCCAGAAGTCGTCGCCGATGATCTGCCCCGTACTGGGAATCACGGCGACCCGACGTAGCTCGTCCCATTGGCCCCTGTCTGCGGGTGGGTCCGGGCAGATCGCGGGGTAGGTCGAGCAGGTGGAACCGAACGCGGGCAGCGCGTGCCAGGAGGCGGGACGGCCGGAGACGTCCCATCTGGCAATGCGGTGCCCGCCGGTGTCCGAGACGTATGCAGTATTTCCGTCAGGACTGAAGACAACGTTGTATGGGAAGGAAAGCTGGTCGTCGTTCGTGCCCGCCAAGCCGGTTCCGAGATGTCCGATGGGAGCCCATCGGCCGCCCCCGGCGGCGTTGACGGAGTAAGCCTTGACCTCGTGGTGTGCGTAGTCGTCGACCCACAAGAGCCCGTTCTGCGCCCGGATGACGTCGCGCGGCGAGGACAAGCCAGTCGTCGCGGGAGGCGGCGAGCTCCAGATCACGCCGCCGCTGGCGGGGTCGAGCGCCGCGACGGTGGAGCTGCCGGTGAGCGCGACATCAACCTGGTCGTTCACCGAGTCGAAGGAGACGCCCATGGGGTGGAGCAGCATCGTCGTCTGCCAAACGAACCGACCATTCTGGTCGAGTTTCTGCACCCGGTTGTTCTGGGTGTCGGCGACGTAGATGTCGCCGGTGGCGGGGTCGACCGTGAGGTCTCTCGGAGTATCGAACTGCACGTTCGTGCTCCCCACTGCCGGCGTCCCCGCCCCGGGAGAGCCGACGTGACCGGGTCCGGTCAGATGTCCGTTGCCCGCCGCGGTCGTGTAGAAGTCGATCCGGTCCAGTCCGGTGTCAGCGAGCACGATGCGGTGGTTCTTGACGTCATAGTCGAACCCCGAGGAGTACATGGCCGCCACGGCCGGTCCACCCACCGTCATCAGGTAGGATGGTCTGCCGGCTGCCGAGGCGGACGGTGGGGCCGAAAAACAGAGCAGACCCGAAGAAACCAACCCTGCAACAAGCATGAGTGATGGGGTGCCAGGTCGCCTCACAAGCCATCTCCCGACCGGGAATGAGCAGGTCTTCGGTGCTACGCCACTTAGACCCTAATTGTCGTAATCGTAGCGACACGGCACCCAGACAGCAACGCGGCCCCGACCAGTTCCTGGTCGGGGCCGACGTCGTTGTGCTGTGTCTAGCGGGCTGCTGCGTGGATCAGAAGTCCATCCCGCCCATGCCGCCCATGTCGCCGCCACCCGGTCCGGCCGGTACGGCCTTCTCGGGCTTGTCGGCGACAACAGCCTCCGTGGTGAGGAACAACGCGGCGATCGAGGCGGCGTTCTGCAGCGCAGAGCGGGTCACCTTGACCGGGTCGTTGATCCCGGCGGCCAGCATGTCGACGTACTCCCCGGTCGCGGCGTTGAGGCCGTGACCTGGCTCGAGGTTGCGCACCTTCTCCGCGACGACTCCACCCTCAAGACCCGCGTTGATGGCGATCTGCTTGAGCGGCGCCTCTGACGCGAACTTCACGATCGCGGCACCGGTCGCCTCGTCACCCGAGAGGTCGAGCTTCTCGAATGCGACCAGGCTCGCCTGCACCAGCGCAACGCCACCACCGGCGACGATGCCCTCCTCGACGGCAGCCTTCGCGTTGCGAACGGCGTCCTCGATGCGGTGCTTGCGCTCCTTCAGCTCGACCTCGGTGGCCGCGCCCGCCTTGATGACGGCGACGCCGCCGGCGAGCTTGGCGAGACGCTCCTGGAGCTTCTCGCGGTCGTAGTCGCTGTCGGTGTTCTCGATCTCGTTGCGGATCTGCTGCACGCGGCCGGCGATGAGGTCGGCGTCACCGGCGCCGTCCACGATCGTGGTCTCGTCCTTCGTGATGACGACCTTGCGGGCCTGGCCGAGCAGGTCGAGCGTGACGTTCTCGAGCTTGAGGCCGACCTCTTCGCTGATGACCTGACCGCCGGTGAGGGTGGCCATGTCCTGCAGCATCGCCTTGCGGCGGTCCCCGAAGCCGGGAGCCTTCACCGCAGCCGAGTTGAACGTGCCGCGGATCTTGTTGACGACGAGGGTGGCGAGGGCCTCGCCCTCGATGTCCTCGGCGACGATCAGCAACGGACGCCCGGTCTTCATCACGGCCTCGAGGACCGGGAGGAGCGTCTGGACGGTCGAGATCTTGCCGGCGTTGAACAGGATGTACGCGTCCTCGAGGACGGACTCCTGGCGCTCGGTGTCGGTCACGAAGTACGGCGAGAGGTAGCCCTTGTCGAACTGCATGCCCTCCGTGAACTCCAGCTCGGTGCCGAAGGTGTTGCTCTCCTCGACGGTGACCACACCGTCCTTGCCGACCTTGTCGATCGCGTTGGCGATCACCTCG
>JAWWPG010000066.1:0-3190 GCA_033850885.1 Nocardioidaceae bacterium
GGAGCAAGCAAGGCAGGACTTAACAGCCTAGGGCAATCTTTAGCGCAAGCGCTCGCACCGCTAAACGTCTACGTCATGACCGTAGCGCCAGGGTTCGTCGAGACGGATATGACCGCATCTTTACTTCGGGGCGAGTTCGGCCAAAGTATCCGAGATCAAAGCCCGCTCGGCCGTGCTGGGGAACCTGACGAGATTGCTTATGTGGTCGCGTTCCTGGCCTCTGCTGGCGCGGAGTACAGCACCGGAAGCATTGTCGATGTCAACGGTGCATCGTACCTGCGGTCATAGCTGGTCGGGGCAAGGGAGGAGGGCAGGTAGCAATCGAGTTCGCCCCATCGGACTCGGCGACTTCTGCTTCCAGTGCTTCGCCGAATCGGGGCGAGAGACCGTGTAGCCGTCGGGTCGCACGCCTCCAGCGATCACAGAGCGACCGCCGAGGCGACCGGATAGCGGCACACCCACCGCCCGCTGGCACACTCTCGGCACACTGACCCCGACAACAGGTCCGGTACGGATACTGGGCCTGACCTGCCGCTAAGGGGTGGAGCTAAGGGTCGCTTCGATCACTTGACCCCCAGTGCCGTTTTCGGCATACGTGGGAGTGCGGCGGAGGTGAGTGCCATTCCGCCGAGCGATGGCATCGGTACGACGCTGCTGAGGACCCCCGGCGAACACAGTCCACCGTCGCCGCGATCGGCGAATTCGGGAAGCAGGGTGAGGCGAATTCGGCCGCGGGCGCGACTTCCCGTAGCGCTTCTTCGGCTCCTACGACGTCGTCATCATCGGCGGGGGCGGGCACGGCCTGGCGACCGCCCACTACCTCGTGAAGAACCACGGCATCACCAAAGTCGCAGTGCTCGAGAAGGGTTGGCTCGCCAGCGGCAACATGGCTCGCAACACGACGCTTATCCGGTCGAACTATCTATGGGACGAGAGTGCGCAGATATACGAGCACGCGCTGAAACTGTGGGAGGGACTGGAGGAGGACATGGGCTACCCGATCCTGTTCAGCCAGCGCGGGGTGCTCAACCTCGCGCACAGCCTGCAGGACGTCCGCGATAGCGTGCACGCTCGAGCCCATCCGGCTTCTGGTAAATCGTCGACCTGGATGATGCCATGTTTACCACGCTAGCGTTGGTCGGTGACCTTCCGGGGAGCCGGCTCAGCGCTGTTGCCGCGAAGCTGTATCCAGCTCGGTATCCGCACCACTTCTCCCCCATCGACGACCCCGACACCGTGCAGCGGCTGCCCAGCATGTAACTGGCTGCCACCCCGACCGCACTGTTGGAAACCGGTGCGCGACAGATCAGCCGCTATCCTTCCCATTTCCGCCGAGATACCCGTTCGGAGTAACGGCGTTTCTCGTTCCCGCCCTCGACGGTAAGGACCTCGACACATCCTGCGGGAGCTGTTGCTGCCCGCGCTGTTGCAGCATTGCAACCTACCCTGGGTCCTGCGACACCCGGAAGCATCCTTCGGCGATAACGCTGAGGACAACGCCGTGTCTCACGCTGGTTCAGAGCACCGCAACGACCGGTCGCCGACCGCTCATCGCGCGACCTGACTCGCTGGGCGTCGGCACGCCTACGAGGCCAGGAACGCAACTGTCTGATTGTCAACAATCAGTTGCGGTTGGGCGGTGCGCCCCCCAAACTAAGCCCATGGACGCATCCACTCCTGTGCAGCAGACCGGGATCGGTGTCGTCGTACCGTACGACTTCGCCCTCGACCGGGAGCTGTGGCGCTGGGTCCCCGACGACATCAGCCTGCATCTCACCCGGACACCCCACGCCGCGCTGGCCGCGACCATGAAGATGGCCATCTACGTCTCCGACCCGGCGCTGATCGCTCGCGGCGTCACCGAGTTGCATGCCGTCGCCCCGTCTGTCACCGCCTACGCGTGCACGTCCGGCAGCTTCGTCGGGGGTGTGGCGGGGGAGGCGGCGCTGGTGACCGCGATGACGGCGGCGGGCGCCCCGGTCGCCGTGACCACCAGCGGCGCCCTGCTGGCCGCGCTCAGGCATCTCGACATCAGCCGGATCGCCACTGTCACGCCCTACACGGATGACCTCACCGCCGGGTTGACCAACTACCTCGGCGAGGCCGGTGTCGAGGTGGTCGCGACCTCAGGGCTCGGGCTGACTTCGCAGATCTGGACGGTGCCCTACGAGGTCACCGCCGAACTGGTTCGCAGCACCGACACTTCCGACGCCGCAGCCGTTTTCGTGAGCTGCACCAACCTGCCGACCTACGACGTGATCGCCTCGCTGGAGGCGGAGCTCGGCAAGCCCGTGCTGACCGCCAACCAGGTGACGATCTGGTCGTCCCTGACCCTCATCGGCCGCAAGGCCGTCGGGCCGGGCCAACGGCTGCTGGAGCGATGACCGTCGACACCGCGGAGTACGCAGAGCGACTGCGGCGCGTCCGCGAGAGCATGCTGAAGCAATCCCTGGGAGCACTGGTGGTGTGCGACCCGGCGAACCTCTTCTACCTGACCGGGTACAACGCCTGGTCCTTCTACACCCCGCAATGCCTGCTCGTTCCAGTCGAAGGTGAACTCCATCTGTTCGCCCGGGCGCAGGATGCGTCCGGCGCGGCGTTCACCTGCAACCTGTCCGCCGAGCAGATCCACGGCTACCCCGAAGAGCTGGTGCACCGACCCGACGCGCACCCATTCGACTGGATTGCCGCCGCCGCCCGCGAGCTGGTCCCTGCCGGTGAGCTGGTCGGTGTCGAGGCCGACGCTCACTTCTTCTCGCCGCGCGGTTACCTCGCTCTCGACAACGGTCTGCCGGGAAACCGGCTGGTTGACTCGGCTGAGCTGGTGAACTGGGTCCGGCTGGTCAAGTCCCCCTACGAGGTTGGGCAGATGCGGATCGCGGGCGCAATCGCCGAACGGGCGATGAGGACCGCCTGCGACGGACTTCGGCCGGGCCGCCGCCAATGCGACCTGGTCGCCGAGATCGTGGCCGCACAGGCGACTGGCACCCCCGAACACGGCGGCGATTACCCCGCCCTGTGGCCGCTGCTGCCGACCGGTGACGCCGCCGGAACCCCACATCTCACCTGGACCGACCAGCCGTTCCGCGACGGCGAAGCCACCACCATCGAGCTGGCAGGCACGTTCGGCCGCTACCACGCGCCGCTGGCAAGGACCGTGATGCTCGGCGACCCCCCGCGCCGGCTCGCC
>JAWWPG010000011.1:0-28668 GCA_033850885.1 Nocardioidaceae bacterium
GCTCGGCCGCGGCCGAGCGCCCGACCATGTGCTCCTGTCGGGGCCACCGGGTCTCGGAAAGACGACGATGGCGATGATCATCGCCCACGAGATGAGCACCCCGCTGCGGGTGACGAGCGGGCCGGCCATCCAGCATGCCGGCGACCTGGCGGCGATCCTGTCCGGGCTCAACGAGGGTGACGTGCTGTTCCTCGACGAGATCCACCGGATGTCCCGCCCGGCGGAGGAGATGCTCTACCTCGCGATGGAGGACTTCCGCGTCGACGTGATCGTCGGCAAGGGCCCGGGAGCCACCGCGATCCCGCTCGAGATCCCGCCGTTCACGCTGGTCGGCGCCACCACCCGGGCGGGGCTGCTGCCGGGACCGCTGCGGGACCGGTTCGGGTTCACGGCCCACCTGGAGTTCTACGAGCCCGCCGACCTGCAGCGCATCGTCGTCCGCTCCGCGAGCCTGTTGAAGGTGTCGATCCATGACGACGCGGCCGCCGAGATCGCCGGCAGGTCCCGGGGCACCCCCCGGATCGCCAACCGGCTGCTGCGCCGGGTGCGTGACTATGCGCAGGTGCGTGCCGACGGCCTCGTCACGCGGCCGCTGGCGCGTGACGCGCTGGCGCTCTTCGAGGTGGACGAGCAGGGGCTGGACCGGCTCGACCTCGCGGTCCTCGGCGCGCTCTGCCGCCGGTTCGGCGGCGGACCGGTCGGTTTGGGCACGCTGGCGGTGGCCGTAGGAGAGGAACGGGAGACCGTCGAGGAGGTGGCCGAGCCGTTCCTCGTGCGGTCCGGCTACCTGGCCCGGACTCCTCGTGGGCGGGTCGCGACTCCCGCTGCATGGGGACACCTCGGACTCGGCGTGCCGCCGGGCGCAGCGTTCCCCGACCAGGTCTCGCTCTTCGACGACGAGCTGCTTCCCGACGAGTAGCCCGACAGACGCCCGGCCGCCGCGGCGGTGACCTCGTCTTTGCTTGGGTGCCGCCCCGCTACCGTTACACTCGCTCTTTGGCCGTCTTTGAGACGGCTGTCCCGTCGTGTCGTGGGTCGGAGGAGTTCTCGGGTGAGTGTGGCGACAGTCCTGCCGCTGGTGCTGATAGTGCTGGTGGGCTACCTCCTCATCGTGAGACCAACCAGGAAACGGTCTCAGGCGGCGCAGCGTCTCCAGTCGTCGCTGGCCCCGGGTGACCAGGTCATGCTGACGAGCGGCATCTTCGCGAGGCTGGTCGACCTGGAGCACGAGACCGCGCATGTGGAGCTCGCGCCGGGTGTCGTCGTACGCGTGCACCGCCGCGCCGTGGGCCAGATCATCGTGGACCCTACCGGCGACCTCGCCAAGGACGCGACCGGCGCCGAGGACCCTGAGGATGCCGGCGAGGACGTATCCCATAGGGCCGGTGAGACCCCTGGTGACGACAGCCGGGGAGTGAGCTGACGTGGCGACGAAGGCGTCCCGGCCGACGCGAACCCTTCTTGTCTTCGCGATCGTGATCGGCCTCATGTACGTCGCGGTTGCCGCCTTGGGCAGCTGGAAGCCCAAGCTCGGCCTCGACCTGCAGGGCGGGACCCGCATCACGCTGCAGGCGCAGGCGGTGGGCGGCAGCGTGACGAGCGACAAGCTCAGCCAGGCCGTCGACATCATCACCCAGCGGGTCAACGGCGCCGGTGTCGCCAACGCCGAGGTGACGACGCAGGGCAGCGACATCGTGACCGTCGCCATCCCCGGCAAGGTCTCGAACTCGCTGGCCAACACGATCGGTGAGACCGCGCAGCTGCGCTTCCGGGTGGTGGCGCAGGTCTATCCGCCGAACTCCCCGACCGCCCCTCCGACGACACCGACGCCGACGACGCCGTCCGGGACCACCCCGACGACGCCGTCCGGCACCACTCCGACGAGCCCGACCACAACGACGACGAGCCCGGGCCAGGGCTCCCCCACGACGAGTGGTGCGAGCCTGCGACCCCCGACCTCCCCGAACAAGAACCGCCCGGCACCCCGGTTCGGGACCTCCGCGAAGCCGAAGAACCCCGGCGCCAGCACCGCGAGCCCCCTCTCGACGTCGTCCGCGGCCACGACGACAGCCCCGACCACGCCGACAACCCCGACCACGACGACTCCCGCGACGCCGGCCCCCACGACGCCGAGCGGGCCGGGCTACACGATCGCCCCGCCGACGGCTCTGCAGCCCCCGAACCTGCTGAACATCCCGGATCCCTGGGCCTGGGTCAAGACCCCCCCTCAGGACTGGCTGGCGAAGACAGCGACGTACCAGTGCCCGAGCCCCGGCCATGCGGCGGCCAAGCAGCTCGACGTCCCCAGCCAGCCGTTGATCGCGTGTGACACCTCCGGCAACCGCTACCTCCTCGGCCCCGCTGTCGTCGAGGGAACCGACGTCACGAACGCGTCGGCGGGCATCCCGCAGGGCCAGATCGCGGAGGCAGTGACGCTGTCGTTCAACGGGTCGGGCAGCCAGGACTTCTTCAACGCGACGACGAAGACCGCGGTCAGCAACACGTCGAGCCCGAACGCCGGCGAGCAGATGGCGATCGTCCTGGACGGCCAGGTGCTCTCGGCCCCCACCAACCAGCAGCCCATCCCCGGTGGCCAGGCGATCATCACCGGCAGTCAGTCGGCGCCGTTCACCTCGAGCTCGGCGTCGAGCCTGGCGAACGCGCTCAAGTACGGCGCCCTGCCGCTCACCTTCGTGCTGCAGAACACCCAGACCGAGGGCCCCGAGCTCGCCAGCGGGCAGCTCCACGCGGGGATCGTCGCCGGGATCGCGGGGCTCATCCTCGTCGTCATCTACTGCATGCTGTACTACCGCGGGTTGTCGTTCGTGGTCGTGTCCTCGCTGGTGATCGCCGGGCTGATCACCTACGCCTGCGTGCTGCTGCTCGGACACTCGTACGGCTTCACCTTGACGCTCCCCGAGATCGCCGGACTGATCGTGGCCGTCGGGATCACCGCCGACTCGTTCATCGTCTACTTCGAGCGACTCCGCGACGAGGTGCGCGATGGGAAGACGCTGCGAACGTCGGTGGAGACCGGCTGGGTCCGGGCCAGGATGACGATCGTGGCCGCCGACTCCGTGTCGATCCTGGCGGCGCTGGTGCTGTTCATCTTCGCGATCGGCGACGTCAAGGGCTTCGCGTTCGCGCTGGGGCTGACGACGCTGATCGACATCTTCGTCGTCTTCTTCTTCACCAAGCCCGTGGTGACGCTGCTCGCCCGTACGAAGTTCTTCGGCCAGGGCCACAAGTGGTCGGGCCTCGACCGCCAGCACCTCGGGATGCCGCCGCTCAAGCTCAAGCCCCGGACCGCGCGAGGGGAGGTCTGATGTCGAAGCTCGGACAGATCGGGACCCGCCTGTACCAGGGGAAGATCTCGATCGACTTCGTCGGGCGGTGGCGTCGCTGGTTCGCGATCTCCGGCGTGATCCTGGTGCTCGCCGTCGGCGGGCTGGCGTTCCGTGGGCTGAACTACGGCATCGAGTTCAAGGGCGGCGTCGAGTACAACGCCCAGTTCCCCAGCGGTACGGACCTGTCGGCGCTGGTGAAGCCGATCACGGACGCCGTCGTCGCGACGAACCTCCAACCGGCGAACTCCCCGATCGTCGTCGTCTCCGGTGACAAGGCGATTCGCATCGACGTCAAGCCGCTCGTGACGGGCCAGAGCCAGAAGGTTCGACAGGCCATCGAGAAGTCCTCGGGAGCCACCGAGATCAACCAGACGGTCATCGGGCCGACGTGGGGCCAGTCGATCGCCAAGAAGGCGATCACCGGCCTGGTCGTGTTCGTGGTCCTGGTGGTGCTCTTCATCTGGGCGTACTTCCGGGAATGGCGGATGTCGGTCGCCGCGATGGTGGCGCTGGCCCACGACCTCGTCATCACGGTCGGGGTCTACGCCCTGACCGGGTTCGAGGTGACACCCGCCACGGTGACCGGTCTGCTCACCATCCTCGGGTACTCGCTGTACGACACGGTGGTGGTCTTCGACAAGGTGCGGGAGAACACGCGGGGTATCGCGACCTCCACGCGCCGTACCTATGCCGACGCCGCGAACCTCGCCGTCAACCAGACCCTGGTGCGGTCCATCAACACCTCGCTCGCGGCGCTGCTGCCGGTCGGCGCCATCCTGTACGTCGGCACGTTCCAGCTCGGCTCGGGGCCGCTCAAGGACCTGGCGCTGGCGCTGTTCGTCGGGATGGCCTCGGGTGCCTACTCCTCGATCTTCATCGCGACGCCACTGCTGGCCCAGCTCAAGATGCGCGAGCCGGCGATGGTGTCGCAGGCGAGGCGGGTGGCCAGCAGACGTGCCCAGCAGGCGAAGGCACCGGTGGGCGAGCCCGTGCCGGTGACGGCGGGTACCGGCGGCCCGGCGACGGACTCCCCGGAGGGGACTACAGCTGCCGACGACGGCGACGAGGAGGAGGTTGTCCCGGCGGCAGCCGTGACTCGTCGGCCGCCTCGGGTCCGTTCGACGCCGGCGGCCCCGCGGCCGATGAGCAGTACGGCGGCCAAGCGGGCGCAGCCCCAGCGGCAGGCCCGCAGCAAACGCGGCAAGCGCTGATGGCACCGGAGGGGCCGGCCCGGCAGCAGCCCGGCTGGACCTCCCTGATCCGCGACGTCCCCGACTTCCCGCTGCCGGGGGTGATGTTCAAGGACATCTCACCCCTGCTCGCCGACCACGAGGCGTTCGTCGGCGTGGTCGAGTCGCTCGCCGCCGCGGGGCGTGACGAAGCCGGGCGCGGTGTGGTCACGAAGGTCGCCGGGATCGAGTCCCGCGGCTTCATCTTCGGCGCACCCGTGGCCATCTCGCTCGGAGTCGGCTTCGTCCCGGTGCGCAAGGTCGGCAAGCTGCCCGGACCGATCTTCAGCCAGACCTACGCTCTCGAGTACGGCGACGCCACCCTCGAGGTGGGCCAGGACGCCTTCGGTCCCGGGGACCGGGTGCTCGTCATCGACGACGTACTCGCGACCGGGGGGACAATCCAGGCCACCGCGGAGCTCGTGGCCAGGTGCGGGGCGAAGGTCGAGGCGGTGGCCGTCCTCATCGAGCTGGCCTTCCTGCATGGTCGGGAGCGCCTTGCCGGTCTGCCGTTGCTGGCCCTGACCACCGTCTGAACGCGCGCCCTGCCCCTGCCCCTGCCCCTGCCCCTGCCCCTGCCCCTGCCCCTGCCCCTGCCCCTGCCCCTGCCCCTTCCCCTGCCCCTTCCCCTGCCCCTAGTCGCGTTTGCCTGGCATGCCAGTCAGCTGCACCGTTTGCCACCCAGGCCTGCCTGGCAAACGGTGCGTTCACCTGGCATGCCAGGCAAACCGGCGGTGGCAGGCAAACCGGCGGTGGCAGGCAAACCGGCGGAGGCAGGCAAACCCGCGGAGGCAGGCAAACCCGCCGAGTCGGGTGAGCCGAGGCGGGTGAGCCGAGGCGGCTGGGAGGGGTACGGCGGCGGAACCGCCCAGCGCAGGCGGACCGAACCGTCGCGATGCGTAAACTAGACATTGAAAGCGAAACAAGCGGGAGTCAGCGTGCCGGAAGACGTCATCTCGCCGCCGGAGGAGCAGGCGGCGCCTGTGGAGACTACCGCCGCGCCCACTCAGCGGATGCGCGCCCGGCTGGCCAGGATCGGTCGCGCCCAGTCCGGGGACCCCGTTCTCGAGCCGCTCTTCAAGGTGGTGCGGGCCACCCACCCGAAGGCTGACCTGGCGCTCATCGAGAAGGCCTACCACACCGCCGAGGAGCATCACCGCGGTCAGACCCGCAACAGCGGCGACGCCTACATCACCCATCCGCTGGCGGTGACGAACATCCTGGCCGAGCTGGGCATGACGCCGCCCACCCTGTGCGCCGCCGTGCTGCACGACACGGTGGAGGACACGTCGTACACGCTGTCCCAGCTGACGACGGACTTCGGCGAGGAGGTGGCGCGGCTCGTCGACGGGCTGACCAAGCTCGACAAGGTCAAGTACGGCGAAGCCGCGAAGGCCGAGACCATCCGCAAGATGGTGGTGGCGATGAGCAAGGACATCCGCGTCCTCGTCATCAAGCTCGCGGACCGGCTGCACAACATGCGGACGCTGCGGTTCCTGCGCATCGACAAGCAGCAGCGGATCGCCAACGAGACGTTGCTGATCTACGCCCCGCTGGCTCACCGGCTCGGCATGAACACCCTCAAGTGGGAGCTCGAGGACCTGTCGTTCGCGGCGCTGCACCCCAAGGTGTACGACGAGATCGTCCGGCTGGTCGCCGAGCGGGCTCCGGCCCGCGACGAGTTCCTCGCGACCGTCATCGACCAGGTGCAGGGCGACATGCGCGCGGCGAAGATCAAGGCGACCGTGACGGGCCGCCCGAAGCACTACTACTCGATCTACCAGAAGATGATCGTGCGGGGCCGCGCCTTCACCGACATCTACGACCTGGTCGGTATCCGCATCCTCACCGAGTCGCTGCGCGACTGCTACGCGGTGCTCGGCGTGCTGCACGCCCGGTGGAACCCGGTGCCGGGCCGCTTCAAGGACTTCGTGGCGATGCCGAAGTTCAACATGTACCAGTCGCTCCATACGACGGTCATCGGGCCGGGCGGCAAGCCGGTCGAGCTGCAGATCCGCACCTACGGCATGCACCGTCGGGCGGAGTACGGCGTCGCCGCCCACTGGAAGTACAAGGAGGACAGCAGCAGCGGGGTGGACACCGACCGCACGCTGTCGAGCGGCGAGTCGGCCAACGCCGACATGGCGTGGGTGCGACAGCTGATGGACTGGCAGAAGGAGACCCAGGACCCCGGCGAGTTCCTCGACTCGCTGCGCTTCGAGATCAACTCCGCCGAGGTCTACGTGTTCACGCCGCGCGGCGAGGTCGTCTCGCTGCCGATCGGCTCGACGCCGGTCGACTTCGCCTACGCGATCCACACCGAGGTCGGGCACCACTGCATCGGCGCCCGGGTGAACGGCCGGCTGGTCGCCCTGGAGTCCCCGCTCGACAACGGTGACGTCGTCGAGGTCTTCACGTCGAAGGCGCCCAACGCGGGGCCGAGCCGCGACTGGCTGATGTTCGTCAAGAGCCCCCGGGCGCGCAACAAGATCAAGCAGTTCTTCACCAAGGAGCGCCGCGAGGAGGCGATCGAGCGCGGCAAGGAGACTCTCGCCCGGCTGATGCGCCGCGAGGGTCTGCCGCTGCAGCGGATGCTCACCCACGACACGCTGTCCGCGGTCGCCGCGGACCTCAACCATCCCGACGTCACGGCGATGTACGCGGCCGTCGGGGAGGGCAACACGACCGCGCAGTCCGTCGTGCGGCGGATCCTGGAGTCGTTCGGCGGCGACCAGGCGGTGGCCGACGAGGCGGCCGAGACGGTGGCCGTCACGACGGACAGCCTCAACCGGCGCCGCGTCGCCCGCGGTGACTCGGGCGTCATCGTGAAGGGCGTCTCCGACGTGCTCACGAAGCTCGCCCGATGCTGTACGCCGGTCCCGGGTGACGAGATCGTCGGCTTCGTCACGAGCGGGCAGGGGGTGTCCGTCCACCGGGTGGCGTGCACGAACATGAAGAGCCTGCGGTCCCAGCCGGAACGGCTCGTGGAGGTCGAGTGGGCGCCGACCGGCCGTTCCATGTTCCTGGTCGCGATCCAGATCGACGGGCTGGACCGCGCCGGGCTGCTCAGCGATATCACCCGGGTGCTCAGCGACCTGCACGTCAACATCTTGTCCGCGACGGTTGCGACGAACCGGGACCGGGTGACGCAGGGCAGGTTCACGTTCGAGATGGGCGATGTGGCGCATCTGAGCCACGTGCTGAAGGCGGTGCGGACCGTCGACGGTGTCTTCGACGCGTTCCGGCTGACGAACTAGCCGGGACGAACCGGGCGGACGAACTAGGCGGACGGGGCGTTCAGGGCCCGAACTCGGACTGGGACTTGCGGGCCTGTTCCAGCCAGAGCTGCCTGGCCTCGATCGCGGCCTGCGCCTCGGCGGCCTTCTTGGCGTTGCCCGACGCCTCCGCCTGGGCGAGGTCCGCGCCCAGGGCGTCGAGGGTGGCCTCGAGCTTGCGCACCGTGTCGGACGCCCTGGCGTGCGCTTCCGGGTTGGAGCGACGCCACCTGTCCTCCTCGGCAGCACGGATCTCCTGCTCGACCGCCTTGAAGCGGTTCTCGAGGTCTCTGATGTCGGCTCGGGGAACCTTCCCGGCGCGCTCCCACTTCTCCGCGATGTCCCGGAAGGCGCTCATGGCGGCCTTGGCGTCCGTCACGGGCAGCAGCTTCTCGGCGTCGGCGAGCAGCCCACGCTTGGTCGCCGCGTTCGCGACGTACTCCTCGTCGAGCTTCGAGTTCACGGCGTCGCGGGCTTCGAAGAACGCGTCCTGGGCTGCCCGGAAGCGCTTCCAGAGCGCGTCGTCGACGTCCTTGCTCGCCACGCCGGCTGCCTTCCAGCGAGTCATCAGGTCACGGTAGGCGCCGGCCGTCAGGCCCCAGTCGGTGGAGGTGGACAGCGCCTCCGCCTCCGTGATCAGCTTCTCCTTAGCGGCACGCGACTCGTCCCGCTTCGAGCCCAGCTCGGAGAAGTGCTGCTTGCGGCGTCGGGTGTACGTCGTACGAGCCGACGAGAACCGGTGCCAGAGGTCGTCGTCGCTGGACTTGTCGATCCTGGGCAGCGCCTTCCACGCCTGCAGCAGGTCGCGAAGCCGGTTGGCGCCACCCCGCCAGTCGTCGCTGTCAGCCAGCCGCTCGGCGTCCTCCGCGATCCGGCGCTTCTGCTGTTTCGCCTCCACCGCCTTCGCCGCTCGGTCCGCCCTGCGCGCGGCCTGACGCTCGTCGATCACCGGCGCCAGCGCGTCGAGCCGCTCGACGAGCGCGTCCAGATCTCCGACGGCCTGCGCCTCGAGAACGGTCTCCCGCACCTTGGCCACCGTCACCCTCGCGTCGTCCGGCGACACCGAGCCGGCGCCGACCCGACGGACGAGCAGGTCGACCTCGACGGCGAGTCCCGCGTACCGCTTGCCGTAGAACGCCAGCGCCGCCTCCGGGTCGCCCTGTGGCCACTGCCCGACCGGCCGCTCGCCGTCCTTCGTCCTGACGTAGACGGTCCCGTCGTCGTCCACCCGTCCGTACGACGCCGGCGGAGCGCCGGGCGACAGCACCGCCGACGGTCCGCCGGCCACGGCGGCGGGCATCACCGTCGCCGGCGTCGGGATGGGGACCGGTTCAGCAGGCGGCTGGTCGTCCTGCTCGCTCACGGCTAACCCCCTCCCGTGGTGCTGGTCGTTACCGGGGCTGTGGGCGCCGTCGAATGGGTACCCCCGGTCGTCGCGCCGCCTCCGGTCGTCGCGCCCCCTCCGGTCGTCGGCGTCGCCGGGGCGGTGCCGGTCACGGTGATCCCCGGGTTGCTCGGCGTCAGGAAGCTGGGGAACTGGTCGGTGAACGTCGGTGTGGTCTGGCCGGGGGAGTTGTTGTTGTGGATGAGCTGGACGACGCCCCAGCCGAGGAAGATCACGAGGACAACGGCGGCCGCCGTACCCCCGACGATGCTGAAGATGCGGGCCCGCCGCTGCGCCGCCGTCCGCCGGGCCTGCTGGCGCTGCCACTTGGCGCGTGCCAGCGCCTTGCGGCGCTGCCTGTTCGAAACCACCCATACCTCCGCGACCCGCGTGCTGGTCCCTGACCGGTTGCAGTCTAAGGCGCCGTGACCGGCGCCCAAATCGACCGGTAGGCTGCCGGAACCCGTTGGACCAGGCTAGTGGAAGGCAGATCCGTGCTCGTCGCCGCTTTTCCCGCCGGTCCCTGGGCCACGAACTGCTACGTCCTCGCCGTTGGTCCCGGCGAGGAGTGCGTCGTCATCGACCCCGGCAAAGACGCGGCGTCCGGCGTCGCGGATGTGGTTCGCGAGCACCGGCTCCGGCCGGCGGCCGTGCTCGCCACCCACGGGCACATCGACCACGTCTGGTGCGTCGCCCCGGTCGCCGGCGCCTACGAGGCGGCCGCCTACATCCACCCGGCCGACCGGCATCTGCTGACCGACCCGATGGCCGGGGTCTCCGCCGATGCGGCGGCATTCCTACTCGGCGGCGACTACGAGTTCGCCGAGCCGGACGACGTGCGGGAGCTTTCCGACGGGCAGCGGCTGACAGTCGCGGGGCTCGAGCTCGTCGTCGACCACGCGCCTGGCCACACCGCCGGGTCGGTGACGTTCCGATCGCCGTACGACGGTCCGGAGGACGTGCCCGAGGTGATGTTCTCCGGCGACCTCCTGTTCGCGGGCTCGATCGGACGGACCGACCTGCCGGGCGGTGACCATCCCACGATGCTGCGAAGCCTGGCCGCCAAGGTGCTCCCGCTGGCCGATGAGGTCGTCGTGCTGCCCGGTCACGGGCCGCAGACGACGATCGGACGCGAACGGGCGACGAACCCCTACCTGGTCGACCTGGCCGTGAGCCCGTCGGGTGGCTCCGCCGAGAGCGCGCGATGAGCCGACCCACCCCGCTGAGCGGGTTTCCCGAGCTGCTGCCTGCCCAGCGCAACGCCGAGCTCGCCGTCATCGAGCGGCTGCGTCGTGTCTTCGAGCTGCACGGCTTCGCGAACATCGAGACCCGGGCCGTCGAGCCGCTGGACGTGCTTCTCAAGAAGGGCGAGATCGACAACGAGGTCTACGTCCTGCGCAGGCTGCAGGCCGGCGACGACACCTCGGACGCCGGTCTCGGTCTGCACTACGACCTCACGGTCCCCTTCGCGCGGTACGTCCTGGAGAACGCGGGCCGCCTCGAGTTCCCGTTCCGGCGCTACCAGATCCAGAAGGCGTGGCGTGGCGAGCGCCCCCAGGAGGGCAGGTTCCGCGAGTTCACCCAGGCCGACGTCGACCTGGTCGGGCGTGACGACCTGCCGTTCCACGCCGACGTCGAGGTGGCCAGCGTTATGGCCGACGCGCTCTCGGGTCTGCCGCTGCCGCCGCTGCGGCTCCAGGTCAACAACCGCAAGCTCATCGAAGGCTTCTACCGAGGGCTGGGAGCAGCCGACCCCGCCCAGGTGATCCGGCTCGCCGACCGGCTCGACAAGCGTCCAGCAGACCAGGTGAAGGCATGGATGGTCTCCGACGCGGGACTCACGCCGGAGCAGGCCGACAAGTGCCTGCGGCTGGCCGAGATCGTCACGCCCGACGCCGGCTTCGTCGACCGCGTTCGTGCGCTCGGCGTCGAGCATGAGCTCCTCGACGTCGGGCTGGCCGAGCTGCAAGCCCTCGTCGAGGGCTGCTCGGACGTGGCTCACGAGGGTTTCACGGTCGAGGCGAACCTGCGCATCGCGCGTGGCCTCGACTACTACACGGGGTCGGTCTTCGAGATCGTGATGACCGGCTACGAGTCTCTCGGGTCCGTCGGGGCCGGCGGGCGGTACGACGCCCTGGCGTCGGACGGTTCGACGACGTACCCCGGGGTCGGGATCTCCTTCGGGATCTCCCGCACGCTGGTGCCGCTGTTCAATCGCGGCGTGCTGACGGGCAGCCGCTCGGTGCCTTCGGCGGTGCTAGTGGCCCTCGTGGACGAGGCGTCCCGGGACGCGAGTACGGCGATCGCGCAGCGCCTGCGGGCCCGGGGCGTTCCCGCCGAGGTGGCGGCGAGCCCGCAGAAGTACGGCAAGCAGATTCGCTCCGCGGAGCGGCGGGGGATCCCCTTCGTCTGGTTCCCCGGGTCGGCAGGGGCGACGGACGAGGTGAAGGACATCCGCTCCGGGGAGCAGGTTCCCGCCGTCGCCGACTCCTGGGCTCCGCCGGACGAGGACCTGCGGCCTGCCGTGGTCGTCAAGGAGGACGTCTCGTGATCCGCACCCACGAGGCCGGACTGCTTCGCCGCGAAGACGTCGGGCAGACGGTGACGTTGACCGGTTGGGTCGCCCGCCGGCGCGACCATGGCGGCGTGGCGTTCGTCGACCTGCGCGATGGCAGCGGTGTCGCGCAGGTGGTGATCCGCGACGAGGAGGTCGCCCGGCCGCTGCGCTCGGAGTTCTGCCTGCTCGTGACCGGCCAGGTCGCGGAGCGGCCGGCGGGCAACGCGAACCCGAACCTGCCCAGCGGAGACATCGAGGTGATCGCCGCCGACGTGGAGGTGCTCAGCGAGTCGGCGCCGCTGCCGTTCCCCGTCGAGGAGCACCACACCACCCCCGTCAGTGAGGAGGTGCGGCTGGCCTACCGCTACCTCGACCTGAGGCGGCCGTCGATGGCGGAGAACATCAGGCTCCGCGCGAGGGTGACCAGGATCATCCGCGAGGTGATGGCCGAGCACGACTTCCTCGACGTCGAGACGCCGTACCTCACCCGGTCGACGCCGGAGGGTGCGCGCGACTTCCTGGTGCCCGTCCGGCTGCAGCCCGGGTCCTGGTACGCGCTGCCGCAGTCCCCTCAGCTGTTCAAGCAGCTGCTGATGGTCGCCGGGATGGAGCGATACTTCCAAATCGCGCGCTGCTTCCGCGACGAGGACTTCCGCTCGGACCGCCAGCCCGAGTTCAGCCAGCTCGACATCGAGATGAGCTTCTGCGAGCCCGCCGACGTGCAGTCACTCATCGAGGACGTCCTGCTCCGGCTGTGGCGCGACGTCCTCGGGGTCGAGATCTCCGTCCCGATCCGGCGCATGACGTACGACGAGGCGACCCGCCGCTACGGGATCGACCGCCCCGACCTCCGCTTCGGCTGCGAGCTGATCGACTTCACCGGCTACTTCGCCGACACCGCGTTCCGGGTCTTCCAGCCCAGCGGCGACGACTTCCACGTAGGTGCGGTCGTGATGCCGGGTGGTGCCGCACAGACCCGCAAGGAGCTCGACGGCTGGCAGGACTGGGCCCGCTCCCGGGGGGCACGCGGGCTCGCCTACGTGCTCGTCGGTGCGGACGGACAGCTGGGCGGCCCCGTCGCCAAGAACCTCTCGGACGTGGAACGTGCCGGCCTCGCCGCCCATGCCGGCGCCGACCCGGGTGACTGTGTGTTCTTCGCGGCCGGGCGGCGTTCGGAGACCCTGGGCCTGTTGGCGGCGGCCCGTCTCGAGATCGGCGAGCGCTGCGGTCTGGTCGACCACGGCGCCTGGGAGTTCGTCTGGGTGGTCGACGCGCCGATGTTCGAGCGGGTCGAGCACCCGGACGGCTCTGCCGGCTGGACCGCGGTCCACCACCCGTTCACCGCGCCGACGGACGACGTGGCCGACACTTTCCACGAGCGACCCGGTTCCGCCTTGTCGAAGGCCTACGACATCGTCCTCAACGGTTCCGAGATCGGTGGCGGCTCGATCCGTATCCACCGGTCCGAGATGCAACGGCGCGTGTTCGAGGTGATCGGGCTGACCCCGGACGAGGCACAGAGCCAGTTCGGGTTCCTGCTCGACGCCTTCGCGTACGGTCCGCCGCCCCATGGCGGGATCGCTATCGGAATCGACCGGCTGTGCGCCCTGCTGGCCCGCGCCGACTCGATCCGGGACGTGATCGCGTTCCCGAAGACCGCCTCCGGCGCCGACCCGCTGACCGGGGCGCCGACCCCCATCACGGCGGAGCAGCGTGCCGAGGCCGGGGTGGACGCGGTACCCGACCAGGTGCCGCCTCGCGGCTGACGAGTTACACGTCCCGAGCCAGTGTTGCCAGATCGTTACCTCCCGTGCGCCGTACGGCAACGAGCCGAGGCATACGCTCCTGTCGGCTCTTGAAATACACCTGAGCTCCCGGAAAGGTGCGCCATGGCTGTCGTTGACGTGGATTCCCTGGGCAACGAGCCCGTCGATCCGGATGACGACCTGCCAGATGAAGCGAAGAAGATAGCGGGTAGGTCGCCGACTCAGATCGCGATGCAGCGCCTGCGGAGCGACAAGCTGGCGATCTTCAACATCAGCGTCATCGTCTTCCTGATTCTCATCGCGGTGCTCGCGCCCCTGATCACGACGTACTGGCCCTGGGGGGAGCTCAGCACCAACGGCCAGTTCCAGCTGCTCGACCCGCTCGCGGGGAACCTGCCTGCAGTCGGTCCGCCGAACCACGGCTTCATCCTCGCCCACCCGCTGGGAGTCACCCCCAACACCGGGATCGACAACACGGCCTTCCTGCTCTACGGCTTACGCACGGACATGTTCATCGGCCTGGTCTCCACGGTGCTCAGCATGATCATCGGCATCGTGCTCGGCCTGATGGCCGGGTTCTCACGCGGCCCCGTCGACAGGATCATCACCTTCGCCATCGACGTCTTCCTCTGCTTCCCGTTCCTGATCGGCGCGATCTCGCTGGCCCCGATCATCGCCAGCCACTTCGCCTCGGACCAGAGCGCCCTCACCAAGGCCCAGATCTTCTCCCTGATCGGGATCCTGGTGTTCTTCGGCTGGATGGGCCTGGCCCGGCTGATCCGTGGGTACGTGATCTCGCTCCGCGAGCGTGAGTTCATCCAGGCGGCCCAGGTCATCGGCGCCCCGACGCGCCGGATCCTGTTCAAGGAGCTGCTGCCCAACCTGGCGGGGCCCATCATCGTGTCGCTGTCGTTGACCCTGCCTGCACTCATCTCCGCGGAGGCGGTGCTGTCGTTCCTCGGGGTCGGCATCACCGGCTCGCCGTCGATCGGCCAGATGATCGAGAACGCGACGAACTACTACGCGTCGTACCCCCTCTACCTGTACGCACCCGTCTTCGTACTCCTCGTCCTCGTTATCTGTCTCAACCTCCTAGGCGACTCGGTCAGAGACGCCTTCGACCCAGGAACTCGTCGGTGACTTCGTCACCGAGAGAAATGCACGAAGCATCGAGAAAGGGTTAGGCATATGCGTTTGAAGAAACCTGCTGTCGCACTATCTGCCGGGGCATTACTCGCCTTGGCCGCCTGCGGCGGTTCCAGTAGCAACGGGACTCCGACGGTTCAGTCGAACACCCACATCGCGTCGGGCGGAGGGGCCGGTGCAGGGAAGGACCCGACACGCCAGCCGCCGGCTCCAGCGATCCCGGGCGCCAAGAAGGGCGGCACCCTGACGGTGCTCAGTGACGCCTCGTTCACGACCGTGGACCCCACTGAGGCCTACTACACCAACGTCGTCGGGATCTTGAGCGGTCTCGTCGTCCGGTCGTTGACGCAGTATGTCTACGACCCGAAGACCAAGGGCATGATCCTGATCCCGGACCTGGCCACGAACCTCGGCGTTCCGAACAAGAACTTCACGCAGTGGAAGTTCACGATCCGCAAGGGCGTCAAGTTCGAGAACGGGAAGACGGTGACCCCCGCCGACATCAAGTACGGCATCGAGCGCTCCTTCGACCGCTCCACCTTCCCCGGTGGCGCGACTTATAGCAACGCGTACTTCCTGGACGGGAACACCTACAAGGGCCCCTACAAGACCCCTGGCAACTACAACGGCGTCACGATCAGCGGTCAGACCATCACGATCAAGATGGCCAAGCCGTTCCCGGACATGCCCTACTGGGGTGCGTTCCCGGCCATCAGCCCGATTCCTGCGGGTAAGGCGAGCGACCCGGCGACGTACAAGAACCACCCGTTGTCCACCGGCCCGTACATGTTCAAGAGCTACACCCCTGGTGAGTCACTGACCCTGGTCAAGAACCCGTACTGGTCCGCCGCGACCGACCCGGGCCGTCACCAGTACGTCAACGAGTTCGACATGAGTTTCACGGTCGACAGCGCCAAGATCGACCAGACCATGCTCGCCGACTCGGGCGCAGGCCAGACGACGCTCTCGTACGACCCGGTCCTGTCGGCCGACTACCAGAAGTTCAGCCAGGACGCCAGCGACCGGCTGATCGTCGGTAGCGAGCCCTGCACGTTCATCTGGTACCCCGACAACCGTCAGATCACGGATATCAAGGTGCGCCAAGCGCTCGCCTGGGCCTATCCGTACCAGGCGGCCTGGGCAGCCGGTGGCTACATCGCCGGTGTCACCCGGATTGCGGCCTCCAACGTGATGCCTCCGGGCATTCCGGGCCGGGTGCCGTACAACCCCTTACCGGGACACAAGCCGGGGACAACCGACCCGGCAAAGGCGAAGTCCATCCTGCAGGCGGACGGCAAGCTGGGCTACACGATCAAGTATCCCTACGACACCGACGTCCCTCAGTCCGTCGATGTGAAGAACGTCGTCGAGAGCGCGCTCAAGCAGGCTGGCTTCAACCCGCAGCCTTACGCGAGCACCTCGACGAACGTCTCGACGCAGGTAACCCAGAACCCGAAGGCGCCCGTCAACATCCGCTCCAGCGGATGGTGCTCTGACTGGCCGTCCGGGACCACCTGGCTGCCGACCGAGTTCCAGTCGACGAACATCGCGAAGGACGGCTTCGGAGCCAACTACGAGGCGTTCTCGAACAAGGCGGTGGATGCGAGAATCAACGCCATCCAGCTGCTGCCGCTGAGCAAGCAGCCGGCCGCCTGGAACGCTCTCGACAAGGAGGTCCAGACGAAGTACTTCCCGATCGTCGTGACCGGTTACGGCGGGGTCGCGATGACGCGTGGGTCGAAGGTCCATGGCGACCTCGACGACACCACGCTGGGCGGACCGACCTGGAAGGACATCTGGCTGAGCTAGACAGCAGTGCCCGGTCGCTGCCACCCTTTCGGTGGCAGCGACCGGTAACAACCCTCAGGTGTGGGGTGGGTCTTAGGCCAACCCCACACCGACCAGCACGGAGTGGAGAGCTCGATGTTCGGGTACATCATCCGACGGCTGATCGCCGCCTTCCTCGTCATCGTCGTCACGTCGATCGCGGTCTTCGCGCTATTCGTCTTCGGGCCGGCGAGCCCCGCGTCGAAGCTCTGCAGTGCCAATGGCCGCTGCACGAACCAGCGGCTCGCGGAGTTCGAGCACTCGCTCGGGCTCGACCAGTCGTTCGCGTCGCAGTACGGAACCTTCGTCAAGGGGATATTCGTCAGCCGCACGATCCATCAGGGCTCGGCCGCCTACGCCTGCCCGGCGCCGTGCCTGGGCATCTCCTACCTCGACAGCACGCAGGTGCGTGCCCAGATCACCCACCGCTTCCCGGCGACGCTCTCCATCGCCGTCGGCGGCGCGATCATCGAGCTGTTCCTCGGTCTGACCATGGGGTCGATGGCCGCCCGCTGGCGTGGCAGCGCGGGAGACCGGCTGCTGGTGAGCGGATCCCTCCTCGTCAGCTCCTTCCCGTACTTCATCGTGTGCCTGCTCGCCTGGATCTACCTGTTCAGCGTGTGGGGGATCTTCCCGCAGTCGGGGTACACCTCTCCCTTCAGTAGCCCGTACCAGTGGGCAGCGGGTCTCCTGCTGCCCTGGCTCGTCCTCGGCGTGACCGGCTCGACGAACTACGCCCGGTACGGGCGCACCCAGATGGTGGAGGTTCTGGGGGAGGACTATGTCCGCTCGGCCACGGCCAAGGGTGTCTCGGTCAACAAGACCGTGTTCAAGCATGCGCTCCGGGCTGCCATCGTGCCGATCATCACGATCTTCGGCATCGACTTCGCGTACCTGCTGTCGGGCACGATCATCACCGAGAAGATCTTCGACATCCAGGGCATCGGCTTGTACGCGCTGACCTCCGCATTGAACCTGGACTATCCGGCCGTAAACGGCACCGTGCTGTTCGCCGCTGTCATCATTGTTGTCGCGAACATCATCGTGGATGTCATGTACAGTGTCATCGACCCGCGAGTGAGGCTCACGTGACGGTACTTGACGACGATCGTCCCACTTCGAAACCGAGTCCTGCCGAGGCAGGCGAGCCGTTTCTGGTGGTCGAGAACCTCACCGTCAAGTTCCCGACGCACGACGGCCAGGTGCAGGCCGTCACCGACCTCAGCTACAGCGTCGAGATGGGCAAGACGCTCGGAATCGTGGGCGAGTCGGGTTCCGGCAAGAGCGTGTCGTCGATGGCTGTGCTGGGGCTGCACGACATCAAGCGGACCCACCTGACCGGTTCGATCCGGGTCGGCGGCAAGGAGATCGTCGGCGCCTCGAACTCGACGCTGCGCAAGATCAGAGGCACCGAGGTCGCCATGATCTTCCAGGACGCGCTGTCGGCCCTGCACCCCTTCTTCACCATCGGCAACCAGATCATCGAGGCCTACCGCCTGCACAACAAGGTGTCAAGGTCTGCCGCGAAGCGTCGAGCCGTCGAGATGCTCGACCTGGTGGGCATCCCACAGCCCGACCGCCGCGTCGACGACTTCCCCCACCAGTTCTCCGGCGGCATGCGGCAGCGCGCGATGATCGCCATGGCGCTGGTCAACAACCCCCGGCTGCTGATCGCCGACGAGCCGACCACGGCCTTGGACGTCACCGTGCAGGCGCAGATCCTCGACCTGATCCAGGAGCTCCAGAAGGAGTTCGGGTCTGCCGTCGTAATGATCACCCACGACCTCGGCGTCATCGCCGAGATCGCCGACGACGTTCTCGTCATGTACGCCGGCAAGTGCGTCGAGAAGGGGACCTGCAAGCAGCTGCTGACCCACCCAGAGATGCCGTACACCTGGGGTCTGCTCGGCAGCAGTGCGGACGTCGCCGGCGACGTGGAGAAGCCGCTGGTGCCGATCCCGGGCACTCCCCCGAGCCTGCTCAGCCCGCCGAGTGGATGCGCGTTCCATCCGCGCTGCGTGCACACCGACAAGGTCGAGGGCGGCCGCTGCCAGTCGGAGGTGCCCGAGCTCAGGCCGGGTGGTCAGCCCGGGCACTTCATCCGGTGCCACCTGGATAACCCGGACATGATCTACGAGAAGGAAGTCAAGGAGGAGATCGGGTGACCGCCGTGCCGCTGACGGAGCCCTCGAGCTCCGGCCCACCGCTGCTGGAGGTCAAGAACCTCCAGAAGTACTTCCCCGTCAAGTCCAGCGGCCTGGTCCGCCGGACCGTCGGCCATGTGCAGGCAGTCGACGGGGTGAGCTTCACCCTCGAGCGGGGCGGGTCGCTGGGGCTGGTGGGGGAGTCGGGATGTGGCAAGACGACCACCGGCCGGGTGATCACCCGGCTGTACGACCCGACGGACGGGGAGGTCTTGTTCGAGGGCCACGAGATCGGGCATCTCAGCCGCCGGGAGATGCTGCCGTACCGGCGCGAGATCCAGCTGATCTTCCAGGACCCCTACTCCTCGCTCAACCCCCGTCACACCGTCGGCACCATCGTCGGCGCGCCACTGGTGGTGCACAAGGCGGCCGAGAAGAGCAAGGTGATCAACCGCGTCCAGGAGCTTCTCGAGGTGGTGGGTCTCAACCCCGAGCACTACAACCGCTACCCGAGCGAGTTCTCCGGAGGACAACGGCAGCGCATCGGTATCGCCCGAGCCCTGGCACTGAACCCGAAGCTGATCGTCGCCGACGAGCCGGTGTCCGCGCTCGACGTCTCCATTCAGGCGCAGGTGATCAACCTCCTCGGCGACCTGCAGAAGGAGTTCGGGATCGCGTTCCTCTTCATCGCCCATGACCTCGCGATCGTCCGGCACTTCTGTCCGCAGATCGCAGTCATGTACCTCGGCAAGATCGTCGAGATCGGCGACCGGGAGCAGATCTACACCACGCCGCACCACCCGTACACGCAGGCTCTGCTGTCGGCCGCGCCCGACGTGAAGCAGGCAGCGATCGGCGGGCGCCGCGAGCGCATCCGGCTGGTCGGCGACGTCCCGAGCCCGATCAACCCGCCGTCGGGGTGCCGCTTCCGCACCCGGTGCTGGAAGGCCCAGGACATCTGCACCGAGCAGGAGCCGCCGTTGCTGCAGGTCGGTGGGCGTGACGTCGCGTGCCACTTCGCGGAGCCGCTCCAGGTCATCGCCCCCATCGACACCGAGGCCCCCGCGTCTGCGTGACCGGCTTCCTCTTCGACGTCGGCCCGAGCTCAGCCACCGGCGGCAGCCTCTCCGAGCAGGACCATCCGTCCGCGCCGCTCGCCGTCAGGATGCGTCCGCGCACCCTCGACGAGCTGGTGGGTCAGGACCATCTACTCAGCCCCGGGTCACCGCTTCGCCGTCTCGTCGAGTCCGACCAGCCCTCCGCCGTTCTCCTGTGGGGCCCGCCGGGCACCGGGAAGACGACGATCGCGGGCATCCTCTCGGCGTCGACCAGCCGGCGGTTCCTGGAGGTGCCGGCGGTCGCGGCCGGCGTGAAGGAGCTGCGGGAAGTCATCGACTCGGCCCGCCGGGAGCTGGCGCGCGGCGGCCAGGAGACGGTCCTGTTCGTGGACGAAGTGCACCGTTTCAGCAAGTCGCAGCAGGACACCCTGCTTCCCGCTGTCGAGAACCGGTGGGTGACGCTGGTCGCCGCGACGACCGAGAACCCTTTCTTCTCGGTGATCGGGCCGTTGCTCTCTAGGTCTCTCCTGCTGACGCTCGAGCCGATGTCCGACGACGCGGTCCGGACGGTTCTCGAGCGGGCGGTGGAGGACCAGCGCGGGCTGGACGGGAAGGTCGAGGTCACGTCCGAGGCACTTGAGCAGCTGGTGCGGATGGCGGGTGGCGACGCCCGGCGGGCCCTCACCTACCTCGAGTCCGCCGCGGCCGGTGCTCCCGCGCGCAGCGATGGTAAACCTCAGGTCGACCTCGAGGTTGTCCGGCTGGCGGTCGACCAGGCACCGGTCCGGTACGACCGCGCGGGCGACCAGCACTACGACGTGATCAGCGCGTTCATCAAGTCGATCCGGGGCAGCGACGTGGAGGCCTCGCTGCACTTCTTCGCACGGATGGTGGCCGCCGGGGAGGACCCGCGCTTCATCGCTCGCCGGTTGGTCATCCTCGCCAGCGAGGACATCGGGCTGGCGGACCCGACCGCGTTGACTACCGCGGTCGCGGCGGCCCAGGCGGTGGCCCTGATCGGGATGCCGGAGGCCCGACTCAACCTCGGCCAGGCCGTCATCGCGCTTGCGCTGGCGCCCAAGTCGAACGCCGTGATCAAGGCGGTGGACGCGGCCCTCGCCGACGTCCGGGCGGGCGACATCGGCACTGTGCCCACGCACCTCCGAGACGCCCACTACCCGGGTTCCAGCCGGCTCGGCCACGGCGGCGACTACGTCTACCCGCACGACGACGAGCGAGGGGTCGTGGCGCAGGCGTACGCCCCGCAGCAGCTGGCCACCACGAGCTACTACCAGCCGACGGCTCATGGTCAGGAGGCGGCGTACCAGGAGCGGCTGGCGAAGATCAAGGCGATCCTGGACGAGTCGTCGCCCTGACCGGCCACGATAGGCTGTGGATTTCCAAGGATTCGAGTCTCCGGAGGCATCGCCATGATGATCGCGACGCTCGCCATCGTGGCGGCAGGCATCGCGATCGTCGTGCTGCTCGTGCAGGTCGCGGATCTGAGCCGGCGGCTGCGCCGGCTGGCCGCCGAGGTGCAGGACCTGCGCGATCAGGCTCCCGTCCCGATGCCCCCCTCGGGCGACCTGGAGCCGGTGGCGGTGATCACCGGGCTGCTCCCGGTGGGCGACCCTGAGCCGTCCGCGCACGTGTCGACCGGTCGGGTGGTGTCGGTGACGCTGGCCGGCCCGATGATCAAGGCCGCCGCGCTCTCCCACGGGGTACGGCGGGCGCTCGGCGAGGAGCAGCGGATGCGCATCGCCTACGCCTTCCGCAAGGAGCTCAAGCGCCAGCGCAGGGCGCGACGCAAGGCGGCGGCTCGCCGGCCTCGACAGCGAGAAGGCTGGCTGCCGTGAGCCGGGTGACCTGGTTCGCGGCCGGCGCCGTCACCGGGGTGTACGGCCTCGTCAAGGCCCGCCGGGCGGCCCGGAACCTGACGCCCGACGGCATCGCCGCCCGGATGGCGGCCGTCGGTGCCGGGCTTCGTGTCTTCACCTCGGAGGTGTCCGCCGGGATGGCCGAACGGGAGGCGGAGCTGCGTGACCACCTGACGTTGCCGCGCCGCGGCGCGGTTGCCGGCGTACCCCCGATGATCGAGCAGTCGTCACCTTCACGACATGGACGCGAGGACGGACCCGATGGACACCGCTGAGATCAGGCGCCGCTTCATCGCACACTTCGAGGCCCGCGACCATACCGTGGTCCCGAGCGCCCCGCTGCTGCTCGACGACCCCAACCTGCTCTTCGTGAACGCCGGCATGGTGCCGTTCGTGCCGTACTTCCTCGGCCAGGAGGCGCCTGCGTTCCCGCGGGCCGTCAGCGTGCAGAAGTGCGTGCGGACGATCGACATCGAGGAGGTCGGCCAGACCGACCGGCACGGGACGTTCTTCCAGATGAACGGCAACTTCTCGTTCGGCGACTACTTCAAGGAAGGCGCCATCACCTACGCCTGGGACCTGGTGACCAGGTCCGTGGCCGACGGCGGGTACGGGCTGGAGGAGCCGAAGCTGCACGTGTCCGTCTACCTCGACGACGACGAGTCGGTTGCGTTGTGGAAGAAGATCGCGGGCCTCCCGGACGAGAAGATCCACCGCCTGGGCAAGGTCGACAACTACTGGTCGATGGGAATCCCCGGTCCCTGTGGCCCGGACTCCGAGCTGTTCCTCGACCGCGGGCCCGACTACGGCCCCGAGGGCGAGATCGAGAAGGCCGGCGACCGGTACATCGAGTTCTGGAACCTCGTGTTCATGCAGAACCTGCGCGGTGAGGGGATCGGCAAGGACGACTTCGAGATCCTCGGCGAGCTGCCGAAGAAGAACATCGACACCGGCATGGGCCTGGAGCGGATGGCCATGCTGCTGCAGGGCAAGGACAGCATCTACGAGATCGACGAGGTGGCCCCCGTTCTGGTCCGGGCCGCGGAGCTGGCCGGTAAGACCTATGGGACTAACCACGAGGACGACGTCCGGCTGCGGGTGGTCGCCGACCATGTCCGCAGCGGGCTGATGCTGATCTCCGACGGGGTCACGCCGGGAAACGAGGCGCGCGGCTACGTCCTGCGCCGTATCCTGCGGCGCGCCGTGCGCGCGATGAGGCTGCTCGGCGTCGACGAGCCGACGCTGCCCGAGCTGATGCCGGCGTCGTACCAGATGATGCGCCGCTCCTACCCCGAGCTCGACGCCCAGTGGGACCGCCTCCAGGCCATTGCGTACGCCGAGGAGGAGGCGTTCCGGCAGACGCTGAAGGCCGGTACGGCGATCTTCGACCTGGCCTCCGAGCGGACCAAGCGGGCGGGGGAGGTCACCCTCTCCGGCCGCGACGCGTTCGCCCTCCACGACACGTACGGCTTCCCGATCGACCTGACGCTCGAGATGGCCGCCGAGCAGGGTCTCGTCGTCGACGAGGTGGGGTTCCGGCAGCTGATGGGCGAGCAGCGGGCGATGGCCAAGGCCGACGCCAAGTCCAAGAAGGGCCAGCACGCCGACGTCACCCCCTACCGCGAGGTGTTCGACGCGTTCGGTCCCACTGACTGGCAGGCGTACCTTACGCTGGCCACCGACTCCACGGTCGTCGGGCTGCTCCGTGCCGGCCAGGGCGTGAGCGAGCTGGTCGCCGGCGAGGTCGGCGAGGTCATCCTCGACCGGACGCCGTTCTACGCCGAGTCCGGCGGCCAGCACGCGGACGCCGGGAGCCTGCGCTGGGACGGCGGCAGCGCCGACGTGCTGGACGTTCAGCGCCCGATCCGGGGTCTCGTCGTGCACCAGGTCAAGGTCGACGCCGGCAGCCTGGTGACGGGCGCCCCCGTCGAGGCCGCGGTCGACCCGGAGTGGCGGCTCGGCGCGGCCCAGGCCCACAGCGGCACCCATGTCGTGCACGCCTCGCTGCGGCAGGTGCTGGGGCCGACCGCGTTGCAGAGCGGGTCGTACAACCGCCCCGGCTACCTGCGGCTCGACTTTGGCTGGGGCTCGGCGCTGTCCGACGGCCAGGTCAACGACGTCGAGGACGTCGCCAACCAGGCGCTGCGCAAGGACCTGCCGGTCTCCGCGACGCTGATGACGCTGCCGGAGGCCCAGCAGCTCGGCGCCCTCGCCCTCTTCGGGGAGACGTACGGCGAGAAGGTGCGCGTCGTCGAGATCGGCGGCGAGTGGTCACGCGAGCTGTGCGGCGGGACCCATGTCAGCCGCTCGTCCCAGATCGGCACCGTCGTGGTGACGTCGGAGTCGTCGGTGGGGTCCGGCAACCGGCGGATGGAGGCCCTCGTCGGGCTCGAGGGGGTGCGCCACCTGGCCCGGGAGCGTGACCTGGTGCGCACCATCGGTGGCCTGCTCAAGGCGCAGCCCGACGACCTGGCCGACCGGGTCTCCGACCTGCTCGCACGGGTGCGGAGCGCCGAGAAGGAGGCCGACCGATTGCGGGCGCGGGCACTGTTGTCCCGGGGGGCCGACCTGGCCGCAGCGGCCGCCGACGTCAACGGTGTGCGCTATGTCGGGCAGCTCGTCGACGGAGTCGGCGCCGCCGAGGTCCGCACGCTGGCCCTCGACATACGCGGCCGGTTGTCGGCGGACCTGCCCGGCGTCGTGATGATCGTCGGCGTGAGCGACGGGAAGCCGTCCGTGGTCGTCGCTCTCAACGACAGGGCGCGCGAGACCGGGCTGAACGCCGGTGCGCTCGTCAAGGTCGCGGCCGGCCAGCTCGGCGGCAGCGGGGGCGGCAAGGACGACGTGGCGCAAGGCGGCGGCACCGACCCGTCCGGAGCCCAGTCGGCCCTCACCCAGGTCGAGCAGGCCGTCGCCGGCCACTCGCCGACCGCGTGACGCAGGAGTTCCGGCCGGGCACCAGGCTCGGTGTCGATGTCGGTGACGTGCGGATCGGGGTCGCCAGCTGCGACCGCGACGGCGTGTTGGCCACGCCTGTCGAGACGGTTCCGCGCGGGCGTGGGGACGTCGCGCGGATCGTCGACCTGGCCGAGCAGTACGCGGCGATCGAGGTGGTCGTGGGTCTGCCGCTGTCGATGTCCGGCTCGTCCGGGACCGCCGCCGCCAAGGCGACCGCCTTCGCCCGCCGGCTGCTGGACGAGATCACCCGACGCGCCCTGGCGGTCTCGGTTCGCCTCAGCGACGAGCGATTGACTACGGTGAGCGCTGAGCGGGTTCTGCGTGAGCAGGGCAGGATGGGCGCGAGGCGGCGGGCGGTGGTCGACCAGGCAGCGGCCGTGGTCATCCTCCAGCACGCGCTCGATTCCGAACACACGATGGGGACACCACCGGGGGCGGAAGTTAGGCGAAGCTCGTGAGCGACCTCGGCATCGGCACGCTGAGAGACCGCGGACACAAGGTACGGCCTAGGAGGGTGCGGGGCTGTCTCGCCGTGCTCGTTGCGCTCGCGATCCTCGTCGGGATCGGCGTTTTCGCGTACGTCAAGGGCGTGTCCGCGATCAAGGGCTGGCTGTCCGGCCCCGCCGACTACCACGGTCAGGGACACGGCTCCGTCATCGTGCAGGTCAAGAGCGGCGACACCTCGTCGGTCATCGGCGCCACCCTGCTGCAGGCCGGCGTGGTGAAGAGCGTGAGCGCCTTCACCGACGCGGCCAAGAGCGACAGCCGCTCGCTGTCGATCCAGGTCGGCTACTACCGGATGCGTCTGCAGATGTCCGGGGCCAACGCCCTCAAGCTGATGCTGGACCCGAGCTCGCTGGTCAGCAAACAGCTGACGATCCCGGAGGGCCTGCGGGCGCAGGAGATCCTCTCGACCATCGCGGCGCATACGCCGTTCAGCGCGGCGCAGGTCAAGGCGGCTTTCAACGACACAAAGGCGCTCGGCCTGCCGTCGTACGCGAACGGGGACGCGGAGGGGTACCTCTACCCGGCGACGTACCCCGTCACGCCCGCCAGCAAGCCGCTGGCGCTGCTGACGGCCATGACCAAACGGTTCAAGCAGGAGGCGAACATGCTGAAGCTCACGCTGGGTGCCTCCGCGCTGCACACGAGCCCGACGGACATCGTGATCATCGCCAGCCTGGTGCAGGCCGAAGCCCGCCGGCCGCAGGACATGCCCAAGGTGGCGCGTGTCATCTACAACCGGCTGAAGGCCCAGATGCCCCTGCAGTTCGACTCGACACTGCACTACGCGATCGACAGCCGCGGGGTGATCCAGACCAGCCGGGCGCTCCGGAACCTCAAGACGCCCTACAACTCCTACACCCGTCTCGGCCTGCCGCCGACGGCCATCGACTCGCCGGGCGAGGTTGCGCTGAAGGCGGCCCTGCATCCCGCCCAGGGGTCGTGGCGGTACTTCGTGACGGTGAACCTGCGCACCGGTGACACCAGGTTCGCCTCGACGTTCAAGCAGCAGCTCGAGAACGAGCAGCTCTACCACCGGTACTGCCAGACCTCGAGTGCCTGTTGACCGCGTCGTGAGCCCGACCGTCTCTCGTCGCTGCGGTGTGCTCGGCAGCCCGATCGCGCACTCGCTCTCCCCGACCCTGCATCGCGCCGCCTATGCGGCACTCGGGCTGGACTGGGTGTACGACGCCCACGAGGTCGACCAGCGCGGCCTGCCGGCCTTCGTGGCCGGGATGGGCCCGGAGTGGCGCGGGCTGTCCCTGACCATGCCGCTCAAGGAGGCGGTCATCGCGCTGTGCACCACCGTGAGCGGGCCCGCCCGCGCCGTGGGGGCCGTCAACACGGTGCTGGTCGGGGAGGACGGCGACCTCGCGGGGTCGAACACCGACATCGGGGGCTTCCACGCCGCCTGGCGGGAGGCCGGGATCGCCTCCGTCCACAGCGCCGCCGTTGTCGGCACCGGAGCGACCGCCAGGTCCGCGGTCGCCGCTCTTGCCGACCACGGGGCCGGCCGCCTCACCGTGCTGGCCCGCTCGCCGAACGGGGCGTCCCGGCTCGAGTCGCTGGCGCGCGAGCGCGGCCTGGACGTCGACGTGGTGGCGATGTCGGAGGTGACGCAGCTCAGACCCGTTGACCTGGTGGTGTCGACGATCCCCGGCTCGGCCCAGGCCCAGTCCGGCCTGGTCGAGGAGCTCGTCGCCCGCGCAGCCGCCGTGTCCGACGTGGCCTACGGCCCGCCCGACAGCCCCCTGGTGGAGGTTGCCCGGCTGGCCGGGCTGCCGTGCGCCGCGGGACTCGACCTGCTCCTCCACCAGGCCGCGCTCCAGGTCGAGCTGATGACGGACCGCTCACCCGCCCCGCTGGAGGCGATGCGGGAGGCGGGACTCGCCGAGCTGGCGCGGCGTCGCTGATCCGGGCAACCCGCCGGGCTTAGGCTGCGTCGTGAAGGATATGACTGAGTCCGCGGTAGGTCGTCGTACGGTGCTGCAAGGAGCGGTCCTCGGGACCGCCCTGCTCACCTCATGCTCGGCGAAGCACGTCGCCGCGGCGGTGGGAACGAAGTCGGGCTCACCCTCACCGGCCAGCCCCGCGCCATCGAGTACGTCGGGCGGCCATCCCGACTCGACGCCGCCACCGGCCGCTTGGCGCGCCTTCGCGGCCGGGCTCGACGGGGACCTGGTGCGGCCCGGGGACGCTGACTACGACGAGGCGAAGCAGCTCTTCAACCCGCGATGGGACGGCTACCAGCCGCTCGCCGTCGTCGAGGCGGCGTCATCAGACGACGTGAGCGAGTCGGTCAAGTTCGCGCACAAGTACTCGCTCGGCGTGCGGCCCAAGGCGGGGGGCCACTCGTACGTCGGAGCATCCAGCGCCACCGGCGTCCTGGTGGTCAGCACCTCGCGGATGACCAGCGTGCACTACCACCCTGCGAGCAGGAACGCCTTCGTCGGCGCCGGCGCCAAGCTCTACCCGGTGCATGCCTCGCTCGCCGGCCACGGCCGGACGATCCCGACCGGCACCTGCCCGACGGTCGGTGCCGCGGGCCTCACGCTCGGCGGAGGTCTCGGGATCGCGAGCCGGCAGTACGGCCTGACCTGCGACCAGCTCTACGCGGCCCGCATCGTCACCGCCGACGGCGTCATCCGGATGGCGGACGCGAGCACCAACCCCGACCTGCTGTGGGCGCTGCAAGGCGGCGGCGGAGGGAACTTCGGCATCGTCACCCAGCTCGAGTACCACACCCAGCCGACGACCTCGCTCGGCTTCTTCCTGCTGACGTTCCCGTGGTCGAGCGCGGCGGCGGTGGTGCGCGGCTGGGGGAGGCGCATCAAGGTCATGACCCATTCGACCTGGGCCAACCTGCACCTGGACGCCAGCACGGACGGCACCGCGGAGGTTCGCATCGTGGGCGTGTGCGCCCCCGGGCACGAGACCGCGGAGGCGCAGGCCATGGAGGCGGCGGTCGGCGTCAACGCGACGAGCACCTCGCTCTTCACGAAGACCTACCTGGACAGCATCCAGTACCTCGGCGGAGGCACGACGTCGCCGCGCCAGGGCTGGGCGGCCGGAAGCGACGTACTCCCGAAGATGACGGTCGGGATCTCGGATGCGCTGGTCCGGGTGATCGCCAATCGCGCGGCCAGCCACAACGCCGGCACGGCGATCCTCGACCCGCTGACCGGGGCGGTTCGCGACAAGGCGCCCGGCGCGACCGCCTTCCCGTGGCGGCACCACCTGTGCTCGATCCAGTGGTACCTCGGCATGCCCGACCACCCGACGACCTCGCAGCTCCACGCGGCGTACAACTGGGTCGACGCCGCTCACGCCAGCGTCTCGTCGATCTCGTCGGGCGGCTACGTCAACTACCTGGAACCTCGCCGACACGTCGCCTCCTACTACGGCGGCAACTTCGCCAGGCTGCGATCGGTGAAGCGCCAGTACGACCCGCAGGACTTCTTCCACACCCCCTTCTCGATCCCCCTCTGACTCCCCCCTCCCGCCCCCTGACCTCCCGCCCCCCTCCCGCCCGCTTCCCCTCCCGCGAATTGCGGGAAAGTGCACCTGGCCACGCCGCGGGAAGGGTGCACTTTCCC
>JAWWPG010000030.1:0-84834 GCA_033850885.1 Nocardioidaceae bacterium
CTGAAAGAGGTTTACAACCCGAAGGCCGTCATCCCTCACGCGGCGTTGCTGGATCAGGCTTTCGCCCATTGTCCAATATTCCCCACTGCTGCCTCCCGTAGGAGTCTGGGCCGTGTCTCAGTCCCAGTGTGGCCGGTCACCCTCTCAGGCCGGCTACCCGTCGTCGCCTTGGTGGGCCGTTACCTCACCAACAAGCTGATAGGCCGCGAGCTCATCCTTCACCGCCGGAACTTTCCACCATCACAGATGTCCGTGACGGTCGTATTCGGTATTAGCTTCCGTTTCCGGAAGTTATCCCAAAGTGAAGGGCAGATTGCTCACGTGTTACTCACCCGTTCGCCGCTCGTGTACTCCCGAAGGAGCCTTACCGCTCGACTTGCATGTGTTAAGCACGCCGCCAGCGTTCGTCCTGAGCCAGGATCAAACTCTCCGTTGAAATCTGTTGACAGACACCCGTCGAGACGGGCGTTCATCGACTCATTGGAGTATCCCGGCAAGAGTTGCTTCCCGCCCACCGGCAAGCCGTTGGGTGAGAAGACTTCGTCTTACCAAAGGAACCGTCCGACAAGAACCGGGGCCAGCGAATGCTGCCTCCGCATCGTGTCGAGACGGGGCGTTAATTAATTCGTCGTCGACTTTTGGCACACTGTTGAGTTCTCAAGGATCGCGCGCACACCGTCAGCCGGTCCTGCGACCGGCTCAGGGGCAACTCGATCTAACTTACCGGTTGGCCGGCGGGACCGTCAAATCGGTCGCTCCGTGCCGGTTGCTCCCAGGTTACCTGTCCCCACGGCGTCGTCCAAGGGCTGTCGGTACGGTCAGTTCCTGGTCAGGGCGGTGCCAGAGCCGCACGGGTGGGCCCTCGGAGTCCACCAGCCTCGCGGCCCGTACGTCGCCGGCATCGGTCACGCCCGCGAGGCGCATCGCCTCCCCGAGCTCGGCTCGAATCGTCCCGACCAGCCTCGTGACGCCGTCCGCGCCGGAGACGGCCAGGGCCCACAGAGCCGGTCGGCCGATGAAGACCGCCTGCGCCCCGAGCGCCAGGGCAGCGAGGACGTCCAGCCCGTGCCGTACTCCGCCGTCAACGAACACCGGTGTCCCGCCGCCCACCGCGTCGGCGACCGGGCCGAGAGCCCGAGCGGTCGCGATGCTCCGGTCCAGCTGCCGACCACCGTGGTTGGAGACCCAGACGCCTGCCGCGCCCGCCGCCAGGGCGATCGTCGCGTCGTCCGCACGCAGGATGCCCTTGACTACCACCGGCAGGCCGGTGACCTCGGCCAGCCAGCCGATCGTGTCAGGGGTGAGATCCATGGCCTTCTCGAGTGACGAGTGCCGTACCCCGGCGAGATCCTCGTTCGCGTGCAGATGCTCGCCCGGCACCAGGTCCCAGACCGACGCGGGGCCCTCGTGCTTGACCGCAACGACAGGGGTGTCAGCGGTGAGGACCACCGCACGTGCCCCGGCCGCCACCGCGCGCTCCAGCATCGCGGTGGTGAGCCCGCGGTCCTTGAGCACGTAGGCCTGTACCCACCAGGGGGCACCCGCCTCGGCGACCACCGCGAACGTCGAGCCGGAGTTGCTGCTGACGCACACGAGAGTCCCGGCGTTCGCGGCTCCGCGCGCCATCTCGACCTCACCACCTGGATGTGCCTGTCGCTGGAGGGTCGTCGGAGCGAGGGCCACCGGGACGTCGAGCGGCGTGCCGAGCACCGTGGTCGAGACGCTCACCTTTGACACGTCCCGCATGACCCGGGGGAGGAAGCGCATGTCCTCCCATGCCTGGCAGGCCTCCGCCGCCGAGAGCCCGGCACCGGAACCCTGGCTGAAGTACCGGAAGACGGCTTCCGGCAGCAGCCCGCGGGCCTGCTCCTCCAGGCCGTCCACCCAGGTGGTCACGGGCTCAGTCCACCTTCACTCCCGCGAGGTTGCGTTTGCCCCGCCGCAGCAGCAGCCAGCCACCGGGCAGCAGGTCGTCGGCCGTCGGGTGCGCCTCCGGGTCCTCCAGGCGCACGTTGTTCGCGTAGGCACCGCCCTCGCTGATCGCTCGGCGTGCTGCTCCCTTGCTCGCGACCAGTCCGGACTCGGCGAACAGGTCGGCGTACGACGGCAGCGACGCGCCCTCCGAGACGGTGACGACGGGCGTCTCCCTCAGTGCCGCGCCCAGCGTGGTCTCGTCGAGGGACCGCAGCTCACCGGTTCCGAACAGCGCGGCGGAGGCGGCGACCACGCGCTCGGTCTCCTCGGCCCCATGGACCAGCGTCGTGACATCGTCGGCGAGAGCCCGCTGGGCCGCTCGTTCGGACGGTCGCTCCGCAACCTGCCGCTCCAGCCCGGTGATCTCCCCGCGCGTCCGGAAGGTGAAGTACTTGAGCATCTGCACGACGTCGCGGTCGTCGACGTTGAACCAGAACTGGTAGAAGGCGTAGGGCGACGTCATCGCCGGGTCGAGCCAGATCGTGCCGTCCTCCGTCTTGCCGAACTTGGCGCCGTCGGCCCTTGTGACCAGCGGTGTCGCCACCGCATGGACCTTCGCGCCTTCGACCCGCCTGATCAGGTCGACGCCCGCTGTGATGTTGCCCCACTGGTCGCTCCCGCCGGTCTGTAGTGTCACGTGGTGGTCGCGGAACAGGTTGAGGTAGTCCATCGATTGCAGCAGGACGTAGCTGAACTCGGTGTACGAGATCCCGGACTCGAGCCGGGTCCGCACGACATCGCGCGCCAGCATCTTGTTGACCGGGAAGTGCTTGCCGATGTCACGCAGGAAGTCGATCGTGGACAGGCTCGCCGTCCAGTCGTAGTTGTTGACCACGGTTGCCGCGTTGCCGCCATCGAACGACAGGAACCTGCGCAGCTGATCGCGGATCGCGTCTGTCCAGGTCTTCACGACGTCGAGCGAGTTGATCTTGCGCTCCCCCGCCTCCTTGGGGTCGCCGATCATGCCGGTGGCACCGCCCACGATGCCGAACGGCCGATGGCCCGCATCCTGCAACCGGCGCAGGGTAAGGATCTGCAGCAGGTTCCCCATGTGCAGGCTGGGTGCCGTCGGGTCGAACCCGCAGTAGACCCTGATCGAGCCCTGCGCCATCTCGGAGCGCAGCGCATCGAGGTCCGTGGACTGGGCGATGAGGCCGCGCCAGGCCAGATCGTCGAGGACCGTGTCGGTCACGTCCTGGTTCCTTCCAAGGTCGAGGGGTACGCCGGCTCCCGTCCAGCCTGCCGTACGACAAGGTGCGACGTACAACCGGTTAGCCGCCGCCAACCTCCGGGCGTTTGCCTGGCAAGCCACCCAGGTACACCGTTTGCCACCCAGGCCTGCCTGGCAAACGGTGCGTTTGCCTGGCTTGCCAGGCAAACGCGGACTCGGGGTCAGGTGCGGCGGGGTCAGGTGCGGCGGGGGTGGGCGGGTAGCGGCGGCGTGGCTAGGTCGCCTTGGCCGGGGCGGGAGGTGCCTTGGGATGGCGGCGGTACGTCGACACGCTCGCCTCACCCGGCACCCATAGCCGCCACGGGTTGTCGGCGGCGGTGCTGACCCCGACCCGTGGACCGCGACGGTGCGGTCGCACCTCGTCGGCGGGCAGCCAGTGCACCGGCCCGTCCCACACAGTCGTACCCGTGACGTCAAGCGTGACGCCGAGCGCCCGGGCCAGGTTGCCAGGCCCGCGCGCGAGCGCCGCGTCGGACACCGGGCCACGACGACGCCGTGCCTGCGTGACTCCCGAGACCACCCGGCCGCCCCGCAGCAGCACCGCAGCCGCCGTCCCGGCGGTCTCGCACACGAGGTTCATGCACTGGTGCATGCCGTAGCTGAGGTAGACGTAGACGCGACCCGGTGGGCCGAACATGACCTGGTTTCGGGCCGTCACACCGCGGGCGGCGTGCGACGCCGGGTCGGACCTGCCTGCGTACGCCTCGACCTCGGTCAGCTCCACGACGACTCCGCCGGAGCTGACCCGACTGCCGAGCAGGTCAGCGGCCACCACGAGACTCGGCCGCGCGAAGAAGCGCTCGACCGCAGAGGCGGTCAGCCCTCACCCCGAGACCTGTCGAGGAGCCACGTCAGCAGCGCCTTCTGGGCGTGCAGGCGGTTCTCGGCCTCGTCCCAGACGAGGCTCTGCGGTCCGTCGATCACGTCGGCGGCGATCTCCTTGCCCCGGTACGCGGGCAGGCAGTGCAGCACGACCGCGTCCGGCGCGGCGAGCGACATCGCGGCCGCGTCGACGGCGTACGGCAGGAACGGCGACTCGCGCTCCGCCGACTCGCCCTCCTGACCCATCGAGACCCAGGTGTCGGTGACGACGACGTCGGCCCCCTCTACCGCAGCCTTCGGCGAGGTCTCGTAGCTCACGGACCCCCCCGTCTCGGTGGCGATCCGCTCGGCCTCCCGAAGGACGTCGGGATGCGGCACGAACTCGGGCGGTGAGCCGATGCGGACATGCAGCCCGGCCAGGGCGCCGCCCAGCAGGAAGGAGTGGGCCATGTTGTTGGCACCGTCACCGAGATACGTCAAGGTGAGCCCCGCGAGCGTCCCCTTGGCGGCACGGACGGTCTGCAGGTCGGCGAGGACCTGGCAGGGGTGGAAAAGGTCGGTCAGCGCGTTCACGACCGGGACCATGGACACCGCGGCCATCGAGTCGAGACGGTCCTGCCCGAACGTGCGCCACACGATCGCCTCGACCTGCCGTTCCAGGACGCGGGTGGTGTCCTCGATCGGCTCTCCCCGCCCCATCTGCGACGACTGCGCGTCGATCACCAGCGGGTAGCCGCCGAGCTCGGCGATCCCGACCGAGAACGAGACCCGGGTCCGGGTTGAGGGCTTGTCGAAGATCACCGCCACCGCCTGTGGTCCGCGCAGCGGCTGGGCGGCGAACCGGTCGACCTTGAAGAGGTCCGCCAGATCGAGGATCTCGCGCTGCTCGTCGGGCGAGAGGTCGTCATCGCGCAGGAAGTGACGCATCGGGGCCTCCGGTTGAAGCTCGGGTCGAGTCCGAGGTTACGCCACGAGCCGCCTGCCGCGCCCTGCCCGCCCGGTCGCGCCCTGCCTGTCGTGCCCCTGCCGTGCCCTGCCCGGACTCAGGTCCGCTGAACGGCGCCGACGCGGCGGGCGGCCTCGGCGACTGCAGACTCGCGCATGCTCCTGATCTCGGCCTCGGTGAGAGTCCGGTCGGGGGCGCGGAAGCGCAGCGCGAACGCGAGGGACTTCTTGCCCGGGCCCGCCTGCTCCCCCGCGTACACGTCGAAGAGGCGGACCGACTCGAGCAGGTCGCCCGCGCCGTCGCGCAACGCCGACTCGACCTCCGCCGCGGGCACGGACCGGTCCACGACCAGGGCGACGTCCTCCTTCCCGACCGGGTACGACGACAGCCTCGGCGCCCGCACGATGCCGCCCGCGTGCGCCATCAGGACCGTCAGGTCGAGCTCGGCGGCGCAGGCCCGCCGCGGCAGCCCGAAGGCCTCGCAGACGCGGGGGTGGAGCTCCCCCGCGTACCCGACGGACGTCTCGCCCACCAGGATCTCGGCGCACCGACCTGGATGCCACGGGGCCCGCTGAGCCGCCACGACGCGCACCTCGACGTGGAGCAGTCGTCCGACCGTCCTGGCCGCCTCGACGGCGTCCGCCCAGCACGCCGGCTGGGCCGCTCCCCACCAGCTCGCCGGTACCCGGTCACCGCTCAGCGCGATGCCCAGATGCAGGGGCTGCTGCGGCAGAGCCGCCTCGAGCTGCTTCAGCTCCTCGGCGGTCGGGGGCCGGTCGACGCCGAGCACCGGCGCCTTCGACTGGCCGCCGGGCGCAGGCAGGAAGACGCTGCCCACCTCGAAGATGCCGACGTCGCCCTGGCCTCGCGCCACGTTGCGGGCGAGGGTCCGGAGCAGGCCGGGCAGCAGTGTCGTGCGCAGGAGCGGGAGCTCCTCGGAGAGCGGGTTCGCGACCCGCATCGCGGTACGGCGACGGTCGTCGGACGCCAGGCCGAGGTCGGTCCAGTCCTGCTCGCCCAGGAACGGGTAGCTGGGCGCCTCGACGTAGCCCGCCGCGGCCAGCATGACCCCGATCCCACGGCGGTGCCGCTGGTCCCTGGTCAGGCCGCGCCCGGCGGGTGCCGCAGGCAGCACACTCGGCACCTTGTCGTAGCCCATGATCCGGACGATCTCCTCGACCAGGTCGTTCGGGTCCGAGATGTCGTGGCGCCACGGTGGCGGCGTCGCGGTCAGCGTGCCTTCCGACTCGGTGACCTCGCAGCCGACCAGCCTCAGCGCGCTCACCGACGAGTCGTCATCGATCTCGAAGCCGGCCACCCGACTCGGAAGCTGTCGGTCGATCGTGATCGACTCACGGGGGCCAGGCTCGCCGACGACCGTTGCCGTCTTGGCGACCGCGCCGCCGCCGTAGCTCACCAACAGGTCCGCGACCCGGCGGGCAGCCGTCGCCGCGATCGTCGGGTCGACTCCGCGCTCGAAACGCTTCGACGCCTCGCTCGGCGCCTTGTGACGGCGCGCGCTGCGGGCGATGACAACCGGGTCGAAGTGCGCGACCTCGATGAGCACGTTCTTGGTCGTCGGCCCCAGCTCGGTGTCGGCTCCGCCCAGCACTCCCGCGAGCCCGATCGGGCCCCGGTCGTCGGTGATGAGCAGGTCCTCAAGGTCCAGCACCCGGACCTTGTCGTCGAGGGTCGTGAGCGTCTCGCCCGGTCGAGCGCGACGTACCACGATGTCACCGCGCAGGGTGTCCCGGTCGTAGCCGTGGATCGGGCTGCCCAGCTCGAGCATGACGTAGTTCGTGACGTCGACCGCGAGGGAGATCGAACGCATTCCGGCCAGCTGAAGGCGGCGCGCCAGCCAGCGTGGGGACGGGGCGGACGCGTCGAGACCCGTGACCTCCAATGCCACGAACCCGTCGCAGGCGACGGTGTCCTCGACCCGCACCGGGTACCCGGGGCCACCCATGGCAGCGGGCAGCTGGGTGGCAGGGTCGCGGAAGTCGACGCCGTACGCGATCGCCGCCTCCCGCGCCACGCCGCGGACCGCGAGCGCGTAGGCGCGGTCGGGGTTGATCTCGAACTCGATGGTGTGGTCTCGCAGGTGGAGCACGTCGATCGCAGGGTCGCCGGGTGTCCCTTCATCCCGGCCGAGCACGAGGATGCCGGAGTGGTCGTCCCCGAGCCCGAGCTCGCGGGCGGAGCAGATCATGCCGTCCGAGACGTGTCCGTACGTCGTCCGGGCGTCGATCGCGAAACCGCCGGGAAGCACGGTCCCCGGCAGCGCCACCACGACGAGGTCGCCGACCTCGAAGTTGTGGGCACCGCAGACGACACCTCGCGGTGCCGCCTCGCCGACGTCGACGTGGCACCAGCGAATGGACTTGCCGTTCGAGTGGGTCTCCACCTCGAAGTCGAGCACCCGGCCGACGACGAGGGGACCCGTCACCTCCGCACCTGGCGCCTCCAGCCTCTCGAGCTTGAGCCCGAGGAACGTGAGCCGGCCGGCCAGCTCGGCAACCGGGAGTTCCGGCGGCAGGTCGACGTACTCACGCAGCCAGGACAGCGGGACGCGCATCAGAGCTCGTTCTCGAAGGAGAGGGCGAAGCGCACGTCGCCTTCGACGATGTCGTGCATGTCCGGCACGTCGTGGCGAAACATCAGGGTCCGCTCGATACCCATGCCGAACGCCACCCCGGAGTAGACCTCGGGGTCGACACCGCAGGCGGTCAGCACCCGCGGGTTGACGACGCCGCAGCCGCCCCACTCGATCCAGCCCTCGCCTCGACAGGTACGGCAGGTCGCGACCGCGGGCGACTCGCCCCGGCAGACGAAGCAGCGGACGTCGACCTCCGCGCTCGGCTCGGTGAAGGGGAAGTACGACGGCCGGAACCGCGTTCGACTGCCCTCGCCGAACATGGCTTCGGCGAAGTAATCCAGCGTGCCCTTGAGGTGGGCCATCGAGAGACCCTTGTCGACCGCGAGCCCCTCGACCTGGTTGAACACCGGCGTGTGGGTGGCGTCGAGCTCGTCCGTCCGGAACGTACGGCCCGGGCACACGACATACACCGGGAGCTCCCGGGTCAGCAGCGAACGCACCTGAACGGGGGACGTGTGCGTCCGCAGCACGACGCCGGCGTCGTCGGGCTCCAGGAAGAAGGTGTCCTGCAGAGTGCGCGCGGGATGGTCCTTGCCGATGTTGAGCGCGTCGAAGTTGAACCATTCCGCCTCGACCTCGGGACCTTCTGCGACCTCCCATCCCATGCCGACGAAGAAGTCGGCGATCCGGTCGCTCATCATGGTCACCGGGTGCCGGGCTCCCCGGGGTGTCCGGTCGTAGGGGAGCGTCACGTCGACGGTCTCTTCGGCGAGCATCTGCTCCTCGTGTTGCGCGGTGAGCTCGGCGAGCCGTTGCCCGAGTGCCTTGTTCACGGCGCCCCGCGCCTCCCCGACCCGCATGCCTGCGGCCTTACGGGCCTGCGGCGGGAGCGCGCCGATCTCGCGGTTGGCTAGTGCAAGGGGTGATCTGTCGCCGGCGTGGGCGAGCCTGACGTCCTTGAGCGAATCAAGGTCCGCGGCCGCCGCGATGGCGGCCAACGCCTCGTCGCGCATGCGCTCGACCTCGTCGGCATGCAGCGGCGTGACCTCGACCGGGTCGTAGGTGCTGTTCGGGCCGGACATCAGGTCGACTCCCTCTCGAGACGTGGTGGCGGCAAGTCTAGGAATTGTGCCACCGCTGCGGCCAACCGGTTTCGACCTCGTACGCCGACCCTCCGGTCAGTCGAGACCCGTCGGCTCACCGGACGGCAGCCGGACCCGTAACCGGGCGCCTCCGCCGGGTGCGAGCTCCACCGTCACCGTGCCCTGGTGGGCCGCGACCAGCCCGGAGACGATGAAGAGGCCGAGCCCGGTCCCGCCCGCTCGGCCGTGCCTCCAGAACTTGGTGAAGATGCGGGGCCGGATCGCGGCGGGGATGCCCGTCCCCTCGTCGTCGACGACGAGCTCGGCCCCCGACGCGGACGTCTCGGACAGCCAGACGGTCACATCGCCCGCTCCGTGCGCAAAGGCGTTCTCCACAAGGTTCGCGAGGACCTGGGCGAGGCGGTCGCGGTCGACCCACACCATGGGGTCGCCGTCGATGTTGACGACCAGCCGCCGCCCCGCTGGTGGCTGCATCGGCTCGAGCAGCGTGGTGACAACGGGCGCGAGGCGGGTCGGCTCCTTGCGCACCGAGAGCCGGCCGGAGTCGATGCGCGCGACGTCGAGCAGCTCGGTGATCAGCCGGGTCAGCCTGTCGGCATCGGCTTCGACGGTCCTCAGCATGAGCAGCTTCTGCGAGTCGGTGAGCCTGTCCCACTTCGAGATGAGCGTCGAGGTGAAGCCCTTGACCCCGGTCAACGGCGAGCGGAGCTCGTGCGCGACGGTGGCGACCAGCTCGGAGCGGCTGCGATCGGCTCTCTCCCGGGCGTTGGCGGTCCGCAAGGACAGCGCCACCCCGGTTACCGGTCCTGCCGGGCGCGGCCGGGCCAGCTTGACGGTGACCAGCACCTCGCGGCCGGACACCGACCACCACGACGACTCGACGAGCATGGTGCGAAGCGCGAGACCTCGGTACGGGTTGGCACATCGGTACCACTCGTTGCCGTCGAGGTCCTGCAGTCGCACGACATCGGCCAGCCGGGCGCCTGGCTTCACAACCACCTCGAGCAGCCGGCTCGCCGCGTGGTTGGCCGCCGTGACCTGGCCCCCCTCGTCAGCAAGTACGACGCCGTCGGGTAGCCGGTCCAGAGCATCCTGCACGGCGTTTCCGAGCCCCCTCGTGTGTCCCACAATGGACTCACGCTATCGCGAAAGCAGGCTTCTTCTGCCCTGTTCTTCGCCCTTGGTCGACGTAGTCCGAGGCTCCGGTGTGAGGACGGTCATAGTCCGCTGAGTGTCCACCCGGATGGGGCCGTTGGTCAGGTGGGCCGGTTTCCCGCGGATACGATTGCCTCGTGTCCCGACGTCCTTCAGCTGTTGCGCTCGTGCTCGCGGTCGTGTTCCTCGGCGCGGTCGCCTGCAGCTCGGGTAGCCCAAGCAAGCAACCGGGGACTGGCGGCCAGTCGAACCACCACAACACGAACGGTGGGACGTCGAAGCTGAAGCGAGTGAAGGGCAACGGAGGTATCAAGAACGTCTTCGCGAAGACTTCATCGGGAGACAAGGTCTCGTTGTACGCCGCGGCGCCCGGTCACGAGGTGATGGAGCAGATCTTGAACACCAGCACAAAGAGCTGGTCGGCTCCGATCTCCGTCTTCAAGGATGACACCCGGTTCTGTCATCGCATCAAGCTGAAGTCCAAGGGGCCGGTCCTTGCTGCCACCGTCGTCTGCTCGATCTCGGCGAAAGACGTCAACGGGGCCCAGTCGAGCTACGTGCTGGCCAGCACCGACGGCAAGACGTGGAAGCGCGCCGACCTGCCAGGCGCCAGTGGAAAGCCCAGCGTCTCCCCGTCGGGAAGGTATGTGGCGTGGACCTCACCGTTGAGCTTCCTGCTGTGGAGTCCGACCGGCGGGGCCTTCACCACGGTCAAGTACACGCAGTCCGCTACCACTCCCGCGGTCGGCGCGATGCAGGACGACGGGACCTTGCTCATCATCAAGGCCACCTCCGAGAAGCATGGCTTCTGCGTCATCTCCTTCCAGCAGGCCAGCGCCCAGTCTCCGACACCGAGGGCGATCGACTCGACGGACCCACAGCCGGACCATCCGCACTGCATGATCACCTCGGCGAAGACCCAGCCCACCGGTGTCATCGCGAACCTCACCCAGACCATGTTGACGACGGTCAACGGCAAGAAGTCAGTCCGGACGACGACCTTCGCCTACTCACTCAGGAAGCTGCCCCGAAACGGCAACTGGTACATCAAGCTCTGATGCTGGGCCGGTCGCTCCGGCTGCGCTGGGCGCGGGCGGTCGCGTACAGGCACACCGCAGCGGCGGTGGCGACGTTCAGACTCTCGGCCCTGCCGTAGATCGGTACGGCGACCACCTCGTCGGCCAGCCGGGCTTCGTCCGCAGGGAGTCCCCAAGCCTCGTTGCCGAACACCCAGCCGACCGGACCCGTGAGTCGCCCGGTGTCCAGTAGGTCGTCCAGGGTCGTCCCGCCACCGGCGCTGGCCGCGAGCACCGTGAACCCCCTTGCTTTCAAGGTCTTTACCACATCGGGCATCACCGTACCGGTCACCATGGGCAGGTGGAAGATCGACCCGGCGCTCGCGCGAACCGCCTTGTCGTTGTAGGGATCCACCGACGAGCCGGAGAAGACGACAGCGTCCGCACCGGCGGCGTCCGCGCACCTCAGCAGACTGCCGGCGTTGCCCGGATCGCGGACATGCGCACCGACGGCGACCAGCTGGGAGCCTTCGGAGACCGCATCGGTCAGCGGAACGTCCACGAAGCCGCAGACGGCGACGATCCCTTGTGGCGTGACGCTGCCGACCAGGGATGCGACCGCCGCGTCGGTGCTGACCCGTATGTCGACCGCGGCAGCCACCGCCAGCGCGGCGATGTCCGGGTGGCGCTCCACCGCCTCGGCGGTGGCGAAGACCTCGCTCACGCACCCGGGTACGGCCAAGGCCTCGCGTACGGCCTGGGGACCCTCGGCGAGGAACCGCCGGGCGTCGGCACGGAAACCCCGCCGGGTGAGCCGCCGGGCCTGCTTGACCCGCGCGGGCTGCTCAGGACTCAGGAGGCGGCCGCTTCGGGCTGCGGGCTCTCCTGGGCCGGGACGTTCGCCTTTGCCAGCACGACGAGCTGTGCAAAGGCACCTGAGTCGTTGACGGCAAGGTCAGCGAGGATCTTGCGGTCGACCTCGACACCTGCCCCCCGCAGCCCCTGGATGAACCTGTTGTAGGTCATCCCCTCGGCCCGGGCGGCTGCGTTGATGCGCTGGATCCAGAGCTTGCGGAACTCGCCCTTCTTGGCCTTGCGGTCGCGGTAGCTGTAGACCAGCGAGTGGGCCACCTGCTCCTTGGCCTTGCGGTAGAGCCTCGACCGCTGGCCTCGGTAGCCGGCGGCCAGCTCGAGGGTCTCTCGTCTCTTCTTGTGGGCGTTGACCGCCCTCTTGACGCGTGCCACTTCTACTCCTTGTGGTTCGTTGGGGTGTCGCGCATGTCAGGCACGAGCCACTTCCTACCTGCCGAGCATCTTCTTGATCCGCTTGGCATCCGTCTTGTCGACCTCGGTGGTGCCGCTCATCCGGCGGGTCATGGTCGAGGGCTTCTTCTCCAGGTTGTGGCGCTTCCCCGACTTCTGGCGGAGGATCCTGCCGGAACCCGTGACCCTCACACGTTTCCCGATTCCTGAGTGGCGCTTCATCTTCGGCATGGGCCGTCTCCGTCTCTCGAGCGCCCGACCTGTTGGTGGGCGCGCTGTTCGCTGGTTGCTGCGGTCACATGTCGGGGTCGAGGCTCTCCGAGCGGCGTCGTTCCCTGCGCGGCTCATCGGCTGCCTCCGTCGACCTCTCCGTTCGTTCTGCCTGCTCGGCGTCCCGATCGGCGGCCCGTACGGCGGCCTTGCGGTCACGCTCCGCCCTGGCGTCGGCCCTGGCCTCCGCCTTCTTCTTGTGCGGGCCGAGGACCATGATCATGTTGCGACCGTCCTGCTTCGGCGCCGACTCTACGAAACCGAGGTCCTCGACGTCTCCCGCGAGGCGCTGCAGCAGCCGGAACCCGAGCTCGGGCCTCGACTGCTCGCGGCCCCGGAACATGATCGTGATCTTGACCTTGTCGCCCTGCCTGAGGAAGCGCACGACGTGACCCTTCTTGGTCTCGTAGTCGTGCGAGTCGATCTTCGGGCGGAGCTTCATCTCCTTGATGACCGTGTTGGTCTGGTTGCGTCGCGTCTCGCGAGCCTTCTGCGCGTTCTCGTACTTGAACTTCCCGTAGTCCATGAGCTTGCAGACCGGCGGACGGGCCGTCGGCGCAACCTCCACGAGATCGAGATCGGCCTCCTGGGCGAGGCGTAAGGCGTCGTCGATACGGACGATCCCCACCTGCTCACCGTTGGGCCCGACGAGCCGGACCTCCGGAACCCGAATCCGGTCGTTGACGCGTAGCTCTGTGCTGATGTGTCCTCCTGTTGTCGTGCACCTGGTCGGGACCGGCCGCGGCTCACGCAGAAAGCACAATGGCGGCCTCCGCGTAGACGCTGGAAGCCACCACGAGACGGGCCGCCGAGCGACCCGCGACCGTGACCCGACGACTCCGGCCGTACCCTCCGGAGAGAGGCGGCACTGCGTCGATGCGGGTGGGAGATGGCCTCCACTTGGAGCCGGCGGTTGTCAGGTACGACGCCCGCCGACCGGTCCGAAAGCGATTCTACCCCCACGGATCAGCAGGTCGCGAACTCGCCTTCGGCGATGTGTCACGCTAGAGCGGTGAGCTACAACACCTTCGTCTGGCTGCCGAACGCGCTGGTCCTCACCGCCCTGTTGGCCGCTGTGGCGGTGTGGCGATGGCGCCGCAAGGGGGCCCTCGTCGGGCTGCGCTGGGTGGGTGTCGCGATGCTTCCTCTCGCGCTCTACGCCCTCGGCTTGTTCCAGCTCATCTGGACCGTCTCGCTGGCGGTCTCGCGGTTCGCGACCGGGTTCGTCTTCCGGCCGTCCGTGTGGTTCGGCCTGGTCTTCGCGCTCGTCGCCGTCGCCCTCATCGTGCTCCCCCGGAAGGTCGAACGCCGGCTCGGCGGGGCGACGACGCCGGCGCCCAAGCAGATCACCCGTTCGAAGGGCCGCAGCAGCGCCGGCGACGACGACGACATGAGGGAGATCGAGGAGATCCTCAAGAAGCACGGGCTTGGCTGACGCCTCCGACGGGTCGACGTCCGACGGCTGGCTGGCCGGCCGGCTGGCGTCCGAATTGCTGAGCCGACCACCTCGGATCAGGTCGACGAGGCTGCTGGCCATCGACGGGCCCGCCGGTTCGGGGAAGACGAGCCACGCCCACGCCGCGGCACAGCGCCTCGTTGCCATGGATCTGAGCGCAGCCGTGCTGGACCTGGACGAGCTGTACGACGGCTGGACCGGCCTGAACCCGGAGCTTGAGCAGCGGGTCCTCCGCCAGGTCCTCCTCCCGCTGGTCCAGGGCCGGCGGGCGCGATGGCAGCAGTACGACTGGCAACGCGGCGCTTTCAACGGGTGGCGTGAGATGCAGCCGCCTGACGTTCTCGTGCTCGAGGGTTGCGGTGCCGGGGCGCTGTGCTATGCGACGTACACGGCCCTCCTGGTGTGGCTGGAGGCGCCGCCCGACGTACGGGTGGCACGTGCGGTCAGGCGCGACGGTGAGCAGGTCCTCGAGCACTGGGTCGCGTGGTCGACGGGCGAGGAGCGGCACTTCGCCGCCAACCACACCCGCGGCCGCGCCGACGTCCTCGTCCGCACCTGAGGCGTCACCGACCGGGTGCGTCGCTGTGGGGCGGCCGGAAACCGGTTGGCTCGCCCTCCCCCAGGTCGACGATCGCGGCCACCGGCCCGCCGCCGTCCGGCCCCTGGTGGGCGGCCGACACCGACACGAACACCGCCGGGTCGCCGGTCACCGCGGCGGCCACCCCGCCGACGCACGCCTTGATCTGCCGGTGCCAGTGCACGTCGGAGTCGTCGAGCATGGCGTTACGCCGGCCGTGGACCTGACCGTCCTGGGACACCTCACACTTGAGGAACACGTTGACGAGGCGACCGTCCAGATCGGACGTCCGGGGGCGCTCCGGCAGCGGAAGTCCCGCATCCCGGACCGCCGCCCAGATGCCGTCCTGGTCGAGAGCGTCACGCATCACGGAGTGACCGATGCGGTAGCGACCTCCGACGCCACGCGTGTTCCCGACGACGACCACCTGGGCCCGGTCCAGCTCGACCCCGGAGGAGCACGAGGCGACCTTCGAGAACAGCGACCTGTCATGGAGCACGGCGGCGTCGCCCGGCACCTCGATCTCACCGAGCGCGACGGCGATCCCGAGGGCCGTGCAGCCGTTGGACAGGTCCATCGACTGGTGGGTGTCCTCGGTCCACACGGTCTCGCCGCGTGCCTTCGCGTCCCGGATCGTGTGGATCGTGAGCAACGGCGTCTTGGTCTGCACGTAGTGGACGTCCGACGGGTCGTCGATCCCCGCTCGCGACATGGCGACGCCGACAGCGTCGGCCACCTTCTCGATCATGGCCCGGCGTCCGATGTCCTCGGGTCTGAGCCGCTCGCTCATCGCGTACCCGACGGTCAGCCGCGGCTCGTCGCTCTGCTCGGCCCGGTCCGCGGGGATGGTCGCGAAGATCGTGGCATGCGGGCTGATGACCCCGTCGGTCCCGCCGGACCACACGATCGGGACCTGGTCGACCGCGTCTGCGCGCCGGGTCCCCTTGGCCAGCAGCACCTCCCGGAAAGCCTGGTCGGCGATGATCCGGGTGTAGTCGTTGACCCCACCGTTGCCCTCGGTCTTGCCGATCACGGCGATCACCCGGTCGGCCTCGATCACCCCGGAGTCGACAAGCTCGGCGAGCCCGCTCGCGTCCGAGACGTGCCCGAGCGTCACCTTGCGGACCTCGATCGCTTCCGGCATGGAGTGCTCTCCTGTCATGGGGCGTCCTGGGGTACGACGACGGTGCCGGCCGTGGCGGCTGCTCCCGCGACGATGTTGTCGAGGCTGGTGATGATGCCCGGTCGCCCCGCGTTCTCGACGAAGCGGCAGACCGCCTCGACCTTGGGGCCCATCGACCCACTGCCGAAGTAGCCCTCCGTCAGGTAGCGGCGCATCTCGGTGACACCGACCCGACCGAGCGCCCTCGCGTCCGGCGTGCCGAACCCATGGACGGCGTTGTCGACGTCCGTCGCGATGACGAGCCGGTCGACCTCGACGGACCGGGCCAGCAGGGCAGCCCCCAGATCCTTGTCGATGACGGCCTCCACGCCGCGAACAGAGCCGTCGGCATCGCGCACCACAGGAATCCCGCCGCCCCCGTTCCCGACGACGATGAAGCCTGCCTGCACCAGGGCGGAGATGGCCGGCGCGTCGAGGATCTCGCGCGGCTCGGGTGAGGCGACGACGCGGCGCCAGCCTCGTGCTCCGAAGTCCGCGAACGCCTGCCCATGGGCGATCAGGTCAGCCGCCTCGTCCCTGCTGACATAGCGGCCGATCGGCTTCGTGGGGCTGGTGAAGGCGGCGTCGTCGGCGTCCACGACGGTCCGCGTGACGAGTGCGGCGGTTGCTCGACGTACCCCCTGCGACGCCAAGGCGGCCTCGAGGGCGTCGAGCAGGACGAAGCCGAGCGTGGCCTGCGTCTGTGCGACACACCAGTCCAGCGGGACCGGGGGGACGACGGCCGCCGCCAGGTCGTTCTTGACCAGCAGGTTGCCGACCTGAGGGCCGTTGCCGTGGGTCATGACGACGTCCCAGCCGCTCACGACGAGGTCCGCGACGGACTTCATCGCGCGCTCGGCCGCCGCGATCTGCTCGTCGGCTCGCGCACTCCCGCCGGGACCCGTCAGCGCGTTGCCGCCGAGCGCGACCAGCACCCTCATCGCAGGCCTCGCGCCGTGTCGCGGCCTGCGTCACTCACCGGCATGTCCCTTGTCTAGCACCTGTCGGCACCCGCCCAGCCTTCCCGGTGCCCTCAGCCGCTTCTTATCCAGCCCTTAGGTCGGCCTGTCAGACTACCGGCGTGAGACCCTCGGAGCCCCCCATCCTCGGGCGACACCTGGTCGTCGTGCACAACACGGACAGCGGCCTGGTGACCGGCGCGGTGGGTGCCTGGAAACGTCTCAAGAGCCCGGACACGTTCCCGTGTGCGCTGTGCTCGCTGACGAGGGGGGTGCGCGGGGTCAACCCCACCTGGCAGAGGCATCTCGACACGCTGTCCGAGCCGGTGCACACCCTCAGCCGAGACCAGTTCCGCGCCGAGCACGCCTCGTCGTCGTGGCGCAACCTCAACCTTCCCGTCATCCTGCTGCAGACCGGGTCCAAGATCGAGAAGCTGGTGTCCGCTGCTGAGATCCGCAAGACCTCGTCGGTCAAGGAGCTCATCAACAAGCTCGACGCCGCGCTGCTCGCCCATCCGCGTGATGTTCCGACTCCTGCGAGCCAGGCGCAGACCCTGGCGAAGACTCGCGGTTCCCGGCAGCGCCGGCCGTCCGTCGAGGGTCGATAAGGCTGGCTCACGCATCGGGTAGACCCATCTCGGGCGACCAGGTGATGTCCAGCCGGAGGGTGAGCCGATCGAGCGCGAGCCGAGCGGTTCGTCGTACCTGGGACTCCTCGTCGTCGAGGGACACCACCACGGTGTCGAGGTGCTCCGTGTCGCCTACCAGGCCGAGGGTCCGGACCGCGGTCGCGCGGACCCGGGTCAGCTCGTGTAGAGCCAGCCGGGTGGCAGGGTCGCCGGCCTCCGCGAGCTCCCGCTTCCCGGAGACCTTCAGGCACATCTCGGCCACCCGCCAGTGCGGGTCGCCCAGCCCTGCGACCACCGCAGCCGCGGCTGACGGCGCCCACACGTAGAGCAGTCCACGGGCCCCCCAGACCCTCGCCCAGTACGGCGACCAGCTGCCGTCCAGCACATGCGGACCCGGCCGGCCGCCGAGATAACCCAGCTCGTCGGCGTGCAACGCTGGATCGGTTCCCGAGAGCAGCGCCGCGCAGAGCCCCGCGCACGCAGCCTCGCCGATCAGGTCCACCAGCTCGGCCACCAGGACTCGCGGCGGCGCCGCCGGGTCGGAAGGGCCGCGCACGAGGTCAGCCTCCGGCCGGGTGCAGGTCCACGTCCGCGAAGGGCTTGCCGCCGGACAACCTCGAGTACCCCGGACCACGGTCGAAGAACGGCCGCGCCCCCGGCGGGCTCGCCTGCTCTCGCTCGCGCCGAAGCCTGGACCGCAGGTCGTCAGAAGCGGCGAGGTCGACGACGCCGTCGACGAGCACCACGCCGTACGACGTGCGGGCCGCCCGGGCCGATACCTTCCGCCAGGCCACGTCACGGGCCACGTCCTCGTAGGGGCGGTCGAGGGGGTCGCCCCACCCTCCTCCGCCCGTCGTCCTGATCACGATCACCTGACCGGCGCGCACCGGTTCGGCGTCGACGAGGGCGTCGACGACCCTCTCGTCCGGGCCACCGGCGTCGATGGTGACCGAGAAGGACTGCCCGGCCAGGCCACCCTTGACGCCCCAGCAGGCCAGGATCGAGCGGTCCGCGATCGACATGAAGTGGGCGTCCTTGAGCATCCGGATGTGCTTCTCGTAGCCGCAGCCCCCGCGATGGCGTCCAGCACCCCCGGAGTCGATGGCCAGACCCAGCCGCTCGACCACGAAGGGGAAACGCGCCTCGCTGAACTCGCTCGGCAGGTTCCGGGAGTCCGGGACGACGTGGATGGTGTCCTCCCCGTCGGCGTACGGCCGCCCTCCCGACCCCCCACCCAGCACCTCGCGCATCAGGTAGGGGTTCCCGTCGGAGTCCGACCCGTAGACCCCCGTGTAGCGGATCGTCTCCTGGTCGGCCGGCATGGCACCGTCGACCGCCTTCGCCAGCGTTCCCGCCAACACGCCGAGCAGCCGGAGGATCACGAAGGTCCGTGCGTTCGTCGGGGCCGGGAAGACCGGGGTCAGCAACGTACCCGGCCCGGGGAAGCGCATCTCGATCAGCGGGACGACGCCTTCGTTCACGTCGAGCTGCGCCATCCGCTCCGGGGTGTCGGCGAGGTTGCGCAGGATCGGTGCGAGCCACTTCTTCAGGAAGTTGCCGTCGGCGTAGTCGCCACAGTGGTTGATGGGCCCTTTCGCCTGCGGCCCGGTGCCGGTGAAGTCGACGATGAGCCGACCCCCGTCGGCAGGGATCTTGGTCAGCGTGATCCGCTGGGTGTGCAGGCGTGGCGGGTCGACGCCGTCGTGCTCGGCGTAGTCCTCCCAGACGTAGCTGCCGTCGGGGATCTTGGCGAGGATCTCCCGACGGAACGTCTCAGTCGTGTTGTCGAGGATCGTGTCGAAGGAGGCCTCGACGAGCCCGCGACCGTAGCGGTCGAAGAGCTCGCCCATCCGCCGCGCACCCATCAGGCAGGCGGCACACTCGGCGTCGAGGTCGGCAGCCAGCGAGTCCGGCGTGCGGGAGTTGCGGGTGATGATCCGCAGCGCCGGCTCACAGGGAGCTCCCTTGTCCCACAGCCGGATCGGCGGCACCATCAGGCCCTCCTCGAAGACTGATGTCGCGTGCGAGGGCATCGAGCCCGGGACGGCTCCGCCGATGTCGTCGTGGTGGCCGAAGGCCTGCACGAACGCCACCACCTTGGGCCCCTGTCCCTCGTCGTGGAAGACGGGAGCGGTCACGCACAGGTCGGGCAGGTGCCCGATCCCTCCCTCCGACAGGTAGACGTCGTTGTGGAAGAAGACATCGCCCGGACTCATGGTGTCGAGCGGGTGGTCGCGTGCGACGGGATGGACCAGGGCGGAGTACGACCGTCCGGTGAGCTTCCTCAGGTGTCTGTCGTGGATGCCGGCCCGGTAGTCGTGGGCGTCCCGGATCATCGGCGAGCGAGAGGTCCGGCCGATCGCGGTCTCCACCTCCAGCTCGACCGACCGCAGGTAGCCCTCGACGATCTCGACGAGGACCGGGTCGACGTCCGTCGGATCGCTGAGCCGGTACGGGGCTCGAACCGGCGCGGCCTCGTTCACGAGCTTGCCGCCGCGTCGGGGTGTCGGCTCACGACGAGGTTGCCGAAGCCGTCCACCCGAGCCAGGAACCCCGGATGCAGCGGCAGCGTCGACGAGAACTCCTCGACGACGGCCGGGCCCTCCACGACGTCGCCGCTTCCGAGCTGCCGCCGCTCGACGACTGCCGAGTCGACCCACTCGTCGAAGTAGACCTTCCGGCTGCCGGACACGGCAGCGGCCGCCCCCCGCCCCGCAGGGACGACGGGCATCTCTGGACGGCGGATCGGACCGATCCCGGTCACCCGGAGGTTGACCCACTCCACCTCCTGGCCGGCAACGCCGCGGAAGTCGTAGCCGTACAAGGCACGGTGCTCCTCGTGGAACGCCAGCGCCACCGCGTCGAGGAGCTCACGGCTCGGCGATCCCGTGGGGACCGGCACCCGGACCTCGTAGGCCTGGCCGAAGTACCGCAGGTCCGCGCTGACCTCGAAGAGCTGGGACCCGAGCCCGAATCCCTCACGCAGCAAGGCTTCGCGGGCTTTCTCGGTCAGGTCGTCGAAGACGAGCGAGACCGTCTGGGGCGCCAGCCGCGAGTGGCGGCAGACGGCGGTCTGGACGTAGTCGATGCGTGCGTCGACGGTGAGCAGCCCGTATGCCGAGAGGTTGCCCGGGTTGAGCGGTACGACGGCGCCACGTGCGCCGAGGATGTCGAGCAGCCTGCAGACCAGGAGGGACCCCGAGCCGCCGAACGTGACCAGATGGAAGTCGCGCACGTCCAGGCCCCGCTTGACGGTCAGCTGTCGCACCGCGTTCGCCTGGTTCCAGGCGGAGATCTCCAGGACACCGGACGCGGCTCGCTCCCAGTCGAGCCCCAGGTCCTCGGCCAGCCGGTCCATCCCGGCCCGGGAGAGGTCGACATCGAGCTCCACTTCGCCGCCCAGCAGATGCGGCGGGATCCGGCCGAGGGCAGTGTGCGCGTCGGTCACGGTCGGCTGGTCGCCGCCGGTCGCGTAGCACATGGGCCCGGGGTCCGCGCCGGCCGAAGCGGGACCGACCTTGAGCGTGCCCTCGGGGCTCAGCGCGGCGATCGACCCACCTCCGGCGCCAACCGTGACGACGTCGATCATCGCGATCTTGCTGGGATAGGCGCCGATGCTGCCCTCGGTGGTCAGCGTCGGACGCCCGTCGACGATGAGTGTCACGTCCGTCGACGTACCTCCCCCGTCGCAGGTGACGACCGTCGGGAAACCTGCCGTGCCGGCCACCAGGGCGGCACCGAGGGCTCCGGCAGCAGGTCCCGACAGGACCGTCGTGATCGGTTGCCGCACGACCTCGGCCGCGGACAGCACCCCACCGTTGGACTTCATCACGACAAAAGGCACCGGGGCGCCGGTCGTGGAGCCGCTCGTCACGAAGGTGTCGAGCTGGTCGCGGATCGACGCGACATAGCTGCGAATGCTTGGCTTGACCGCGGCATCCACCAGGGTCGTGACCGCGCGCTCGTACTCCCGGTATTCCCGGAGGACGTCGGACGAGAGCGAGACGACGGCATCACGGTGGTGCCGCGCCAGCACATCACGCATCATCTCCTCGTGCGCCGGGTTGGCGTAGGAGTGCAGGAAGCAGACGCCGACGGCGCGCACCCCGGCCGCCTTGAGGTACTCCGCCGTCGCGACCGCTGACGCCTCGTCGAACGGCCGGATCTCGCTGCCGTCGTACGCGATCCGTCCCCCGACCCCGCAGACGAGGTCTGCGGGCACGATCCGTGGCGGCTTCACCCAGAAGTAGCTGTTGCCGTACCCGTCGGGGACGGACTGTCTCGCGATCTCGAGCATCTGGTCGTACCCCTCGGTGGTCACGAAGCCGAGGTTCTCGACCTTGCCCTCGAGAAGGCGGTTCGTCGCGACCGTCGTGCCGTGCGACACCGCCGCCAGCGACTCCGGCCCGGCGCCGAGCATGCCGAGCACCTTCGAGAGCCCTGCCATGAAGCCGACCGAGGGATCGTCCGGTGTGGTCGGCGTCTTCGTGGTGGCGAGATCGCCGGTCTCCTCGTCGACTGCGACGACATCGGTGAACGTGCCGCCGGTGTCGATGCCGACCCGGATCCGGCGGTCACTCACCCGCACTACCTGCGCGGTGGTAGGGGAACCTGGTCTGCCCTGGCCCGATCAGGGTCTCGCGGTGCTTCGCCAGCAGGTCGAGGTTCCGGTCGGCGAGGTGGTCGAACCCCTGGTTGACGCTGCTGCCCGGGGTGAGCGACTGCATCGCGACCTCGGGGTCGAGGCGAGCGGTCACCCACTGCTCGTACGACGACCCCCGGGCCACCACCTCTGCGACCGGTGTGACGATCATCGAGTTGCCGAAGTAGATGAGGCCTTCGGGGTCGATGCCGGTCGCGTTGCTGCCGACCACGAACACGTGGTTGTCGTAGGCTCGTGCCCGGTTCGTGAGCTCCCAGATGTCCGCGCTGCGCAGCAGTGCCGACGGACGCGCCAGCAGCTCCGCACCTTGGAGCGCGCAGATCCGGGAAAGCTCGGGGAAGTCCCCGTCGAAGCAGATGATCAGCCCGATCGCGCCCAGCTCGGTTTCGACGACGCGTACGTCGTCACCGGGAGTGACCCAGCCGCCGCCGGAGACGATCTCCGTGCAGTAGGGATGGGTCTTGTGGTAGCTGCCAAGCACGTCGCCGTTCGGTCCGACCAGCACGGCGCTGTTAAAGACGATGCCAGGCTCCGGACCACGCTCGTAGGTGCCGTACACGAGGTGGACCCCGAGCTGCTCCGCGGCCGCGTGCAGCGGTTCCGTCACGTGACCGGGGATGGTGTCAACGAGGTGCCACAGGTCCACGGCCGAGCGACCCGGCGAGAACCCCGTGGTGCAGGTTTCCGGCAGCACGACGAGCTCCGCCCCGGTCTCGTCGACGCATCGGTGCAGCCATTCGACGGCGTGCGCCACGTTGACCTGGATCGTCTCCTGGGTGAGTGCGGCAGCCACCGGCTGCACCTGCAGGGCCGCTGCGGTGAACGCTCGCATCCGTCGCTCCGTGGTCTCGTTCGGTCTCGGTCAGGTACGTCGGCGACCGGCCAGCCAGCCACCGACCAGCGCACCGAGCAGCGCCGCGGCGGCGCCGACCACGGCTCCACTGCGGAACGACGCGGCCCCACCACCGGCCGCGGCGCCCACGGCTGATCGCGGCGGGTGGTAGACGGCGCCTGCCGTCGGCGACGGGGTCGAGGTCGGCGTACCCGATCCCACCCCCGCCGGCTGACCCGGATCGGGCTCAGCCGCTGTCGGGGCCAGGGCGTCGTCGACGGCGGCGAAGAACTCGGCGGCGGTCTTCTTCGCGACCCCGGTGATCATCCGCTGGCCGACTCCCCCGATCATGCCGCCGACCACCGCGTCGGCGTCATAGGTCAGAGCAGTCGACGCCCCGTCGCCGTCCTCGAGCCGCACCAGCACCTCAGCCCTGAGCGTGCCGGGTGCGCCAGCGCCGGACGCGTGCAGGACGAAGCTGTCGGGATGCTGCTTGTCACCGAGGCGGACCTCACCCTGGTAGGTCCCCTTGATCGAACCCACCCCGGCTGACACCGTCATCGCGTAGACGTCCTCGCCCACCGCCTCGAGGCGCTCGCAGCCCGGGATCGTGGCCACCAGCACGGCCGGGTCGTTGAGGGCCTCCCACACGTCGGCACGGGACGCGTGCAAGGTGGCGGTGCCCGAGATCTTCACGTGCCTCCTCCCGACGTGTCACCGGCGACGAGCCGTCGGACCGACCCTATGTCAGGGCAGCACGGGCTGGACACTGTCGAGCGCCAGCAGCAGCGCGCCCACCACCGACGTCCGGTCGCCGAGGAGGGCGGTGCGCAGCTCGACCGTGGTCCCCAGCGAGCCGAGCGCATGGCGGCGGAGGCCGGCCCGGATGGCGTCCAGCAGCATGTCGCCGGCCTGCGCCAGGTCGCCGCCGACCACGAAGCAGGTGGGGTTGAGCAGGTTCGCCACCATGGCCATCCCCCAGCCGAGCTGACGACCGGCGTCCTCGATGACCCGCCGGGACGCGGTGTCGGCAACGCGGGCGGAGGCGACGATCTCCGCGAAGGTTGCGTTCGGGTGTTGAACGGCGAGCAGCTCCTTCAACGTCGTCACGCTGGTATACGCCTCGAGGCAGCCACGGTTGCCGCAGCGGCAGACCGGCCCCGCCTCGTTCAGCGTGAGGTGCCCGATCTCGCCCGCCGTACCCTCACCGCCCCGGAACAGGCGGTCGTCGATGACGATCCCGGCACCGACGCCCGACGAGACCTTGAGGTAGACCATGCACGAGTGACCGACGCCCGCACCGAGACGGTGCTCGGCGAGCGCGCCGAGGTTGGCGTCGTTGTCGATGATCACCGGCCTGCCGAGCCGCTCCGACGCAACCGCCTGCGCCTTCACCCCGACCCACCCCGGAAGGATCGACGATGAGGCGACCAGCCCGTCAGCCCCGATCGGGGCGGGCAGCCCGAGCCCGATCGCGAGCACGCTCGCCGGCAGCACCGCGAGGGCGTCGAGGAGCTCGTCGCGAAGCTTGATCGCGAGCTCGAGACCCTCCTCGAGGGCATGGCTGGGAGAGATCTCGCTGCTCGTCTCGGCAAGGATCGAGCCGGAGAGGTCGCCGACCGCGACCCGGACGTGCTGGTGGCCGAAGTCGATCCCCAGCACGAGCCCGGCGCCCCGGGCGATCCGCACCGACGTACCCCGCCGACCTGCACCGGCCGTGGTCTCCACGAAGCCGACGGCCTGCAGCTCACGGACGATGTTCGACACCGTGGCCGGGGCCAGCTTGGTGGCTCGGGCGATGTCGGCCTGCGTCACCGGACGGCCCGTCGCGGTCTCCTGCAGAACCTTGATCACGCGGTGCTGGTTGGCCACCCGGAGGGAGGACGTGGACCCGGGGGACGGCGCTGTGACGTCCTCGACCCATCGCGATGACATGACGGTCATCCTATGCACCGATCAGCAGAAACGGTCAAGAGTCGAACTCATGCGGTATCTGTGGGGTCGTTGACGGCAATCAACGTCTATCTCTTGACGAATCCGGCGGGCACAGAGGACACTCTTCCTGGGATCATGAACTTCGTCTGGCGAAGACCCATGTCGGGGAACGAACCAGGGCCAACATCGTCGTCTGGCCACGTCCACATCGTTAAGGGGTATGCCTTGTTCACGAAGAAGCTCGCGTTCGTCGCCGTACTGGCGGCCGGTGCACTGACCATGGCCGCGTGCGGCAGCTCCGGCGGCTCTAGCAGCCCTTCGACACCGAAGACGCCACCGAAGAGCTCATCCGGTGGTGGTGGTGGAGTACCGGCACTGTCCGTGTCCTCGTTCACCCCTGACTACTCCGCAATGGCGAAGCTGAAGGGCCTGGCGGCGCAGGGCAAGGGCAAGATCGCGGTCATCCTTCCCGACACGACCACCTCGGCGCGCTACACCGAGTTCGACGCGCCCAACCTGACCCAGGCCTTCAAGACCGCCGGGCTGTCCACGTCCGACTTCTCGATCCAGAACGCACAGGGCAGTGACAGCACGCAGCTGACCGACGCCCAGTCCGCCATCACGTCCGGTGCGGCCGTGCTCATCATCGACCCACTCGACTCGGGCGTCGGCGCCAGCATCGAGAGCTACGCCAAGGCGCACGGGGTCCCCGTCATCGACTACGACCGCCTGACCCTCGGTGGTAGCCGGGGATACTACGTGAGCTTCGACAACGTCGCGGTAGGCAAGCTCATCGGCAACGGGCTGATCTCGTGTGTGAGCGACTGGAACGTCAAGAAGCCGAACGTCGTCGTCATGGCGGGTGACCCCACCGACAACAACGCGACGCTGTTCAAGCAGGGGTATGACGAGGTACTGAAGCCCAAGTTCTCCTCCGCGGGGTGGGTCGAGACCGCCCAGCCCGCCGGCACGTGGGACCCGCCGACGGCTCTGACGGAGTTCCAGCAGGCGTACACCGCGCACAAGACGACGAACGCGGCCCTGGTGCCGAACGACGAGAACGCTGCACCGATAATCAACTACCTGAAGACACAGCACATCCCCGCGAAGACGTTCCCGATCACGGGACAGGACGCGACGCTCGTCGGGCTGCAGAACATCCTCACGGGTTACCAGTGCGGGACGGCTTTCAAGCCGTACTACGTCGAGACCCAGGCGGCTGCCGCCCTGGCGATCTACCTGAACGCCGGCCAGACCCCGCCCGCCTCGTTGGTGAACGGAAAGGTGGAGGACACGAAGGGGAAGACCGAGGTTCCGTCCGTGGTGCTCACACCAACGTGGGTCACCGCCAAGAACATGCAATCCACCGTGATCGCCGGTCACGTCGTCACAGCCAAGCAGCTCTGTGCGGGCTCGTACGCCAAGCTGTGCTCCGCGGATGGGATCTCTTGAGCGACGAGAGTGGTGACGTCCCGCTGCTGCGGCTGCGGGGCGTCACCAAGAGCTTCGGTCCGGTCCAGGCTCTCAGCGGCGTCAACCTGGACCTCTACCAGGGCCAGGTCACGGCACTCGTCGGCGACAACGGCGCCGGCAAGTCGACGTTGATCAAGGCCATCTCCGGGATCCATCCCACCGACTCCGGAGAGCTGACCTGGAACGGCGATCCGATCTCGATCCGGAGCCCCGGCGACGCCGCCCACCTCGGGATCGCGACCGTCTACCAGGACCTCGCCCTGTGCGACAACCTCGACATCGTCCAGAACATGTTCCTGGGACGTGAGATCGTCCGGTACGGCCTGCTGGACGAGCCGAGCATGGAGAAGACCGCCGGCAAGACGCTGGCCGACCTGTCGGTCACGACAGTGAAGTCGATCCGCCAGCTCGTGGAGTCTCTCTCCGGTGGGCAACGGCAGGCGGTCGCGGTCGCCCGCGCCGTCATGTGGGACGCCAAGCTGGTCGTCCTCGACGAGCCCACCGCAGCTCTCGGGGTGTCCCAGACCGCGATGGTGCTCGGGCTGATCAAGCGGCTCAGCAGCCAGGGCATCGCCGTACTCTTCATCTCGCACAACCTCAACGACGTGTTCGAGGTCGCCGACCGCATCGCCGTGCTGAGGCTGGGGAAGCTGGCCGAGGAGGGTCCGCTGTCCAAGTACGACACCCAGACGGTGGTCCAGCTCATCACGACGGGGACGGCTGCGCGTTCCGGTGAGAACCAGACGACGCCCGTCACGCCGGCACCCGGGAAGGCTGACCGATGACATCGAGCTCGACAACCCCCAGGCCGGCGCCGGACGACGAGGGCTCCGAGACCCTCGCGGTCAGCTCCCCCTCTTCTCTGGCCGCACAGTCGGACACCCTCGCCGAGTCGTTCGGCGATTACGTCAGCGCTCAGATCAAGCGAATCAAGAACGGCGAGAGCGGGATCCTGCCGGTCCTCATCGGGCTGATCGTCATCATCGTCGTTTTCCAGGCCAAGAACTCAGAGTTCCTCTCGGCCGGGAACATCGTGAACCTTCTCGTCCAGGGTGCGACTTTCGTACTGCTCGGCATGGCCGAGGCCTTCGTGTTGTTGCTCGGGGAGATCGACCTGTCGATCGGGTTCGTCGCAGCCTGCGGTGCGGCCATCACCGTCGGGCTCTCGGCCCCGCCGCACAACGTGTCGTGGCCGATCGCGGTCATCGCCGGTCTCGCGGCGGCCGCGGCTTTCGGGACCCTGCAAGGGCTGTTGATCACGCAGCTGCGACTACCTTCCTTCGTGGTCACCCTGGCGGGCCTGCTCTTCGGGCAGGGGGCGCTCCTCTTCCTGATCGACAAGTTCGGTGGCACCAGCGCAGGGGGGACGATCGCCATCACGAACGACGTCCTCAACAAGCTCGTCTACGGCAACCTGGGGGTCACGACCGGCTGGGTGCTGCTCGCGATCGCCCTCATCCTGACCGCCGCGCTGATGGTGTTTCGCAACGTGCGGCGGCGTGGGTCGGGGCTCGCGGCCCCTCCGTTGGCTCTGACGATCGCCAAGATCGTCGTACTGGCCGTCGCGGGTATCGTCCTGGTCGCGGTCTGCAACCACAACCGTGGACTGACCGTACCGCTCAAAGGCGTGCCCTGGGTCGTCCCGATCGTGCTGGTGATCCTGGCGGGCTGGACGTTCCTGCTCAGCCGGACCAGCTTCGGTCGCTACATCTACGCGATCGGTGGCAATTCAGAGGCCGCCCGCCGGGCCGGTATCCACGTCAACCTGATTCGGGTGCTCGCCTTCACGCTCACCGGCTTGACGGCGGGAGCGGGCGGCATCATCTACGCGTCGCGGCTCGGTTCGATCTCGGCGAACGTCGACGGCGGGCAGCTGGTGCTGTACGCGGTCGCCGCCGCGGTGATCGGGGGAACCAGCCTGTTCGGGGGCCGAGGGAAGATGCTGCACGCGCTTCTCGGCGGGCTCGTCATCGCCACGATCTACAACGGCACGATCCTCATCGGTCTGAGTGCAGCCACCCAGTTCATGGTGACGGCCCTCGTCCTTCTGGGTGCGGTGACCGTCGACGCGATCGCCCGCCGCGGTCGCAGCGCCTGACTCTCGGGCACGCGGAAAGGGGCGCGCGAAAGGGTCGGCGGTCGGTTCTAGTCTGGCGGCCGTGGTCACGATCGACGACGTGCGCGCGCTGGCCCTGAGCCTGCCGCGCAGCTACGAGGCCCTGGTGCGGGACCGGGTGAAGTTCCGCGTCGGGCGGATCGTCTACCTCGCGTTCTCCCGCGACGAGCAGCAAATGGGCTTCGGCTTCCCCAAGGAGGAGCGGGCCCAGCTGGTCGCCTCCGACCCCGCGAAGTTCCTGATGCCGGCGAAGTCGGACCTGCGGTACCACTGGGCCGAGGTCAGGCTCGACGCGATCGACGAGGCGGAGATGCGCGAGCTGGTTGTCGACGCCTGGCGGATGGTGGTGCCGAAGAGCGTTGCCCTTGCCCACCTCGGCCCCTGACCCCTTCCCCTTCCCGCTCCCCTCTCCCCCGCTCCCTAAATCGGCACGCCTTTCGAGTGGCGTTTGGGTGGTGCACCACTCAGGTTGCCCTCAAGCCACTCAAATCTGGGTGGCTTGAGGAGGGTTTGAGTGGTGCACCACTCAAACATGCGACCGTCGATGAGGCCGGCCCTCAACCAATGCGGTTCATCCACAGGCCGTACGCCGTCCACAGGCGGACCCGGACGACCAGCAAAAAACGCCTCCTCAGTTCAGACTCGGCGCATGAACGGACCTCTCCAGGAGATCATGGACCGCCAGGGCGGGATCTTCGCGCGCCACCAAGCCCTCAATGCCGGTTGCAGCGAAAGGGAGTTCGCGTGGCTCACCCGAGAGCGGGGTGGTCCCTGGACCCGGATCCGATACGGCGTCTATACGGAACGAGCCAGTTGGGAGTCAAAGCCGTCTGAAGCACGAGCTGCCATGCTCGATCGGGCCGCCCTCCTGGTGTGCGACGAAGGCACCGTGTTGAGCCACTCATCGGCCGCGCGCTTGCTCGGCCTCCCCTTGTATAGTGCGGACGACGGCCTCGCGCACGTTACTCGGCTGCGCTTTCATGATCGTCACCTGACCAGAACGCGAGCCGGCATCAAGCATCATTGCGGCCGGCTGGACGACAGTGAGATCACGTGGGTGGATGACCTACCGGTGACGACGGCCGAGAGGACAGTCTTGGATGTCGCATCCGAGTTCGGGTATGCAAGCGGCCTCGTGATCGCCGACGCGGCACTGCACAGACATGTTACGCGTGACCAGCTGACGAGCGCCCTGACCCGCTATCCGTATGACGTGCACGTGCGACTGCGCGCGACCGTCGTATCAGACGCAGACGGCCGGGCCGAGACACCGATCGAGTCGTTGGGGCGAGCCCTACTCAAAGACATGGGCATCGAGGATGTACGGCCGCAGCATGAGGTCGTTCTCGGCGACGGGACCAAGGTCTTCGTCGACCTGTACTCAGCGCGGCTCCATCACTGCTTCGAGTGCGATGGACGACTCAAGTACCGGACCCAGGTGAATCTGCGAGGCGACGAGGTCGATGCCGACCAGATCGTCTGGGACGAGAAGATGCGCGAGGACGCCCTCCGCGGTGCAGGTTTCGGAGTGAGTCGCATCGTGTGGAAAGACACCATGCCTGACGCCTTCAGTCGCGCAAGCGCACGGCTCTGGCGCGAGATCCGATTGCAGGACGCAGCGCGAATGCGATCAGGGGCACCCCGCTCCGCGTAGTCCACCAGCGACATCCCAGGGGGCCCCGCCCCTCCGCGCTTGGGTGGTGCACCACTCAGGCCCTCCTCGAGCCACCCAGATCTGGGTGGCTTGAGGGCAACTTGGGTGGTGCACCACTCAAACACCCCGGATGGGATGGCGCAGGGTGGCGGCGGTGGGGGTGAGGGTGGCTGCGGAGTGGGGTGGGGGTGGCGGGTGGGGCTGGGAGGGGCTGGTTACTGCTGGCGGGCCTGGCGCAGGGTGAAGAGCTCGCTGGGGCTGATCGGCATCGCGGAGATCACGATGCCCTCCGCGTCTTCAATGGCGGCGGCGATGGCGGCCGAGCCCGGGATCACCCCCGCCTCCCCCGCTCCCTTCACCCCCAACGGGTTCAACGGCGACGGCGTCTCCAGGTGGTCGATCTCGATGTGCGGCACCTCGCTGGCGTACGGCATCAGGAAGTCCATGAACGAGGCGTTCAGCAGCTGGCCCGACTCGTCGTACTCCATGCGTTCGTAGAGGGCGCCGGCGACTCCCTGCGCGACCCCACCGTGGACCTGGCCCTCGACGATCATCGGGTTGATGATGGTGCCGCAGTCGTGGACGACGCAGTAGCGCAGGATGGTGATCTCCGCCGTCTCGGGGTCGGTCTCGACGATGACGGCGTGCATGCCGTTCGCGAACGTGGAGCGTGGCGGCGAGTAGTAATCGGTGCTCTCGAGTCCGGGCCGCTCCCCCACCGCCACGGGTGGCTTGCTGGGGTCGGCCGGGGTGGCGAACTGGGTGGCCCGCGAAGCCGCCTCGTCGAACGCGTAGCGCAGCGGGTTGGACAGGACGGCGATGGTCCCGAGCTCGATCGCCGCAGCCGGGCTGCCCTTGACCCGGACGAGCCCGTCTGCGATCTCGAGGTCGTCGACCGACGCCTCGAGCGCGTCCGCCGCTATCCGCAGGGCCTTCTCGCGGACGGCCCGCGCGGTGAGGGCCACCGCGCTGCCCGACATCACCGCGGTCCGGGAGGCGAACGTGCCCACCGCGTACTTGAACCGGCGAGTGTCCCCCGTTGTGACCTTGACGCGGTCCATCGGTACGCCGAGCTCGTCCGCCACGATCTGCGCGAGCATCGTCTGGTGGCCCTGGCCCTGGGAGGTGAGACCGGTCGACACGACGACGCTGCCGTCGGTCTCGATCCGGATGTGCCCTCCTTCGTACGGCCCGACCCCGGTGCCTTCGACGTAGCAGGCCAGCCCGATGCCGACCGTCCGACCCTCCGCGGCCGCCGCGCTGCGAAACGCCTCGAACCCGTCCCAGTCCACCAGCGCCTTCAGCTTCGCCAGCGAGGCCGGGAAGTCACCCGAGTCGTAGATCAGCGGCCTGCCGTCCTGGAAGACGAGACCGTGGTCGTAAGGCATCTCGTCCGGCGTGATGAAGTTGCGGGCCCGCACCTCCGCCCGGTCGAGGCCGAGGTCACGCGCGATCGCGTCCATCACCCGCTCCATCACGAAGCAGCCTTGCGGTCGACCGGCGCCTCGGTACGGCGTGACGATGACCGTGTTGGTGTAGAGGCTCTGGAACTCGACCCGGTAGGCGCCAGGCTTGTACGGACCGAGCAGCTGGGTCGAGGTGATGATCGGCACGATGAGGCCGTACGGCGTGTAGGCGCCGTTGTCGTGCCAGAAGCGCACCGCCAACCCCCGCAGGTGCCCCTCGTCGTCGTACCCGAACTCCACCTCGTGCAGCTGGCCGCGCTCGTGGGCGGAGGAGACGAAATGCTCACGCCGGTCCTCGGTCCACTTCACGGGTCTGTTCAGCCGGATCGCCGCCCACGGCACCAGGACCTCTTCGGGCCACGGGTGCACGATCTTCACGCCGAACGCGCCGCCGACATCCGGGGTGACGACCTCGACCCGGTCGACGGGGAGGTCGAGCTTCGCCGCCAGCGCCTGACGGACGCTGGTGGAGGTCTGGGTCGAGGTGTGCACGAGCAGCGAGCGGTCGTCGGGGTCCCAGCGCGCGAGCACCCCCTTGCCCTCCATCGGCATCGATGCGCTGCGTTCGATCGTGAGCCGCAGGCTGCCGCGATGGGGCGCCTCGGCGATCATGCCGCGAGCGTCGCCGATCTCCTGCACCAAGGTGGCGGCGACGTTGCCTGGTACGTCGTCGTGCACGAGCGCAGTCGCGGACCGGGCGGCTTCGATGCCGACGACCGGCGGCAGCTCCTCGTAGGTGACGTCGATCTTCCCGGCGATGTCCTCGGCCAGGTAGCGGTCGGTCGCCACCACCATGACGATCGCCTCACCGACGTGGTTGACCTCGTCCCGGGCCAGCGCGTACGGCGTCCGGCCGTGGGTCAACGCGGGATGCGGGATCAGCAGCGGAAGCGGCTCTCCGGGGTGTCCTTCCAGGTCCTCGTGGGTGAAGATCGCGACCAGGCCCTCGACGTCCAGTGCCGGGCCGACGTCGATGCCGGTGACCCGGGCATGGGCGTGGGGGCTGCGCACGAAGGCGGCCGCGAGCGCGTCGTGCCCCAGGTCGTCGAGGTAGCGCCCCTCGCCCTTCAACAGCCGCGGGTCCTCCACCCGGGGCACCCGTTGGCCGAACAGCTTCGTGGTCACGAACCGGTCCCGCCCGTCGCCGGGTCGTTGATGATCTCGGCCGCCCGGAGTACGGCGGCCACGATGTTCTGGTACCCGGTGCACCGGCAGAGGTTGCCGCCGATGGCCTCTCGCGCCTCCTGCTCCGTCGGACGAGGGGACGTCTCGAGGAACGACGTGATCGTGGTGATGAAGCCCGGCGTGCAGAAGCCGCACTGCAGCGCGTGGCAGTCCCGGAACGCCTGCTGCACCGGGCCCAGCTCCCCGTCCGGACCGACGCACCCTTCCACGGTGGTGATCTGGGCACCGTCGACCGACACCGCGAAGATCAGGCAGCTCCGCATCGGCACGTTGTCGACGAGGACGGTGCAGGCGCCGCACACGCCGTGCTCGCATCCGACGTGGGTGCCGGTGAGCCGGGCATCGTGGCGCAGCGCGTCGGAGAGCAGCCGGCGGGCAGGCACCTGCAGCTCACGCGGGATGCCGTTGACGGTCAGCTGCACGCCGTGCAGCGGCTCGGTCATGGGGACGTCACCTCGAGCGCTTCGCCCAGTGCCTCGCCCAGTGCCTGCGCGAGGGCTCTGCCGGCCAGCACCCGGGCGAGCCGTCGACGGTACTCGGCGCTCGCGTGGATGTCGGTCTCCGGGTCGATGCTCGCGTCGACCTGCTCGAGCGCCTCCGCCCAGTCGACGGCGTCGTACGACGTCCCGGCGTACGCCTCTGACACGTCCACCACCGTCGGGGTGCCACCGACACTGACCAGCGCCAGGCGCGCGGACCGCACCGCTCGCTCGTCGTCCAGCGTGACGACGGCGGCTGCCCCGACGACGGCGTAGTCGCCGTGCCGGCGCGCGATCTCGAGCCAGCTCGACCCGCTGCGCGGCGGCAGGTTGGGGAAGGTCGCACTGACGGCGAGCTCGCCGTCGGTGAGGCCGCACTCCATCGGTCCGAGGAAGAGGTCGGCGGCCCGGATCGTACGGCGCCCGTTGGCCTCGCTGAGTGCGTCGACGTGACCGTCGAGGACGGCCAGCACAGCCGGCATCTCCGCGGCCGGGTCCGCATGCGCGAGGCTCCCGACGGTCGTCCCTCGGTTCCGGATCGTCGGATGCGCGACCTGGCGCAACGCCTTGCGCAGCAGGGGGTTGGCCGCGAACGCGGCCGCGTCGAGCTCTAGGGCTCGGTGGCGCGTGATGGCACCGACGGTGACAGCCTCCGCGTCGACCTCGATGCGCTCGAGACCTGGCACGCCGTTGATGTCGACGAGCGCCGCCGGTGCGGCCAGCCGCATCGACATCAGCGGCACGAGACTCTGGCCGCCGGCCAGCACCTTCCCCCCGGTCTGCGCCAGCAGCCGCACCGCCTCCTCGGTGCTGCCCGCGCGGTGGTAGTCGAACGGTGCCGGCTTCACGGGTTGAGCAGCCTCCCGGGTCGGGTGTCAGGTGTCGGTGTCGCGATGGGCCCCCGGCTGGTCGTCGTCCACGTCGTACATGCCGGGCTGGCCCACCGCAATCATTGTGCCCTCATCACGCAGGTGGGCCGGCGCCACCGCCCGGCTCAGATGGTAGAAGACGAGGACCACGATGGTGCCGAGGGCGATCCCGGTGAGCTGGAAGTCGTTGGTGACCTTCAGCGTGGTGTTCCCGATCGCGATGACGATGCCCGCCGCCAGCGGCACCAGGTTGATCGGGTTGCCGAAGTCGACGTCGTTCTCCTTCCAGATCTTCGCGCCGAGCAGCCCGATCATGCCGTAGAGCACGACGGTGATGCCGCCGAGCACTCCGCCGGGCGTCGAGGCGACCAGGGCGCCGAACTTGGGGCTCAGCCCGAAGATGATCGCGACGATCGCGGCGACGTAGTAGGCGGCCGTGGAGTAGACCCGGGTGGCCGCCATCACCCCGATGTTCTCGGCGTATGTCGTCGTGGGCGAGCCGCCGAACGTGCTCGCGATCACCGTCCCGAAGCCGTCGGCCGCGATCGCCCGGCCCATCACCGGGTTGAGGTCACGGTGGGTCATCTCGCCGACGGCCTTGACGTGACCGGTGTTCTCGGCGATCAAGGCGATGACGGCCGGCAAGACGAGCAGCGTGAACGTGATCGAGAAGCTCGGCCAGTGCCAGCCGACCACGCCTTTGGCCTCATCGGTGTGCGGTGGGAACCCGATCCAGTCGGCGGCCTTGACGGCGGTCCAGCTGACCCGGTCGTGTGTGGTGACCTTGTTGGCCGCCGCGTCGAACGACGTGATCTGGCCGAAGACGAGGTCGTTGAACCACGACAGCAGGTAGCCGAAGATCAGCCCGAGGAAGATCGCGATCCGGCCGAGGAAACCGCGCACCCCGACCGCGACCAGGATGACGAACGTCATCGTCGCCAACGCCACCCACTGGTCCTGCGGCCAGTAGATGTTCGCCACCACGGGAGCCAGGTTGAAGCCGATCAGCATGACGACGGCCCCGGTCACGGCCGGCGGAAGCACCGCCTGCAGCACGTGAGACCCGAGGAAGTGGATCAGCACCCCGACCAGCAGCAGCACCACGCCCGCGACCAGGATCGCGCCGGTCACGTCCGAGGAGTCGCCGCCCTGACTGCGGATCGCCACCACCCCGCCGACGAAGGACGCGCTGGTACCGAGGTAGCTCGGCACCTTGCCCTGCACGATCAGCAGGAAGCAGATCGTCGCTATGCCGCTCATCATGACCGCAAGCTGCGGGTTGAGGCCCATGATGAGCGGGAACACGAAGGTGGCACCGAACATGGCCACCACGTGCTGGGCCCCGAGCCCGACCGTCCTTCCCCACGACAGCCGCTCGTCAGGTGCCACCGCCTCGCCCGGAGGCGGCGTCCTGCCGTCGTACACGACCTTCCATCCCAATGCCATGACTCACTCCCCAGCAAGATCGTGAGATGGCCCCCTCCGTCCTGTGACGGCCATCACTCGACTCCACAATGCCGAAATCGGGCGGGCGAGCGACCGAGGCGCGCGGGAGTGTCAGGCGAATAGACGCAAGCAGGATGTTTCACGGGCAGTTGCCCGGGTATGCCTCTCGCTAGAGAAAAGTTGGGCCCGTCTTCCGCAGTGCCAGGAGGGGTGTGCAGAAGGTGGTCCAGCGCGTGATGCCCCGGTGCCCGCGTGGAGCCGGGGCATCCCTGCGTCCCGGGGGGATTACTCTGCCTAGCATGGAGGAGACGCTCGCGGCCAGCACGCTCTGCGTCGGAGTCCTCACCGGCCCGCGCACCTCGTTCCAGGTGAGCCATCGCGGGGCGGACGCGTGGCACCTCCGCGCGCCTTCGGCGCCGCTCGGTGTCAGCCTGCTGAGCCCACGAGCGGTGCGCTTTCCCCAGGGCCTAGTCGTCAGCCACCTCCCGACCGGCTGCCCGGAGGTGTCGGCCGGCGAGGGCGCGCTGTGGTACGACGACCGACGGGTGACCGTCAGCCGATGGCTCAACCCCCCGAACGTGCTGGGCCGGCACCGGCACCGGCTCCGGCCCAGCAAGGGCGTGGAGTCTGACCGGCTCGCTTCGAAGTGGCGCAGCCGGCTCGGTCGAGGCGAGGGGCTGACGCCATACGGGGACGACGTGCTCTGTGGCGCCCTGCTGGGACTGCTCGCCTCGGGAGACCCTCGAGGTCGATGGCTCGCCGGCGAGATCCGGGGCACCGACCTCAGGGCGCACACGACCGCGACGTCGGCCGTGCTGCTCCGGTGCGCTGCCGACGGTTGGTGCCTGCCGGAGCTCGACGACGTGCTGCAGACCATCCGCCGGGGTCGCCCCGACGCGGTCGCCGTTTCGCGGCTGCTGGCCGTCGGCCACTCGTCCGGCCACGGGCTGCTCACCGGGCTCGGCACGGTCCTGGATCTCGAGCTCGGCCTGGCTGCCGCGTGACCCGCCTCTTGGAGGTGCGCAGCGGCGCCTACCGCGACTCGGTCAGCCTGATGCTGCTCAGCCGTGAGGTCGCCGGGCGACCGGACGTGAGCAACGTCCTGGTCGCGATGGCGACCGACCTCAACCTCCGCCTGGTGCGCGACCTGGGCTTCGACCCCCCGGCTGCCGCCTCCCCCCAGGACATGCTGGTGGCGATCGAGGCCGAGGACGAGGAAGCGGCGGCAGCAGCCCGGGACGCGCTGGACGCCGCTCTCCAGCGTCGACCGGAACAGAGGTCGGGCGACGCTGCGGGCGCGGGCCCGGCGCGAACCATCGGCGCCGCGGTTCGCCGTACCCCCGACGCGACCCTCGCGCTGGTCAGTACCCCGGGTGGCGTGGCCGCCATCGACGCGGCGGATGCACTGGCGAGCGGGGTCGACGTGATGGTCTTCAGCGACAACGTGTCCGTCGAGGACGAGGTGACGCTGAAGCGGCTGGCGGTCGCCGACGGTCTGCTAATGATGGGGCCGGACTGCGGTACGGCGATCGTCGACGGGGTCGGCCTCGGATTCGCCAATGTGGTCAGGCCAGGCCCCGTCGGCCTGGTCGCGGCGTCCGGCACCGGCGCCCAGCACGTGATGGCGCTCCTCGACGCGTGCGACGTCGGCGTCAAACACTGCCTCGGCGTGGGTGGCCGGGACCTCAGCGAGCAGGTCGGGGCGCTCTCGACGTTCGAGGCGCTCGACCGGCTCGACGCGGACGACGACGTCGACGTGATCGCCCTGGTCTCGAAGCCGGCCGCCCCGGCTGTCGCGGAGGCGGTGAGCACCCATGCGAAGGGACTGAGCAAGCCCGTGGTCCTCGGGTACCTCGGCCCGGGGCTGCCGGACCTCACCGAGACCGCCGCCCGGGTATGTGAGCTCGTCGGCGGGACCTGGTCGCCGCCGCGGCGCTGGGGAGCAGCCGTGCCGACGCCGGCGGCGCCGGGACACCTGCGCGGGCTCTTCGTCGGCGGGACGCTGTGTGACGAGGCGAGGCTCGTCGTTGCCCCGGTCCTGGGCCCGGACCTCCGCGAGAGCGGCCACACGTTCGTCGACTTCGGCGACGACGCCCTCACCCTGGGACGTCCGCATCCGATGATCGACCCCGGCCTGCGCCTGTCCAGGCTGGCTGCTGAGCTGGCAGACCCGTCGTGCGCGGTCGTGCTGCTAGACGTGGTCCTGGGCCTGGCGGCCCATCCGGACCCGGCCGGCGACCTGGCGGTCGTCATCGCGGACGCCGCCAAGCCGGTCCTCGTGTCGTTGGTGGGAACCCGCGACGACCCGCAGAACCTGGCGGGCACCGCCGAGAGGCTCGCGGAGGCGGGCGCCATCGTGCACACATCGAACGCGGCGGCGGCCCGCGAGGCCGCGAGCCTGGTGGGTTCCGGGTCGCGATGACCGACCGGCGCCTGACATCGGCCGCGCACGTGGTGACCGCCGGCGCTGCTCTCTTCGCGGACGCCCTCGACGCCCAGGTCGTCCCCACGACGCGAGTCGACTGGTCACCGCCGGCCGCCGGTGCGGAGGACGCGCTGAAGGCCGTGCTGCTCGACCCCCGCCGAGGCCCGGCCAACGCCCGGGCGGTGCGCCAGATGCTGGGTGCGACGGCGCTGCTCACCGACGTACGAACGGCCGGCGAGGCCCTCGGGCTGGACCGAGGGCATTTCCTGCACGCCGGTCCGCCGCTGTCGTGGGAGCGGTCGTCGGGTCCGATGCGCGGCGCGCTCATCGGTGCCGCGATGCTCGAGGGGCTGGCGGAGACCCCGGAGGACGCCGAGCGGCTGCTCGGCGAGGGCTCGCTCACGTGGGAGCCATGCCACCACCGCGGTGCGGTCGGCCCGATGGCGGGGGTCGTCTCGCCGTCGATGTGGGTGTTCGAGGTGACCGACGAGACCAGCGGACGACGGTCGTGGTGCACGCTGAACGAGGGCCTCGGGAAGGTGCTGCGCTACGGCGCCTACTCCGCAGACGTCCTCGACCGGCTGCGCTGGATGGGAAGCGTCCTCGGGCCCGCCCTGCAGCATGCGACCCGCGAGCATGGCCCGGTCGACCTGCTCACGACGATCGCCCAGATGGTCCAGATGGGCGACGAGGGCCACAACCGGAACCGGGCGGGCACGTTGATGGTCTTGAAGGAGTGGTTCCCGCATCTCGCCGAGTCGGGCCTGCCCGCGTCCGACGTGGCCGAGATCGCCCGCTTCGTCGGCGGCAACGACCACTTCTTCCTGAACCTGGTGATGCCCGCGTGCAAGCTCGTCACGGCAGCGGGGCACGGCGTACCCGGGTCGACGGTGGTCACGACGATGGCCCGGAACGGGACGGACTTCGGCATCCGGGTCTCCGGCACCGGCGACGAGTGGTTCACCGGGCCGGCTCAGGTTGCCGACGGGCTCTATCTGGGCAGCTACGGCCCCGACGACGCCAACCCGGACATCGGCGACTCGGCCATCACCGAGACCGCCGGCCTCGGCGGCTTCGCGATGGCGACCGCGCCGGCGATCGTCCGGCTCGTCGGCGGCACGGTCTCCGACGCGCTCGCCACCACCGCCCGGATGTACGACATCTGCGTCGGCGAGAACCCCGCGTGGGCGATCCCGATCCTCGACTTCCGCGGCACCCCGACCGGCATCGACGCGACAGCCGTGGTGCGGAGCGGGCAGCTGCCGCAAATCAACACCGGGATGGCGGGTCGGGTAGCGGGGACCGGGCAGGTGGGAGCCGGGCTCGTCACGCCGCCGATGGACTGCTTCGTCAAGGCGGTGCACGGCCTGGCCGGGCAGGTCGAACAGGCGGAACTGTCGGCACAACCCGGCTGACCCGGCCCTGCGGGTCAGTCGTCGCGGTCGGTCCGGGAGCGGGCCGCGATCATGCCGGCGATCTCCCGGGCGGACCTGGTGGCGCGAGGGCCGTCGGAGGTCTGCAGCGCCATCACCGCCACCGTGCTGCCGTCGGCGAGGTCGACGAGGGCCCACGGGCGGTGCTGGGTCAGCGAGATCGCCACCACCTCCGCCCAGTCGAAGTCCTGGCGGTGGTAGCCGTTCGTCACGCTGATGCCCCGCTCCGACGCCGTGACGCGGGTACGGAAGATGCCGTACAACACCACGATCACCGCCACGAAGACGCCGACGAGCGTGACCCGCTGGAACCAGCCGAACTGGGCGCGCACATGGGCCGGCAGCATCAGCCACAAGAAGACCAGCAGCGAGACGAGCACGCCACCCATGACCGCCGACACCATGCGGGCGCCGAGCGGCCGGTAGACCTTGGGCAGAGCGCCGTGGTGGCTCACTTCGTGAGCATAGAAGGCGTGGCAGCGGGCGGTGCCTCAGGCGCCGGCCATCGCCTCCTGTGACGGCTCCTGCGTCGCCTCGGCCCCGCCGTGGCGGTTGAGCCGCCGCTCCACCTTGGCCCACTGGAAGAAGCCGAAGACGCAGAAGGCGCCGTAGACGACGTACATCACCGCGCTCGGGTAGTACTTGGCCTGGTAGAGCAACGGCACACCCACCACGTCGACGCCGATCCAGATCCACCAGAACTCCACGTAGCCGCGGGCCATGCCGTACGTCGCGAGGATGCTGCCGGTGAGGATCCAGGCGTCCGCGAGCGGGCCGTACGAGCCGAGGTAGCTGAGCACGTAGTAGAACGCGAACATCATGACCACACCCGCCCCGATCATCGCCCGCAGCTCGTCGGCGTTTGCCCAACGAGGCGTGATCGCACCACCGTCGGCGGCACCGCCGAGGCGCTTGCTGCGATGCCAGCGCCACCAGCCGTAGACGCTGACGATCAGGAAGAACACCTGCCGGCCGGCCTGGCCCCACAGGTCGTGCACCTGCGGCTTGTCGAAGATGCCGGACACGAAGACCGTGAACAGGACCACGTTGCCGACGATGCCGACCGGCCAGGCCCAGGTGAGGCGCCGCATGCCGAGCAGGGCGCTGGCGAGTCCGAAGATGTTCCCGAAAACCTCGCGGTGGAGCACCTGCTCCCCGTCGATACTCCAGGTGCCGTCCAGTAGCCAGTGCACTGGGCCCATGTCAGCCGTCCTCGGTCCGGTCGCGGACTCTGAGGCGGGAGCTTGGGAGGAACCGTCGCGGCTCGCGCCCGGTCGACCACGACGGCCACGGGCGCGACCAACAGACGCCGTGCATCCTCCCATCCGGACTTTAACCGTCGGTCCCGGAGTTTCACCGAGTCAACCGGCCGCTGGCAGCGGTCGGGTCGCGGACTTTCACCGCCGGTTCGGAGTTACACCGACCCCGGAGCACGCGAGTGTGGTCACTCGTTCGTGGATCATCCTACCCCGCACTCAGAAGGCCGCCACCCCATGCGGCGTCCCGAGCCCGGTCGGTCCGTCCCAGCCGTTGCCCGCGCGGCACAGCGGGGAGCCGCAGCCGCCGTTGCGGCCCGACGTGATGTCGTGCAGGTCCTGGGGGTCCGCGTAGAGGTACTTCGCGGGATGTCCGGTGGTCCGGCCCGACAGTGCGAAGACGGCCGCGATCAACGGCGAGGCCTCGCTGGTGCCGCCGTACTGGGCGGTGTGGCCGTTCAGGACGATGACGAGGCCACCGTTGCCCGGGTCGGCCGCAGCCGCCACGTCGGCGGTGGCGTCCATCTGCTTGCAGGAGGTGTTCACCTGCTGCTGCCACCTCGGCGCCGGGTTCGTCGTGGAGCAGCCGGAGCCGGCCCCGGACCACGCGGTCTCGTGGTAGCCACGACGGCTGCCGTCCTTGAAGACCGACGTGCCGCCGACGGCGACCACGTTGGTGTCGCTTGCGGGGTAGAGGTTGGCGGGCGCGTAGCCGCTGTCACCGGTGGACGCGGTGACAGCGATGCCCGGGTGGTCGTAGGCAGGGCTGTTGCTGCCCTGGCCCCCGCCGTAGCTGTTCGAGATGGCCACCACACCGGGCTGCTTCGCCGCGGTGTTCTCGGCCGCCTCCAGGGACTTGAAGGTGGACTTGTCGGCCTGGACCATCAGGATCGTGCAGGTCGGGCAGGCCGCCGAGACCATGTCGACGTCCAGCGCCTGCTCCGGGTCCCACCGTGCGTTGTCCGGCGGGTAGTTGTGACCGCCCCGCTGGTCCAGGACCCTGAGGCAGCCGGTCTTCCTCGTGCAGGCGGGCAGGTTGTTCATCTTCCGGAACTGCGCCAGGTCGGACTGCAGGTGCGAGTACCCGAAGGCGTCGACGATGGCGACGGTGCGGCCATCGGCCTGCAGGCCCTTGAGGTGGTAGGCCTTCTGCACGTCCGCAGCGTGGAAGCCCACCAGCGGGTCGGCCCTCGTCCCGGTGACGACCTTGCCGGCGGGGCCCACCACGGCCATGGCCAGGCAGGCCGCGTGCCCGGGCTTGGGGTGGGTCGTGCAGACGTGCACCGCGTGCACTCCCACACCGGGATGGGCTGGCATCGCCGATGCGCCGGGCAGGCCGGCGATCAGCCCGCCGACCGCGAGCACCCCAGCTGTCAGGCCGGAGAAGACGAAACTTCGCGTCACACGGGCTCCTTCTATGACGTTACGCGTCGACAGGTCAAGACCGGCACCCTAGCGGGTCGACGCGAGGTCGCGCAGGCGGGCCACGACGGCGTCCGCGTCGTCGGCGCCGAAGACCGCGGAGCCGGCGACGAAGTTGTCGGCACCGGCTTCCGCGCAGCGGCCGATGGTCTCGAGCGAGACCCCGCCGTCCACCTGGAGCCAGATGTCAGCGCCGGTCCCGTCGATGAGCTCGCGGGCCCGCCGGATCTTCGGAAGGCAGATGTCGAGGAACTGCTGACCGCCGAACCCGGGCTCCACGGTCATCACCAGCACCATGTCGATCTCGCCGAGCAGGTCGGCGTACGGCTCGATCGGGGTGGCCGGCTTGAGCGCCATCCCGACCCGCGCCCCGTGACCGCGGAGCTCGCGAGCCAGCCGCACCGGCGCCCGGCAGGCTTCGATGTGGAAGGTGACGCTGGCGGCGCCGGCCTCGACGTACCCGACCGCCCAGCGGTCCGGGTCCTCGATCATCAGGTGGCAGTCGAGCGGCTGCGACACCGCCCGGGCGAGTGCCTCGACGACCGGGAGACCGATGGTGAGGTTGGGGACGAAGTGGTTGTCCATGACGTCCACGTGCAGCCAGTCCGCACTGCCGACGGTGGCCGCCTCCGCCTGCAGGTTGGCGAAGTCCGCGGCCAGGATGCTCGGCGCGATCTGGATCGTCATGGCAGCGGAGTCTAGCCTCGTTCGCCGCGGCGGAGCAGGGCCATGAACATCGCGTCGGTGCCGTGACGGTGCGGCCACAGCTGGACGTGCGGGCCGGGTCCGGTGTCCGGCACGTCGGGCAGGACGGCCGTTGCGTCCTCCTCGTGTACGTCGGGCAGCGCCGCCAGGACGGCGTCCACGACGCCGCGGGTCTCCTCCAGGTGCGGCGAGCACGTCACGTAGGCGACGGTCCCGCCGGGCCGCACCGCCTCCAGCGCCGACTCGAGGAGACGACGTTGGCGGGGCACCAGCGCCCGCAGGTCGTCGGGCGTGCGTCGCCAGCGCGCCTCCGGCCTGCGACGCAAGGCGCCGAGCCCGGTGCACGGGGCGTCGACGAGGACCCGGTCGAACGCACCGGCGGACCAGGCGGGCGACGTGGCGTCGGCGGCCAGCAGGGCGACGGGCTGCCGGTAGGCGCGCAGCGCCCGCGACACGAGGGCCGCCCGGTGCGGCAGCAGCTCCGACGCGACCAGGGTCGCCCCGCGCTGCCTCGCGAGCCCGGTGAGCAGGGCCGCCTTGCCGCCGGGCCCGGCGCACAGGTCCAGCCAGCGTCCGTCGCGACCGGCCACCTCGGCGCGCGCGGTCAGCAGCGCGGCCAGCTGCGAACCCTCGTCCTGCACGCCGACGGTGCCCGCGCGCAGCTCCGCCAGGTCCCGCGGGTCACCTCCGGGCAGGACGCCGGCGTACGGCGAGAAACGGCCCGGCTCGACGCCGTACTCGGCGAGCTGGGCGAAGGTGGCGAGGCCCGGTCGGACCGCCAGCGTCACCAACGGCGCCCGGTTGTCGGCGGCCAGCAGGAGGGGAAGCTCGGCGTCTGCGATGCCTGCGGCCGCCAGCGCCTTTGCGAACGCGTCGACCACCCAGCGCGGGTGTGAGTGGCGGAGCGCGAGGCTCGCGAGGTCACCGGTGTGACCGGCGGGTGCCACCTCGTCGAGCCACTGGTCGAGAGGGGTGGCGGCGACGCGCCGGAGCACCGCGTTGACGAGCCGGACGGGCCGCTCCCCGACCGCCGCCCGGACCAGCTCGACGCTGGTGCCGACCGCGGCGTGTGACGGAACCCGCATGCCCAGGATCTGGTGGGTCCCGAGCCGCAGCGCCGTGAGCACCTCGGGCTGCAGTGACGCGACGCCGTCTCCCCCGCTCAGGCAGCGGGCGAGGATCACGTCGTACAGGCCCTGCATGCGGACCGTCCCGTTGGCCAGCTCGGTGGTGAAGGCGGCGTCTCTTCCCGTCAGCTCGCTTCCCGACAGCAGGGTCGGGAGGGTCAGGTTGAGGTACGCGTCGTCCACGTCGACCGCCCGCAGTGCCGCGTAGGCAGCCTGCCGGGCCGGGTCGAGTCGGGTGCGGGCGCGGGCGCGGCGCGCCGACGTCATGAGCCGAGCCTGGCCGGCGGCGGCCGCTGCCCCCGGGCCCAAGCGACGGCGGGCATCCAGCCCCGGCCCGGCAGCTGCACCTCGCCGAGCTCGACGGCGTGGGTGCCGCTGCCGACCAGCACCTCGCGTCTGCTCACCCGGACCTCGCCGGGCCGCAGTGCCGACTCGTCGGGGCGGAGCCGGATCGGCCGCAGGTTCAGCCGGCGGTCCCCGAGCTCCGTCCAGGCGCCCGGAGCCGGGGTGACCCCGCGCACCTGCCGGTCGATCGCGAACGCCGTGCGCTGCCAGTCGACGCGACCGTCTCGCGCTGTGAGCTTCGGGGCCAGCGAGACCCCTTCGGCGGGCTGCTCGCGCTCCTCGATGGTGCCGCCCTCGATGCCGTCCAGGGTGGCGACGAGCAGGCTCGCGCCGTGCCTGGCCAGCCGGTCGAGCAACGTACCCGCGGTGTCGTCGGGGCGGATCGTCTCCGTCAGCACCCCGTACGTCGGACCCGCGTCGAGCTCCTTCACCAGGCGGAAGGTGGTGGCGCCCGTCACCTCGTCGCCTGCGATCAGCGCATGCTGCACGGGCGCCGCGCCCCGCCAGGCGGGAAGCAGGGAGAAGTGCAGGTTGACCCATCCGCGCAGCGGGATGTCGAGAGCCGGTTGGGGCAGCAGCCCGCCGTACGCGACGACCGGGCAACAGTCCGGCGCGATCTCGGCCAGCCGTTGCAGGAACGCCGGGTCGCTCGGCCGTTCGGGGCGAAGCACCTCCAAGCCCTTCGCCTCGGCCAGCGCCGCCACCGGCGAGGGTGAGACGGTGCGCCCCCGTCCCGTCGGGGCATCGGGTCGGGTGAGCACCGCGGCCACCTGATGCCCGCTGTCCAGGACAGCCTGCAGCGACGGCAGCGCCGCCTCCGGCGTGCCGGCGAAGACCAGCCGCATCCTTAGAAACCCCTGCCCAGCATGGGATGTGGCGACTCCTTGACAACCGGGACGGCCAGTCCACTCCACTCGGCGTCGCGGATCGCCTTCATGGCGGCCTTGCGGGTCAGCGCATCGAGCCGGTCGATGAACAAGACGCCGTCGAGGTGGTCGGTCTCGTGCTGGATGACCCTGGCGCGATGCTCCGTGCTCTCGATCGTCACCGGCTCCCCGTACATGTCGAAGCCGGTCGCGACCACGGCGAACGCCCGCGTGCAGTCGAAGGCCAGGCCGGGGATCGACAGGCAGCCCTCCTCACCGAACTGGGTGGTCTCACTCAGCGTCAACCGGGGGTTGACCAGATGCCCGACTTCGTCGTCGACGTGGTAGGTGAAGACCCGGAGTCCGACGCCGAGCTGGGGCGCGGCCAGGCCCGACCCGGGAGCCTCGAGCATGGTGTCGGTGAGGTCCTTGACCAGGGTGCGCAGCTGCTTGTCGAAGTCGGTCACCGGTGCCGCCACCTCACGGAGCACCGGGTCACCGAAGAGCCTGATCTCCCGCACCGCCACGCGACAACCTTACCGACCCGGTCAGGTGAGCTCGGTGGGATCGACCTGGACGCGGACCGGGGGGAGCTTGCGGCTGCTGCGGGCCGCCTGCAGGTGCTGGAGCGCCTGCGACAGGGCGGCGCCACGCTCGGGGGCGATCCGGACCACGATCCGCGACAGGCCGTCGCCGACCTCGACCGGGCCGAGGATCTCAGCGCCCCGCGGCAGCGCGAACGCGGCCATCGACTCGGCCAGCGCATCCGCAGACGCCGTGATCGTCGCCATCCGGGCCGCCGGCGTCAGATGTGCCGAGCGGCGCTCCGCGAGCTCGCGCGCAGCGAAGCCGCCGGGGTCCCAGCGCACCAACGCCTGGAGCACGGGCAGCGTCGGGTCGCCGACGGCCACCACCCGGCCGCCGTCACCTGCCGGCCGGACGAGCGCGGCCACCCGCACCCACCGCCGCAGCGCCTCCTCGGCGGCGCGCAACCCCGGCATGCTCACGGTCAGCCAGGTGTCCATCAGGATCGCGGCGGCGAAGCCACCCGCCGCCGCGGGCTCCGCGCCGGGCGTCGCCACCACGATGGCGGGCCGGTCTTCCACCTGGTCGACGACGTGGTCACCGCCGGACGCGATGACCGACGTCTGGGGAAACGCCCGGCCCCACTCCTCGGCTGTCCGAAGAGACCCGACCACCGGAGCACGCATCCGGTGTCCGCCGCAGTGCGGACACGTCCAGGCCTCGGCCATTGCCCCGCACCGGCGGCACTGGGGGGCTGCCCCGCCCATCGGCCGCCCGAGCGGCCCGCCACAGCGCCCGCAACGTCCGGGCCGGCGACACCGAGAGCAGGCCAGCGCCGGCTGGTAGCCGTAGCGGGGAGTGTGCACCAGCACCGGGCCACGCCCGAGCGCCGCCCGCACCGCCGCGAACACCTGGGCGGGCATCCGGGCGGACCGGGCGGCCGGGTCCCCGGCCAGGTCGTCATCCGTCTCCCCCGTGACGTGCACCTGGGGCGCCGCCGCCCGGACGGCGTCCCGCGGCTCGCTGAGCTCTCCAGCCCATCCGGACTCGAGCAGGGCCTGCGCCTCCACGGACCGGCTGTGGGCACCGACCAGCATCGCGGCCCGCTCCTGGTAGGCGCGCAGCACGAGCACCTCACGGGCATGCGGGTACGGCGACCTGGGCTCCGCATACAGATCGTCGCCGTCGTCCCAGATGGCGACCAGCCCGAGCCGCCGTACCGGCGCGAACGCCGCGGCCCGGGTGCCGACCACGATGTCGACCCCGCCGCGGGCCACCGCCAGAAACGCCCGGTAGCGGGCGGCCGGGCCGAGGTCGGCCGTCAGCACGGCATGCGACCCGGGCCCGAGCAGGTCCGTGAGCGCCCGGTCGAGACGGGCGACGTCGCGGCCGTCCGGTGCCAGCAGCAGGCTGCCGCGCCCGGCCCGCCGGGTCGCCGCGGCGCTCGCCGCGAACCGCTCGGCCCAGCCGGCACCGGCAGGCGCGGTCCAGACCGCGCGCGGGTGCTGGCCGTCGCCAAGCCGCTCGACCCAGGCCGGCCCGCCGACCTCGCCGGCCCAGACCGCGCGCAGGTCGCCGGCGGGGATGTCGAGCGGCCGGTCTCGCGGCTCCACCGGGGCCGCCTCGACCCGGGCGTGCCTGGCGGGTACGGCGAGCCTCAGCACATCGGCCAGCGAGCCGGCGTAGCGGTCCGCGACCAGCCGCGCGACCGCCAGCACCTCGGGCGCCAGCACCGGCTCGGCGGACACCACGCGGCGCAGGGTTGAGAGCCGGCCGGCGTGGTCCGTCCGGTCCTCGCGGCCGAGCAGGAAGCCGTCGACGTCGCGACCGGAGAAGCGGACCTTGACCCGGCAGCCGGGAACCGCCTGCTCGTCCATCGACGCCGGCACCAGGTAGTCGAACGGCCGGTCGAGATGCGCAAGCGGAAGGTCGACCGCGACCCTTGCGACCGGTCTCTCCGGCGCCGGGCCGCCGGCGGCGGCCTTCACCACCACGGGCTCAGCCGCGGACAGCCGCCCTCAGCTCGTCGACCCGGTCGACGCGCTCCCAGCTGAACTCGAGAAGCTCCCGGCCGAAGTGGCCGTACGACGCGGTCAGGCCGTAGATGGGCCGGAGCAGGTCGAGGTCGCGGATGATCGCCGCCGGCCGAAGGTCGAACACCGACAGCACCGCGGCGCGGATGTCGTCGACAGGGACCGTCTCGGTGCCGAAGCAGTCGACGTAGAAGCCGACCGGGTGCGCCTTGCCGATCGCGTAGGCGACCTGCACCTCGCAGCGCCGGGCCAGCCCCGCCCCCACCACGTTCTTGGCGACCCAGCGCATCGCGTAGGCCCCGGACCTGTCCACCTTCGAGGGGTCCTTGCCGCTGAACGCGCCGCCGCCGTGGCGGGCCATCCCGCCGTACGTGTCGATGATGATCTTGCGGCCGGTGAGCCCGGCGTCCCCCATCGGACCACCGACCTCGAACCGGCCGGTCGGGTTGACCAGGAGCCGGTAGTCGCTGGAGTCGATGTCGAAGGTGTCGAGCACGTCCTCGACGACGTGCTTCTTGACGTCGGGCGTGAGCATCGAGTCGAGGTCGATGTCGCGCGCGTGCTGGCTGGAGACCACGACGGTGTCGACCCGGGCCGGCCGGTCGCCGTCGTACTCGATCGTGACCTGGGTCTTGCCGTCCGGGCGCAGATAGGCCATCGTGCCGTCCTTGCGGACCTCGGACAGGCGCTGGGCGAGCCGATGCGCGATGGTGATCGGCAGCGGCATCAGCTCCGGCGTGTCACCGCACGCGTAGCCGAACATCAGCCCCTGGTCGCCGGCACCCTGCCGGTCGAGCGGGTCGACGGAGCCCGCGGAGCGCTCCTCCAACGCCTCGTCGACACCTTGGGCGATGTCGACGGACTGGTTGCCGATGCAGACCTGGACGCCGCAGGACGCGCCGTCGAAGCCCTTCGTCGAGGAGTCGTAGCCGATCTCGATGATCCGCCGGCGAGCCAGCTCGGCCACCGGGACGTACGCCTGCGTGGTCACCTCGCCGGCGATCACAACCAGCCCGGTCGTCACGAGGGTCTCGACGGCGACGCGGCTCTGCGGGTCCTCGGCGAGGAGGGCGTCGAGAACGGTGTCGCTGATCTGGTCCGCGATCTTGTCGGGATGACCCTCCGTCACCGATTCTGACGTAAACAGTCGACCCTTCAACACGATCTCCTCTTCGGCACGCTCGTAACGACGGCTGTGGGCAGAGTCAAGGGTAACCTGCCGAGGCCGCTGTCCCGGTCAGGACATCTCACCGCGGGACCCCCACAACCGGAGCACCTCGTCCCAGATCACCTCGGCCAGGGCCAGCTTCGAGCCGGCGGGTACGACGAGATCGGCCGCCTCCCGCGACACGATCACTGCCGCGTTGTCGTCGGACCCGAACACCGCGCCGGACCCGACGTCGTTGGCGACCAGCAGGTCGCCGCCCTTGCGCTCGAGCTTGACCCTCGCGTGCTCGAGGACCGTCGACGTCGAGTCGCCGGTCTCGGCCGCGAAGCCGACCAGGACCTGGGTGGGGTCGCTGCGCTTGGCGACCAGCGCGGCGAGGATGTCCGGGTTCTCGACCAGCTCGACCTTCGGAGCCACGCCGTCCGCGCGCTTCTTGATCTTGTGCTCGACGAACCGCGTCGGCCGGAAGTCCGCCGGCGCCGCGGCCATCACGACCGCGTCGGCCCCCGTGGAGGCGTCCAGCACGGCGTCGTACATGTCACCCGTCGAGACCACCCTGACGACCTTGACGCCGGCCGGGTCGGGCAGCTCGACGTTCGCGGCCACCACCGTGACGTCGGCCCCGCGGGCGGCAGCAGCCATGGCGATCGCGTAGCCCTGCTTGCCCGACGACCGGTTGCCGAGGAACCGGACCGGGTCGAGGTACTCCCGCGTCCCGCCGGCGCTCACCACGACGCGACGGCCGGTGAGGTCAGGCACGGCAGCGCCACGCTCCAGCACGGAGGATGCGAGCGCGAAGATCTCGGCCGGCTCGGGCAGCCGGCCCGGACCGGTATCGACGCCGGTGAGCCGCCCGGACGCGGGCTCGAGCACGACGACGCCGTGCTCACGGAGCAGGGCGACGTTCGCCTGGGTTGCCGGGTGCTCCCACATCTCGGTGTGCATGGCCGGGGCGAACACGACCGGGCAGCGGGCGGTGAGCAGCGTGGACGTCAGCAGATCGTCGGCGTGGCCGTGCGCCGCTTTGGCGAGCAGGTCCGCGGTCGCCGGCGCGACCACGACCAGGTCCGCCCGCTGGCCGAGGCGGACATGGCGCACCTCGGCCACCGAGTCGAAGACGTCGGCGCTGACGGGGTTGCCGGACAGCGCCTCCCAGGTCGGGGCACCGACGAACCGCAGCGCGTTCGCGGTGGGGACGACGGTGACGTCGGCACCGGACTCGGTGAACAGGCGGAGCAGCTCGCAGGCCTTGTAGGCCGCGATGCCGCCGCTGACGCCGAGCACGATGCGGGGCGGAATCAGGCCTCCTCGGGCTCGATGTCCTCACATGTCAACAGGTCCTGGTTGATCTCGCGAAGAGAGATCGAGAGCGGCTTCTCCTGGACGTGGGTCTCGACCAGCGGGCCGACGTACTCGAGCAGGCCCTCGCCGAGCTGCGAGTAGTACGCGTTGATCTGCCGCGCGCGCTTGGCGGCGTACAGGACCAGCTTGTACTTCGAGTCGGTCTTGGTGAGCAGTTCGTCGATCGGAGGGTTGGTGATCCCCTCGGCGACGGGCATGGTACCTGACACGCAGAAGCCTCATTCACGGGTCGGAAAGCGGATCACGGTGTCGGATCCATGGACGGCGGCCGCCCGCTAGCGCGGCGACTCCATCAAGTTTACCAACTCGGCGGCCGTCCGGTGAACTTCCGCGTTCACCAGCGTCACGTCGAACTCCGGCTCGGCCGCCAGCTCGTCGATAGCGGTGCGCAGCCGTCTGGCGCGCTCGCTCTCGTCCTCGGTGCCACGGCCCTCCAGCCGCCGTACCAGCTCCTCCCACGACGGCGGCTTCAGGAAGACGAAGAGAGCGTCCGGGACGGCCTGCTTCACCTGCCGCGCCCCCTGCAGGTCGATCTCCAGCAGGGTGTCCCGGCCCTCGCCGAGGGCCTCCCGGACGGGCTGCGCCGGCGTACCGTAGCGGGACCCGCTGTGCACCACGGCCCACTCCAGGAACCCACCGTCGTCGATGGTCGCGTCGAAGGTCGCATCGTCGACGAACCAGTAGTGGACGCCGTTGACCTCACCCGGGCGGGGCTTGCGGGTCGTCATCGAGACGGAGATCCACACGTGCGGGTAGTGCTCGCGCAGGTACGCCGAGATGGTGCCCTTTCCGACCGCCGTAGGCCCGGCAAGAACCGTCAACCGGCCCCTGCCGCCGGTCTTCGCGTCAGGATCGATGCTCAAACTCGCGCTCGAGCGCGGCGACCTGGTTCGCGCCGAGACCCCGCACGCGGCGCGACTCCGAGATGCCGATCCGCTCCATCAGGTTGCGGGCCCGGACCTTGCCCAGGCCGGGCATCGCCTGCAGCAGGTCGATCACCTTCATCTTGGAGATCGCCTCGTTCGTGGCGGCCGCCCTGAGCGTCTCGCTCAGGGAGGTACCGGAGCTCTTCAGCCGGTTCTTGACGGCCGCGCGTTCCCGTCGTACCTGGGCCGCCTTCTGGAGCGCTGCGCGACGTTGCTCGACTGTCAGCTCCGGCACTGTCACGACTTCCACCTCAGCTGTTCTTTGGCTGTTCTTTGGCCGTTGACTCCGAATCTCACACTAGACCTCTGACGCTTTGGTCGTAAGGTCTCTGCCGCCGAGAAAGGCAATCCGGTTTCGCACCGGGCGGCGACGGGTGGGCGGCCGCGGAACAGGCAGACTTGCTCTCGTGTCGGAGCCGCCGGAGGTCGCCTTCTCGGAGCGGACGCGGCTGCGCCGCGAGGTGTGGCTGGTGCTCGCCCTGTCCCTCGGCGCCTCCGCCGTCTACTCCGTGGTCGCCCTCGTCGCCAACCTGACGGCGCCCGGGAAGCTGTCCCAGCAGGTGGCGACGCTCAACTCGAGCGTCACGCCGCGGTCGCTGCTCGACCTGACGTACCAGCTGCTCGGCATCGCGTTCGCGCTGGTGCCGGTGGTCCTCGCCCTGCACTTCCTCAGCAGCTCACCAGACGGCGTACCCGGCCCGCTCCGGGTGGGGCTCTCGCGGATCGGTCTCTGCCGGCGCGGACCGGGCAGCCTCGGCCACGACCTCGCCTGGGGAGTCGGGCTCGCGGCGGCGATCGGCCTGCCGGGCCTGGGTCTGGTCTACCTGGCGCGCGCCCTGGGCATCAACGCGACGATCGTGCCGAGCGCGCTGAACGACCACTGGTGGACGCTGCCCGTGCTGGTGCTGTCCGCCTTCGAGAACGCGCTGCTGGAGGAGGTCGTCGTCGTCGGCTTCCTCGTCACCAGGTTGCGCGGGCTGGGCTGGTCGTCCCGGGCCGCGGTGGCGGCCAGCGCCGTACTCCGCGGCAGCTATCACCTGTACCAGGGGTTCGGCGCGTTCCTCGCCAACGCCGTCATGGGGGTGATCTTCGGGACCTACTTCCTGCGCAAACGCACGGTGCTGCCGCTCGTCATCGCGCACGGGATCATGGACTCGGTGGCATTCGTCGGCTACGCCCTCCTCAAGAACCGCCTCAACCTCCCCTGACCCCTTCCGTTGGGGTTGAGAGCCAGGGAACTGAGTGAGGGCTGAGCTTGGCTTGAGTTAGAGGTTGAGCCGTCGGAAAATTGCCCTTCAGCCGTCGGAAAATTGTCGAAGCCGAGCCTCAGGCGGCAACTTTGTGACGGGTCAACGGCAAGTTTGCGACGGGTCAACGGCAAGTTTGTGACGGGTCAACGCCAACTTTGCGACGGGTCAACATTGAGGGCGGCGAGGGAGCGGGCCGCCGCCTCGCGCAGCCCTTTCACACTCGGCCCGGACGTCAGCAGGCCACGTGACATCGAGGCCAGCACGTTCGGGTACGTCGACCCGAACAGCCTCCGCATGGTGTCGGCGGTTCCGCCCTGCACCCCGTAGCCCGGCGCGAGCAGCGGCCCGTTGACGTCGACGTCCTCGTCGAGGCGGGCCAGGTTCGCGCCGACGACCGCCCCGACCGACCCGAGCGGCACAGCCCCCTCGTTCTCAGCGCGTACGGCGGCCAGCACCTCACCCGCGACGGTGCCGTGAGCCGTTGCCGCATGCTGGAACTGGGCACCCTCGGGGTTCGACGTCAGCGCGACCACGAACACCCCGGCCGCGTTCTCCGCCGCGGCGTCGAGCATCGGGCGGAGCGACTCGAACCCCAGGTACGGGTTGACGGTGATGGCGTCGACCGCGAGCGGCGAGCTCTGCTCGAGGTAGGCGTCGGCGTACCCCTTCATCGTCGAGCCGAGGTCTCCGCGCTTCGCGTCGAGCAGCACGAGGGCTCCGGCGGAGCGCGCATCGGCGATCAGCCGCTCCAGCACGGCGATCCCGCCGGACCCCATCCGCTCGAAGAACGCCGACTGCGGCTTGAGGACGGCGAGCCGGCTCCCCCATGCCTCGACGCAGGTGCCCGCGAAGCGCTCCAGGCCTGCCACGTCATCGCCGAGCCCCCACGCCGCCAGCAGGCTCGGGTGCGGGTCGATCCCGGCACAGAGCGCTCCCCTGTCCCGCATCGCCGCGTGCAGCTTGTCTCCGAACGTCTTCATGGCTGGGCGTCTCCTCGTGCTGCAGGGGGTTGGTGCGCCACGCCGACCGCGGATGCGGCGGACCGGAAACCGCGGCCCGCCAGCTCGCGACGCAGCTCGTCCGCGACCCTGACGGCAGCCGACGGGTCGGCGAAGCAGGCGCTGCCCACCTGGACGGCGTTGGCGCCGGCCGCCAGGTACTCCAGCGCATCGGCTCCGCTGCGGATGCCGCCGCTCCCCACGATGCAGGCGCCCGGCATCGCCCGCCGGACCTGCCACACGGCGTACAGCCCGACGGTCTTCAGCGCGGGCCCGGTCAGGTCGCCGGTCACGCCGCCGAGCACCGGGCGGAGGGTGCCGGAGTCCAGGGCGAGACCGGGCAGCGATCCGGGGAGTACGACGGCGTCCGCGCCCGACTCCCGGACGGCGGCCGCCATCTCGACGACTATGGCGGCGCCGGGCCACAGCTTCGCCAGCACCGGTACCCCCGCAGCCGTGTCGCGCCGCACGACGGAGACGGCACGCGACGCCTGGACCGGGTCGGCGGCGAGCGGGGACAGGTTGACCTCGACGCCGGCGATCCCGGGCGTGTTCCCCACCCGGCGGGCCAGCTCGGCGTACTCGCCGAGGTTGGCGCCGGCGATGGAGACGATCGGGCGGATGTCGTTGCGCAGCAGCCACGGCAGGTCGATGGCGAGGAACGCGTCGATGCCGGCACCGGCGAGGCCGACCGCGTTGAGCAGACCCGACGGCGTCTCGACGACCCGGGGCAGCGGCCGGCCGCCGCTGCCGTCACGGGTGACGGAAGGGCTGACGAACGCCCCGACCTCGGCCAGGTCGCAGAACCTGCCGAGCTCGCGCCCGTTGCCCGCACAGCCGCTGGCCGTCATCACCGGGTTCGCCAGTCTGACGTCCCCGATGGTCGTCGTCAGGTCGACCTGACCGGCCGGTGCGGCCGTCATGGCAGCAGTGACCAGTCGACCCGGTCACCCGCGAACACCGGCCCGTCGATGCAGCAGCGCGTCGGCCGGGTGACGTTGTCCGGGCCTCTGACGGGTACGACGCAGGACAGGCAGACGCCGAGGCCGCAGGCCATCTGGGCCTCCATCGCCACCTGGCACCAGGCGCCGACGGATCCGGCGAGGGCTGCCACCGCGCGCAGCACGCCGAGTGGCCCGCAGGCATAGACCACCTCGGTCTGGTTGCGCCTGAGGACGGCGGGGAGCGCATCGGCCACCCCACCCTTGATGCCGACCGAGCCGTCGGCGGTGGCGACCGTCACCGACTGGGCGGCCCGCCTGGCCTCCAGACCGCCGAACAGCTCCCGCTCGGTCGACGCGCCGAGCACCATGTGGACGCGACAGTCCCGCTCCCGGAGACGTTCGGCGAGCATGAACAGCGGCGCGACGCCGTACCCGTGTCCGACGACGGCGCAGGACACCGGCTCGGTGGGCAGTGCGAACGGGCGCCCCAGCGGCCCGGTCACCACGACCGGGTCGTGGGGGCTGAGCTGGGCCAGCCAGCGGGTCGCCGGGCTCCGCGGGGTGAACACCACCTCGACGGTGCCGCCGTACAGGCCGGAGTGCCGGACCCGGTGCAGCCAGAACGCGCGGGGGCGCAGCATGGCCGACGTCTCGCCGCCGATCCCCAGCGTGACGAAGCTGCCCGGCCGGGCCCGGTCGGCGATGCTGTCCGCGATCAGCGTGAGGTGGAGGTAGCCACCCACCGGCTTCAGCGTGAGGACCTCGCTGCGCACCTGGGTGGGACCTCGCGGAGCCGGGGCGGCCCCCGACGGCTCACTCATCGCCCGGCGGCCGCGAGCGCATCGTTGCGAGCTCGCGCTGGACGCGGGACGGCCAGCGAGGTCCCCCGAAGACGAAGGCCGTGTAGGCCTGCACCAGGGTGGCACCGGCGTCGAGTCGCTCGGCGATGTCCGCGGCTGACGCGACCCCGCCGACGGAGATGATCGGCAGCGTCCCGGTGTGCTGGCGCAGCAGCCGGAGCACCTCGACGGAGCGGCCGCGGAGCGGCTCCCCGGACAGGCCGCCCGCGCCGACCGCCTCCACCTCGGCCGGCGTCGACCTGAGGCCGCTGCGCACGACCGTCGTGTTCACCGCGACGATGCCGTCGAGCCCGTCCTCGACGGCGAGGTGCGCGACCTCGGCCACCTCCTCATCGGACAGGTCCGGTGCGATCTTGACCAGCAGTGGAACGTGCCGACCGGCCGACGCGTCCGCCTGGTCCCGCACCGCGCCCAGCAGCGGTCGCAGCCGCTCGACTGCCTGCAGGTCGCGCAGTCCGGGCGTGTTCGGCGAGCTCACGTTGACGACCAGGTAGTCGGCGTACGGCGCCAGCAGCCGCGCGCTGAGCTCGTAGTCGGCGACCGCCTTCGCGTCGGCGACGTCCTTCGACCTGCCGATGTTGACGCCGACGACGACCCCCCGGCGTCGCTTGCCGCGCCACCCGGCCAGCCTGGCCGCCACCACGGCCGCGCCGTCGTTGTTGAACCCCATCCGGTTCACCACGGCCCGGTCGGCCACCAGGCGGAACAGCCGGGGCCGGGGGTTGCCGGGCTGCGCCTGGCCGGTCACGGTGCCCACCTCGACGAAGCTGAACCCCACGGCCGCCAGCGCGTCGATGCCGACGGCGTTCTTGTCGAAGCCGGCGGCGATCCCGAGCGGCCCGCGGAACGTCAGCCCGAAGGCTCGCACCGGCTGGACCCGGCCCCTCGTCGGCGCTCGCGCGACGACCGGGACGACCCCCGGGACGCGAGCCGCCACCCGCAGCGCCGCGAACCCCAGCCGGTGGGCGCGCTCGGCGTCGACCCGCGTCAGCACCGCGGTGAACAGCCCTCGGTAGACCATGACCCTGCCGTCTCCTAGCTTGCTGTCTCCGGGGTCGCCCAGCTCTGCAAGGAGCGGACGCCGAGACCGCCGGCTCTGGTCGCCTCGATGGCCTGCACGGTCGCCGCCAGCCCTTGCACGGTGGTGATGCACGCGATGTTTGCGACCACGGACGCGGTCCGGATCTCGTAGCCGTCGACCCGCGGTGAGCCGCCGGAGGTCGACCCGTGCGGCGTGTTGACGACCAGGTCGACGTCGCCGGCCCGGATGCGCCCGACGATCGTCGGCTCGCCGTCCGGCCCAGGCCCTTCGGAGTGCTTGCGTACGACGGTCGCGGCCACGCCGTTACGCCGGAGCACGGCGGCGGTGCCGGCCGTGGCGAGGATCTCGAAGCCGAGGTCGGCCAGCCGCTTGATCGGGAAGATCAGGTGCCGCTTGTCACGGTTCGCGACGGAGACGAAAACCCGCCCGGTCGCGGGCAGGCCGCCCAGGCAGGCGATCTGGGCCTTCGCGAAGGCGGCTCCGAAGGAGGCGTCGAAGCCCATCACCTCACCGGTGGAGCGCATCTCCGGGCCGAGCAGTGTGTCGACGTGGACGCCGGAGGCCGTCCGGAACCTGTTGAACGGCATCACCGCCTCCTTGACAGCGACGGGTGCGCTGGCGGGCAGGTCGGCGCCGTCGCCGTGGGCGGGCAGCAGGCCCTCGGCGCGAAGGCCGGCGATGGTGGCTCCGAGCATGATGCGGGCGGCGGCCTTCGCCAGCGGCGTCGCCGTCGCCTTGGACACGAACGGCACGGTCCGCGACGCTCGCGGGTTGGCCTCCAGCACGTACAGCACGTCCGAGGCGATCGCGAACTGGATGTTGATCAGGCCCCGGACCCCGACCCCCTGGGCGATGGCCAGCGTCGACTCGCGCAGCCGCGCCATGTCCTCGACCCCGAGCGTGATCGGCGGCAGGGTGCACGAGGAGTCGCCCGAGTGCACGCCGGCCTCCTCGATGTGCTCGAGAACACCGCCCAGGAAGAGGTCCTGACCGTCGTAGAGGGCGTCGACGTCGATCTCGACGGCGTCGTCGAGGAACCTGTCGACGAGCACCGGATGCGACGGCGAGATCAAGGTGGCGCGTTCGATGTAGGCGCGCAGCCTCTCGTCGTCGTACACGATCTCCATGCCGGAGCCTCCGAGCACGTACGACGGGCGGACCAGCACCGGGTAGCCGATGTCGTCGGCGATGGCCTTGGCCTGGGGGTACGACGTGGCGGTGCCGTGCTTGGGCGCCGGCAGTCCCGCGGCGGCGAGCACCCGCCCGAAGGCTCCCCGGTCCTCGGCCAGCTCGATCGCGTCGGGGCTGGTGCCGACCATCGGGACGCCGGCGGCGGCCAGCCGGTGGGCCAGCCCGAGCGGCGTCTGGCCGCCGAGCTGGACGATCACCCCGGCGACCGGGCCGGCCGCGGTCTCGGCGTGGACGACCTCGAGCACGTCCTCGAGCGTCAGCGGCTCGAAGTACAGCCGATCCGACGTGTCGTAGTCGGTGGAGACGGTCTCGGGGTTGCAGTTGACCATCACGGTCTCGTATCCCGCATCCGACAGGGCCATCGAGGCGTGCACACACGAGTAGTCGAACTCGATGCCCTGGCCGATGCGGTTCGGGCCGCTGCCGAGGATCAGCACCGCCGGCTTGGTCCGCGGTCGGACCTCCGTCTCGTCGTCGTACGTCGAGTAGTGGTACGGCGTCAGGGCCGCGAACTCGGCAGCGCAGGTGTCGACGGTCTTGAACACGGGCCGGACGCCGAGCCGGTGCCGGGTGGCCCGCACGGCGTCCTCGGTGGCGCCGGTCAGGTCGGCGAGCTGGACGTCGGAGAAGCCGTGCCGCTTGGCCCGGCGGAGCAGGTCGCTGGTGAGCTCCGGGGCGCCGTGCACCTCGCGTGCGATCTCGTCGAGAAGCACGATCTGGTCCGCGAACCAGGGGTCGATCCCGGTGGCGGCGGACACCTCGTCGACGCCGGCGCCGGCGCGGATCGCCGCGAGGACCCGCTGCAGCCTGTCCTCGTGCGGCACCCGGGCGGCGCGCAGGTTCTCCTCCTTGTCGCCGGCGCCGGCCGTGCCGCCGCGCCAGCTGAGCTCGGCGCCGGCTCGCTCCAACGAGCGCAGCGCCTTCTGCAGCGCCTCCGTGAAGCACCGGCCGATCGCCATCGCCTCTCCGACGCTCTTCATCTGGGTGGTGAGGGTCGGGTCGGCTGCGGGGAACTTCTCGAACGCGAACCGCGGCACCTTCACGACGACGTAGTCGAGCGTCGGCTCGAAGCTGGCCGGAGTCTCGCAGGTGATGTCGTTGGGGATCTCGTCGAGGGAGTAGCCGATCGCCAGCAGGGCTGCGATCTTGGCGATCGGGAACCCGGTCGCCTTCGAGGCGAGGGCGCTCGACCTCGACACGCGAGGGTTCATCTCAACGACGATCATCCTGCCGTCGACGGGGTCGACGGCGAACTGGATGTTGCAGCCGCCCGTCTCCACGCCGACGGCGCGGATCACCCCGATCGCCATGTCGCGCATCGTCTGGTACTCGCGGTCAGTCAGCGTCATCGCCGGCGCGACGGTGATCGAGTCGCCGGTGTGGACGCCCATCGGGTCGAGGTTCTCAATCGTGCAGACGACGACGACGTTGTCGTGGCCGTCGCGCATCACCTCGAGCTCGTACTCCTTCCAGCCGAGGACCGACGCCTCGAGGAGCACCTCGGTGGTGGGGCTGGCGTCGAGCCCGGCGTCGGCCATCCGCAGCAGGTCCTGCTCGTCGTACGCGAGCCCGGAGCCCGCGCCGCCCATCGTGAACGAGGGGCGGACGACGACGGGGAAGCCGAGGTCCGCCGAGGCGGCCTGGCACTCGTCGAGGGTGTGGCAGACGATGCTTCGCGCGACCTCCCCGCCGAGCGACTCCACGATGGCCTTGAAGGTCTCCCGGTTCTCGCCGGCCTGGATCGCCGCGATGGATGCCCCGATGAGCTCGACGTCGTACTTCTCGAGGGTTCCGTCGCGGTCGAGGGCGACGGCGGCGTTCAGCGCGGTCTGGCCGCCGAGCGTCGCGAGCAGCGCGTCCGGGCGCTCCTTCTCGATCACCTTCGCGATGAACTCGGGGGTGATCGGCTCGACGTACGTCGCGTCGGCCATGTCCGGGTCGGTCATGATCGTGGCCGGGTTGGAGTTGACGAGGACGACCCGCAGCCCCTCGGCCTTGAGCGCCCGGCAGGCCTGCGTCCCCGAGTAGTCGAACTCGCACGCCTGCCCGATCACGATCGGCCCCGACCCGATGACCAGGACAGAGCCCAGGTCCTCCCTGCGCGCCACTACGAACCTCCACCGGAAGCGTTGACCCGTCTGGTTTGCGTGGACGAAGTCCGCAAAGCTGACAGGTCAACGGATGGACTATCAATCATGAGATCAACGAACCGCGCGAACAGGTAGCCGGCGTCGTGGGGTCCGGCGGCTGCCTCGGGGTGGTACTGGACGCTGAAGGCCGGCTGCGCCAGCAGCGCCAGCCCTTCGACGACGTCGTCGTTCAGGTTGCGGTGGGTGACCCGGGCGGGCCCGAACGGCGTGTCGAAGCGGTCCCTCGTCTCCCCCGGCGGCCGCTCGACCGCGAAGCCATGGTTGTGCGACGTGACCTCGACCTTGCCGGTCGTCTCGTCCATCACCGGCTGGTTGACCCCACGGTGGCCGTAGCCGAGCTTGTACGTCGGCAGGCCGAGCGCCCGACCGAACAGCTGGTGGCCGAAGCAGATCCCGAAGAACGGGATGCGCCGCTGCAGTGTCTCGACGACCACCGCCACCTGCTCGTCCGCGGTGGCGGGGTCTCCCGGGCCGTTGGAGAGGAAGACTCCGTCCGGTTCGGTGGCGACGACCTCCTGGAAGGTCGATGCCGCGGGCAGCACGACGACCTCGACCCCATGCTCCGCGAAGCGGCGTAGCGTCATCGACTTGACTCCGAGGTCGAGCGCCGCGACCCGGCAGCGTTTGGCGCCGATCGCAGGCACGACGTAGGGCTCGGGCGTAGACACCTGGTGGGCAAGGGCGGAGCCCGACATCAACGGCGCGGCCAGCACTCGCTTGAGCAGCCGGTCGGCGTCCGGATCCGTCGACGAGATGCCGACCCGCATCGCGCCGCGCTCGCGCAGGTGCCGGGTCAGCGCGCGGGTGTCGATCCCGCTGATGCCCACAACCCCTTGCGTGCAAAGCTCCTGAGCCAGTGTCCGGTTGGCCCGCCAGCTGCTCGCGCGTCTGGCGGGTTCGCGGACGACGTACCCGGCGACCCAGATCTTCGACGACTCGCCGTCCTCGTCGTTGACGCCGGTGTTGCCGACGTGCGGCGCGGTCATCACGACGACCTGGCCGTGGTACGACGGGTCGGTGAGCGTCTCCTGGTAGCCGGTCATGCCCGTCGAGAAGACGGCCTCCCCGACGGTCTCGCCGACGGCGCCGTACGCGTCGCCTCGGAAGGTCCGTCCGTCCTCGAGGACGAGCACCGCTGGCGTCACTGCAGCTTCCCGTCGAGCACGGTCGCCCTGCCCCGCAGGAAGGTGGCGACGACGGAACCGGGGAGCGTCATCGCGCGGTACGGCGTGTTGCGGGACAGCGACGCGGTGTCGGCGGGGTCGACGACCCGGGTGGCGGACGGGTCGACAAGCGTCACGTTCGCCGGCGACCCGGTGCCGAGGGCCGACCCGTGGTGGGACACCCGGCCGATGCGCGCAGGCGCCGTCGACATCCGGTCCGCCACGTCGGCCCAGCCGAGGCGCCCGGTGTCGACCATCGCGAGCTGGACGACGCTGAGTGCGGTCTCGAGGCCGAGCATCCCCATCGCCGCCGCGGCCCACTCACACTCCTTGTCCTCGGTGGGGTGCGGCGCGTGGTCGGTGGCGACACAGTCGATCGTGCCGTCGGCGAGCCCGGCCCTGAGCGCGTCCACGTCGGCGCTGGTGCGCAGCGGGGGGTTGACCTTGTAGATCGGGTCGAACGAGGTAACGAGGTCGTCGGTGAGCAGCAGGTGGTGCGGGGTGACCTCCGCGGTGATCGCCCAGCCCTTGCTCTTGGCCCAGCGGATCAGCTCGACCGAACCGGCGGTCGAGACGTGGCACACGTGCAGCCGCGAGCCGACGTGCCCCGCGAGCAGACAGTCGCGGGCGATGACGGCCTCCTCCGCCACGGCCGGCCAGCCCTGCATGCCGAGCACGCCCGAGACGGCGCCCTCGTTCATCTGGGCGTTCTCGGTGAGTCGGGGCTCCTGCGCGTGTTGGGCGATGACGCCGTCGAACGCCTTGACGTACTCCAGTGCCCGCCGCATCAGGACAGCGTCGGACACGCAGTTCCCGTCGTCGGAGAAGACCCGCACCCGGGCGGCCGAGTCGGCCATCGCCCCCAGCTCGGCGAGCCGCTGCCCGCCGAGGCCGGCGGTGACGGCGCCGACGGGCCGTACGTCGCAGTAGCCGCCGGTCTGGCCGAGATGCCAGACCTGCTCGACGACGCCCGCGGTGTCGGCGACCGGGTCGGTGTTGGCCATCGCGTGCACCGCCGTGAAGCCGCCCCTGGCCGCGGCTCGGGAGCCGGTGAGCACGGTCTCGGCGTCCTCCCGGCCCGGCTCACGAAGATGGGTGTGCAGGTCGACGAGGCCCGGCAGCGCCACCAGCCCGGCGGCGTCGACGACCGTCGTACCTCTCGTCGCGTCGGCAGGGTCGCCGATCCGGCCGTCGCGCAGCAGCAGGTCGGCCGGGTCGCCGCCGAGGATGGACGCGCCTTGGATCAGGTAGTCGGTCACGCCTGGGCCTCCCCCGAGAGCAGCAGGTAGAGCACGGCCATCCGGACGGCGACCCCGTTCGTCACCTGCTCGACGATCACCGACCGGGTCGAGTCGGCCACGTTCGCGGAGATCTCCATGCCCCGGTTCATCGGGCCGGGATGCATGACGATCGCGTGGTCCGCGAGGCGGGCGAAACGCCGGTCGTCGAGGCCGTACCGCCGGCTGTACTCGCGGGCACTCGGGAAGAACGCGGCGTTCATCCGTTCGTGCTGCACCCGCAGCATCATGACCGCGTCGCTCTTGTCGAGGGTGCTGTCGAAGTCGTACGACGTCTGGACCGGCCAGGTGTCGACGCCGACCGGCAGCAGCGTGGGCGGCGCCACCAGGGTGACCTCGGCGCCGAGCGTGCTGAGCAGCAGCGCGTTGGAGCGCGCGACCCGGCTGTGCAGCACGTCGCCGACGATCGTGATGCGGCGCCCGTCGAGGTCCCCGAGGTGTCGCCGCATCGTGAACGCGTCGAGCAGCGCCTGGGTCGGATGCTCGTGGGTGCCGTCGCCGGCGTTCACGACGCTGGAGCGCACCCAGCCGCTGTTCGCGAGCCGGTGCGGTGCCCCGGACGAGGAGTGCCGGATCACCACGGCGTCGGCGCCCATCGCCTCCAGCGTCAGGGCCGTGTCCTTCAGGCTCTCGCCCTTGGAGACGCTCGAGCCCTTCGCGGAGAAGTTGATGACGTCGGCGGAGAGCCGCTTCGCGGCAGCCTCGAACGAGATCCGGGTGCGCGTCGAGTCCTCGAAGAAGAGGTTCACGACGGTGCGGCCCCGCAGCGTCGGGAGCTTCTTGATGGGCCGGTCGGCGAGGGACCTGAGCTCGACGGCCGTGTCCAGGATCAGAAGGGCGTCGTCGCGGGTCAGGTCGCCGGCGGACAGCAGGTGGTGTCTCATCGCGTCACCTCCGAGGTGCTGATGATCACGGCGTCGCGGTCGTCGTACTCCTGCAGCAGGACCTGGACGGTCTCCGACAGGTTCGTGGGCAGGTTCTTGCCGACGAAGTCGGCTCTGATCGGCAGCTCCCGATGGCCACGGTCGACCAGGACGGCCAGCTGGACCGCCCTTGGACGGCCGACGTCGTTGAGGGCGTCGAGGGCCGCCCGGATCGTCCGTCCGGAGAAGAGCACGTCGTCGACCAGGACGACGACCGAGTCCTCGATGCTGTCGCCGGGGATCGCCGTGTGTTCGAGGGCTCGCGCGGGCTTGAGGCGGAGGTCGTCGCGGTACATCGTGATGTCGAGGGCGCCGTGCGGGACCGTGACTCCCTCGACCCGGCTCATCGCCGACGCAATCCGGGCTGCGAGCGGGACGCCGCGGCTCGGGATGCCCAGGAGCACCAGGTCGGCCGGCCCCTTGTTCCGTTCGAGGATCTCGTGTGCGATGCGAGTGAGCGCCCGCGTGATGTCGGATCCGTCGAGCACGACGCGCGCTGTGCGCGAGGTCTCGGTGTCCAGACTGCTGCGAGGGGCGGATGCCATGAAGCAGACCTCCTTCTCCGCCTCACGGGACGGCTCGTTAAAGGATGTCGATCGCCAGCCACGCTACACCACGGAGGACCGCGTCAGAGCTTGCCTAGCGCCGTGGTGCCCGCACCATCGACGAGGAAGTGGTAGCCGTGGGGTGACCGCCAGAACCAGACGCCGGATCTTGGCTGGGTGACCTTCCAGCGGCCGTGCGTCTTCCAGCGATGGTTGAACACGCCGAGCCGGCCGAGGTTGTCGACGGCGGTCTGGCCGGGTGGTCCACCTCGGTCCGGCGGGACGTAGGGCACCGTATGGTCGAGCTGGCCGGTGCGGCTGACGTTCGGGCTGTACGGCGCGCAGTCGGCCGGGGTCCGCAGCTGCACCGCCTCGGCCATCGAGCGTGGGGTCTCGTAGCAGTCGACGGGCCGCGTCCCCGGGACGTCGACCACCCGGGTCAGTCTCACCTGACGGTGGCTCAGCCATTCCCGCAGCTGTCCGACCAGGACCGGTCCGACCCCTTCCACTCGAGCGATGCCCGCTGTACCGCCCGCCGGTCACGGCGTCGGCGAGGGTCTGGTCGGAGACGTGGACGTAAAGCACCGCCCGGCCCAGGTCACAGCCCCGGCGCGGGTCGGTCCCCAAGTCCGCGACAGCCGGGCCACCTGCACTCATGGCCTCGTTGGCGAGCCTGGTCAGCTCCAGGGCCGCGGTGGGGTCGGCGAGGATGCCGAGCGCCCTGGCCCTGCGCCGGTCGTGGCAGTCGGTGTCGCCGAGCACCGACAACGCCCGAGCCAGGACGTCCAGCGACCTGTCGACGGCCTGGATGTCGGGCATCGCGGCCTTGCCGAAGATGGTGCCGTGACCATGGTCGACCTCACGACCGGTCCAGACACCCTGCCCGCCGGCTGCCTCCTGGGTGCCGGTGGCGGCCAGCTCGGGGTCGGCGCGCAGGATGTCTGCGTCGAGCGCCTTCTCCAGCCGGGCGTACGGCACCGTGTCGACGAGCGGCGCGACCTTCCGGTCCCACCGTGGCGGCTGCGTCTTTCGACAGCTTCCGGGTGCGGGCGGCAACCTTGTGTGCCACCCACACCTTCACCTCGCCGGTCCGGACCCGGGTCCACAGCGCCGGCAGCCGGTGACGGAGGTCCAACGCGTCCGCGATCAGGCTCCCCGCCGACACCTGGGAGACGCCGAGGACGGCGGCCAGCTCGACGCGGCAGAACTCCGCCACCTGCGGAGTGCCCTCGCCGCCTGGCCGGACCAGGATCTCACCACCTCTGACTGACTTCGCGAACGTGACGACGCCGTGCAGGTCGGCCCAATGCGCGGCCAACGCCAGCTGCTCGGCCTGGGCCAGGTTGATCGTCCGCTGCCCGGCCTCGACCCGTGCCAGCGCCCGGTCGGCGTCCAGGTCATCCACCTCGCTGATCCGCTGCATCCCGGCCTGCTCGGCCTCCATCGCCTGCCAGGCCTGCTCGATCGCCCACCTGTCGGCGTCGCTGAGGACGATCAGGTCGTCGTCGTAACCTTCCGGACCCTCGGGACCGCAGTCCTCGGGGTCGACAGGCGGCTTCAACGTCTCGAACATGTGTTCGATCCTACCACCGCCGAGCGACAGTCTTCAACCACCAAACCCCTTGTCCACAAGGGCAAATCAGCAAAGAGCTGTGGTGCCGCCCCCGGCGTACCGGCAGGTGTCCATCACGCCACCGCCACTGTTCGTCAAGACGGCGTAGTCGCCATCGTTGTTCCACACGGGGCCTGGCGCTCCCCAGTAGCGCTTGCCTGTGGAGATCGTTCCGCTGCCGGTGTACAGGGTGACGTAGTGCTGAGGTCCGATCTTGGTCGGCCCGAACGTGTGCGACTGGTTGTCCGTCGCCGGGCTGGACGTCATCGTCCACCCGGTGACCGCTACCGTCTTTGCGGTGATGTTGTGGATGACAATGTACTCGGTGTTGAGGTTCGTCCCCGTCTGGGCATAGTGGATCTTGACGATCCGCATAGGGCTGGTCGCCGGCGCGGCATGCAGCGAGCCGGCCATCGCACTCGGTGCGCTGAGACTCGCGGCGAACAACAGGGCGAGAACTGCGGCGGTCCGACGGATCATGCTGACTCCCTGATGAGACCCAGGCTGTGGCCTGCGTCAGGTGGGTTGAAGTAGCGCCGCAGGGTGCGGTGCCACGCGTTGGAGGCGACCTCGGGATGGGTCACAGCGACGCCGATGCAGTACTTGCTGATCGGGGCCGGTCGCACGCCCAGGTCGCGAAGGGTGCGGTCAGCGAGGCTGCCGGACGAGCCGGCCTTCGTCTCGACCAGCACGTGGTCATCGCGCTGGCTGACCTCACCGGAGACGTCGCGACAGGTCACGTTGACGTCGCAGGTGAAGCGCGCCGCATCGGTGATAGAGGCGAAGGTCGCCCGAAGATTCGACGTGGTGAGAACTGGGCCGAGACACTCCGGGAGCGGCAACCCGTAGCTGTCATACACAGCGCCCGCGGCGAAGGCCAGCGCCGCAGGATCGAGGCCGCGGCAGCGCGCGGGCGCGTGGGGCATGCGCTCCTTCACGGTCATCGCATGCGGCCCCTTGAGCTTGACCTCGAGCATGCAGAGCCCGGAGTCGGCGTACGTCCTGGTGCGGAGCTTGAACCGCCTGCGTCGGCCTTGGATGTGGGCGCGGTACATCGCCAGGTCGGGAGTGTCGAAGTAGACGGACTCATAGTGGAAGAGCCGCCGGCCCTCGATGTCCAGCACGACGAAGTCGGCACTGACCCGCGCGGCGAACTCGCGGAACGTCTCGACGGGGACGAAGTACTTCCGGTCGACCCGCACCAGCAGCGCCGCCCGGCTCATCAGGTCTTCCAGAGTCGTTGGCCGCATGAGCTGCGTCGCGTCGTGGACGGCCCGCTCGTTCGCCGGCACTTCAGGCACCACACCTTCAGGCAAAATAACTTCAGGCACCACAGGAGGGACGTCGTGCTCCGCCGGCTCGTCGCTCTCCCGCACGCTCGACTGGGTCATGGCGGTCATGGCGCTTCCAGCACAACGACAGGGTGGCTCCCGCTGCCCCCGGTGCCCTGATCCGTCGGCGGTCCGACGAACCGGACATCGACCCTGGTGATGTCGCGCACGTAGTCGAGCTCCTTCACGATGCAGTGGGTCACCCTGCCGCCGAGGCGGCGTTCCAGGTCGGCGACCAGGGCCGCCGGGCTGGCGTGTACGACGTCGAGGGTCACCACGTGGTGCTGTGACCGCGGCAGCACCCAGCGGTTGTCCAGCAGGAACATCACACCGACCACCGATGCGTCGAGCAAGATCGTCAGCATGCGGTCGCGGAACTGGAGCCCGTTGGCCAGCCCGAGGACCAGGGCCACGAAGTAGTAGGCCACCTCTACCGGGGTGATCGGATCCGACCGGAGCCGAATCAGGGACAGGATGGCAAACAACCCGAAGCCGAAGGCAACCCCGAGGTGTGCCTGCTGCAGGATCACCGCGCCGGCGACGAAGAGGCTGACGTTCAACGCGACATAGGCCAGCACCAGGTCGCTTCGCCGGTGCCGTCGGTAGTAGATCCCGTAGGCGAGGACACCGATCGCCACCAGATCGATCGCGAGATTCTCGAAAAGCTGAGCGTACTGGAGCGGCATGGGGTCCTGTCCGTCAGAGACACTATGCCGTACATAGGCTCAAAACCATTATAACAGGTTAAAATTCACAATTGGAGCGTCGAGTGCCTCTGCCAGGGCATCATCCAGGCTGATGTCCTTGCCTTCGGCATAGCCGGTCGCCCAGGCCGCGTCCTCGCGAGCGCCCGATGTCTCGAACGAGGCGTCCATGAAGACCACGTCGGGCTCGGACCGCGGCATCCCCAGCACCGCGCGTCGCACGTCGGCGGCGGCCACCAGCCGGGCGGAAAGACTCGGCTGGCCGAGCTCGGCGAGGATGGCTGCGAAGATCTCGGCGACGGCGGTCACCAGCTCGGGGTCGCCCGAAGCGAGTGCCTCCGGAGCGATGCTCACGAGATGCCGGTATGCCGCTTCGGGCCCGTCGACGCGAAGCACTGCAGCGGCGAAGTTCACCTCGTCGCTGCTCACCGCCCAGGCGTCGCCCAGCCGGCGGCTCGCGGCGATCGCCTCGCGGCCGGCGCTCAGCGCGCCGGGCCAGTCGCCCTCGTCGATGAGGAAGACGACGAGGTTGGACAGGGCGGCGCTCTCGCGACGTACGTTGCCGGTCTCTCGCGCGATCGACAGGCTCTCGCCGAGGAGCCTCCGCGCCTCCGGCATCTCGGCCAACGTCCGGTGCGCGAGCGCAAGGCTGTTGAGCTCGCGCGACTCTAGGTCACGCTCGCCCAGTCCCCGCGCCATCTCGAGGGCGCGTCGGATCCCCTCCTTGGCCGGCTCGACGTCGGCCTGCTGCAACCGGAGGATGGCCAACCCATGCAGCGCGTTGACCATGTCGACGCTGACCAGGCTCTGGGTGGCGGCCAGCGCGCGCTCGAACCAGGCGCGTCCCTCGTCGGCGTACCCGAACCGGTACCAATACATGTGGAGGTTGGCCACCAACCTAAGCCCGGTATTCGCCCGCTCGGGATCTGCGTCATCAGACATCTGAAGGCACCACTCGAGGGCAGCGCGGACGTCGTCCCCGATCAGCGACATCCGGTCGAGCGCCTCGATCTGGGCGGGCCCTGCCAGCAGCTGGTCGACCTCGTCGGCCTGCTGGGCGCACCACCGCGCGTGCCGCAGCCTGGTCCGGTCGCCTTGGCCGGAGAGCTGGAGCTCGTGGCGGGCGAAGTCCCGGATGGTCTGGAGCAGCGAGATACGTGGCTCGCCGTCGGGTCCGTCCACGATCTGCGCGAGGCTCATGTCGACGAGGTGAACCACGGACTCGAACAGGTCGACCTCCGGGACCTCGACCACCGCTTCGACGGAGCTGACGTCGAACTGCCCGGCGAAGACTCCGAGCTGCCGCAGGACCGCCTGGTCGGACTCCGACAGCAGCTGGTAGCTCCAGGCGATGGTGGCGGCGAGTGTTCGCTGACGTTCGGTTCGGTCCGCCGTGGCGAGATCGCTGCCGAGCGTCTGGTCGAGCCGCCCCAACAGGGCGTGCGGGCTGAGCATCTTCGAACGCGCCGCCGCAAGCTCGATGGCCAGCGGCAGACCGTCCAGCCTCCGGCACAGCTCGACGACATCGGCGACGTTGCTCTCCTCGAGGTGGAAGCTGGGACGGACCATGCGGGCGCGACGGACGAACAGGTCGACCGCGCCGGCCCGGATCGCCTGCTCGGGGTCGGAGTCGGGCCGCTCTGGCAGCTCGAGGGGCGGCACCGGGTGCTCGAACTCGCTGGCCAGGTGAAGGGGTCGGCGAGACGTGGTCAGCACGCTCACCAGCGGTGAGCTGGTCAACAGCTCGGCGACCAGCCGGTCCGCCCCGACCAGCTGCTCGAGGTTGTCCAGGATGAGCAACGCCGTCGCGGTGGCCAGCGAGCGCCGTACCCGATCCCGGGGCGACTCCTCCGCGTCGCCCACCGCGTCGAGGGAGTTCGCAATACCGAGCCAGGCGTCCTGTTCGTCCTCTGCGGTGTGCAGGTCGACGAAGAAGACACCGGTCGGGAACCGGCTCTCGAGGGCCGACGCCACCTCGATGCCCAGCCGGGTCTTCCCGGCCCCGCCCGGCCCGGTCAGGGTCAGCAACCGGACGCCGGGCTCCAGCAGCTTCTCCCTGAGCTCGCCGAGCTCGCCATCCCGGCCGACCAGCGGCGTCACCGCACTCGGCAGGTTCGCCGTCGACCCGAGGCTCCTCAGCGGGGGGAAGGTGGAGCGCAGGCCCGGCACCGCCAGGTCGTGGAGGTGCTCGGGCTCGGAGAGGTCCTTCAGCCGGTGGTGGCCGAGGTCGCGCACCGTCACGTCTGCGCCGAGCGGTCCGGCGAGGATGCGGGCGGCTTCCGACAGGACGATCTGGTCCCCGGCGGCCGCCGCGGCGATGCGCGCCGCCCGATGCACGTCGAGGCCGATGTAGCCGTCCTCGTGTCGCTCCGGCTCGCCGGTGTGCAGACCCATCCGAACCCGGAGGGGGAGATCCAGCGGCCAGGCATGCTGCTGCAGGCCTTGTTGGCCCTCGATGGCGGCCGCGACGGCCTGCCGAGCCGACGTGAAGACGACGAAGAAGCTGTCCCCCTCCGTACCCATCTCGATGCCGTCGTGCTTCTCGAACGCGGCCCTGAGGAGGTCTCGCTGCGCGGACAGGGCGTCACCCCAGTGCTCCCCCAGCCGGGTCATCGAGTGGGTGGAGCCCTCGATGTCGCTGAAGAGCAGGGTGAGAGTCCCTGACGGCAGCTCACGCATCGGTTGGCATCCTCTCAGTCCTCGACTCCATGATCTGTATCGGCGGTCAGCGAAAGTCTTTATTATCGTGGATCTGCTTTGTCACGCTCGTGGAAAGGGAGGGCCATGCGAGTCGAGGGTGCTGTGACGGCGGTTTCCTGGATCCCGAGCGAGGCCGTCAGCGGCCTGGTCTACCGGATGCCCTTCGAGGTCGGGGTGTCGCACTACGACGACCCGCCACCGGACGAGCTGCCCGACCTTGACGGCTTCCTCGCGGCCGACCGGGCCCGGTTCGCCAACCAGCTGACGGCATGGATCGAGGTCGAGGACGGCGTCGTGGTCGACCACGGACACGTCGGCAAGGGCCGCATCGGCTCGACGACGCTCCGCGTCGCTGGGGTGGGCATGACATTCGCCGCGGTGCCCTTCACGGACCGCCAGAACGTCGTACGGGTCGGCGAGTCCGCCGTCCGTTTCGAGCAGACCGCCGGCGGGCGCACCGGCGTACCCGCTCCGCGACGCGTGAAGCAGGCGCCGTACGTCCAGTTCGCGGCCCCGCTGGCATGGACGACGGTCGCCGTGACGCTGCATGCCGATGGCCGGGTGGAGCCCGAGCTCAGCGAGGCGAGCCCCTTCCCACGCCACTGGATCTACGACGGAGCCGGGCGCCTCACCCACAAGTCCGCGCGCATCAACTACCACCGTTGGAGCACCGAGGCGTTCGGGCATCGCACACCCTGGGGAGACCCGGACTCGGCAGCGCTGATCGCCGAGGCGGAGACCGCTCTCGAGCGGCAGCTCTCGCTGCGCATCATGCGCGAGGGGGCGAAGCCGACGATCCGCCGGATCCCCGCCGGCGAGTACCTGACGAAGCAGGGCGACCAGGGAGACGAGCTCTATCTCCTGCTCGACGGTCTGCTGCGGGTGGACGTCGACGGCGAAGAGCTGGCCGAGATCGGTCCCGGCGCGGTCCTCGGGGAGCGGGCCATTCTCGAGTCCGGACGGCGTACGGCGTCGCTGACCGCGGTGACCCGATGCCAAGTCGCGGTGGCCGACCGGGACACCCTCAGCCCCGAGGTGCTCGCCGAGCTGGCCCAGAGCCACCGTCGAGAGGACAAGCCGCCTGCAGATCGATAGCGATTTGGCCACCGCTAGGGTGATAGGCCAAACCGGGAGATTGGTGTAACTTTCGCGACCCGGACACTAGCCGTGAGTTTCGCGAAAAAGATTTTCGGTTTAACTTTCTCGAATCGGCTGCGGACCTGCCTCTCGGCCACCTAACTTGACCTTGGACGCAGGTGACTTCTCCTGCGGGGCGTAAGCCCAGAGCTATCCGCTACCTGGCGGAGAACAAGTGGGGGGTTAAGTGACAGGCCCCGAAAACGTCCTAATCGCGTGGCCATGACAGCCTCGACGGGGGGGCGGTAAGCCAATCCGTCCTGTCACGCGACCTGCCGAGCCGCTGAACGTTGGGGATTACCCCCCGGGGATCGCGTCGTTGTCCGAGCAGCTCGAATAGGTCGTGAGGACATCTTCGGGTGATGCTGCCAACCTGGGCGCGACCATCCTGCCCGCAGATGACGCCTCTATGTCACGGGTCTGGCTCGACGCTGCAGGCGCCTCCTCATGCCCAGCAAGCCCCAAGCGGCACCGCTTCTGCAGGGAGCTCCTTCCCGAGCCGTCAGGACGGGATTCACTGACCTTTGGTCAATTCTCGAAGATTGCTGCGGTATTTGCGAGATGTACGTTACGTTTCGGTTGGACACGGGGCTCAGACCCCGGGGGGGGGGTGCATAGCCCGAAGGCATCCGCCACCTGGGGGGTTAGGGGATAGTGGGCTTTGCACGCCCCACCCTCCGCTGGAATGATGGTTGGGAATTCGCCCTGAGACCCACCATGATGCTGCCGCGACTCCTGGAGGGTTTGTCGCTACCTGCGGCGGAACCACACCTGAAGGTTCTCCTCGATCTTTTCAAGGCGATCACTGTATAAGTCAGCGATCGCGTCGATCGCCGGCGCCGGGTCATTCAGACGACCCTTACCGGATTGCCACTTGTAATCATCGAAGGCGAGCAGTCCGCCGTCGCGAAGTAACGGATAGGCATGAACAGCGTCGTTCAACACGCCATAGGTTGTGTGATCCCCGTCGATGTAGATCAAGTCATACAGGTCGTTCTTCGCGGCCTGGAAGAAGGACAAGCTTGTTCCCTTGAACTTGACGAGCCTTCCGTTCGCGGCAAACTGGCTGGTGCGCTCGTCATAGACCCGCTCAACGTCTGAGAAGTCGATGCTGACGTGCGCGACTTCCTCCGATCCTTGCCACGTATCGACGTCGGTGAGCACGACGTCGTCGCCGGTCAGGATGTGTTCGAACAGCCACACTGTCGCGTCCCCGGTGTAGGCCCCGATCTGGAGGAAGCGCAGCCCCGGCTGTCCGGCGAAATCGGCGAGGTAACGCTCAAAGTAGAGGTCCGCGTACTGTGAGAACCAGTTGGGATGTTGCGTGTCGGTCATTTGCGGAACTTTACCGCATCCGCCACGATGTCAGGACAGGCCAGACGAGTGTGCGGGGCCGGAAGGCAACCTCTCACCGATCCGCCTCTATGCATTTGATTGGGAGAAGTCGTGAAGCTGTCGCTTGCGATGATCGTTCGCGACGAGGCGGAGACGCTCGGGCGCATCCTTGATGAGGCATCCCAATTCTGCGATGAGTTGGTCGTCGTCGACACCGGATCGTCGGACGGTTCCAGGAGCATCGCCGTTTCGGCCGGGGCACGGGTGCTTGACTTTGAGTGGATCGACGACTTCTCGGCGGCGCGACAGCACGCGTTCGACGCCTGCCGAGGCGAGTGGATCATCTGGTTGGACGCAGACGACTCCATCACTCCCGAGGTGCAGGGGCGGATGCGCGAGGTGAAAGACGAAATTCTGACTCCGGATCTCGACTCGGTCTCCACCCCGTATCGCTACCATTTTGCCCTTGACACGGGCCAGTGCACGTTCTCGTTCAACCGCGAGCGGATTGTCCGGCGGGTGCCAGGTCTGCGCTGGGTGGGCGTCGTCCATGAGGTGATCGAGGTACCTGGCAATCGGTCGCTGCAACGTGACGACCTGTACGTCGAGCACCGACCTGACGCGGAGAAGAGCGTGCGGCGGCAGGGTCGTAATTTGCGGATCTTGGCGAAGGCAGTCAGAGGGGGCGACCGATCGCCCAGGTCGTTGTACTACTACGGGTGCGAACTTCGTGACAACGGCCGAGACGAGGATGCGCTCAAGGCCTACCGCGAGTACCTCGAAAACCCAGGCGTCGAGTGGGAGGAGTATGCCGCTCGGTTGAACATGAGCGAGTGCGCACAACGGCTTGGGCGGACTGATGAGGCGCTCGATCTGCTGTTCTCTGCGGTGCGTCTCGACCCGGCACGCGCGGAAGCCTTCCTTGGGCTCGGCAAGGTGCACTACGACCTCAAGCAGTGGGACAAGGCGGTCACCTTCTACGCCGCGGCAGCCGCCGCGACCCGACCGACCTCCGGGTTCGTCTCCGATTTCGACTACACCTGGCGGCCCTGGGATTTCCTGGGAGTCTGTCTTGCCAACAGCGGACGCCATGCCGAGGCAATCGATGCGACGCTGAGGTCACTGCGCGAGGGCAACCCGGAGCAAGAGCGATTGCGGCAAAATCTTCGCTGGTCCATCGACCACATCCCCGGCTAAAAGCTACCCGACGGGACGCCGGGAGACGCGCCCAGCTTGCCTTCTGTCCCAGGTGCCCCGGTGGCGGGGCCGCGCCGCCGGAGGCGTGCAGGCGCGCCTGGCAATTCTCCACGCGACCCCGCGCGGCACGCTCTGGGGACGGAGTCGTCGTCTGCGCCGTCTGGACAATAATTACTGGCCGTTTGGTCAATTCTCGAACATTGCTGCGGTATTAACGAGATGTACGTTACGTTTCGGGTGGACACGGGGCTCAGACCCCGGGGGGTGCATAGCCCGAAGGCATCCGCCACCTGGCGGAACAGTGGGGGGGAATCCCACGCCATCCGCCATGGAGAGAGCTGGGGACGTTGTCCAATCGCGTGAAGCCTGCCAACGGCCGCATGAGGTCGAGTAAGAACCTGTTGATCGTCGGCGGTGTCACTGTCGCCCTGCTGGGAGGCCTGAGCTCCGCCCAAGCCTCCATCCCGGATAGCAATGGCACGATCAACGCCTGCTACCTGAAGTCTGACGGCACCGTCCGCATCATTGATGCGTCCAAGACGTCATGTAAGTCCACCGAGAAGCCCATCGTCTGGAACCAGACCGGACCGGTTGGCCCGGCTGGACCGGCTGGGCCGCAGGGAATCCAAGGACTCAAAGGCAACACGGGTGCGACCGGTGCCACGGGCGCGACCGGTGCTGTCGGCCCAGCTGGGCCGCAGGGGGTCAAGGGTGCCACCGGCGCGACAGGCGCTGTCGGCCCGGCGGGCCCGCAGGGCGTTAAGGGTGACACCGGCGCTACTGGAGCAACCGGAGCCAACGGCACCAACGGCGTGAAGGGTGACACCGGAGCCACTGGTCAGACCGGAGCTACCGGTGCGACTGGTGCTCAGGGCACTGCCGGCACTAACGGGTCCGACGGAGCCACTGGTCAGACCGGAGCTACCGGTGCGACCGGTGCTCAGGGCACTCAGGGCGAAGTTGGCCCGCAGGGCCCGCTGGGTCCCCAGGGAGCCACCGGTGCGACCGGTGCTCAGGGCACTGCCGGCACCAACGGCTCAGACGGGGCCACTGGTCAGACCGGAGCTACCGGTGCGACTGGTGCTCAGGGCACTGCCGGCACTAACGGCTCAGACGGAGCCACTGGTCAGACCGGAGCTACCGGTGCGACTGGTGCTCAGGGCACTGCCGGCACCAACGGGTCCGACGGAGCCACCGGAGCCACTGGTCAGACCGGAGCTACCGGTGCGACCGGTGCTCAGGGCACTCAGGGCGAAGTTGGCCCGCAGGGCCCGCTGGGTCCCCAGGGAGCCACCGGTGCGACCGGCGCTCAGGGCACTGCCGGCACCAACGGCTCAGACGGGGCCACTGGTCAGACCGGAGCTACCGGTGCGACTGGTGCTCAGGGCACTGCCGGCACCAACGGCTCAGACGGAGCCACCGGAGCCACCGGAGCCACCGGAGCAACCGGAGCCACCGGAGCTCAAGGCGCTGTCGGGCCTCAGGGTCCGCAGGGCGCCACCGGCGACCAGGGCATCCAGGGCGTCAAGGGTGACACCGGAGCAACCGGAGCCACCGGGTCTCAGGGCGCCACCGGCGACCAGGGCATCCAAGGCGTCAAGGGTGACACCGGAGCAACCGGAGCCACCGGAGCTCAGGGCGCCACCGGCGACCAAGGAATCCAAGGCGTGAAGGGCGATGTTGGTCCTCAGGGTCCCGCGGGTCCGCAAGGCGCCACCGGGGCTGCTGGAACTAACGGAAGCAACGGGACTGATGGAGCAACTGGCGCAACAGGTGCGACCGGAGCTACGGGTGCTGTCGGACCGGCTGGTCCGCAGGGTGCTGCGGGTGCGGTTGGTCCGCAGGGTCCGGTGGGTAACACCGGAGCTGCCGGCACCAACGGGACCAACGGAGCCACAGGTGCAACGGGTGATACCGGCGCGGCTGGTCAAACCGGAGCCACCGGCGCTGTCGGGCCTCAAGGTCCGCAGGGCGCCACGGGTGCCACCGGAGCTACGGGCGCGGCTTCGACGGTGCCTGGCCCCACGGGTCCGACCGGTGCTAACGGTTCAGCAGGTGCAACAGGTGCAACAGGTGCCACTGGTGCAACCGGGCCGGCCGGAGTCGTCGCCAACACGACGATTGTGACTGGAACCGCGGTAGCGGCTGGAGGATCGGCGGCCGTGAACTCAACGTTCGGACCGTCGACGGCAACCTGTACCACCGGCAAACTGCTTGGCGGTGGGGCGAGCATCACGCAGGACACCACTAAGATGGTCGCCGCTGTATCCACATCGTTCCCGAGCAACGCGACAACATGGTCCGCTACAGGGCTCATCATCGCCAAGCCGGGCAGTGGGGGTCCAGCGTCGATCACGGCCTACGCGATCTGCAGTTCTTAGCAGATCGGAAGACAATTGAACGGGCCCGCCAGATTGTTGGCGGGCCCGCTTCGCTGTCTGCGAGCGTCCCCCGACATCCCAAAGGTAGTTAGTGCGTGCCTGGACCTAGGAGCCCCAGCAGGGTTTCCCATTGACGCCGAGGGGGCATCTGCTTTCCGCTGCGGATGCGCGAGCACGCCGACTTGGACAGGCTAGTGGCAGCCATCATCGCGGATAGCTGCACCTGTTGCAGGCCCGGGAACACCTCTACCATGTACGTTTCCGCGGTCCAATTGTCGTCGTCAGGGATGAGCTCTTCCGGTGCCTGGCGAATCATGCGCAGCGCATGCTCTGCAACGTCTGCCCGTTCCTTGGCTAGCCGACGTCTGGTGGCGTTACAGCATGCGTCGCATACGTGGCGCCTTCGGTCCCTCAGTGGTGTTGAGCAGTCGCGGCAGGTCGGAAATGGGCCCAACGGCTTAGGGAGTGGGGTTATGGGGGTCGGCATCGGTATGTGTTCATTTAGACGCCGTGTCTCAGTGAGCGGAGTGCGTAGTTTGACGGTGTGTGGACTGCTACGGGCCAGAGTATGAGCTATCTTCTCGGCAATTGGGGCGGCAACTCGCGCATAGTCGGTGAGGTGTGCGGCGATCTCATGGGTGAGGGGAGGGAGTAGCCGACACGTGCCTTGCCGTGTTTCATGGAACACGCTGGCCCTAAACACCCGCGTGTCAAGAAGCCGCAGAATGTGTGCATCGACTACGGGTCTGATGGGCTCAATCACGTCGAGAGCCAGGCTGTCGCGGTTCGGCTTGTCGGTGTGGACGATCCCGAGACCGGGGTCCAGGCCAAGCGCCAAGAGGGCGACTCGGCACTCAATCTCGGCCAACGCGTATCCGTAGTTGAGCATGGCGTTGATTGGATCGGCTGCCCTTGCAGGAGATTTGTCACCTACGTGGCGTGGGCTGCTACGTTTGCTAAACATTCGCCAACGCTCGGGCACTTTGCAGATGTCGAGCGTCGCGAATCGGCATTCAACGATCGACGCCCAAGACGCGAAGTATGCATGGCCGGCGACGGCTTCCACGGATCGACAGGCTTGAAGGTCCTCAGCATCTTGCAGCTGAACTGTGAGCGCGCGGATTCTGTCACGCGTGCTGACGGCATGGAGATGCTGCTCGCAGATGTCGGCCTGTCCCTTCAGCTTTTCTATCAGCAGGAACTTGGTGATGGCGAGACCAATGTCTGACGTCCCTGCTGCTGCTTGGGCTCTTCGCAGTCTGGCGTCGTCGTTGACTCGGGAAACGCCGTGCAGAATCGGGCCAACCTCGGGGTCTACCTGGGACAGGTTGATGCCGGTGTCGCTGCACCAACGGATGGCGTCGAGGCTGATGTGCCCGGTACGGGCGAGGATCAGGATTCGTCGGACTGATCGTTGGGACCGAGTGAGGCGGCGTTCTCGGCGGGTGGTGCCGATGCCGTCTTTGATGGTGAGGTGGCCGTGGTGGACGGTGAGGGAAATACCGTAACCGTCTACGATGAGGACCGGCACCCGTGATGGGCGCGCGGATGTTGCGATGGGTTGAGTATTCTGCTGGGGCACGCGGAAGTCTCCTCTTCCGTTGTGTCGCCTCGGGCGGTGTTGATTGCACCGTCCGAGGCCCCTTATGGTTGGGGACTCTTATTGTACCTCTTTGGAGGCCGCGAGCAGGTTTTCCTTGGCATCCTTCGACTCTGCTAAAATTGGGGCGAGCGATAGCGACATGAGAACCGCTGGGCGATAGTCACATCGAAGATCCGGGGCATAATGATCTCTAAGTGTGACGAGCACTCGATGCGCACTTATAAAGTCATTTAAATCGAGCTGGTCAATGAAAATTCGCATCTCATCGCGCGTGTGTCCCGGCAACTGATCTTGGAATATTTGATTCCAGGCTATGGCGGGATTTATAGCTAGAGAAATCTCGCCGATAGCCGACATGCCTTCCTCGCTTGGAGGAGCTCCCGAGATGTAGTATTCCATTAGATCCATGGCGGCCAGCCTAATGATAGGTAATGGGTTAGCGTGCCGTTCCGCAAGTAGATCCCGCAAAGACTTTCCCAACGGATGATGTCGTGTCTCTTTTATCGCCATTTCGATCTGTAGCATTAAGGTATCGGCCCGCTCATCAGACCAGCCGTCTGGTATATCCAAATCAACGATTACCTGCAGTGCTTTACGCACCTTCTTATCCGATATTGTCTTTCCGCGGAGGATGAAAATGACAGGCATTTCGATCAGTGGAACTCTCGCGTCAATAAGACGACGAATCTGCAACACCCGCGCCACGCTGCTTGGCGGGTAGGGGTCGGTGCGACGGCCCCTCCCGCGACCAGCTCCCCGGCTCGGCGGTGAGTCCAGCACCCCGAACGCTCGCCAGCGCCGAAGCTCGTACCCGGTCACTGTGACTCCTCGGGAGCCAAGCTCGCTGATGAAGGCTTGGTCGGCCTGAGTGTCACGACTCCTGACTCCCATCTGGCGGACGTTACATCGCACCGTCGGAATCCCCAGGTGGGCCAGCCGGGCGGGGCGAGCCTTCTTCGGGAAGGACGCCGACCGGGTGTCCCCTCAGGAAGGAAAATCAGATGACTAAGTCAACACCGAGCAACGGGAAGCCGCGCCGCCTTGTGGCGTCGGTTCCGCCCCCGACCGGGCTCACCGACGAGCTGCTCGGCCAGCTTGTCGCGTTCCGGCCGATCGAAGTCAAGACCTTGGAAACCGCCAGGGGCATGGTCGAGGCCACGATCTGTCAGGTCGTCAGCATCGATGAGAACGAGGAGGTGCACGACCGCGGAGAACTTCCGGTCTACTGGGAGTACGTCCGGGAACAGCTGCGGCAGGTGACTCCGGAGATCCCGTGGGTCTCGGGGGTGCTCACTAAGCCGGCGCGTGCCTACCGCCTGAGGGAGCTCGACGAGGACCAGACGGAGCGGATCGTGGCCGCTGTCCACGAGCTTTCCGAGTAACCAACCCCAGGACCCGTCCGGGACCGCCTTTGAGGGGTCCTGGGCGGGTCTCTCCAACGAGTCGCCCCACCTTGAGAGGGGCCGCACAATGGCAAAACCTAGGTCCCCTAGCAATCATCACGTCCGTGGCCCGAGCGATTGGCATCGCCTGAGTGCGCCGCGCAGGGAGGCCCATTACCGGGCGCTGCGGGCGGTCAGCCTGATGCGCAGTGAGGGGCTTACGCTCACCTCAGCCGCCAGGGTCGCAGGGACGACGCCGCGTACCGTGCACCGTTACGCCGAGCCCGCCCTGGTTCATGACCGGGGCCGCTACGGGGTTACTTCCGGGGACCGGCTGTATCGCCGGATGACCGTCTACGGGCCCGATGGGCGGGTCGAGGTCGACGTCCGCGGGTCACGCGCCGCGAGCCTGGTCGGCGGTCATCACAACGAGATCAGCCGCTACCTGGCCACTGGAGACCCCCGCTACCTGACCCCGTTCATCGGCAAACGCGTCGGCGGCGTGGAGCTGCTCACCGACATCCCTCGCATCGAGGAGCTCGCCGCCCGGCGAGAGCTAGACATCGACGACATCTACCCCCGCACCTGAGCGGACAGCCATGGGCGACCTTCCGGAACCGGACCCGATCGGCGCCGACAGGCGTCGTGCCCGTCGACGGTCTAAGTTGCCGCCGGGTGCCGCGTGTCTCATCTGCGGCATCGGTGTCCCGGACGTGGTAGAGACTATCCGCGGCGCTGCCCTGTTGGAGCTGCACCATGTCCTAGGGCAGGCCGCTGACCCGGATTTGGTGGTCGTTCTGTGCCGCAACTGTCACGCGCTCCAGACCGCTCGCCAGCATGATCTGCAGGCGTTGCCGCCACTTGGCCGAGGTGCCACGGCCGACTCGTTGCTGGAACGGATAGCCCGGGCGCTGCGGTCCCTCGCCGTGTTCCTGCACGACCTGGCCCACAGCCTGACGGTGCTCGCCGATCAACTTCTTCGTCTTGTCGCCGCTCTCGATGAGGCCGTGCCCGGGTGGCGGCGTTGGGATGTCCCGCAGTGATCCCTGTCCCCGTCGAGCTGCCGGTCGCGGTGCGGGCCCACACCACCCGAGAACAGCCGCGGAAAGGCACTCCGCGACCGCGTGAGGCACCTTCGGGGGCCGTCCTGGTCTTCGACACCGAGACGACCATCGATGAGGTACAGGCGCTGACATTCGGCAGTTGGCGCTACTACCGGCCCGACGGCCGAGGCGTCCTGGAGTGTGTCGACGAAGGCCTCTTCTACGCCGACGACCTCCCCAACCGCGACCCAACTGGGTATGCGGTGCTGTGCCGACATTCCCGCCGCGTCACCTCCGCGGCCACCGGTCAGCCCGGGGTGCGGCTGCTGAGCCGGGCCGAGTTCGTCAACCGGGTCTTCTACCCCGCCGCCTGGGAGAGCCGAGCGACCGTCGTCGGGTTCAACCTGCCGTTCGACATCTCCCGTCTCGCGATCGGGGTCAGCGAGGGTCGTGGCCGGAACCTGCGCGGCTTCTCGTTCTACCTAGCGGCCGGCAACGCCGCCAAGGGCTACAAGGAACGCCGCCACGTCCCCCGCGTCCTCGTGAAGCACGTCAACAGCCATGCCGCGTTCATCCACTTCGGGAAGGCCTACCAGGCCGCCGTTGGGTGGGACGGTGACTTCGTCGACCTGCGGACTCTGACCTTCGCCCTGACCGCGGCCGGGCATTCGTTGGCGTCGGGCTGTGCCGCGTTCGGGCTCCCCGGGAAGGCCGACCCTGGCGGGCACGGGGTCATCACACCCGAGTACGTCGACTACTGCCGGACCGACGTCGAGGCGACCTTCAGGCTGTACCAGCGGTGTGTCGTCGAGCTCGCGGCTCTCGACATGCCGATCACGGCCTCGCGGGCGTTCAGCCCAGCGTCGTTGGCGAAGGCGGCGCTGGCGGCGCAGGGCATCGTCCCGCACCGTCAGCGGCCCACTGAGATTCCGGCAGAGGTGCAGGGGTACTTCATGTCGGCCTTCTACGGCGGCCGCGCCGAGTGCCGGATCAGGCACACCGAGGTGCCAGTGTCGCTGCTCGACTTCCTGTCCATGTACCCGACCCTGTTCGCTTTGATGGACATCCACCGGTACAGCATCGCGGAGCAGGTCGGTCACGAGGACGCCACCGACGACGTTCGCGCACTGCTGGCGGACGTGACGCTGGACGGCACATTCGATCCGGCACTCTGGCCGGAGCTGGTCGGGGTGGCGCTGGTCGAGCCTGACGCCGACATCCTGCCGGTGCGGGCGCGGTATGACGACCGTAAGCCCAGCTGGAACATCGGCGTCAACTACCTCACCAGCTCCACCCCTCTCTGGTACACCATCCCCGACCTCATAGCCTCGACCCTGCTGACCGGCAAGCCACCCAAGGTGCTCCGCGCGATCCGCCTCACTTCCAAGGGGCGGCTGCCTGGGTTGCGACCCTGGACGATGCCTGGCGGTCGGGTGATCGACCCGCATGTCGACGCGTGCTGGCCCGCCATGATCCAGCACCGCCAGGCCCTCCTGGCCGATGAGGCCCTTCCAGCGGAGGTAGTGAAGCGGATCCGGATGTTCCTCAAGATCACCTCGAATGCCGGCGGCTACGGCATCTACGCCGAACACAACCGGCAAGACCTCCCCAAGGGGCAGCGGGCGGAGGTCACCGTCTACAGCGCAGAAGACCCGTTCGTCGCCGAGGTCGGAGCTCCGGAGGATCCCGGCAGATACGCCTGCCCACCTCTCGCCGCGGTGATCACCAGCGGGGCCCGCCTCATGGTTGCCATCCTTGAACGATGTGTCATCGACGCCGGGGGCGCTTGGGCCTTCGCCGACACCGACTCCATGGCCGTCGTCTCCACACCCCTCGGTGGCCTCGTGCCTTGCGAGGGAGGGGATCATCGTGATGAGGCCGGACGGGACTGCGTCCGCGCCCTGACCGCCGGTCAGGTCGCCGCCATCCGGGAACGGTTCAGCGCCCTCAGCCCCTACCACCGCGACGTCGTGGCGGGCAGCATCCTCAAACACGAGCTCGACGCCTACTGCTATGCCGTCGCCGCGAAGCGGTACGCCCTCTACCGGTATGACGAAGAGGGGCGTCCGAGACTTGTGCCCGCCGATGAGCATGAGCCGTGCAGTCACGGCCTGGGCCACCTCCTCAACCCCACCGACCCCGGCAGCGACGACCGCGACTGGATCGTGCAACTGTGGGAACGCGAGCTTGCGCTACGCCTGGGGATATGCCTCGGCGACCGGCCTGAATGGTACGAGAGGGTGGCCTTGGGAAGGGTCGCCATCACTGCCCCCGCCACGTGGGAAGCCCTTAGGCGGTACAACCATGGCAAGGAATACCGCAATCAGATCAAGCCGTTCGGGTTCCTCCTGCACGCCCCCGGTGCCGACACTTCAAGCGACGAAGCCGCCGGCCGGCTGGTGGCTCCCTTCGAGAGGGATCGCAAGCGCTGGGACAAGCTCGGCTGGATAGACCTTGCCCACCCAGAGGATCGGATAAAGATCAGCGCCGACCCGGCCCGGCCAAGTCGCGCCCTCGTCGACAGCTACGGAGTCATCGCCTCCACCTACTTCAGCCACCGCGAAGCCAAATCCAGTGGCCCCGACGGACAGCCTGCCGACCGATCATCACGTGGGCAGCTGTGTCGACGCCACGTCCAGTTGCATGACCTAACAATCACTGGCAAGGAAGCCAACGACATTGAGGACCGAATCGCAGGCATGGCCGAGGACCCGCACGTGAGTCCCGCGGTGCTTGTGCACCAACGACCGGCAGACCACGTGCCCGATGACAGCTCACTGCAAAGGCTGCGGGCCATCGGAGCTGCTCGCTTAGCAACCATGACAGGGCGAAGTGCTCGTCGGATCGCTGACATCCTGTATCGCGGAGTGCGGCCCCATGCGCGAACCACAATCATCCTGGAGGAGGCGTTGGTGCGTCAGAGCACGAACGTGGGGCCAGACCAAGATCCCCCTTGACATATCATAGGATTTTGTACCTGGGCTCTTGTTTGGTAACCGACTGGCTAGCTGGGCTCGAATGGCGGGCATGGCCGTCACGATCGGTGCTTTGCGATACCCGTATCCCCACATGGGCACAAGTTAGAATGGCGTTGCACCTTGGCCGCTGACGGGCTCGAGATCGTGGTTGGGTGGCTCCCAGCGGCTCCCCGTGGTGCGTTGTCGACTGGAGCTCGGGCTTTAATGCCTGCCCTTCTCTATGCAGATAGGGTGACAGTCATATGCCCGCGGTCTGACGATGTTATAGAAATGAGCGATTACTTCAAGCTTATGGAAGCGCTTCCCGATGCGTGTGCGTTCCACGCTTTAGATAGCGGGTACCTTGACGCAACCTGGCAAGCTCGGTTTCCTAACGAAAACCCCACAATGATGGACTATGGGCCCTATGCTCCAGGCGTGTTTTATAGTTTGGCAAACCAGTATGTATCGACTGCCCGAAGCGCTTTGGAGGCTGGCGACGAAACCGAGGCCGTTCGGGCAATATCGTGTTTGCTAGCACTTCTCAAGGGTGGCGCGTACGAGCTCGATGTAGGGGGATTCTTCCGAACGAACCTTCCGCCACTAGACGAAGACATCTGGGAGGCGGCGTTCCACTTGGAGAGCGATGCCCGGGCCGAGGTCATACCTCAATGGCTCCTCGGAGCCTATCTAGAACACGCCCGGAGACCGGGAAACTACGCATTACTCGATGATAAGTCGAGGCTATTGAGCAACCCTGCCCGAGCAGTCGCTGGTGCAGAGATCAAAGGATGGGTCGCCAGACGAATGACTGAGGCCTCGTTGAGCACCGCCATATTGAGTGGTCTCCCTTCTCCACGCACATCGGAGACGTGGGATGTGGTTGCAGATCTGAGAAACCACCTGGCAGAGTCGTTGCGTCGATTCAGATCTGCAATGGCAGAACTGTCACTTGCAGCGGATAGTCATCCGCTCGAGGAGGATTTTGATGCATATTTCGAGAGTATTTGGCGCATACGCATTGCGCCCGCCATACAGGAGGTCGAGGAGTTGTCTCGCGAGGCACAGCTGCGGAGCGTGTTCTTCGACGATGTACTTGGGGACCTCACAGCCTACGCCGGCCCGTTTCTCGGTATTTCTGCAGCGTTGCAAGGTACGCTCCCTGCCCTGGCCTCAGCAGCCATCGCGGGAGCGAGCCCTGCTTTGTCGACGTTTGCCCATCGCAGGACCAGGAGGAAAGCGCTCCAGCACCACGAATTCTTCTTCGTTCAGGAAGCCAGGTCGCGCGTCAAAGGTCGGTGAGAAGCGCGGCGGTCACACGGTGGAGACGCGAATCTTTAGCGCCTGATAGCCCAGTCGGACGTTTACAAGGCACTATCACTTAACCCGGAGAACAAGTGGGGGGGATCCCACGCCATCCGTCATGGAGAGAGCTGGGGACCTTGTCCAATCGCGTTAAGGCAAAGAACGGCCGCATGAGGTCGACCACGAAACTTCTCATCGGGGGCGGCGCCACCATCGCCCTGCTGTGCGGCGTGACCGCCGCGCAAGCTTCCATCCCAAGTAGCAACGGCACGATCAATGCCTGCTATCTCAAGTCAGACGGCACCGTCCGCATCATCGACGCGTCCAAGACATCGTGTAGGTCGACCGAAGTGGCGGTCCAGTGGAACCAGCAGGGCCCCGTTGGCCCGCAAGGTCCTGCTGGTCCCACCGGACCTAGAGGCGCTACCGGCGCCACGGGTGCTCAGGGCCCCACCGGCGCTACGGGTGCTACCGGACCTCGAGGCGCCACCGGCGCTACGGGTGCTACGGGAGCAACAGGTGCTACGGGAGCTAAGGGCGCAACCGGAGCCACCGGCCCCGCTGGCGCCACTGGTGCGACTGGCGCCACCGGTGCTCAGGGCGTCCAAGGTGACGTTGGAGCGCGCGGTCCCGCTGGTCCAGCTGGGGCTGACGGCCTGAATGGAACTAACGGCACTAACGGTGCTACGGGTGCGACCGGCGCGAAGGGTGACCAGGGTGCTACCGGTGCTACTGGAGCCACCGGGCCGAAGGGTGACACTGGCGCTGCCGGTGCTGCCGGCACCAACGGTGCGACCGGCGCCAAGGGTGACACCGGAGCCACGGGTGCCCAAGGCATCCAGGGTCTCAAGGGTGACACCGGAGCCACCGGAGCAGACGGCGCGGTCGGTCCCCAGGGTGCGAAGGGTGACAC